>JBDNFB010000063.1:0-25022 GCA_041690055.1 Myxococcota bacterium | reverse complement strand
GCCCTGGCAACCACTGCCCCAGTGGCTCTCGCTCCCGCCATGAATCATGCCATGTGGGCCAATCAGGCGACTCAGGACAATCTGCAGACCCTGCGCGCGCGTGGCATGGAGATCATGGGTCCCGGCTCAGGTGAGAAAGCCTGCGGTGATGTGGGAATGGGCCGGATGCTCGAACCCATGCAGATCGCAGATCTTGCAGCGGCGCGCTTCGAAACCGGCATGCTGGCAGGTGTCCGAATCACCATCACGGCAGGGCCGACCCAGGAAGCGCTCGACCCGGTACGCTACATCAGCAATCACAGCTCTGGAAAGATGGGCTTCGCTCTCGCTAACGAAGCGGCTGCGGCAGGAGCCCTCGCTTTGGGACTCGGCTGTGGAAGAGATTGTGCGGTTTCGCGGGCCCATTCATGGCACGAAACTGCAGTATGCGTCTGAGGACCTCGAGATTCACGGAATCCCGATCAAGCGAGGGCAAGCTGTTATGCCACTGCTTGGCGCGGCCAATATGGATCCCCGAGCGTTTTCTTCACCGGAGCGATTTGAGATCGACCGCACGCCGAATCACCACTTGGGCTTCGGCTTCGGCCGTCATTTCTGCCTGGGCAGGCCGCTCGCATTGATGGAGACTCGAGCAGCGCTGACGGGGCTCTTCGAGCGGTTTCCGGAGATCCGTCTCGCCGTGCCGGCGGAGCAGCTCGAGATGGCTCGTCTTCCCGGATGGCATCGTCACGTGCGGTTGCCCGTCACGCTTGACTGATGCGGCCTCATTCGGCCTAATGCGGATGGCGCGGTGGCGCGGTGGCGCGGTGGCGCACATGAGTCGGCTAGCACGGGGCTGCGTGCCCGCGCGCAGGTCGCTTGGGGCTAAAGGGCGATCAGGGGCGATCGCCGCGCAAGTCGAAGCGACGCTCGGATTTCAGCTCCGTTTGGTGCGTGCCTTCGCGGACCGCCCAGGCGCGGTTATCGTATCGCTCTCCCGTGACCTGATTGGCCTGATCGCCGCGACAATACTGGATGACCCAGGCCCGCCTCTCGCGATCGGCGGTGTGGTTTCCGCCGGTCTGATGGACAAGAAGGGACGAAAAAAGCAGGATGTCGCCTGCGGCCGCATCGAGCGGAATGGCCCGATGTGATTCGACATCGGAATCGTCGATCACAGCATGCACGCCTTCCATCGTATGAAGGTGCTGCCCCCCGAGATGGGAACCCGGGATGATCTCGAGCCCGCCGTTCTCACGGTTGGAATCGTCGAGGGCGAGCCAGAACGTGAGGTAGGCGGGCATCTGCCCAGCTTGGTAGCCATTGTCCTGATGCCAGCGGATGAAGCTGCCGGCCCCGGCCTTTTTGTTGATGCCTTGGTCCCACCATAAGCGAACATCGTCTCCTAGCAACTGCGTCGCAATTCCGAGCATCGCGGGGTGGAGGACGATTTCAGCGAGGGCTGGACTGCGAAAATTCAGCATCGCACGATACGGAAAAACCCCCTGCTTCTCGTTGCCCAGCGTTTGGCCATCGAGGGTGACCAGACGATCGTACTCGCTTGCAATCGTCTGAAGTTTCTCGGGGCCAAACAGAGGGCCGAGGTTGAGGTACCCCTGGTCGTGCCAGTGGATCAACTGCGTGTCGTCGAGCATGATGCGCCTCCCAGCAGGCTTAGGGCTGATACCAGATCGGTGAGGACCAAGCCATTTCTTGAATCGTGGATGGATAGGATCCATCGCTACAGACTGCGGGGCGTTTGTCTTCCGGGATGCGCATGCAGTCGTAGAAGCTCCATCGGGCCGAGGGATTCTCGACGACGCGAAGGTAATAGTAGGTCGGCAGCGACGAATCGAAGTTCTCGTCGCGGTAGACTTCGCAGAATCCGTCGTGGCCCGCGCCCGTTCGGTTGCCTGTCGTGAGGTCGACGCCGGCTCCATTCGGTCCGCCCGCAATCGTGAGGACTTCGTTGCGGCGCTTGCCATCCGAATCAATCCAGCCCTTGATCAGCTGCATCTTCTGGAGTGGAGCTCCACTGGGATCGCGGAGCGCGGCGCCCAGGAAGGTCGGCTTGGCGTCCTGCGAAGGCGGTGCGCTCAAGTCGCCGCCCATAGGCACGCCGGTCGCGTAGCCCACTTCCACCTTGTCCGTGCGCTCGCAGAGATCGTCTTCGAAGGACCATCCGGCGAAGAAGCGCGGTGCAATACGGGGGCCCGAGGTGCCGAAGACTTCGCGCCGGAGCATGGAATCAAAGATCGCGTCGCGAGAATTCTCCACGGCCCACACGCCGGCGAGGCCTCCGGGATTGCCATCGATGCCGCTCGTGAGCAGGCCCGGCTGAAGTCGCTCTTCCGGGCTCGACTCCAGCGTGACGTGACCGCGCCAGTCGGACTCGACCACGGAGCCGGGGGCAGCGGTATGGGTATCAGTAGACCCGATAATGCCCAGCTTCACGGGATTCAGCCCCGTTTCTTGCTCTTCTTCGAGGCCGACGAGCAGGCCGGAACGAAGGAAGTCTGTCGCGTGAACGCAGCCCGCGCCGAGCATTCCGTTTGAGCCGACCTCGTCGCCACATTCATCTGTGACTTCTTTGGCCTCTTCAAGGAGCACGGTGGAGCCTTGAATATTGGAGACGACGTAGGTCTCTTCCTGACCCATGACGCGGACGGCTTCGATGTTGCAGAGTTCATCGGGTTGACCGAGCACACTTGACAACCCGTTTATGCATTCGGACGCGCCCTTGTGCTGGAAGATCTCGAGGATCGGCTCACGCTCCAGCCGCTTGGCGGCATACGCGCGTTTGTTTTCTATTGTCGGGTCGAGGCGCATATACGGCGCCATTCGGCCATTTGCCAGATTCGAGTTATGCGGGATGGTCAGGTAAGAACAGCCGCCTTCGATCAGACATTCATCGTCGAGCTGCTCCCATAGCGCGCTGTCGTAGGGGGCTTCGATATAGGAAACAGGGAATTCCGGCACGTTCTCGTTTCGGAACACGACATTGCGATGATAGTTGGAGGTGCCGGGCGTCCCTGTGTATTCGTAGGCTTTGAAGGTGGTGAACGTACATCCGGCGCTGCGATCGTAGGCGGCCTCGGCGGCATCGCCGATCTGCTGCCAGGGCTGGCGGGCAAATTCGCGGCACAGGCTTCCTTCTTCGCCGCAGACGTCGGACAGGCGGGCGGGCGTTTCCGTCGTGATGACTTGGCCAAACATCATCATGCTCTGTCGCTCGTTGACGCGGGTCGCTTTGCAGAACTCCGAGTCGTAGCGCGGTGAATCGGGCTCGCGGCAGAGGCGGCGCTCGCCCAAGAACTCGCCGTGGTCGGTGACGGCCAGGAAGTCGAGGGGACGATCGATCTGGAAGGAACCTGCGGGCTTTCCGTCGACCATGGGCCAGAAGGAGATCGGCTTTCCGCGACCGTATTGATAGGCGTCGGTCGGCGTGGCGCCGATCGTATTCGCGGCGGCGTCGAAGGAGAAGCGGGTGTGGACATGGAGGTCGCCAAAGAGGGGGACTCGGTTCGGCGTGTAGTGATTGCAGGGCTCTCGCTGCTCGCTGTAGGAGACGAGTCGACCGTCGTTGCCCGGCTGAATTGTGATCCCAGTGCTCCGCCCTGTGTTCCGCGTGGTGATATCAACACCGTTAAGGGCCTCGGCGGCCGGAGACGCGCTGTCCTGGGTGCCTTCCTGGGTGCCTTCCTGGGTGTTGGACAGGCAGGCGCTGAAAAGAAACAGGGCGGCGCTGGCGGCGCCTATTGCAGAGAACGGTCTGCGATCAACCGGGAAAGGGATCAAGGGGCGCTCCAAGTTTTGACGGGCTCGTGGGTTCTAGGATTCTAGCTATGCCCGATCGTACCCCTTTAGGCGTCGCTGGCCATCGTTCTGACTCTTGGTTTTGTACTGCACCAAAGCGCACGATTCGTTTCATAATCGAAAGGCCTACCAACCAGGAGAAGAATTAACATGCGCTTACGAATGCGGCGAATAGTCGCGACTGCTTGTCTTTCCCTTGCCCTCTCTTTCACGGCCTTTGCAGCACCGCCCTTCGCGCCCTGTCCCTGATGGGCCGATGGACTCTGCGGCCTAGCGGCAGTGGGGTAAAGGATAGAGAGTGAGAGGCAGGGCCTGGTCTAAGCGGGTCAGAGGCTGGCCCGCCTCGCGTCCGGATCTAGTGCTACCGCCACGTCCGACGATCGGTCCGGGCGGGCTCCACTTCGCAATGATGCCTAGCGCGAAACAGATTCCTGGTGGGCGAGTTCAGCTTCCGCCGAATCGAGGCGCGCTCGCGCTTCCGCCTCAAGGCCCTCGTTGCGTTCAACGATTTCGAGCCGCGCTTCGAAGCGTTCGATGGCCGGCCGGAGCTTGGCCATGCCTTCCTCGGCGAAGTCCGCAGGATCGTCCCCGCGCTCTTCGAGATCCTCGATGAACCTTTCCACCGCTTCGATTTCTCGTTCCACATCGTTGAGCGACTGCTCAGATTCCTTGAGCGCGCGCTCCGCCGTCTGATGGCTTGCGGCAGCCTCTGCCCACTCCGCTTCGGCAGTGGCTGGGGCGAGCGGCGAGACAGCCGAGCTAGGCGCTTTAGAGCCCGTCCATTCGGCGCTCTCCGCCGCAATCGCGTCCGAGGATAGCTCTGGGCTCCTCGGCACCGAGGGCGTGGATGACGCCGAGGGCTCGACGCTGGGCGCGGATGGACCGGAAGTCGTGTGGAGGAGCGCGTAGCCGAGCGCGAGGGCAAGCAGCGTGCCGAGCAGGGCGATGAGTATTTCTCGATTCAAATGTTCTGTCTCCAGTCGCAGCTCATTATAACCAGAAAAGCGCGAGGGGGCAGCGCAGCGGTGCCGAGGCCGAATAGGTCGCGGACGGATCGTGCGCGCTCTCGTGGAAGACAATGCCATTGAAACACGCCCAACTTGACTGCAAGCAGCGTGCAGGCGACGGGCGCCCCGCACAATTCTTCCTGACCTGCGTGGGATCTCTCATTCCGGTGTCTCGCCGAGTCGATAGCGGACTATTCCTACGCGTGGGCCCCGTCGGGTAAGCCGTTAGGTCGATCATCGATTCCTCATCCCTGGCTACCATCACCGCGACTTCGGAGATGGTATTGACCGTGACCTCGCTGCTCGCAGCCGGGGCCGTATCGGTTGTGGGATGTCTGTCGCTTGTGCTTGCCCGCACGCGCGCCGCGCAGGACGCGACGAAGGCCGCGCATACCGCTTCGGGCCAGGGGAGTATCCTCGTTGATGGTCAGATGAACGTGCTTGAGGCGAGCGATGCCGCGAGGGTACTCTTCTGGCCGAATCTCGCGGCAGGTAAAGGGCTCACTCTCTCCGCCGCGGCCCGCGAGCTACTCACGGACGATGACGAACAGCATCATCTCCTCACAGTCCGAGGTGGGCGCTTGGTCGAACTTTCGATCTCGGCGACTGTGGTTACGCGGGTTCGCACCGTTCGGGGGATCGCAGTTCGCGACGTCACGGAACAGCGAAAGGGCCAGCGAGATCTTGTACATCTGGCCCACTACGACAGCCTAACCGGCCTAATCAATCGGCGACTCTTCGTGGATCGCCTCGAAAGTGCGATCTCGAGCGCAACTGCGGGAAACAATCGCGTGGCGTTGTTCTACATCGATCTCGACCGCTTCACGGAAGTGAACGATCCGCTCGGCCATGGGGCCGGCGACGCGCTGCTGAAGACCTTGGCGAAGCGGTTCCAGGAGGGCCCGCGCACTCATCGAAGAAGCGCGTCGCCCTCGATGATTGCGGGACAGGATATTCTGCGCTCACCGACCTGATCCGCCTTCCGCTCGATGTGGTCAAGATGGATCGTGGCTTCTTGCGAGATATCGAAGACAGTGACGCGGCGGCCGGAATCGCGGCGGCGGTGGTGTCGATGTCCCATTCACTCGGATTCGAGGTGGTCGATGAGGGTGGGGACTCGCATCCCCAGGCGGATTTGCTTCGCCTGATGGGCTGTAAGCGGATTCAAGGCTTCCTCTTTTCTCCAGCAATCCCGAGCGAGTGGGCGACTCGCTTCCCGGCAAGCGATGGCATGGAGCGACCCCGAATCGAGCCCATTATCTCAACCGGCGGCGGCCGGCCTATCGCAGGTCGGGCGGATCCGAGTTCATTCGGGAAACAGGGTGTGATCGGTGAACGCGCGCTGCCGCCGGATACACGCTTGCTGAATTCACCGCCGCGGGTGCTCGTGATCGACAGCATGCCTTCGTCGCTTGGTCAGACGGCGTTTCGGATGACCCGGCTCGAGGCGGATACTCATCTGGTGAGCGGGCTGTAGGAAGCCACAGTCTTGGCCCAGCGAGAAGAACCGGATCTCGATATGGTCATCGCGCCCCCGTCGGTCAGTCTCTCTGCGTTAGGCGAGTCGATGTAAGGGATTCGCAAGATGACGGATGAACATGTGCCGCGCCTTTTGATCGTGGGCGTGGAACCGGACCGAGAGCGTCGCAATCTAATCCGGCAAGCCGGTGCGGACTGGGCGCTTTGGGAACCCCTTGCGGATCGCGAGTTCCGATTTTTTGTTGACGCGGCGCGGTCGAATCGAAATTGGAAGGTTCCGCTGCAGACCGTGCGAGTACCGCTGGATACCCTCGGTTGGATTCGAGCCGGTGCGCATCGCGGGGCGGGCATCCTGAGGAGCTTGTCTCGGCGTGGCACGTTGATCGAGACCAGTGAAAGCTATACCGTGGGCCAGCCGATCCACGTCGAGTTCCAACTCGAGACTCGGCCCATCTCGGTCTTCGCCAACGTGACCCGTATGCATTGTCCCAAGGCTGGCGGAGACGAGTCCATCGACCACCCGCTGGGCATCGACGTGATCTTCTATGAAGTGGATGACCTGACGGACGGAGCGATCGAAGAGGCTGTCGAGCGCCTTGGGTCGCATTACCGCCCCTAGCCACAGGTCCTCTCCCTCTCTCTTTCCCGCCCCAGTCCGCAGCAAGACGGGACGGGTTGGCCTTCTAGCGCAGGGATGGCATAATTGGCTTCGATACTTATCAATTGATAAGTTACGCAAGCCAGTCTCTATTCGCGAGGTATTCGCCCATGCCCTGTTTTTTTCGCAGGATCGCACTTCTTTGCTCAGTCTTTGGAATGGCGCTGATATGTCCACTCGCGGCGGGAGCGCGACCGAATGTCGTGATCTTCCTGGCCGACGATCTGGGTTGGTCTGATGTCGGATATCACGGCGAGGAAGTGATCGAGACGCCCTCGCTCGACCGGCTCGCCTCTGAGGGCGTTCAGCTCGACCGCTTCTATACCACACCGATCTGCTCGCCGACGCGCGCCGCGTTGATGACGGGACGTGACCCTATGCGCTTGGGCGTCGCCTACGGCGTGATCATGCCCTGGCATACCAACGGGATTCATCCCGATGAACTCTTTCTGCCTGAGGCTTTTCTGCGCGCGGGATACCAAACCGCAATGGTCGGGAAATGGCATCTCGGGCATGCGCAGGAGACCTATCACCCGAACCAGCGCGGCTTTGAATATTTCTACGGGCATCTCCATACGGAGGTCGGGTATTTCCCGCCCTTCGCTTCACAGAAGGGCCGCGACTTTCAGCGCAACGGCGTTCCGATCGACGACCAGGGATACGAAACGTTTTTGCTCGGCGACGAAGGGGCGCGCTATATCCGCGCGCGCGATAAGGACAAGCCGTTCTTTCTCTATATGCCGTTTATCGCCCCGCATACCCCGCTTGATGCCCCGGACGATCTACTTGAGAAGTACGCGGATATGCGCGACGACCGAAAGCCGGCACGCAGCAAGCAGACGGATGATTCGCGGATGATTCGCAAGATGACGATGCGCAAGAGTGCGCGACCCGTGTATGCGGCTGTTGTCGATGCGATGGATCAGGCGGTTGGCAAGGTCCTGGCCGCACTGGATGAGGAGGGCATCGCGGACGAAACGATTGTGCTCTTCTTCAGTGATAATGGTGGAGCCGCGTATGCCACAGGCGGCGCGGACAATGTCCCTTTGCGCGGTGGCAAGGGGGACACATTCGAGGGAGGGATTCGCGTCGTTTCGGTGATGCGATGGCCCGGGAAGCTCGAGGCGGGCAGCCTCAACAAAAGCATCATGTCTGCGATGGATGTGCTGCCGACGCTCGCGGGGGCGGCGGACGTTCCGGTCGAAACCGAGTTTAAACTCGATGGTCGAAATCTCTGGTCGGCACTTGAGAATGGGAGCGTCGAGTCCCGGGAGGAGCTTCTCTTCTTTGCCTCAGAGACGCCGATTCGCGGCCACACGAATACGACCGCATTCAACGATGAGTGGAAGCTCGTTCAAGAGATCGATCAGGGGCTTCTCTCGGCCGAGGTGACGACCCATCTCTTCCGCATCTCGGACGATCCCAACGAGCACAATAATCTTGCGGCGGCTCATCCGAAGGTCGTGGATAAGATGGAGCAGGAAATCCTCGAGTGGCGAATGCTCTACCCCGTCTCGGGAACCCGGCATGAATTAGTCCCCCCGCCCGGTTGGCGTGCACCCATTAATTGGGCGAGTTATCCGGTTTCCATCGATTCCCTGCAGGAAGAGCCGGCTCCGGGTATGGCTCCGGACTACGCGATTCCTATTCTGGACTATCAGCACGGGGAGGGAGGCCGGCTGATCTATGATTGTGAGCCGTATTCTTTCCTCGGGGGAGGGCTCTGTAAGTAGGTCCTTCGCGGCTTGAGGGAGATGCAATTAGGGGATTCCCAAACGTATGGTGGGCTAAAGACATCACGTTTACCCTGTAGAACTCTAAGAGGCTCCAGAGTAAGAGTTCGTCGCGGGCGGGCGACATAACTGGTTTTCATATGGAAACTGCTGAGAAGAACACGGCGGGCCGCGGCCCTAGCCGAATCACGACAATTAATGCGGGCGCTTCGGCTCTCCTCATGATCGCGGGAAGCGCTCAGGCGCTCTCGATCGACCTTTCTAGCTATCGCGGCGGAAGCGCAGAGATTGGTGCGGGCGACGAACACGGTCTCGATCAGCGAATCTCGCTCTCGACGAGGTCGATCTGTTTCGATCTCGATCAACGGTGGCGAGCGCTTCTCGGTCGCTGCTGTGGGCGTGGCTCTTCGCGGTCGAGACAGCGTCAGCGTCTCGGCAGGTGATGATCGTGAGCTCGTGCGACGAGAAGGTCGCCGAGGCCGGACCGGAGTTGCGCACTTCGCGAACGTAGAGACGGATGTGCTCAAGCTATTCTCGCGCGATCGGATCCGACTCGGCTCGATTGATATCGATGTACCGAATCGTCCCGAACCGATCACGGCCGTTCCTGAACCGGGAGCGGCTCTGCTCTTCGGTGCGGGCATTTTGCTGGCGGGCATTCGCCGACGCTAGTTTCGAAGTTGCAGGGCGAGCTTCGTTGCGTCGACGCCGGATCGGGATCGGGGCCGGGCACGATGGGTGTTCGGTTCGAGGTGATCCTTCCGACCGCGTAGAGATGGGGCTGCGGAACGAGAGCAGCGAACCACGAGCCGATGTCGGACGCCGATACATTTAGATCGACGGATTCTGGCAGCCGGAATCGATGGATTCTTCGGTATATTCCGCTCGCTCGAAGGAGGAGCCCATGTCGAATTACGTCCAGGACAAAGTCATCATTATCACGGGCAGTGGAGGTGGCTTCGGTCGCATCGTTGCGGGGAAGGTTGCGGCACTCGGCGCGCGGGTGGTGGTTTCGGATATCGATGAAGCTGCGGTCGCCAGCGCGACCGAGGAGATCCGCGCCGCGGGCGGAGAGGCCGAGGGTCTTCGCTCGGATGTCACGGACCGCGCCCAGATGGCGGCCTTGGCGGCGCATGCGGTGGAGCACTTCGGCGCGATCGATGTGATGGTGAATAACGCAGGGATCATGCCGCTCGCACTCTATTCGGATCATGAGATCGCGGGTGAGGCGTGGGACCGATGCATCGACATCAACTTCAAGGGCGTCTTGCACGGCATCTGCTGCGTTCATGACCAAATGACGGCTCAGGGCCGCGGCCACGTGGTGAATATCTCGTCGGTGTACGGAAACTACCCGGTCGCAGGTGCCGCTGTATACGGCGCGACGAAGGCGGCGGTCAATGTGCTCTCCGAGTCTCTTCGGCAGGAATCGCAGGGGCGGATCAAGGTCACGACGATTCGCCCGACGGGCGTTCCCGGGACGGGACTCGGCGCGGGGGTTCTGAACGTGGAAGCAGTCAAGGGCGTGCTCGGCAGCAACGCCGATGACTATTTTGTGAAGCTGGGCCAGGTCTTCGGCGAGGATCCTCCGGCTGAACTCGTCGATCCTGAACAGATCGGTTTCTACGCGATGTCACCCGAAATTCTGGCGGATCAGATTGTCTTCACGATCAATCAGCCTTGGGGTGTTTCGATCAGTGACCTTACCGTTCGGGCCTCGGGCGACGCATACATGATCTGATACATCGGGCGCGGGCTGGCCGCACTGCGACGATTTCAGTATCGACTCGTGTTAGTTGGCTTCCTTGCGCGTGCCCTTGCCGCGGCCTTTCTTCTTGCCCTTGTCTTCGTCGCGGGCGGCGCGCTTCGATTCGCGCGCCTTCTTGAGCACATCTTCGGCGTTGAGATGGTCTTCTCCGGCGCGTGCGATGTATTCGTCGTAGCTACCGTGAAAGTCGCGGACGCCTTCGGGCGTAATCTCGACGATGCGAGTGGCGAGTTCGTTCACGAACCATCGATCATGCGAGACGAAGACCAGCGTGCCTTCGTATGCCTTGACCGCGGAGACGAGCGCTTCGATTGCTTCGAGGTCGAGATGATTTGTGGGCTCGTCGAGAATCAAGACATTCGGCTTCTCGATTGTTTGACGCACAAACATCAGCCGTGCGGCTTCGCCCCCGGAGAGCGCTTCGAGTTTCTTCTTCGTCTCGTCGCCCGAAAAAAGCACAGTTGCGAGATGACCTTTTACGAAGCCGATGCCCTGAGCGGGGCAGCATTCGCCGAGCCAGTCTTCAATGCTCTGGCGGTCCGCGCCCATCTGCTCCTTATGATCCTGGGCGACGTAGCCGGGATGGGTTTCGTAGCCCCATTCGACCTCGCCTGAATCCGGCTTCGTGTCGCCGACCATTACCTTGAGCAGCGTCGATTTCCCAATGCCGTTCGGTCCGATGATGGCGATGCGCTCGCCGCGCTGAATCACGAGATCGACATCCGCGAGCACGACTTTATCGTCGTAGCTCTTGGCTATGCCTGTTAATTCAATGACCTGTCTTCCACTTGGGCGGCGCTGGTCGAATTTGAAGTTGGGATAGCGACGTGAACTTTCGGGCAGCGCTTCGACGTCGATCTTATCGATCTGCTTGAGCCTGCTCTGGGCCTGGCGGGCTTTGGAGGCCTTGGCACGGAAACGCTCGACGAAGGCTCTCTTCTCCGCAATTTCGCCTTCACGTTTTGTAATTTCTGCCTCGCGTCGATCGCGTTCTTCGCGCTTCGCACGAATGAAATGCGCGTAGTTTCCGGGGTAGGACTTCATGGTGTCGTAGTCGACATCGACGATATGCGTCGCCACCGTATCGAGGAAGCGATGATCATGGGAGATCAGAAGCGCGGAACCGCGGTAGGTCTGAAGGAACTGCTCCAGCCAGCGAATCGACAGGATATCGAGATGGTTAGTGGGCTCATCAAGCAGCAGGGCATCGGGTTCTGCCGCAAGGACCTGTGCGAGCAGGACGCGGAGCTTGAACCCGCCGGAGAGCGTCGACAAGTTCTGTTCGTGGACCGCCGTTGCTATGCCGAGGCCTTCGAGGATTTCACCCGCGCGGGACTCGAGCCCGTAGCCGTCGGCCTGGAGGATGATGTCTTCGAGTTCCGCATAACGGTCGCCGTCGAAATGGTTCTCGGCGTTGGCGAGGATCTTTTCCTTCTCGGCCATCGCTGCCCAAAGCGGGGCATTGCCCATCATGACGACATCGAGAATTCGCGTGTCTTCGTACTGGAAATGGTCCTGGCCGAGCACGCCGAGAACGGCCCGTTTCGGGATCGCGATATCACCGTCGGTGGCGCTTTCTTCTCCGGTCAGGATCTTGAGCAGAGTGGACTTGCCGCAGCCATTCGCGCCGACAATGCCGTAGCGATCGCCGCGGTTGAATTGGAGGGAGACGTTCTCGAAGAGAACGCGATCGCCGTAGTATTTGGAGAGATTCGAAAGAGAGATCATGGGGTTCCGCTTAGTTTTGGGCGCCGCAGCGTAGCGGATCTTCAGAAAACGTCGGTTGGGCCCCCGGCGAGAGTCGCCCGCACCTGCGGGCTGGGGTTGAGCTCGGGCCGAGCTTTGCCTACGCGCTGCCGGGATTTTGCCTGAACTCTGTGCAGATCTCTGCCCGAACCTCTGCCCGAATCAGACATCGCTCCCGGGCGGGGGATAGCCTGCGACCAGCCCCCCGTCCGCAACGAACTCAGAGCCCGTGGAGTAGGAGCTGTCGTCAGAGGCGAGAAAGAGGGCGAGTTTCGCGATCTCTTTGGGCTCTCCAGTTCGGCCGAGCGGGGCGAGCTTGCTCGTATGGGCGTCGAGGATCGCGTGGGTCGGCGCTAGATGGCTCTCGTCTTCGACCGAGAGCCAGGTGTGAATAAAGCCAGGGTGAATCGAATTCACGCGAATGCCGCGCGGGCCCAGCTCGCGGGCCGCGGTTTTCGTCATCCCCCGAACAGCCCATTTGCTGGCGACGTAGGAGATGATGAGATCCATGCCTACGAGACCATCGATCGACGAGACATTGATGATCGAACCGCCGCCGGCCTCGGTCATCGCTGCGACGACGGATTTCATACCCAAGAAGACGCCGATCTGGTTCACGTCGATCACGCGGCGGTAGCTCTCGAGCGATGTCTCTTCGAGCGGTGCCGCCTCGGCAATGCCCGCGTTGTTCACAAGGATATCCAGCGCGCCGAATGCGTCGACGGTCGCGCGGACCGTCTCCTGCCAGGCCGATTCACTCGTCACGTCGAGCGAGAGATAGATCGCGCTCTCACCAATTGCTCGCGCGACGGCTTGCCCCTCTTCATCTCGGATGTCGCATAGTGCGACTCGCGCACCCTCAGAGGCGAAGAGCTCCGCTTCGGCGCGTCCCATGCCGCGGGCCGCCCCGCTGACCAAAGCCACCTTGCCGTCGAGTCGGCCCATTCTTTTGTCTCCTGTCGATCTTGCTGAGCGCGCGTGCAGGCAGAGGCAGAGTAGAGGTAGAGGCGCACGGGGCGCACGCGAGTCCTGTTACGGAGTCGCGCGCCGCGTCGGCTCTTCGAATGTGCCGAAGATCTTGTCATACATCATGGTCATCGTCGCGTAGTTTCCGTGAGTCATGTCGATGTGATGGCTGGCATGCACGCCCGTGATGTAGTCGACCGTGCGGAAAATCGGCGCGAGAGCGCCCGTCGTCGGCCTCGCTTCGAGATTCGTCCAGGCGTGATTGACGGTATTCAGCTGCGTGAAGGCGAGGGTGGCCATGCCCGCAGAGAAGGGGTTCATCGGCTGGCCCACGATGAGCGAGACGATCGGGATCGACAAGAGGAAGAGAGAGAGGCCGATAAAGGTCTCAAGTGGATGGACGTAGAGCGCATCGATATACGTGGGCTTGCGCGCCTGATGGTGCAGCGCGTGCACCTTGCGAAGCAGGTCGCCATGAAAGAGGAACCGATGCGTGAGATAGTACATGAAGTCGAAGATCAAAAGCACCGCGGCGATCTCCAGTAGGTGCTGCCACCAAGGGCGGGTGCCGAAGCCGACGGTGAATGGGAGGATCAGAATATAGAAGCCGATGTTGGTCCAGAGGCCGGACTTGTTATTGCGTTTCACCGCGTCCCTGAAGTACTCGCGGGCCATCTTCTTTTTGTCCACTTCCTTGTTCTGGTCGCGCAGTTGACTGAACTCGGTGACCTTCCAGACTAATGCGCGCACGACTATCGTGGAGACAACCAGAGTGCCGATAAAAGCGAGTGCCGCGGGCCAGTTATATGTCATCGGGGTTCTCTCCTGTTCGTTTCGATTGCACGCCTCTCGTCTTGCCGGGCATTTTGACGGAATGAGAACGCGATTGTTCGGAGTCACTCGGGTTGTTTGAGGCCTCCGGGGAACGGGGGCTATTGTTATGCGCCGAATGATCTGAGGCGACGTTGAACATGAGCAAGGAAGCCAGCCGCGCGGCGTCTTTGGGGCCGAGATGGCTGCGCAGCTCGGCGGCGAGCTGTTCTAGGCGAGGCGACCGAGTTGCGCCGGCCTTTGGTTCGCGCACTGCGTCGCGGCGGAGCCGGTCTCGAAGGGCTGTGGGGAGGAGGATTGCGCTCTTCTTTACGGGGGGTCTGACCCGCCCGTTGCCATCCTCGAAGATCTCTTCTTCGAGATGCAGCGAGAGGTAGAGCTTGTGGGCGATGGTCTGAAGGTGCGCGAGCTTTTGGCGGCCCAGGATTCCGAGGAAGACCTGTTCGAGTTCGTCCACCGCTCCGACGGAGTCTCGGATCAGTGTTTCGCCGCGATCGGTCAGTCGGAGGACCACGCCGCGCCCGTCGCGCGGGTCCGTTTCGCCGTGGAGGTAGCCGAGGGATTCGAGATCGCGTGCGGTCGTGCTGACAGCCTGGCGACTGACTCGATGAATCCGGGCGATCTGATGGACTCGGGCGCCTTCTGGGCCGATCATCGGGAGGATCTGTCCATGGGACATCTTCAGCCCGCTATGCCCCCGAGCCATGGTTGCGGTCATGAGACCCTGCTGGATTTGCACCGAGATCATGGGCAGTACGGCCGCCGAACCGCGCGAGGAGAGCGTGAGCTCAGGATCCGCATGTGCCGGGATGCCAAGCCCCTGGAAGAGCTCGCCAAGGGCGGTGGTGAGGCGCGCATAGGCTCGCTGTCCGACCTGGCTTCTATATTCCGCGTCGATGGAGAGGATGATTTCCCCGGCGTCTTCGACGAGGCCATTACCGCGCTCGGTGAGTCGAATGAGCTTTGCGCGTCGATCTCCCTCGCTGGCGACGCGTTCAACGTATCCGGCGCGCTCCGCGTAGTTCACCATTTGGCTGCAGGCCTGAGGCGTGATCGAGAGCGCGGTGGCCAGAGCGCTGGAGGGTCGCGGTTCGATCCGGACCAGCGAGAGGAGAGGGCCGAGGCTTGGTCGGAGGTCGCTGTAGCCGCGTTCTACAGTGAGGTGGGACATCACCCGGTTCTGCAGATCTCGGGCGATTCCGATCAGATGCCGAGCGAGGTTGTCGCGGTAGCGCTTGCGCACCCGCCCGGTCTCCGGCGTCGCAGTGTCCGCCTTGCCCGAGGAGTCGCCGCGCGCCGACGGATCGATGGGATTCGGGGTGAGAGCAGGCGAAGTCTCGCCAGGATATTCTGGGGGTCCGGATCGCATAGGACGAGGTTAAAGAACGTCTCAAACTAGTCAAGGTAGTTTGACTAGTTTGTCTACCTTGGTTGACTACCCGTGGGGCAGGAGTGGGGGCCTTGGGCCTTGGGCCTGGGGCGAGGAGGGGCGCTCCGTGCAGGCTAGGGCTAGGCCTCGGTTGCAGGCCCGGTCACCGCGGATCCCAGCTGAGAGGCGGCGAAGAAGAGAATGCCTGCGGTGACGACCTCGACCGCGATCGGGACCGTCGCGAAAGCCGCGCCCGCCACCGCCCAGGCGAGGATCCTTGCGACCGCGATTGTAGCCAGGAGGATGCCCGCAGCCCGAGGCCCGTGAGGGGACTGTTGAGCGATTCCGATTCCGCAGAGAATCGCGATTGTGAGGAAGACGCCCGAGATATCACCCACTTGTGTACTTCGGCCGATGCCTTCCAAAAGGGGCATTCCGAGGCCTTTTGCAGCCTTTTCGGGCGAAAAAAGGAAATTCACGCCTTGTGCGAGAAAGAAGAAGCCTACGAGACCGGCGAGAATACGAGGCAGCATGCGGAGTTTCCTTCATTCGTTAGGAAGGCGAATCACGAAATGACTCGCTCGATGCGGTCATGATAGGCCAGTCTTATGGGGAAAAGGCTTGGGGCTTCGGCGCCTTGCATTCAAGTTGCTTATCGGTTTGCCCGAGAGGAAAGGTGTGGGTTGGCTCTTTTGCACTAAACGAGCTACACACAGTCCTACTAGGGCAACAGCCCGGTCACTCGATCACCCGGTCGCCCGCGCGCCTTCGTCAGGATCCGTCTCTAAGGGATCCTAAAAATCCGAAGGCAACTCAATAAATAATCGGACAGCGCGATTAAGCCAACGATCGATTAGATGCGGCGAACAACAGGACCTCTCACCCCCGATTGAGGTCGCGCCGCACATTATCCCTTCTCTCCCATCTCTGTTGTTTGGGTTTGAAAACGAAGCCGTTGCGCACTCAAATTGTGCGCTCACGGCGGAGAACCATTTTGTCTAGCGCCAATGCGCACTCTCAGACCGAGGGCGATTTCGCCTCTTTCCGTCTAAATCCCAATCTGACTCGCGGCCTTGAAGCTGCGGGATTTTCTTCCCCTCGCCCAATCCAGCTGGATACGATTCCCGCGGCCCTTGAAGGCCGTGACGTCATGGGACTCGCGCAAACTGGAACGGGCAAGACCGCCGCGTTTGCACTTCCCATCTTGCAGCGCCTCATCGAAGAACCGGGCGACGGGCCGCTTGCCCTGATTCTTGCGCCGACGCGTGAACTCGCGATTCAGATCGATGCGGAAATTCGCTTGCTCGCAAAGTTCACGGACATCCAGAGCGTGACGATCTTCGGCGGCGTCTCAGCCAACGCGCAGATCAAACAGCTCAGACGACGGCCTGAAATTGTTGTGGGTTGTCCGGGCCGAGTGCTCGACCTCCTGAACCGTGGCGTGCTTGATCTGGCCGAAGTCGAAACGCTGGTGCTGGATGAGGCGGACCATATGTTTGATATGGGCTTCATCCCCGACATCAAGCGCATCCTTAAAGCCTTGCCCGCGGATCGTCAGAACCTGCTTTTCTCGGCGACGATGCCCAAGGCGATTCGTTCGCTCGCGAACGGCATCTTGAATAAGCCGCACGTTGTGGAGCTTGCACATACAGCGCCGACCGAACGTGTAGAGCACGCGCTCTGCCCGATCGCGGAAGGAAGCAAGCGAGACTTGCTCGAACGCGTGCTTGGAAACGACGAATGCCAGAGCGCGATCGTGTTTACGCGAACGAAGCATCGGGCCAAGCGCATGGCGCTTCATCTTGCGAAGGGCGGGCTTCGAGCAGTCGCTCTTCAGGGCAACATGTCGCAGGGCCAACGTGACAGGGCCATGGAAGGCTTCCGCAAGGGCAAGTTCGATATCCTGGTCGCCACGGACATCGCGGCACGCGGTCTAGATGTCGCGGGGATCGACTACGTCATCAACTACGATCCGCCGAGCACGCCTGAAACCTATACCCATCGCATCGGCCGAACCGGTCGCTCTGAAGCGACGGGGAAGGCATTCACGTTCATCACCGGTGAAGATCGTGCTTGGGTGCGCGATACGGAGCGAGTGCTTGGAGCGCCGATCCCGCGACTTCGGTTGCCCGGCTTCGATACGGGCGAGAAGGCGGGCGCATCCGGAAGCAGCGAGAGTCGGCCGAGCCGCTCTCGCAGCAACGGAAACGGAAACGGTCGAGGCCGCTCGGGCTCCTCATCCGCCAGTACAAATGGCAAAGAAGGTGGGGGCGCACGTCGTGGCTCGGGACGCGGACGCGGCGCAGGTCGCGACGATGCTGCGGCGAGCGAGTCGAAAGGTAATGGTCGATCTCGCGGCTCGGCTAAGCCCTCGGGCAGCCGCCCGCCTTCGGGTGGAACCAGCGGGGCATCGCGCCGGCGAAGTCGAAGCGGAAGCCCGGCCTCACCTACAGCTTAGATAGCTTAGATAGCTTAGATAGCTTAGGCGTCTACCACGCCTCTGGCCGATTCTGGACGCCTTAGGGCGGCTAGGGCGGCTAGGGCGGCTAGGGGCGGCTAGGGGGCACGCTTGGCCTGGACGCGCTCATCGCGTGTCCGTATAGCGAACGATCTAGGAAGCAGCCGGCGGACGCGGAACTAACACCGATGTCCGCCGGGTGTATTCTTGGAAAACCGGTTCGTCGCCCCATTTCTTCTGCGCGCGTTCTTCGAGCAGTGGCACGCCACTGATCCGCGTGAGCAGAACGAAGACGAAGACCGGCGAGATCAGGGTCACGAATTGCCACCCAGAAAGTGCGGGCACAGCAACGACGGCGACCCCGATCCAGAGCACGATCTCCCCGAAATAATTCGGATGTCTTGACCAGGACCACAAGCCCGAGGTGATGAAGCGCCCCGCGTTGGACGGGTCCTCGCGGAATCGATTTTTCTGCGTGTCGGAAACAACTTCGATGCCGAAGCCGGTCGCCCAGATCGCCGCGCCGAGGTAGGCCACCCAGCCAAGCGGGACGGAGGCGGCAGAAGTCATTGCGGCCAGCGCGCAGGACGCCGTCAAGAACACCCAGAGCCCTTGAAGCATCCAGGTCATCAGGAAATTCGCGAAGTTCACCTTGATCTCGTCGAAGCGTCCGTCGGAGCCGTCTTTCGTAATCCGGATGAAGAGGAAGCTGCCTAGGCGAGAGGCCCAGATGCAGACCAGGCTTGCGAGCAAGACGGAGCGCGCATCTGCGTTGCCGAAGGCCACCGCGACGGCGATGACCGTGAGGTACGTGATGCTGCCCGTCAGGTCGTAGAAGCGCTCGGTCTGGACGGCGTTCGCGTGAAGGAAAACCAGGCCATTGAGCCCAAAGGCTATGGCTCCGCAGATTGCGAAGAGGGGCAACCCAGAGGCCATCAGGCCGTTCTGGCTACCGGCCCAGGCGATCGCGGCGCCGATACCAAAGATGAGGGGGAGCGCGATCAGGGATCGGCGGGTTCTGGCTCGCATGAAGTCGAACTCCTTCGGGAAACGGTGGAGTGCATGATTCGGAATCGATAGATTAGCTTCATAGGGAGGTCTGTCAGCGACGGACGCGTTGACTGAAAGGTGGCTAGCATTCAGGAATGGCTCTCTCCCTCGACCGCATAGCGAGACCCTTCGTGGTCCTTTCCGAACGTTTCTATCCGGATCCGTTCGTGTTTGCGATCGTGCTGACTGCCCTGATCTTTTGCCTGACCTTGGGGTGGACGGATACCAGCGGTCCCGAAGCGTTGATGATCTGGGGGCAGGGGCTCACGGGGCTGCTTGCCTTTACGTCTCAAATCTGTGTCACCCTGATCGGTGGATACGCCCTCGCGCATACGGACGCAATGGGGCGGGGCATTGATCGTGTGGCGACTTGGCCGCGAGGGCCGCGGAGTGCCTATGCGCTGGTGGCGACGATTGCCGGTCTTGCGAGTTTGATCGCCGGTGCCCTTGGTCTCGTGGTGGGTGGCTTGCTGGCGGTATCGCTCGCACGACACGCGAAGGCGCACGGACTTCGACTTCATTTCCCGCTTCTCGTGGCCTCCGCCTACTCGGGCTTTTTGATCTGGCATATGGGTTATTCGGGGACGGCTCCCCTGGCGGTCGCGACGCCCGGGCATGCGCTCGAGGGCGCGATCGGTGTTGTGCCGATCACGCAGACGACGTTCTCCCCTTGGAACTTGGCTCTGGCGTTTTCGACGCTGGCCGTCGTGGCTTGCGTCTGTGCTGCGCTTGCACCGGGCGACGAGGAGATCGTCGAAATTCCCGAAAGCGCGGAAGATGGCGCGGATGGCGGCGCGAATGAAGGTGCAGGTGACGCTGCTCTAGCGACTGCGCGCAAGCGCAACGTGGGAGCACGGCTCGACGGAGCGCGCAGCTTGAGCGTGGGTCTTGGGCTCTTGTTACTCGCTTATTTGGTCGCGTGGTTCGCGGGCAAGGGGTTTCAGCTCACGCTTGATGTCGTGAACTGGACCTTCGTGGGGGTGGGGCTGATCCTCGCGCGCTCGCCACGACATTACGTAGATTTGATTCTCGGTGGGAGTCGAATCGTGGGGCCGGTTCTTTTGCAGTACCCGTTCTATGCAGGCGTGGTTGCGCTGATGATGAACACTGAGCTCGTTGGCCTGTTTTCGGACGGCTTCATATCCATCGCCTCCGCCGAGACGCTCGGCTTTTGGGCCTTTATCTCGGGCGGATTGCTCAACTTCTTTGTGCCCTCGGGCGGCGGCCAATGGGCTGTGCAGGGGCCGATCTTCGCCGAAGCGGCGGCGCAGCTTGGTGTGGCAGCGCCGCCGATTGTGATGGGCGTGGCGTATGGCGATCAATGGACGAATCTGATTCAGCCCTTCTGGACGCTGCCCTTGCTGGCGATTGCCGGGCTCGATGCGCGCTCAATTATGGGATATTGCTTTGTCGTCTTTTTGGTCGGTTTTTTTATGTTAGGCGGAGGCCTGCTCTTGCTCGGAGCGGGCTAGGTGCGCGCTGGAGGACGAATGCAATGTTAAAGATCCATCACTCGAAACAGTCGCGATCCATGCGTGTGGTTTGGCTTGCCGAAGAACTCGGACTCGAGTACGAAATTGTGCCGGTCGAGATGTTCAGCGACGCGATGAAGGCGCCCGAGTACTTGTCGATTCATCCCCTCGGTAAGGTCCCCGCGATCGAGGACGGTGATTTCGTCCTCTGGGAGACGACGGCGATCCTGACGTATCTGGATGCGCAATACGGAAAGCGGGCGTGGGTCCCATCGGGCGCGACCCGAGAGGGCGCTCGTGTGGCTCAGTGGATGGCCTTTGGCGAAAATCCACTCACGATCATCATGGGCGAGATCGCGGCACACAGCGGTCCCCTGCCGCCGGATCGGCGGATTCCTGCGCTCGTCGAGCGTGGCAATGAAATGGCGCCTGCCCTGGTTCGCGTTGTGGAGCGCGCGCTTGGGGATCAGCCCTATATCTGCGGCGATGCGCTGACTGCCGCCGACATCATGATCGGCTTTGGATTGGGCATCGCCGCCTTCCTGACCTTCGTGAACGACGAAACGCCGCGATGCCAGGCGTACCTCTCCAGGTTGCAGGGGCGGCCGGCGTTCCAGAGCGCAGTTGCGGTGTAAATAGAGGGCCAGATCTGCTGGATCTGGGCCACGGTGGCAATGCGTGGGCAACTTTGACCCGCCATTGCTGCGCGCTGCCGCAGACACATTGAAATCCGGGCGCTAAATCTCCATAGTGCGAGGCACGGAAATTTACGCGTAACGAAAGGCGAGATAGATGAACAAGAATGCGGCGCTTCCCGAGCTGGGCTTCCAGGCCTTCGATGCAGACAATCATTACTACGAGCACGAAGACGCCTTCACGCGGCATATCGATCCGCGAATGAAGAGGCGGGCGATGGACTGGGCCGAGATTCGCGGTCGCAAGAATCTTCTCGTGGCCGGGGCCGTCAATCGGTTCATCCCGAACCCCACCTTCGACCCCGTCGCGAAGCCGGGCTGTCTCGACGAGTATTTCCGCGGGCGAAACCCGGAAGGGAAGAACATTCGGGAGATCTTTGGCGATCTCGAGCCGATCAATCCCGCCTATCGCGATCGTGATGCACGGTTGGCGCTCATGGAGGCTCAGAATCTTGGTGGCTGCTTCATGTTCCCAACGCTCGGCGTTGGCATGGAGGAAGCGCTGCGCGCTGACTTGCCGGCGATGCTGGCCGCATTCCGGGCGTTTAATCGCTGGCTCGAAGAAGACTGGGGCTTTGCGTACAAAGAAAAGATCTTTGCCGCGCCGTATATGGTGCTGACCGACCTGGAATGGGCGCTCGAAGAACTCGAGTGGTGCATAGAGCATGATGCGCGCGCGCTCGTGATGCGTGCTGCGCCGGTCTTGGTTGAGGGCGGATCGCGGTCGCCGGCGGATCCGATCTTTGATCCCTTCTGGGCGCGCGTTGCGGAGGCCGGGCTCACCGTCGCCTATCACTCGGGGGACTCGGGCTATCTGAAGTACAGCGAGCAATGGGGGAACAGCGACGAGTTCCAGGCCTTCGATTTTCAGCCGAAGCGTTTGTGCATGTCCGCCAATCCGATTCTTGACCTGTGCGCGACGCTGGTTTGCGATGGGCTCTTTGATCGCCATCCGAATCTGCGGATCGCGACGATTGAAACGGGCAGCTCATGGGTGCCGATTCTTTTCGCCAAGTTCAAGAAGGTCTACGGACAGCTTCCGTTTGGGTTCAAGCAGGATCCCCGGGAGACGTTCCGCAAGCATTTCTGGGTCGCGCCCTACTATGAGGACAATATTACCGAGCTGCGAGAATTGATCGGCGCCGACCGCATCCTTTTTGGCTCGGATTATCCCCATGGCGAGGGACTCGCGGAGCCCACGGAATTCGTGAATGACCTGCCGGATTTCTCGGAGTCCGAGGTGCGGGATATCATGCGCGAGAATGGGATGGGGCTGGTCCAGCGGCAGCCCCGCTGAGCCCGGCTTAGGCCTCGCCGTAGACCTCTGATTCCTTTAGGAAATTCGGATCTCGGGTCCGCCGAGAACAGTCCAGACAGGCCTCCATTTTGCAATGTGGACGGCCGATGAGCGCAGGGGAGTCTCGTTTTGAGGCTCGCCCTACGCCGACTGGAACCTGGATGTCCAACGACGCAAGTCCCGAAAGCGCTGCCCCTGATTCGATCTCCTTGATGCTTGTCGTCGAAGACGATATGACGGCCAATAGGCTAGTCGAGGTGCTCGGCCGGCCAGAGGGTGTGCACTACGAGATCACGCGCGTGCTGCGGATCGAGGACGGACTGCTCAAGCTGCAGGACACGCACTTCGACGCGATGCTAATCGATCTGTCGGTGCATGAGGGGTACGGCCTGGACTCGCTGATGCGCGCGAGCGCGGCGGCACGGAGCATTCCGATCGTCGTGCTGACATATCAGCGCGACGAGGCGACCGCACTGAAGGCGGCGCGTGCCGGCGCGCAGGATTACCTCACGAAGGGCGAGGTGACACCCGACCTGATTTCGCGAACGATCGTCCATGCAATTGAGCGACACAAGATTCTGCAAGACCTGACGGAAGCGAAGCAGCGTCAGCGATTCCTTGCGACCCATGACAGCTTGACCGAGCTGCCCAACCGTTACTGGTTCATGGAGCAGCTTGAGAACACGATGAACAGCGCCGAGCGCCGTGACAGCCAGCTCGCGGTCATGTTCTTCGACTTGGACGGCTTCAAGGCAATCAACGATAATCTGGGACACGCCGTCGGTGACGAACTCCTGACAGACGTCGCACGTAGACTGCGCAAGGCGATTCGAAAATGCGATCTGATCGCCCGCATCGGCGGCGACGAATTCTTGGCCGCAATTCAGGACGTCGACGATGAAGAAGCACCGATGGCGATCGCGGATGAGATCCGGCAAGAAATCGAGAAGCCCTACCATCTACAGGGCAATGAATGCTGGATCAGCGCCAGCGTCGGCATCGCCGTCTTCCCGCAGCACGGAGCAAACTCAGACCAACTGATCCAAAGCGCTGATACTGCGATGTACGAGGCCAAGACCTCGGGTAAGAATCGCGTGTGTCTCTTCAATAGTGATATGAACGATAAGGCGGTTGAGCGATTCAACCTCGTGAACGGACTTCGCGAGGCGATTCATAGCGGCCAGCTGCACCTCATGTTCCAGCCGCAGATTCAGGTCGCGACGGAAGAGATCGTGGGCGTCGAGACGCTCGTGCGTTGGAATCATCCTACGCGCGGCGTCGTGTCACCGAGTGAGTTCATCGAAGTGGCCGAAGAGACGGGCGTGATGGTGCAGCTCGGGGAGTGGGTGCTTCGGACGGCCTGCAAGGCGGCGGCGGAATGGCAGGCGATCTCGAATGCCCGCGTGGCGGTCAATATTTCGGGTCGACAGCTTGATGCCGACAATTTTACGGATCGCGTGAAGACGATTCTGGAAGAGACCGGTCTGCCCGCTTCTCGTCTGGAGCTGGAGCTGACGGAGTCTTTGGCCGCGACCGAGAAGGCGCTCCTGGTAGTCGAGGAGTTGCGCGACCTCGGCGTGCGGATTGCGATCGACGATTTTGGGACCGGGTATTCGACGATGACGCTTCTCAAGCGGCTCAACGTTGATCTTCTCAAGATTGATCAATCGTTTGTTCGCGGCGCCGCGCAGACCGATCCCGATCGAGTGATCCTCGAGGCGATTCTTCACATGGCTAAGGGCTTTGGGATGGAGGTCATGGCTGAGGGCGTCGAGACGATCGAAGAGATGCAAAATCTGATGGAGCGCGGCTGTACGCTCATGCAGGGCTATCTCTTCTCCAAGCCGGTCGAGCGCGCGCATTTGGATGCGCTTACGACGGACAAGGACGCGGCTTGGCGCATTCCACTCACCGATCTAGATTCCTGGGCGCCGCCGGTCGGACAGAGCTTGTTCGATGTGGGCGACGCGTCCGGATCGGCCGACGGGCTCGCCGAAGAGGGTGGCGGCACGTCGGCGCAGAGAGGTACTTCGATCGGTCGTTTGGGGTTTCGGAGTGGTTCCACCTTCGACCCCGACGAAGATCTCTATCCGGCCCTCAAACTCGATACACCGGAAGTGAAGGCCGTGGCCGAGTCTGAGGTCGGATCCAATTTGGAAATCCGGCCTGAATCCGCCATCCCCGAATCTGTCGCCTCCGACACCGCGGAACCCGAACCCGCCGCTGAGGCCAGCGCCGAAGTCGGACCGGACGCCTAACGGGGATTGCGGCAGATAGGCGCGCATGGAGCCAGCGGCGCATTTCGCGCCCTGATCCCCGCTCAGAGTCCCTCGGATGCGATCCGTTCGAGCCTTCGCGCTGCGCCCACAGAGTGATACTGTTGGGGGCGACTTGTACGGAGGAATTATGACTTCAACTCGATATGACGCGGATACTTTTCGCACGCGGTTCGGCCCCTGGGCGCTGGTGGCCGGAGCCTCAGACGGCATAGGGGAGAGCTTCGCCCGGCGTCTTGCGGCGGCGGGCATCAATTTGGTGCTGCTGGCGCGCCGAGAGGCGCTGCTCGAAGAGGTGGCGGGAAAGCTTCAGGCCGAATTTGGTGTGGAGACTCGGGTGATCGTGGCCGACCTGACCGGCGAAGAACTGGACGAGCGCGTCGCTCGTGGTGTAGCGGGGATCGAAGTCGGGATGCTCGTCT
>JBDNFB010000062.1:0-10328 GCA_041690055.1 Myxococcota bacterium | reverse complement strand
GGGGGCAGAGGTGGAGGTGGAGGTGGAAGACGAGGCGGAAGACGCATCGACCTCCACCAGGAGCTGGCGAATCTGCGCGAGGCTAAAGCCGGATTCGAGCAGCGCGCGGATGCGGCGAATTCGCTCCAGGTGCTCCGCGCTGTAGATCGCAAATCTCCCGCGGCGCTCGGGCATGGAGATGAGGCCGCGAGCTTGATAGAAGCGCACGGTGTCGACGCCGATGCCCGCGGCTTCGGCCAGTTCTGCGACTCGATACTCCACTGAAAACGTGCTCCCGCTGACTCGCCGCGAAATGAAGTCCATCGACCAATCTCATTGTGAGGACTCTAAGAGTAAGCACTCACATTGTCGAGTCGGCCCCAGGGCGCGAGAACTTGAGGCCCCGCAGGGAACACTCAAGACACCCCAGTGGAGGCCGAAACGACACAGGTAGAGACCGGCCGGAAGCGCCGAACCGCGACGAAGGACCCTATGGAAGATGCACACCCAAACGACCAGAAGTCCCGCCGGATGATTCTCGAAGCCGGCACGCTGGTCATTCTGCATCCCGACGGGCCGGCCGGTGGCTACCCGATGATCATCGCCGTGGACCGTGTGGAAGACGGGCTGCATTGGTTTCTCGGATCCTGCAATCCAATCCAGAGCGGCGAGGCCCTGTTGGTCGAGTCCGCCGTTGCCGGGAACGCCCGCTTCGCCACCCGTGCGAAGATCATGGCCAAATCAGATCAGAGCTTCGCGCTTAAGATCCAAGCCACCTGGAAGCGCGTTCAGCAACGCGAATTCGTTCGCATTTCAGTGCACGGCCTGCAAGTCCGCGTTGTGAGAAGTGAATCCGGCTACCCGCCGATCAGCGACGGACACAGTGCCGAGGACGATCCGCGACAGGCGCTGGATACCGTCCACGATCTCCTCGATGTCTCGGCCGGCGGAATCCGCTTCCAGGCCGAGGGCGATTGGGAGCCTGGGGACGAGATGATCTGCCATTTCGAGCTGCCCGGATCGCTTTGCTTCGTCCTCGCCGCCCGCGTCGCACGACTCCCTCGACCCCCGGATTTTCGGCCGGGCAAGCCCACGGTCGCCGTCGAATTCGCGGGCATCGACGAAACCACGCGCTCGCAGCTGCTGCGTTGGGTCTACCGAGAGCAGGTCCGACGACACAAAATCAGCGACCTCTAGTCGGGGCCTACTCGGAATGAGCCGGGCTGAGTCGGGCCTTCTCGGAGTGAGTCGGGCTTAACCGCGCTCGGACTCGGACTTCTCCACCAACTTCGCGAAGCGTTTGAGAATCCCTGTCAGCTCCGGCGTCTCGATAGCCGCCTCATCCACCGCGTCGGGATCCGTCCCCTCCGCCACCAAGATCTCACGCCGCGCCGCCACGTAGCAGCGCATAATCTCACGATCGAATTCCGGATGAAACTGGACGCCCCATTGCCGCGGCCCAAAGCGCAGAACCGCGTGCGGTTCTTGATCCGTCTCGGCGAGCACCTCTGCTCCTGCAGGCGGGCGGAGCACCGATTCGAGATGCGACATATGTGCGGGATGCGCACCGCCCTCGAACAAGGGCGCAAGCGACGCGTCACCTTCTGGGAGCAGAAAACGTACTTCGACACTCCCCGTCTCGCGGCCATTTGGGTTCGTCCCCACCTCGCCGCCGAGCCCATGCGCGAGCAGTTGATGCCCGTAGCAAAGACCCAGAATGGGCATAGCGTCGCCCTCGACGAGCTTTGCGAGCCAGGCAGCCGACGCCTCGCTCCATTCCGCACGGTCCGTGACCATTCCGGGTGAACCCGTGACGACGATGCCGCCGATCGTCTCAGGATCAGGCAGCGCCTCGCCTTGGTACGCCACCGCCACCTCGACCTCACCCACCGACAACCCAAGCCCCAGCGCAATCCAATCTTCGAAATCACCGCGCGCGGCTTTCACGGAAGGCAAAGCCTCCCCGGTCTTGAGGATCAGTATCGGCTTGATTGGCTTTCCCATCGCTGCACGTCCCTTACGAAGGAGTCTCACAAGGATGACCCCTACGCGTGATTTCAATCGCGCCTTGTCGAAAACAGCCCAATGCCCGCTGCCGCGGAAACATTTAAGGAATCCACGCCAGGCTCCATAGGAATCCGTACGCGCAGGTCCGCTTCCGCCAACGCCGCTTGTGTGAGCCCCGGCCCCTCTGTGCCGAAAAGCAGCGCCAAGGGCCCCGGCTCCTTGGCCTCCGGGCTTCCGAGATCGACGGCAGGCTCCGCCGGATCAAACGCCCAAATCGCGTAGCCAAGCGCGCGCAATCCGCGCAGAAGATCGACCAGATTCTCTGCCTTCGCAAAAGGCACGCAGAGCGTCCCGCCCATCGACGTGCGAATCGCCTTTCGATAGAGCGGATCGCAGCATCGCGGGCAGAGCAGTACCGCATCTCCACCCAACGCCATTGCGTTCCGAAAGATCCCACCGACATTGTCGAGATTCGCCATGCCTTCGAGAATCACAAGCCGAGGCGCAGGCTTGGTCGCAAGCAAGTCTCGAGCGATTTCGAGTGCGGCCTGCGAAGGGCGACGGGGCACGGCGGCGAGACAACCGCGATGAATCGGGAAGCCGACGACCTTGTCCATCACATCTTGGGGAACCACGTAGATCGGACAAGCCGGACCGAATTCGTCGAGTTCCGTTTCGAGGCTCTTAAAGCGCCGCTCACTCAAAAGGATCGAATCGGGCTCGTGCACCGAAAGACCGAGCAAAACTCGAAGAACCCCCGTCCCCTCCACGATAAAGCGGGAACGCTTCGCCAAGAGCTCCGCATCCTTCAGGTTGCGGTAATCGTCGAGGCGGGGATCGTCAAAATCGGTCACGGAAACGGGCTGCATCGCGGGAAAGAACCACAAAGCTAAGCAGGCGCAAGAGAAGATCCGCCCCACCGCTCGAGGTGGGCGGTGGGGCGGCGGCCCATCCAGGGGAAGATGAACCGAAAGCTTTTACGCTCGATTCGAGATCCGAGCCAGAGCGCGCCGCGGGCCGAAAGGAGCCACGAGTTCAAGGCTAAAGAGAGACGCCGGGCTCTTCGAGTGGGGGCGGAACGTCAGACATCTCGCTGAGAGAAGTGATCGCTGCCAGGCCGATCACAGCCAAGCCCAAACAGGTGCACACCCCGTAACGGATCCAACGTATTCCACGCACCATTTCACTCTTGCCTCGCCTCTAATTGCTCAGAGGTGAGTACGGGTGACCGGATCACAAGTGACGGTAAAAAGGCGACGCAGCTCACAAACGCCTCAAAGAGGAAAGCGCGCTGCATAACATTGGCGTTAAGTCTGCGTTAGATCTGCGTCAGAACTGCGCGAAGAAGTCGTTGCCCTTATCGTCGACGATGATGAAGGCCGGGAAGTTCTTGACGTCGATGCGCCAGATGGCTTCCATGCCAAGCTCTTCGTACTCTTCGATGTCGACTTTCGTGATGCAGTTCTTTGCCAGGATCGCGGCGGGACCGCCAATCGAGCCGAGGTAGAAGCCGCCGTACTTGTGACAGGCGTCCGTCACGGCCTTCGAACGATTGCCCTTCGCGAGCATGATCATCGAGCCGCCATGCTCCTGGAAGAGGTCCACGTACGCGTCCATGCGTCCAGCCGTCGTCGGCCCAAAGGAACCCGACACGTATCCTTCTGGTGTCTTGGCAGGGCCAGCGTAGTAGACGATATGATCCTTAAAATACTGCGGCAGTTCCTCTCCCGCATCGAGGCGTTCTTTGAGCTTCGCGTGGGCGATGTCGCGAGCGACGATGATCGTGCCGGTCAGCGAGAGCTGCGTCGTAACGGGGTACTGCGACAGATCAGCACGGACATCCGCCATCGGCCGATTCAGGTCGATTTCCACCGGTTCGCGCGTGAGCTCGTGTGCCACCAAGTCGGGCATGAAGCGTGCGGGATCGGTCTCGAGCTGCTCGAGGAAAACGCCTTCCTTTGTGATCTTGCCCTTGACCTGGCGATCCGCGGAGCACGATACGCCGATTCCGACGGGGCAAGACGCGCCATGACGCGGCATCCGAATCACACGGACATCATGGCAGAAATACTTCCCGCCAAACTGCGCGCCGATCCCAACTTCGCGGGTAATCTGCAGAATCTGCTCTTCGAGTTCCACGTCGCGGAAGGCCCGAGCATGCTCGTTGCCTGAAGTCGGCAAATCGTCGAGATAGCGAGTGCTCGCGAGCTTCACGGTCTTGAGCGTCGTTTCTGCTGAAGTGCCACCGATCACGATCGCCAAGTGATAAGGCGGACATGCGGCGGTGCCGAGAAGCTTGATCTTCTCCATGAAATACTTCTTGATGCTCTCGGGATTGAGCAGCGCCTTGGTTTCCTGAAAAAGAAAGGTCTTGTTCGCCGAACCGCCTCCCTTCGTCACGAACAGAAACTTATACTCGTTGCCCTGAGTCGCATAGAGATCGAGCTGCGCGGGCAAATTTGAACCCGTGTTCTTCTCTTCGTACATGGAGATCGGCGCAAGCTGGCTGTAGCGAAGGTTTGTCTCTGTGTAGGTCTTATGAATGCCGCGGGAGAGGGCTTCTTCATCGCTACCACTGACCCAAACGTCCTGACCTTTTTTGCCGACAACGATCGCCGTTCCGGTGTCCTGACAAGAGGGCAGGATCATGCCGGCAGAAATGTTGGCGTTTTTCATCAACTCAAGCGCCACGAAGCGGTCGTTATCCGAGGCTTCCGGGTCTTCGAGGATCTTGGCAAGCTGCGCCAGATGACCGGGCCGGAAGAGATGCGACACGTCGCGGATAGCGGCGGCGGCCAGCTGCGTGAGGGCCTCCGGCGCAATCTTCAGCACTTCGCGCCCGTCGACTTGCATCGTCGAGACGTGCTCGGAGCCGAGTTTGCGATACTCGGTCTCGTCCGGGCCGTGCTCAAAAAGTTCCTGGTAATGAAAGTCGGCCATCGAATCTTCTCCCTTTCGAAAGAGTTGGATCAGTCAAAAAACGCGCCCGCACCTGAAATGCGTCTGTTTCGGCCCAAGCCGGACTCGGGCCCCTTCGCCAAATCGAGGCAATCGCATCGACTGAGTTGGCTTGAGAGGGCCCGATCGAGCATGAAACCCGAAAAACGAACCAGAAAGGGTCGCAGAAGGTCAAATCAACAGTGAATGAAGCTCGGTCACCCCCGTTTTGGGCGCGGAGAGTAGCCGAGCAACGCGCCTTTGTGGCGTGCATTGGGATGTGCAGTGTGGAGAATGTCGGGCGTCGATTCTTTGCGAGCATGCATTCAGCCTTTTGACAGATGGACCCGACCCGTTGTTATCTCCCTCCAGAAGACTCAGGACCGGAACAGGGGATGCCGATTGAATAAAGAAGAGCCGGAGTCGTCGCTGAACCTGACGCCGAGGACGCCTGTCTCTATCATGGGAGTAATGATGCTTCAAAGCTACGTCTGCCCCGGGAGCGGAAATTCCTCCGACTCCTCGACTTCTCCTCATAACGCTCGCTCGCGATCCCGATCGCACGGGCGCACGGGCATGCGGGCCAGCCTGCGATTCTCGACGGGCGTCGCGACTCTGCTCGCGACATTGCTCGCGACATTCGCCCTCGCCCTCGCGCCCTCCGGGGCGCAGGCATTCACTTCCTCGGAGCTCAACTGCCGACGCAGCTGGGATCTGATCCAGAGTCTGCTCAAGCGGCATATCAGTTTCCGCGCTCTGAACCCCGAGCTCCGCGAACGCGCGATCGAGGCCTACATCGAGCGCATCGATCCGAGCAAGACCCTCTTCCTCAGCAGCGAAGTCAAAAAGCTCCGCTCGAATCTGGTCGGCGTCTTCTTCGGCGTGCAGAACGGCGAATGCGAAATCCTCGACGATCTCAAGAAGGATCTCGAAGGACGTTATGCGCGCATGGAAAAAGAAGTGCGCGACTACGTCATGCGCGAGGACTATGCCCTCGACACGGACGTGCGCTTGATCCTCGATCCGGAAAAGCGCGGTCATCCCGCAGATGACGAATCACGCAAGCGCCTGCTTGAACGCCTCGTCCATTTCCAGATGTCGAACTATCTAAGCGGCGATATGGAAGTCGACGAAGCGAAAGAAAAACTCGTTCATCGCTACGAGCTGCTCACGAAGCGCGCCAAGGAATTGGAACCCCGCGATACCTACGCGAATTTTCTAAATGCCTTTGCCGGCGCCCTCGACCCGCACTCCACCTACTACCCGCCCGAAGCGGTCGAAGACTTCGAGATCCAGATGAGCCTTTCGCTCGATGGTATCGGCGTCGCTCTTTCGTCGAAGGACGGATACTCCGTCGTCGAACGCATTATTCCAGGCGGCGCGACAGACAAGACCGATGCGCTCGAACCGGGCGACAAGATCATTGCCGTTGCGCAGGAGGGCGAGAGCCCCGTCGATATCATCGACATGTCGCTGCGTGATGTCGTCTCTATGATTCGCGGAAAGCGCGGCACGACCGTGAAGCTGACGGTCCTTCGCAAATCGGAAACGACCGAACGCCTCGACGTTGCCATCGTGCGCGACAAAGTCACCATCGAAGACGCCGCGGCGACCCTTAAATTCCACGAAGTGGAAGTTGGCGGAGTCAAGAAGAAGCTCGCTGTCGTTGATCTTCCGACGTTTTACGGCGATCCCGACCCGAGCAAGCGACAGAGCGGTCGCGATATGCGCGACCTTCTCCGCCAGGTACGCGAGGCTAAGGCGGACGGCGTTCTCCTCGACCTTTCACGCAATGGCGGCGGCAAGCTCGATAGCTCCGTCGAAATCGCTGGACTCTTCATTCGCGAAGGCGGCATCGTCGCGGTCAAGAACGTGTTCTCTGAAGTGCAGGTCTTGGCGGATGAGGACGAAGAGATTGTCTACGACGGTCCCCTTGTCATCTTGACCTCACGCATAACAGCATCCGCCTCCGAGATCGTGGCCGGCGCCATGAAAGACTACGGCCGCGCGGTCATCGTCGGCGATGACCACACCTTCGGTAAGGGCACCGTTCAGTCCTTCGTGCATCAGCAAAAGGGACTCGGTGCGATCAAGGTCACGACGGCGCTCTTCTTCCGCCCCGGCGGCAATTCAACGCAGCATGAAGGCGTCACCGCCGACGTGGTACTGCCCTCGCTCTTTGCCACCGATGATCTCGGCGAGCGTTACACGCAGTACTCACTCAAGAGCCAGATGATCAAGCCTTTCCTCGGCTCGACGGGTCTCTTTTCCAGCGAGCCCAAGCGCGACTGGAAGCCGCTCGGGACGGATGTGCTTGAGGAGCTGCGACGACGCTCGTACCTGCGCATTGAGCAGGACGAAAAGTTCACGAAGATCAATGAACAGCTCGCCAAGCTCGCGGAGCAGGACGATGTCATTCATCTCGACGAGCTGATCAAAGAGCGTAAAGAGGCCGACGACAAGAACGAAGGCGGCTCCAAGAAGACCGAGGACACGGATTCCGAGGCGGCGCCGTCTAACGCGGACGGAAGCGCGGACGGAAGCGCGGACGGAAGCGCGGACGGAGATCAGAAAGCGGAAGACGCCGACGGGTCGAAGGACTACTCTTCAGAGACCGCCGAAGAAAAAGATGACGAGCCGACGCCGCAGCGTGAAGAAGCGCTTCGCATCCTGGCCGACCTCGTCGAACTCCAGGGAACCGCTCGCTCCGCATGGCTCGTACCGCAATCAGCTTCGCGATTGGAATCGCCTTCGTCGCAGCCGTAGTTTGGGCTGCGTTCGACGCCACATCGGTGCAGTGCGAAATCTGCGTCAACTATAAGGGGCGCCACGCCTGCTCCATCGCGCAGGCCGCGGATGTCATGCAGGCCGAGATGCAGGCGCATAGTGGCGCTTGCTCTCAGGTGACCGGTGGCGTGACCGAGACGCTGGAATGCGATCGGATGGGCTCAAGCAAGCGGGTGTGCACGGAGTAGCACGCACTCCGCCTCGCCCCTCTGGGGAGCTGTGCGCCGGCTCATATCCGAGGGACTTGTATCCAGTCCTCATGAAAAGATCCGCTCCGGTCGAAAAGCCAGGTGGAGCTCAGGCTCCTCGCTGCAATCAAGTCACGCGCCCGTCGCGCCTGGAGCTGACCCACCTCATGAGCAATCGCCTCAGCACCTATCTTCAGGCTTCCGAAGGGGACCTCCCTACGATGCCCGCCGTCGCCAATCAGGTGATGCTGGCCGTCGATAATCCGGAGAGTTCCATCGACGAAATTCGCAGCCTAATCGACCAGGATGCCGCGATCGCTGCGCGCATCCTGAAGATCTCGAACTCGGCCCTCTACGGATTCCCAAGCGAGATCCAGAGCCTCTCCCACGCGATCTCGCTGCTCGGCACCATGACCGTGCGGAATCTCGTCCTCGCCGTCTCAATGAAGGACACGTACAAACGTTTCGGGCTGATGGAGAAACTGCTCTGGCAGCATTCCTCCCTTGCAGGCCCCGTTTCCGCAATGCTGGCGAGCTATCGGGGGATTGGCGTCGATCCCGAGGTCGCCTTCACGTCCGGCTTGATGCATCACATAGGCAAGACCGCACTCGCCAATAGCCATCGGGACGAATATGAGAAGGTGATGGCCACCGTTTACAACGAGTCTCGTTCCTTTATCGAGGTGGAAGAAGAAGTGTTCGGCTTCAACCATGCCGAGCTCGGCGGGGCCGTCGTCCGGCAATGGGGCCTGCCCGAACAGCTCGTGCTCACGATCGAGCATCATCACTCCCCGGAGAAGCTGCCTCAGCTTAGCGATAACGTGGCACGGCTCTGCGCCCTCACCAGCGTGACCAGCATGTGCCTCTCGAGGCTCGGGGTGGGTCGGTCTCGGCCGATTGAAGGCCTGAACCTCGCGGAGATGCCCGCCTGGTCCTACCTGGATCTCAACGAGAACGATGTTGAGCCGATCCTGACGCTCACGAATGACCGGCTGAAAGAAAGCCAGAGCGTCACCGCCTAGACACACGAACTGGGCCCATCAATAAGGCCCCACCAACTCGGCCTTCCCGCGCGGCACCTTCGCCCGCCTCGTCTGCTAGATTCCCGATTCAGAAGGGGTATAAGCCCCTTCCCTTCCGGCTTTCCGTGCCTAGATTCGGGCGCGTTACCGGAACGTTTTTTTACACCTGACTCGCTGCTGATGCGCTTTGGATGCGCTGCTGATGCGAAAAGGATGTGAGAAGGCATGCATGCCGGGTTCCCGTCCGACTCCCCAAAAAAAGAGCGGACAGGGCGAACGAACCCGCCAAGACAAACACGAAAAGGAGACCCAATGGCCCTCGAAGAAGCCGTTCGGCAGGAAATCAACGATCTGATCCAGGGCAACAAGGTCGTCCTCTTCATGAAGGGCGACCGGACCTCGCCGCAATGCGGATTTTCCGCGACCGTGATCGGCATCCTCGACTCGATGATCCCCGAGTATCAGACCGTGGACGTGCTTTCGGAGCCGCAGATTCGCGAAGGCATCAAGGAATTTTCTTCCTGGCCCACGATTCCGCAGCTTTATGTGAAGGGCGAGTTCGTCGGAGGCTGCGACATCATTCAGGAGATGGTCGGTTCCGGTGAGCTCTACGAAACGCTCGGACTCGAGCGCGTCGAAATCGTACAGCCGAAGATTGAAGTCAGCCCCGCCGCGGCCGGCGCGCTCGCGCAGGCGACTGCCGAACATGGTGGCCCCGGGCGCGAACTGCACCTCACGGTCGATGCCACGTTCCAGTCCAACCTGTCGATCTCCCCGCGCACGCCAGCCGACGTCGAAGCAATCGCCGACAGCGTCACTCTGCTGCTCGATCCGATTTCCGCCTCGCGTGCGGACGGTATCAAGATCGATGTCACGGACACCCCGAACGGACAGGCCTTCAAGGTGGACAACCCGAACGCGCCGAGCGTCCAGCAGATGTCCGTCGGACAGCTGAAAGCAGCGATCGACGGCGGCGAGAGTTTCCAGCTGCTTGATGTGCGCACGCCCGAGGAGCGCGCGACGGCGGCGATTCCCGGCGCGATTCTGCTCAATGAGGAAGAGGCCGCGCGGATTGAGGCTTTGCCTCGGAACACGAAGCTGATCCTGCATTGCCATCATGGCGGTCGCTCCCAGCAAGCGGCGGAGCAATTCGTCAGCCTGGGCTTCTCCCAAGTCTTCAATATTGTCGGCGGCATTGATGCGTGGAGCCAGGAAGTCGACCCGGACGTTCCGCGCTACTAGCCCGGCTCTTTTCCGCCTTTCGTCTTGAGACGGTCGACTTTGCGCCCGCCTTTGGAGGGCTTCTGGAAAGTCGCCTTTCTGCCTGCCTACCCTGCTACCCGCCTACCCACCTGAGGGAGATCCATCGTGGCACTTCAAATTATCAATGCGGGACCGCCCGCAGAAG
>JBDNFB010000061.1:0-9808 GCA_041690055.1 Myxococcota bacterium | reverse complement strand
TCGCCGATGCTCGGCTCGCGCGTACTGCCGACGACGGTGCTCCAGTTGATGTCCTCGAAGAGCGTGCGCCGCGCGCGGGACTGCGCCTGCGCTGCATGAATCTCGAGCGCGGCGATCACGTCTTGGGGAAACGTCGGGTTCACTTCGACGATGCGCTCAAATCTTCCCGGCGAAAGAAACGTCCCGGGCAGCGTGTCGGGATGGCTCGTACTCGCGACAACCAAGCAGTCCTCGACCGCCAGCGCGCGATCGATGAGTTCGAGCAGAAAGTCCATAATCGGCCCCGTGGGAAGCTCTGCCGCACGTTGTCCCATATCGTGCGCGCGCGAAAACTCGAGCTCATCGAAGTAGACCGTTGTCGGCGGCATTTCTTCCAGCGCGGTCGACCAGCCCGCAATAAACTCGCCGATCTTAGGCGCACCATGAATCACATCGAGGACGATTCTCGGCACATCCACCCGCACAAACGCCGTCGAAGTATGCGCCGCCAGCGCCTCGGCCAGCAGCGATTTCCCCGAGCCCCGCCGCCCAATCATCAGCATCGCGCTCGGCGGAAACGTCCCCCAGCGCTCATATACGTCCGGGCTCGTCTGCGCATAGGCGTAGGTCAGCACCTCGTCCTTCGCGCTCACCAGGCCGCCGATCGCGTCGAAGGCGATCTCCGGATCGGGAATGATCTGAGCACCCCGGGCGAGGGGGTCGATGCTGCGTTGAAAGCTGGACCAGATGTTGAGGGCGCGCTCGGCGTTGATGCTTCGCTCTGTCATGGCCGCGAGTCTAGCGGCTCCTGAGCGGCGCTCAGGGGGGGCAAGCGGATGATGAGGGCGGTAGCCGGTCAGCGGCCGTGCGGTCGTCGGGCAGGTCGTGCGGCCGAGGTCGAGCCGATTTTCAGCGGAGATGGGCGTCTGTCCGGGCGTCTAAGTCGGTTTGAAGGCGTATAAACCCTGTCTGGAGGGTGAAAAGCGAGCAGAGCTGCGCAATAATCCGCTCCGAATGTGTCCCCGTCGTCTAGCGGTTAGGACACCGGCCTTTCAAGCCGGCGACACGGGTTCGATTCCCGTCGGGGATACCATTCATCTTTCTTTTGTTCTCGCGCGGCCTTCGGCCTCGCTGCGAGGACAGCTAGAGGTTTTCTAGCTCGCTCCGTTCCTGTTGGATTTTGTTGGGAATGTTGTAGCGGATTCGACTCGGTGATCTTTCCTGGACGGACGGAGTGCGCTGGTGCTGAGTTGGGAACATGCTTCGCTGCGCGCCTGGAGACTCTACGGCCTTCATTGGGGCTCTGTGGGTCCGAGCTCGGTCAGGCGTTCTTTGAATTCTTGGAAGCGTTCGAGGCCGTGGGGCAGTTCTCAGCTTGACCATCGTTTGATTCGGTCGAGGTCGACGGGTTGTCTGAGAGCGACTTCGAGCGCTTGCTCGAAGCATTGGCGATCTGCGTTGTGGAAGTACCAGGTCAGTCGGTCCATCACGCATTCGGTCGGGTGAAGGATGCGAAGCGTTCCGGACGTGTTCTGACGTTCGGCGAAGACGTGAATGACTTCCTCTCCGATCGCAACAGGGCCGGCCGGGAATTCAACCCAGTAGAGATTTTCTGGATGAACCCGATGGCGATTCTGTTTAACGAAGCCGAGCGCCGCCATGGTTCGGTCGGCGCGTCGTACTACGCCAGTGGCGATGGAATCGATATCGTAGGATTCGTACGCGTTTTCCGAGTAAATCGATACGGCCGCGGCACCCGAAAGAACCACGGAGATGCCGTCTGCAGCGAGTCCTCGCGCACGATCGTCGCGATCGCTTCAAGCGACGAGTTGGAATCGATCGTCATTGCTCGGTTGCCTCTCGAATATGGATGAATGGATTCAGAGCGGCTTTCCCGTGCGGCGAGGGCGGCGGCGTTCAGAGAAGTAGAGGCTTCGTTCGTTTTCCCGTAGGGCCTCAAGCGCTTTCCCGAGGAGCGCTCGCAGCTCTGCCAGGAACGGATATCTCGGGTTCCATGTGTACATCCGGGTACGGCCTTTGAGTGAACTGACGAGCGCACCGCCGCGTTCGAAGCGTTCGAGTTGCTTCTGCGTCATGTTCAGCGTCAGGCCGTCGAAGCGGCGGGCGATCGCGGTCGCGGTCGCGTAGCCTTCTTCGTCCGGATGCCGCGGTTATTCCCGCGGTCACCGACTAACCAACCGACGCTCGCTTGGCCGGTTCGGGGGGCTGGCCGCTTGGTCGAAGATGCGGCCGGTGGGGACGACCACGTCTGCCGTGCGGATCTGAATACTGCGGTTAACAGCGCCCGTCTCAAAGAGGGCGACCGCGAGTGCGAGTGGGAAAGAGGGCTTAGTGTCCATGAAAAGGCTGTTGCAATCTCTGTCGTGAGCCTAGCGCGCGTTTCTGTGCCGCTCGCCGACTCAGCGGGTATGAGGCACAGTTTAGGGATGGAGCAAACTCAACCAACCCGCGGCGGAGACGTCGATCTTTTCGATTATCGGCAAACCCAAAACCTTTGGGAAACGACGGCTACGTGGCGCCGGGACTCGCCCGTTGTTCGGTTGAAGAGCGGGCAGGTCTATGTGTCGCGCTGGGCCGATTGTTGGACGGTTCTACGCGACCCGGAAACCTTCGCGAATGGCAACGGTTTCAAGGCCGTCGAGATGCCCGACGACGAACGCATGCTCGGTGAGATGGATCCGCCGCGGCATCCCCAGCTTCGACGTGTTATGCGGAAGAGCTTTGATAAGCGATCGGTCGAGGCGGAACGCGCGTTTGCGCGGGGCGAGGCCGGGCGCTTGCTTGCTGCGCTTCCGCGGGGCGAGTCGGTCGATTTGATCGCGCGGTATACGGATCAGATCAGCAACCTGGTGAGCTTTCATCTGCTCGGGTTTCCGCTTGAGGATTGCGAGCAGATTGTGGAGTGGGTTCGGGAGCTTCTACATAGCGAGTGGCCGGAGAAGAATCGGACGGATCGGGGGCAGGGGTTGGCGGGCGCGTTCCCTGAGTTCTCGGCGTACCTGGATGGATTGGTGGATGCGCGGCGAGGGGCTGCGGAGCCTCAGGACTGGGTCGGAAGGTTGGTGAACAGTCCGCTGGATGGGGATGTTCTTCCGGCGACTGTGCTGCGGGCTTTGACCGCGCATGTGGTGCTGGGCGGAATTTCGACGACGACGAACTTGCTTGGGAGCTTGTTGCTTCGTGTGCTGCAGGATGGGGGGCTGCATGCGCGGTTGAGGGCGGAGCCGGAGTTGATTTCGGCGGCGGTGGAGGAGAGCCTGCGGCTCGATCCGCCAGTTTTGTTCTTGATGCGGGTTTGTCGGAAGGCGACCGTTGTGGGTGGCGTGGCGATCGAGCCTGGCGATTCCGTGTTAGTGGGGATTGCTTCGGCGAATCGGGACGAGGCGGTATTTGAAGAGCCGGATGTGTTTCGTTTGGACCGGGGGCTGCCGCGGCATATTTCGTTCTCGGGTGGGGCGCATCATTGTATTGGAGCGGGGTTGGCGCGGGTTGTTGGGGAAGAGGCGGTTGGGGCTTTTGTGGAGCGATATCCGGTCGGAGAGATCCGACTGGCGGATGAATTCGTGTTCGAGGGGGTTCCAGTCTTTCTTGAGTATGGGCCGGTTCGGTTGGACGTCGAGATCGGGTGAATGTCGGGGGCGGCGCGGCGATGCGCTCCGTCCTCATACAGTCTTTACGTTCGCATGGAGATCGACCGTTAGATCGAGCGAGTTCGAGATGAGGCAGGCCTTCTCGGCCTTTTCGAGAAGGCGTTGTGCGCTCTCCGGATCGCCGCCCGGCGCGAGCGTGAGATCGGCCTGCAATTGAATGGAGACGAATCGCGTAATTCGCTCGACCCGGTCGAGTTTGCCTTCCGCGCGACAGTCGAGCTCTTTCCATTCGAGTTCCGAGGCTCTCGCGATCGCGCGAAACGTGAGGACGAAACAGTCCGCGACCGCGGCCATGAGCAGAGTCTCGGGCGACCACTGATCGCCGGGCCCGCCAAACTCGGCTGGTGGCGCAGATTGCAGAGTCGGAAGTCCTCTCGCCGAGAGCGCGACACTGCCCTCGGCGGCGGCATGAGAGTGGACCGTGTAGTGATGGGGCAGGGGGTTCATCTCGTCTAACCTCGTTTTAGATTGCTCGGTGGTGAGCGCGTCTGGACTCGTGTCTCGCCTCATATCTCCACTCAGATCTCCACTTTAGGAAAAGCAAGGATCGGGCCAAGAGGGTTGAAGACGACGGGGTCGCGATTCAAGCCTAAGCGTTCGGTCGCCGCCCAATCGGCTCAGTCGCGTGGTTGAACGCCGCGGGATGAGGCAGGTTGTCCGGCCGCGATCCAGAATAGGACGTGGTCGATGAAAGGAACGCAGTTGACCCGTTTTGGCTTGACCCGAATTCTGCGCAGAGAAACCAAGCTGATCAGTGACGCGACACAGGAGTCTCTCGGTTTCTTTCGATCGGCGCACGCTTCGAGTTTCCGGGGCCCGGCGCCCGGTTCTCAACCGCATGCGATGGCTATCGCCGAAGACGCGGCCGCACCGAAACTCGAATGGGTTCGCTTCACCCCCGACACGCTCGAAGAGCGGTCGGTCGACGAGGTCTCTGACTTGCGGCCGGCGCTCGATGCCGGAACCGTCGACTGGATCCAGGTGCAGGGCTTCGGAGACGAGGCTCAGTTGAGGGAGTTGGGCGCGTTGTTTGCGATCCATCCGCTGGCGCTCGCTGACACCGTTAACATTCCGCAGCGCGCGAAGGTCGACACCTACGACGATCAGCAGCTGATCGTCTTGCGCATGGCCCGAATCGTCGAGCAAGAAATCGACATCCAACAACTCAGCATCGTCGTGGGCCCGAGCTGGGTGATCAGTTTTGTCGAGCATCCGGGGGACGTCTTCGATCCCGTGCGTGTGCGCCTGCGCACCGGCGGGACGCCGATCCGCCGATCCGGGGTCGACTACCTCGCTTATGCCTTGATCGACGCCGTGGTGGACGGCTTCTTTCCCGTCGTCGATCTATTGGGCGATCACCTCGACGAACTCGAAGAAGCAGCGATCGGCGACCCCGCGCCACGCACCCTCGCACGCATCCACGCCTTTCGTCGCTTGCTGATCCATCTCTGCAAATCACAGCGCCAACAGCGCGACGCCGTAATCCAGCTCTCGCGCCAGGACGACGGTTCGTTCGGCGAAGATCTAAGGCCCTACCTCCGCGACCTCGAGGATCATGCGATTCATGTACTCGACACCTTCGAGACCTTGCGGGAAATGAGCGTCGGCGTGATGGACATTTATCTCTCGAGCGTCAGCAATCGCACGAACGATGTCATGAAGACGCTGACCGTGATGGCGAGCCTTTTCATTCCGCTTACGTTCATAGTGGGTGTGTACGGCATGAATTTCAAGCATATGCCGGAGCTCGAGTGGCGCTGGGGGTATGTGGCGGTTTGGGGGGTGATGGTCTTTGTTGCGGCGGGGTTGATCGGCTGGTTCGGCTGGCGCGGTTGGCTGGGCGCGTTTCGGCGGAGACCTAAGGATGGGGATAAGGATCGTGATCGGGATAAGAAGGATGAGGGGTGAGGGGTGAGGTGGGGCCTCTCGGCGAATGAGGTGGCCTCTGAGGGGTCTTTTAAAGGATCATCTGCCCGTCCATGAGGCGCGGGCTTCAGCGCGGCACGAGCTTGTAGAGCCAGACTTCTTCTAGTTCCATCGGGTCTCTGTGGAAGCTCGACTCGCTGATCCAGGCTTCTCCAAATTCTGAGATCTCCGCGGCGTCGGTCACGCGTTCGGCGCGTGCGAGGTAGATCGCGTCGTTTCTGCGAAGTCTGACGAGCGGGTCCGCTTCGATGTGCTGGACCCAGGTTGTCTTGGTATCCCCGGCGTTTATGTAGAGCCGGCCGTCGATCTGGGTGTAGGCGATGTTGACCGAGTAGGGGGCGTCGGGGCGGGCTTCGAGTTGGGCGACACCGAAGGGCTTTGTGAGGGCCCAGGTTGTGGGCGCGGGGCGTTCGAGGCCGGCGAGGGCGCCGCCGGACATGAAGGGGAGCGGGGCGTTGCAGGCGATGAGGAAGAGGACGAGGGCCCCGAGGGCTAGGGCGAGGTGGGTTTCTCTCAACTTCGAATTTCCTTTCACGAGACGGGGGGCAGCACGAGTCGGGCTTGCTCACGTCGGAGCATTTCGTAAGGGCTCATGGATTTCAAGCCAAGCCCGATGCGTGCGTTCGGGATCTTGATCTTCTTCACCGATGTGGACGGCACTTCATGCGTGACGACGGTAAAACCGCCAGCGTAGGCATGAACAACAAGGGAGTAGTCGGCGACCTGTAGGAACGTGCTGATGGCTGCGGGCGTGTAGCCCTGATCGTTTGTTCATTGGCTGACTTCCGCCAGAGCGGGAAAGACCGAAGCATCCTTCGCGAGGAAGAAGTCTCTGCCAAAGGGACTAGCCCAATCGGATAGGTCTTCGGCGACGGCTTGAATCTCATCGCCGACTTTCTCGATGCTGAAGACCGACCCCTCCAGGTTCTTCGCGAGCAGCCAGTCCCAAAAGGCGGGACAGAAATCGGGGCCGTAGTGCAGATTCTTGGCAGCACGGGGGCGCGCCGGTTGAGAACCCTTTCCCCGAGAAGTCGTCTGTCACGCTCGCAAGGAACCGGTTGTGCGCTGGGTCGGCATCGCGGATGAGCCGTGGGGACTCGTTCGTGTGGGAATGGATGTCCAAATGGCCCAGTCCGCACAAAGCACTTCTGCCGACAGATCCTCGAATCAAGGGGATTCCGAAAGTTGGAGAGGACGGTCTCTCGAAGCGTGACGTGCTCTTGCTGAGCCGCGCCGCGCACCACTACGTGAAAACTGGAGGCTGCGCCCGCGTCGAATGGGCTGATGAGAGCGTGAATCGTGCCGGCCAGTATTATCTGAACTGCGGACCCGTCGGGAATGTTTTCTTCAATAAGTCCGACATTCCTTGGGCAGATAGCTTGCTAGCCTTCATCCTTCGAGACGGTGCTAGTAAGGCGGGGCGCCGCCAAGCCTTCGTCCAGCCTACGAGTCTCGGAGCCCCTTCTTGGTCCCCCCCCACCCCCCACCTCTCAAAATCCCGCTACCTGGCCGCCCAACAATGCGACCGCCGCCTCTGGCTCAGCATCCACGACCGCACCTCCGCCACTCCCCTATCCGAAGCCACTCAACACATCTTCAACACAGGCTCCGAAGTCGGCCGCGCCGCCCACGCACTCTTTCCCTCCGGCGTCCTCGTCGAAGCCCCCGCCTCGAACCACGCCGCCGCCCTCGAACAAACCCGCGCTCTGATGGCCGACCCCACCATCCCCGCAATATTCGAAGCCGCCTTCGAGCATAACGACGTCCGCATCCGCGTCGACATCCTCGAACGCCACGACTCCGGCCGCTGGGGCCTCCGCGAAGTCAAATCCGCGGGCAAGCTCAAGCCCGAACAACATCTCCCCGACCTCGCCATCCAGAAATGGGTGCTCGAGGGATCTGGCCTCACGATCGACTCCGCCGAGTTGATTCACGTCAACAATCAGTACGTGCGCGGTGAAGGTCCGATCGACTGGCCGGGCTTCTTCACCCGCGTCGAAGTCCTTAAGGATCTCGCCAGACTGGAATCCTCCGAATCGATCGCCGACCGCGTGCTCTCAATGCATAAGATCCTGGCCGAACCTGTCGTGCCACTCCGGGAGCCCGGCGCATTCTGTAAGAGGCCGCATCTCTGCGGGTACTGGGAGGCGTGTACTCAGGAGAAGTCTGCGGAGTGGAGGCTCGAACAAACGGGCCTTAGCAAAGGGAAGAAAGCGAAAGCGATCGAAGTTATGGAGTCCGGCAAGCCCTGGATCTCCGACAAGCTTGCCGGCGCGCTCGAAGCCGCGGCGCCGCCGGTCTGGGCCCTCGACTTCGAGGCGATGAACCCTGCGATCCCGTTTTATCCGGGCACGCGACCCTTCGCGACGCTGGCGTTTCAATGGTCGGCGCATCGACTCGCCGGCTATGGCGACGGTGGACGAAACGGTGGACGAGACCGAGAGGGCGACATCCCTATCCCGAACCCGGGCGCCGCCGAGCCGAGACTCGACCATTCCGAATTCTTGGCGGAAGGCGACGTCGATCCTCGATCGGAGGTCGCGCAATCGCTCGTCGTAACGCTTGGACAGGACGATGCGCCCATCCTTGTGTACAGCCCTTACGAAAAGAGATGCTTGAAAGACATGGCGAAGCACGTCCCTGATCTAGCGCCAGAGCTCGACGCCATCGCGCGTCGGCTCGTCGACCTGCTGCCGATCGTGAGGAAGCACGTCTACCACCCCGATCTCCTCGGCTCGTTTTCGATCAAGAAGGTCGGGCCAGCGTTCGCGCCACACGTGACGTATTCGGATCTCGAAGGCGTGGCCGACGGCACGGCGGCAATGTCGGCCTTTGAGCGGATTGTGGGTGGGGAGCTTGGTGCGGCGGAGCAACGCAGCCTTCGCGCAGAGCTTCGGGAGTACTGCAAGCGGGATACGCTGGCTCTGATGGAAGTCTTTCGGGCGCTGCGGCGGGCTTCGGCGAGCTGACGCGACAGGGCGGGGAGATGCCTCGCGCCGTCTACGGGATTACTCCTCCGCCTTCACCGTCAGCACAGGACAAGGCGCAGTCCGCACAATCCGCTCCGCGATGCTCCCAAGAAACGCGTGCTTGAGGCCCGTCAGCCCGCGCGTGCCCATGACGATCAGGTCGGCTCCGATTCTTTGGGCTTCGTCGATGATTGCGAGGCATGCGGAATCCGCGTGAACGGACCCTTCGGCTTTGACGCCGTCGTCGGTGAGGCCCTTCACGATCTTGTCCACCTGGGTAATGGCATGGTTGCGAAGGTCATCGTAGAAATTCTGCGGGATGGGATAGCCGCCGCCCATCGGCGTCGAGACGGCGATGTCGAGATGATAGGCGTGGAGTACAATGATGCGGGCGTCGAATTGCTTGGCGAAGAGCTTTGCTGTTTCGATCGCTTTATGGGCATCGTCCGAGAAGTCGACGGGGACAAGAATCGTCTGGATCTTCATGAGCTTCCCTCCACGGCGGGCCGAAGGCCGGTCCGCGCTTTAGAGCCGCATGGTGCGGCTCCTGATAGGGATTGTAAATGCAACGGATGTGCCAGCGGGGAGTGTTGCGCGAGCGTGGCGTCCTTCGTTCTTAGGCGTGACAGAGCACCCAATGGCCTCTCTGATCGTGGCGTAATGTCTCAATCTGTGGCGATAGACCTCAACTGAGACGCATGCGGGCGGTCGCGGCGCAGGAGGAGGCGGGGCAAGCGCGCTCGCCTGGGACCGGGACTTGCACCGCGTGGGTGACAGCACGGGACGAAACCGCGCGTGTGGAGGCAAATAGATGAAATGGTCGCTTAGACTAGGGCAAATCTCGGGCGTTGGAATTTACGTCCACGCAACGTTCGCGATTCTGGTCGCGTGGATCGCGTTGGCGTCGTGGTCCCAAGGCGAGTCGATCGAAGCCGTCGTCGAAGGCGTTGGTTTTATCCTGGCGCTCTTTGGATGCATTGTCCTGCACGAGCTCGGACATGCGCTCGCGGCTCGCCGGTACAATATCCAGACGCGAGACATCACACTGCTCCCGATCGGCGGTGTCGCACGCCTCGAACGCATGCCGGAGGAGCCGAAGCAGGAGTTGGTCGTCGCCCTGGCGGGGCCCGCCGTGAATCTGCTGATCGCGGGCGTGCTTTGGGTGGGGCTTGAGCTCTCGGGGGGCTGGGAGACCCAGGCGGAGATGAGTGCCTTGGCGGGCCCCTTCGCACAGAGGCTCTTTGCTGTGAATATATTCATCAT
>JBDNFB010000060.1:0-4431 GCA_041690055.1 Myxococcota bacterium | reverse complement strand
TCGGCATGGGTGACGAGGGCGGGGGGCCGATCTAACGGTCAAGCTCAATGGCTTCATGCGGCAACGGCCTCACCCGGTTATGCCTCGCAAGGATACGAAAGACGTATCCCAAGGACTAATACCTATATACAATGCGGCATGGACGAACGTATGAGCGAAGAAGACCGACATCCGGTGCACCTGAGCGAACGGCTTGATCACGACAAAATTGCCGAAGCCGCGCTTGGTCTCCTTTCTCTATCCCTGCACGACCATGGGCGCGTTTGGAAGGGACTAAATTGGGACGTACTGAATCTTCTCTATAAGAAAGGTTGGATGCACGATCCAATCGGGAAGGCCAAATCTGTTGGACTGACAGACGAAGGCCGAGACTTAGCCGAAGGATTTCTCCTAAAGCACTTTGCGAAATGACCCGCTGGCAAGCGCATGCTCAAGCCATTCCACGCCGCATAACAATCCGCTGCACTAGACATCCTTTTGACGAGTCGAGAGCGAGAGTTCGCCGCCCACATTCTTCTTGTCCTTCGGACCAAGGCGGTGGGCGGCTTGTGCCATCTGGCGACGAGCGGTGTAAGTTCGACGAAACCTTTTGAGCGGAGTCTGCAAGTGAGCGGACTATCCGTTATGCGGCAGTCACGGACTGCCGAGCTTGGCCGCTGAATGACTGACGATCACAAAATCGAAAAGCCCGTACTCTTTATTAGCCACGCCTCGTCAGACGCCGAGTTTGCGCGGGCTGTGCAGCAAGAGATCGAAAAGGTGTTCGCGGACGGCGTGACGGTCTTCTGTACTAGTTCGCCGGGGGCTATCCCGATCGGAGCGGACTGGCTCCATGATATTGAGGGAAAGCTCGACACCTCTAAGGCCGTGATCGCAATAGTGACGCCAGTCTCGATTGATCGGCCGTGGCTTTGGTTTGAGCTCGGCGCCACGTGGCTCAAAGGAAGAAGTGGCGGTTGTAAAATCTACCCACTCTGCGCTCCGGAGATGGATCTCGCGAGTCTGCCTTCCCCCCTTGATCGGCTTCAAGCTCTTTCGATGGGACGCGCGGCAGACCTCAAGATGCTCTTTCAAGCACTTATTGACCAATTTGGCTTCGGCAAAATCTCCGCCTTTCGCGCCAGCAACATCACGAAGCGCATACCGAAGTACAAGGACGTTGAGGTCAAAGAAGTCGACGTTCAGGAGAAGAACTTCTACTCCGGGCGCTACACGGGCTATAGCGATGACGAGCTTGCCGAGGTTATCGACACGAACTTGTTCGCGCCGGATTTCTCTCGGTCGTATGCGCCAGACCGTGAAGATGCGATTAGAAACGGAAAGCTCATTCACTTTCGAGAAGTAGATCGACGCCTGGAGCTACCGCCTGGAACTGCCCGCAGGCTGTTGAATCGAGTTGCCGAGAGGTACGGACTGGCTCCGGAGCTTGAAGACCGAAATATTGTGAGATACACGCGCGACACTCCCGGTGGGTGACCGCCGCATAACAACCCGCTGCACTAGACATCCTTTTGACGAGTTGGGAACGGGAGTTCGCCGCCCACGTTCTTCTTGTCCTTCGGACCGAGGCGGTGGGCGGCTTGTGCCACCTGGCGACGAAGTCTGATTTCCTCGATGAAACCTTTTGAGCGGAGTCTGCAAGTGAGCGGGCTATCCGTTATGCGGCATGACCCGGCCGCATCAGTCGAAGAGCGACTTCATAATCTGTTCGTGCTCCACGCACGAAGGCATTAAGCGAAGTTGTTCGTGACATGCACACAAGACTCGTTTCTGGCCGAGTGTAGTCCCCAGATTCGCCCACGCCTGATCGACCGTCAGTCGACTCGATGTGGCGTTTGATTGTTCGAGCTCCGCCGTACGAGCGTGGTAGCGCTCCGCCGAATTGTCCATCTGCTCCAACAATTGGAATGCTATCGGCGGCGAGAGCGCTTCCGCCATCTCACACGTCAGTTCGTCAAGAGGCGTCTCGATATGCTTGGGCTCGGCTGCACATCCTATCAGGAGTATTGTCGCCAGAATCGATCGCATCTAGGGCAGAATTGCGCATCTCGTGCGATTGAACAAGTCACGCCGCATAACAAACCGCTACAGACGGACAAATCCGGGTATGGATGTCTCGAAGTTCGCCGCCCACGTTCTTCTTGTCCTTCGGACCAAGGCGGTGGGCGGCTTGTGCCACCTGGCGACGACCTCTGATACCCTAACGACTTCCTCTAGCCGGATTCGCCGCTGATCGGCCTATCCGTTGGGCGGCGGCAACACAGCGCCGACAATTACAACGCCCCCTGGATCCCTATCATGGCACTCACAGCGTCCACCGAGCCTGTGACCACATCCGTCTCACCATGATGTACAATCCATCGACTATGGCGCGAAGTGCGAAAGCTCTGATCAACCCCGAGCTGCTTGTCTGGGGAAGGGAATGTCTCCAGCTGGACGTGATCAACGCGGCCATGCTTCTCAAGGTCGACGAACAAAAGCTGGAGAGCTGGGAGTCCGGCGAGGCTGCGCCGACGGTTAAGCAGCTCCGAGCGATTGCAAAGAAGTACCGTCAGTCAATCGCCGCCTTCTATTTGCCGGATCCTCCTCCTGTATTCAAGCCGCCGCTCAAGGATTTTCGGCGCCTCCCGGGGGACGAGTGTGACCACGTGTCCCCGGATATGGCATTCGATGCCCGAGAAGTCCTGGACCGTCGAGAGATTACGCTTGAACTGATGAAGCCTCGTGGCGATGAAGGCCCCCGTTTTGTCAAGCGCACCAATCTGCGAAAGAACCCGGAAATTCTCGGCCAAGAAGTCCGGAAGTTGCTGGACGTAACTCCCGCACAACAGCGGAGTTGGCGGAACACAAGGCTAGGATTCAACGCTTGGCGTGAAGCCGTTGAAAACCGCGGCGTTCTAGTGTCTCAATCGTCGAAGATCGATACAACCGAGATGAGAGGGTATTCGATCTGGAAAGATCCGCTTCCAATCATTGTGGTCAATAGGAAGGACGCTTACTCGGCGCGAAGCTTCACGCTGCTGCACGAAATCGCACACCTAATGCTTCGCTCTACGGGCATTTGCGATCTGGACGAGCGACCTGGTAGATCACCTGACCAAGAACGAGTAGAGGTCTTCTGCAATCATGTCGCAGCTGCCTCATTGATACCTAGAGAACTGCTGCTCTCCGAGCCCGAGGTGTCGAGAAACCCTGGTCCAGACTGGCTGGATTCAGATTTGTCGGACATAGCTCGTCGGTACTCGGCTAGCAAAGAAGTCTTGGTAGGCCGTCTCTTGACGCTAGGGAAGACTAATCAGCAGTTCTACCGTCGGAAGCGACGGCAGTACGCTGACGAGGCTGCGCAGGCTCCGACTCGCAAAGGCTTCGTTCATCCGGTCACCGACACGCTGAGCTTGGCCGGAAAACCGTTTGTTAGATTGGTCGTCGACGCTCTTCACTCAGACCAAATCACTACCAGTGATGCCTCCGACTACCTTGGCCTTCGGCTAAAGCACCTCGATAAAGTTGAACAGTCACTCTGAATTCCACACTGAGGCTATAGATCTCTGGCCGACGCGAAATACATAGTTGACACGTGCTCGCTAACCGCGATGCGGAGAATTTATCCGAAGGATGTGTTCCCCGGGGCATGGGAACTGTTGGACCAGTTGTCTGACGATGGCGTCCTGCTGTCCTCAGACGAAGTCTTTGAGGAACTCAAAGTACAGGACGATGAGGTACTGGAATGGGCGAAGAAGAATTTCAGTATATTCATTCCTCTCGATGAAGATGTTCAAATGTCCGCGTCCAAGATATTGACTACGCACGCCAATCTTGTCGATCTAAAACGCCGGAAGTCCGGCGCTGACCCTTTCGTTATCGGGACTGCCATCGTAAAAGGCTGTGCGGTTGTAACGGAAGAAAGACCTAGCGGCGGTCCCCGTAAGTCAAAAATTCCGGATGTCTGCAAGGCCTACCAAGTCAAGTGCATTAGGATATTGGAAATGCTTCGCGAGTGCGGCTTGAAGCTTGGATAGATATCCACCCAGACACGCGGAAGAGTCGAGCATTCTCGCTTCTCGAGGTCGGGGGCGACGGCTGGCCGTGCCGTCCCCGTCTGGCTTCAAGCTTGAATTGCGACAGATCTAGCTATTCGCGCCGCATTCGAAGCTCGCCCCAACAGCCGCCCAACAAGGGCTTGCAGTAGTCGAACCACGGCGATCTTCAATCGGAACGTGATAGAATCTGGCGACGAACTGATGGGCTTCGACCGACCGCGGAGGCGCCGCGGCTCGCAACTGAAGCCCGATCCGTTGGGCGGCGCGAGAGACCACGATGAACTGGGATGCCATAGGAGCCGTCGGCGAGTTGCTCGGGTCACTCGCGGTGTTTGTAACGCTGGGATACCTCGCGATTCAAGTTCGCCATGCGAGAGCAGAGGCGAAGCGC
>JBDNFB010000059.1:0-41998 GCA_041690055.1 Myxococcota bacterium | reverse complement strand
CCGTAGACGCTGCAAAGTCCCGCGCTTGATCCGGCGCAGAACTTCCTCTTCACACCATTCGCGACCTTCGCCCCGAGGATCGAACTCTCCCGAAATGATCTTTCCGCGGGTCGCCAGCGACTCGAGTACAGGCTCCAGTTGAGCTGGAAGAAGCCCAAATCGCTTTGCGATCTGCTCCGTCCCAAAGGGGCCGTGCGTTCGCGCATAGCGCATAAGAAGTTGCTCAAGAGGCGCCTCCGCGGCTGCCAAAAATGCCTCGGGCACATCGGACGGAAGCGAAGCGCCCAGCGCGTCGCGATAGAGCGCTGCCTCTTCCATCAAAACGAAGCGCGGCCCCAGCGCGGCCCAGCCGACCTTCAAAATCCGCCGCGCCGCAAGGAGATCGGATCGCGCGGCCTCGAAAGCCGTGCTCTCCCCTTCGAATCGATCGGCCAGTTCGTTCGCCGTGAGGTCGCCGACCCGGCGCAGCCGATCGTGCAAAGCGTCCGCATGCCGTGCCAGGAACTCAGGAGCGAGCCCCTGCAGACTCGCCTCGACCTGATCGATCACCTCGGCATCGAGCAGCGCCCGCAACGCCTCCGCCCCCAGCAATTCGCGAAGCATATTGCGATCAAGAGAGAGCGCCTGCGTGCGCCTTTCGGCGGCGGGCATATCGAGCTGGTAGAGATAGGTCGCGGTGTAATCAAAGACGAGCGAGCGAGCAAAAGGCGAAGCGGAGGGCGTCTCCACATCCTCCACGGCGACCTCGCGGGACTTCACGCTGCGCATCAAGTCCGTGAAGCCCGGCAAATCGAACACGTCTTGCATGCAGGAGCGATAGGTCTCGAGCATGATCGGGAAATCGGGGAACTCGCGTGCGACAGCGTGCAGATTTTGCGAGCGAAGGCGCTGTGCCCAGAGCGGTGTTCGCGAACCGGGTCGGCGGCGCGGCAGGAGCAGCGCACGCGCGGCATTCTCCCGAAACTGCGAAGCGAAGAGCGCCGAGCTTCCCAATTGCTCAGCCACAAGGTCCTCGATTTCATCGGGATCCGGGAAGAAGAGCGAAGTCGGAGGCAGTCGGTCGGCGTCCGCGAATCGAAAAAGGATCCCGTCGTCGGTCCAAAGCGGCTGCGCATCGAAATCGCCTGCGGCCGCCAACCGCGCCGAAATCGCCAATGCCCACGGCGCATGAATTCGCGACCCGAATGGCGTCAGGATGCAGAGGCGCCAATCGCCCACCTCGTCTTTGAAGCGCTCGATCACGATCACTTCGTCCGAAGGAACGCTGCCGGTCCAGTCACGCTGCGCATGGAGGTAGTCGACGAGATTCCCCGCCGCGTATTCGTCGAGCATCCGTTCGGTCTGGAGGAACGTCTTTGGGTCTTCTTCGCCGAGCACGGTCCGCGTAAAGCGACCTAACGCGCGGCCGAGCTCTATAGGCCGGCCCGGGCCGTCGCCCCGCCAAAATGGCAACCGCCCCGTCTCGCCCGGTGCCGGCGCGACGATGACCCGGTCGCGGGTAATTTCGAGCGTCCGCCAGCTCGACGCGCCGAGCGTGATCACATCACCCGGCTTCGTCTCATGCACCATTTCCTCATCGAGTTCACCAATCCGAGGCCCCCCCGTCCCAAGATGCACAGCGTATTGGCCACGATCCGGAATCGTTCCCCCCGAAAGCAGAGCGATCCGCCCCGCGCCTTCGCGAATCTCAAGCCGATCCACCTCCCGATCCCAATGCAGCCGCGGGCGCAGCTCCGCAAAATCTGTCGACGGGTACCGTCCCGACAGCATGTCGAGCACCGAATCGAGCAGAGCCCGCGAGAGCTTCTCGTAGCTCGCCGTGCGGGCCAACAGGGCCTGCAAGTCCTCGACCCGGATCGGCGCCTCTGCAACGATCGCCACGATTTGCTGGGCCAAAACATCCAGCGCATTCATCGGAACAGCGATTCGCTCGACTGCGCCGGAGCACATGCCTTCCGCCACAACCGCCGCCTCGAGCAGATCACCGCGATGCTTGGGGAAGATCACACCGCGACTGGTCTCGCCGACCGCGTGACCGGCACGACCGATTCTCTGCAGGCCACGCGCGACAGAGCCGGGACTCTCAACGAGCATCACCAGTTCAACCGACGACATATCGATGCCAAGCTCAAGCGAACTGGTCGCCACGATCGCGCGGAGCGAGCCATCCGCGAGGGACTCTTCAATTTCGCGACGTGTTTCGTGGGCGATGCTCCCGTGATGAGCGCGGACAAGCGGTTCGACTTCAGCTTCGGCCTCCGCTCCAGCCCCACGTTCGGGCTCGCCTCGGCCTCCCTCTGTGCCTGCCTCTCTGCCAGCCTCTCTGCCCGCCGACGGATCTTCAACGTCCAGTTCGCCGCGGCCCGCTTCGTTGAGATTCAGCTCGTTAAGCCGATGCGCGAGACGCTCGCAGAGGCCGCGGCTATTGACGAAGATGATGGAACTTCGGTGTGCCCGGATTCGGTCAAGGAGTTCCGGGTAGATCGCCGGCCAGAGACTCGACTCGGCTTCACCCTTTCCGACGGCGCGCGCCGATTGATCCTCGTCGGCCGAATCGCGACGCCCACCCGATTGCGGTCGCGTCATATCCGGTACGGGGACCGAGACCGTCAGGTCGATCTTCGGCGCGCGGCTCGTATCGACGATGCCCACTTCACGATCGCCACCGAGGAAGCGTGCGATTTCCTCCGCTGGCCGCGCTGTCGCGGATAACCCTATCCGCTGGGGGTCACCGACATCACAGATGCGCGCGATGCGTTCGAGAGACAGGGCCAGGTGGACACCTCGTTTCGTCGGCGCGAGGGCATGGATCTCGTCGATGATGATAGTTTCGATTGTCCGCAGGGTTGCACCGACCTTCGAGCCTAACATTAGATAGAGCGATTCCGGTGTCGTGACGAGAACCTCGGAAGGATGCGCCGCGTGATACCGACGCTCTTTGGCTGTGCTATCGCCTGTCCGAATCGCGACGCTTGGCGGCCGGAAGGCTTCGCCGCAACGCTCGGCCTGCTCCGCTATGCCACTGAGCGGCGCGCGCAGATTTCGCTCGATATCGTAGACGAGCGCCTTCAGCGGCGAGACGTAGAGCACTCGAACGCCGGGCGCGGCTGTATCCGGAAGTCGCCCGAGACGATCGATCGAAGCGAGAAAGGCGGCCAGCGTCTTGCCGCTCCCCGTTGGTGCGACAAGAAGCGCGTGTTCACCGGACGCAAGTCTCGGCCACCCGAGCTCCTGCACGGGCGTCGGCGCCTCGAATTGTGTCTCGAGCCAAGCGCGCGTTGCCTTTCCAAACTGTGAGGGCAGACCCTTCATATTCAGGAAGGTAGCGCCCTGTTTGAACAGGTAGCGCCGCATACAGAAAGGTAGCGCCCTCTTGCAGAAAGGTAGCGCCCTCTCACTAAGAGGTAGCGCCGCCCCTAAACGCGGGGGCCTAAGCCTCGCGAATCATCTGCGTCCGCACACCCTTCAGTTCCCGGGCCACCGGCTCGAAGAGCGCCTCCTGTCGCAAGCACCGCTTCTGGAAAAACTGCATCAGCGCCACTTCCTCTGCCTCACCCTTCTCCATCACAAACGCCTCGAGTTCTGCCTCCCGATTCATCGGCTTCGTCACGCGACCGAGCAGAGCATCGATTTCGGCTCCCTCGTCTTTCTCCATCTCGGCCCCCATGGACTCCGCCCTCTGGAGATAGACGGCATTGCGCCAGTTCAGATCAAGTTCGTATTTCATGAAGCCCTCCGACTTCGAACGCAGATCTGCGAGACGACTCACCATGAAGTCATGCGCGGGCGCCAAGACTGAGCGCCCCGGCTCGGGGATCACAGGCGTCGGGAGTACAATCTGTGCATGGTCCGCCATCACTTCGATACAGGCCCGAGACCAAACCCAATACCAGCCCAAGTACTGCACGTAGTCCACGGCTTCCGGGGGATTGACGATCATGGGAGCGCAGGTGGTCGGCGACGCCAAATTGAATCGCACCGTGTGATAGTCGATGATCTCCTTCGGAATTCGCTTTCCCGTTTTCGCGAAATAGCGTTCGAAGGCAGGATTCAGATCACCGAACGGCTCCGCCAAATCTCGCCCGCGCATGCCCGCAAGATCCGCAGCAGGATCGCCGAGACAGGCCAACTCGAGATCGAGAAACGAAGTCACGCGCCCGTTCTCAAAGACGAACTGCCCCGCGTCCACTTGAAGGCATGCCACTTCCTCGCGTTCCTTCGGCACGTTCCGTCGCAGCCAACCGAATACAAATTCGATCAAGGGTTCGGGCCGCGTCTTGCTCTCTCGGAAGACCTTCTCCCATCGCGCAAGATCTGCGAAGCCCAAAGCCGCGGGCCCTCGCGGACGATCCAAGCCGATCTCCTCGAAGCGCTTCGGATCAATCGCATGCAGATCGGCCAGAAGATCCATGTAATGATTCAGAACGGAAACCCGCTCTTCCTCATTTTCAGCGGTCGAAAGATCATGCCGCCCCGGCACTTTATCCATGACTAACATCTTCGGATCAGGAATGACCGCATGAATATGCGGGACCGGAAGCCCCTCGGACTCCATCACCTGAAGCACCCGCCCTTCGTGCTCAAGCGGGTAGATCCCATGGTCGAGTTCGCCGCGATCACCGCGCAAGTAGAGGGACATCGATTCCCCTCCCTTGCTCGCCTCCACAAAAAAGGCCGGTCTCCAACGAGCCTGCCGCTCGAAAGAGGTGATCTCTATACCCAATTCATTCTCGACCCAGGCAAAGGCGCGCTGCCATTCGGGCTCAAGGGATTCGCGGGCGTCACTATTGTTCGTCGAGGAATTGGCTGAGGTCATAGTCATAATGCTAGACAAAACCCACCTATCGCCGAAAGGTGCAATAATGAGCCGTGCCCGATAAGGAAACGAACATGACTGCTCGCGTGGCCCACGTCTCTATGAGTCCGGCGTACACCTTCACGAAACCGGCTGTGGCCCGGATCCGGCTCCTCGCAGGGCTTGGGGTAGAAGGAGACGTCCACGCGGGCGTGACGGTCAAACATCGATCACGCGTGGCCGCAGATCCGACCCAAATCAATCTCCGCCAGGTTCATCTGATCCAGGCAGAAATATTCGAAGAACTCCGCGAGCAGGCGATCCACGTCGCCCCGGGACAGATTGGGGAGAATATTCTCACAGAGGGCATCGATCTACTCGGCCTTCCCACCGGCACATTGCTTCAAATTGGCGACGAAGCCCGCATCGAAGTGACGGGGCTCCGCAATCCGTGCGTGCAGCTGACGGATGTCCATCCTGACCTGCTTTCCAAGCTGGCCTACCGAGACGCGGAAGGGCAGCTGGTTCGGCGCGCGGGCATTATGGCCATTGTCACGGTATCGGGCGATGTGCAGTCTGGAGATCCGATCGCGACCGAACTCCCTCCGCTGCCCCATCGTCCGCTCGAACGCGTGTAGATTCTTCACGCTCCAACTTTTCAGAACCGCTCACCAATGAGGATCTCGCGTGACCGAAGCCGATCCCTCCCCAACCGCACAGGAAAAAAGAGATGCGGCGCTCAAGCGGCGATCGCATCTGCTTGCGGGCGGGTCGCTTCTGCAGGAGGCCACGCGCCTCGCCTGGCTCTGGCACGGCGAACAAACACGCAAAGGCAAGACGACGCCCTACCTCAGTCATCTTCTTTCCGTCGAAGCCCTCGTACTCGACGCGGAAGGAACGCTTGACGAGGCCATTGCCGCCCTCCTACACGACAGCCTCGAAGATGCCGACACACCCGCGGCCCGCGCCGACCGGGAGCGAGAGATTGAATCTACGTTCGGAGCCGCTGTGCTCGGGATCGTGCTCGACTGCACAGACACAACGTCCGACGAAGCAGGCGATCAAAAGGGGCCCTGGCGTGAGCGCAAGGAGCGATATCTCGCGCAGCTCCGAAATGCTGGGCCTGCCAGTCGCCGTGTCGCGGCTTGCGATAAACGACATAACCTGAGTGATCTCGTGACCGATCTCCGCCGCGAGGGCCCGGGCACTCTTGACCGGTTCAGCGCCGGTGCCGAAGAGCAGATCTGGTATTTCACTTCGCTGATCGAAATCTGCCGGGATGCACTCCCTCCGCATGTGGCCTTCGAACTCGAGTTCCTGCTGGGCGAATTGAAGCGCCACGCCCTTGCTGCTCCCCTTCTGCTTCCACTCGCCCGCGACCGCGACCCAGCCTGACCCAGCTTCAGATTTCCCAGGGCCTTCTTCGCAACTTTTCTCCGCCTGCTCGGTTGAGAGAAGAGATACCGCCTCACGCGTCTCACGTTTCTTCGCCATCCGGTGAAGACCCATCGCGGCGGATACGGAAGGAAGCAATCCATGCGCAGCTTGATTTGTCTCTCTTTGAAGTCCAAGTCGACGGCCCACTCCGGGCAAACCCTGTCCTCGCGCCGGCCCGGTCGGTCGAATGCGGCGGCGGCGGCCCTCGCACTCCTAGGTCTCGTCGCTCTCGCACCCGGTTTCGCGTACGCCAACGATGATGCCCCGGACCACGGGGATCGCCTTCGCGAACGAGGCGACCGAATCGAGGCCAATCTCGATCGCAAAGGCGACCGACAGGCACGACGACTCGACCGCAAGGGCGACGTGATCGAGCGGCGCCTTGAACGCAAGGGCGACCGAATTGAAAACCGCGCCGAGGCGCGTGCGGACCGACTTCGCGACGCGGGAAAGGACCGAAAGGCCCAGAACGTGGAGCGGCGCGGCGAGCGCAAGGCGGATCATCTCGAACGCAAGGGCGAACGCATCGACCGGCGACTCGACCAGAAGGGTGAGCGGCGCAACCGGAATCTAGACCGAAAGGGAGACAAAGCGGAACGCCGCCTAAATCGAAAGGCGAAGCGCGCCGACCGACGGGACTAGCCGCTCGCGCGGTTGTTGCCGGGCGGGAGCAGATCGGGCGCAGATCGGGGCATTTGGACGGCGGCGAATCCTTGGCTCGCTTGATAGGATCGCCGTCGTCATGTCTGCCAATAAATCTGCAGCCGCCGCCCCTGCGTATCCCCCGGATGAACATATCTACCGCGATCTCGACGTTCTCGTCGAACGGACGAAGACGGATCTTTTCGTTTCCTTTCCCGTTGTGCCCGAGATTTTGGACGCCGCCGGACGACCGCGCCTGGGCCTCCTGGCCACCATCGCCGATATGGCCGCAGGAGAGGACGCCATCCGTGCCCTCTATCCACAATGGGTCGCGACCTCCAGCCTTAGCCTTCACGCGAGCGATATTCCTTCGAACGGCCGGATTCGCGCGAGGTCGAGCCTGATCCGGCGCGGCCGTACAACCGTCGTCCTCGAAGTCTTCCTCGATCACGTACCCAACAAGAGCGCAAACGCCGATGCAGACGTGCCGCCCGATCCGATAAAGGCCACGCCGATTGGCCTTTCCACGACCTCGATGGCGATCCTCCCCGAACGCCGCGCGGCACAGAATAATGTCACCTGGGCAGACGAGCCCGCACCCCGCACTGAATTTTCCCTGCCGGGCTCGGGTTTCAACCGACCGCTTCTTGAACGCCTCGGCATTCGCTTCGACTCATCGGATCCCTCGACCAGCCTGATCGAATGCGTTCCCTACGTACTGAATACGCTCGGGGCGATCCAGGGCGGCATCGTGAGCCTCTTCATCGAAGCCGCCGCAGAAAACTACGCGACCCACACGCTCGGTCGCCGAGTTCAAGTCCACAGTCTCGAAGTGCATTACCTGAAATTGTGTCGAGGCAACCCGATCCGCGCCGCCGTACGGAAAGTCGGGTCGACCCGAGAGGGCCTTCTCTTGCGCGTCGAACTCTACGACGAAGGCCAAGAAGGCGTTCTGGCCACCGTGGGTAACGTGCTCGTCGAAGCCTGCGACCCGTCCGCACAATAGACCCGCCCTCAGCTATCCCCCGTCCGCCTCTCGTCCGCCTCTCGTTAGTCTGCGTGCTTGACGATATGAGGGACACCCTGTTAGGGTGTCGGCGCGATGACGCACTCTCTTGCCCATACCGGATCCACTGATGCGCTTCAGGCCTCTCAAGGGCTAAAGGCTTCTCAAGGGCTAAAGGCTTCTCAAGGGCTAAAGGCCTCTCAAGGGCTAAAGGCTTCTCAAGGGCTAAAGGCTTTTGACGCCTCGCATGCGTGTGGCTCGGTATGCGTTTCCGTACATCGCGCGGACGACGTGCTTGCCAAGGCGTCCTGGCCGAAGTCGACGGTCAAGACAATCTTTGTGACGCGGGGTGAAGAGATGCCCTCGGACGACTAGCAGCTCTCGCTGCCCCGACCGAATCCTTCTCTTGCCCCCCGGATGCCCCCCGGAAGACTCCGATCATCGGCCTGGGCAAGGCAAGAAGCGCTTCGCGATCCCGATCCCCACACCGCGCATCCTCTTCTCACCTCCCTGCTCACCGCATAAGACCGACCCGATCTCGGGGCGAAATGAGCACATCATGTCCAACTCTGATCTCCACGATACTTCTGCGTCTGCGTCCTCGCCTGCGTCCGGCACTTCGGAACCTGCGCTCTGGAATCGCCGCTTCGTCTTTTTACTGATCGCACAGTCCGGCTTCGGATTTGCGTATTCCTCGTTCTTGATGTTGCCCAAGTTTCTCGCCACGGAGCTTGCTGCGGGGCCGGATGCGATTGGTCGCGTCGTCGCGGCCTCCGCGATTTCGATCGTCGTATTCCTTGTCCCCGCCGGCGCGATGGTCGATCGTTACGGGCGCAAGCGCTTTCTGACAGCAGGCGCGGTGCTGATGGCGATCACCTGTGCTGCGCACGTCGCCATCGAGGAGATCGGCCCCGCACTCTATGCTTTGCGCGGGCTGCAATCCCTTGCGTTCGCCTACGCATACGCTGCGGGAGCCGCGCTCTGCATCGATGCCGCTCCGCCCTCTCGGATGGGGCAGGCCATCGGACTCTTTGGGCTCTGTTATGTGTTCATGGGTGCCTTCGCACCGGCCGCAGTCGAGACGATCGTTGCGACGCGTGGATGGAATGCAGCGTTTTTGATGGCCGCCGTCGCTGCTCTGCTTTGCGCAGTGCTCTCGCTCTTCATCCGCGAGAGCCCCCCCGCTCAGGAACCAAGCGACCCAATCAGCTTCCTCGCGATCCTCGCTCAACCGCAGATGCTACGCGGCGCCTTCATCATGGGCATGCTCGGCATCGCCTTTGGTTGCGCATTCAATTTTTACCAGCCCTTCGCGCTCAGCCTCGGCATAGAACGCCTGCGCGATTTCTTCATCGCCAATGCCGTCGCCTCCGCAGGCGTCCGCCTCGCGATCGGCCCCTATGTGGACCGGATCGGACTTCGACGCGTCAGCCTCGCCAGTCTCTCGCTGTATATCGGTGTGATCTTCGCGATGATCTGGCTCCACGCAATTGGCCTCGTCTTGCTCGGCCTCGGTATGGGCGTCGCTCATGGCCTTTTCTTCCCCTCGTATTCCGGCCTAATCGTGCAGGAGGCCCCCGCCGCCGAACGCGGTCGACGACTCGCAGTGATTCAAGGCGCGCTCAACCTCGGTATGGGCGCCGGCGGGATCGTGCTGGGTCTCATCGCTGCCCGCTTCGGCTACCCCGCAATCTTCGGGCTCTCAACCGGCGCCTTGACGCTCGCGGCCGTCGTGATTCTCCGTTGGGATTCTGACAGGACCGAGACACGCATCCCAGGACACACGCCGCCGGGCGTCGTTACGACTAAAATACCTGCAAGAAGCGACTGATCTGTGAAGCTCTTAACAGAGCAGATAAACAATCATCGGCATCGTTACCTTGCGTGTGCGCCGCAGGCACGGTTGTGAGACCCTGTCTCGTCACAGAAGAGCGCGCGAACCCATGCGCCGAAGGAAAAGATGATCAGGCCCAGCACATTTCATCTCACCGCTGGCGTTATTCCCAACGCGGGCGATTTCTCGGCTGTGCGCGCTTTCTCGGCCGCGGGCGCTTTCGTGGCTGCCGGCACTTTCGTGGCCGCCGGCACTTTCGTGGCCGCCGGCGCTTTTCTAGCAGCCGGCGTCAGCTCTGCCCAAGTCGTGCTCGATCCAGGTTTCTCCTCCGATACGGTCGCTGCGGGCGAGTACGCGCCGGGGCAAACCACGGACTATCTCATCCGCGAATCCTACGGCCGGCGAGCGGGCGACAATCTCTTTCACCGCTTCTCGCGCTTCGATATTCCGGCGGGAGAGAGTGCGACCTTCGTTGAAGACGCCGCAGGCTCCGGCATTCGCCGCGTAATCTCGCATATTGGAGGAAGCTCCGCCTCGCGCATCGACGGCGTCCTGCGCTCGACAATCCCGAACGCGGATGTCTACCTACTGAATTCGCGCGGCGTTGTCTTTGGGGCCGGGGCGGCACTCGATATTGCCGGCTCCTTTTACACAAGCAGTGCAGACAATCTTCGCTTCACCGATAGCGTACGATTCGGCGAACTCGCAAGCGGTGCCGCCGTCACGTTAAGCGCGGCCGATCCGACAGCCTGGGGATTCCTGAGTTCCGCGCCCGCTGGAATCGCACTTGAAGGCGCGCGCTTGACTGTTCCCGAAGATCAAGCCCTTTCGCTCGTCGGTGGCACTTTGCGAATCGTAGGTCCCGGCACGACGGGCTCACCTAACCTCTCCGCCCCTTCCGGCGCACTCCACCTCGTAGCCGTGGATTCCTCTGGCGATGTCGACGTCGACCCCACGAGCGCACCCGATCTCGGCGCCTTCGAGCGACTCGGCGAGATTCGCATTTCGGACGGCGCCGTCCTCGATGCGAGCGGTGCCGATGACCAGACGCTCGTGATCGCGGGCGATGACTTGCTCGTCGACGACGGCCTTCTGCTCGCGCGACACTTGGGCGCGACGGACCATCCGGGGATCGCGGTCGACCTTCAGCTCCGAGGCCTCCTGCGCTTCGGCGATTCCGCGGCGGGCACGACCGGAGGCCTCATCAGCACGGCGCTGCGCGAGCGCGCGTCCGGCGGCGGCCCCGGTCCGGACGTCGGGGATGGCGGTCGCGTCCGCATCTCGGCGGATGAGGTGCACTTCGACGGAGCGGGAACCCAAGTCATCGTCGGCAACGATTGCGTCAGTACTTTTGCCTGCGCGGATGCCGATCAACCCGGCGGTGCGGGGGGCGCGCTTGAAATCGATGCCGATCATTTCGCCCTTCGGAACGGTGCCTTTCTCGTGGTCCAGACCATTGGGCCGGGCAGCGGCAGCTCCGCCCAGATCCGCGCCCGCACGTTCGAGATCGGCAGCGATCCCGGCGAATCGGCGCAATCGGTTCTGCTCTCTTTCAATACCGGCCGCTTTGAAGTTGGGACCACTCCACCCGATGGCCAGAATGCACGCGGCGGCGACATCACGATCGAAGCGGAGGAGTCGCTGATCCTGGAAAATGGCGGCACCGTTCGAAGTACGACTTGGAATAATGGAAAAGGCGGCGCCCTGACGCTCCGGGCCGGAGAGTTTCAGATAGTGCGTACCGATCCGGCGAGTATCGTTCGACGCTCCGCCATCACAGCCGAGACGGAAGGCACGGCAAGCAGCTTTCCCACAGCCGGACTCGGCCAAGCAGGCGACGTCTCGATCATTTCCGGCGGCGACCTCCTCGTCGAAAACGGATTCATCCGTTCCTCTGCCGTCACAGGCGCGGCCGGCGGGACGGGAGAGATCAACCTTTCAGCACTCGTCGGAACCGTGGAACTCGGCGCCCGAGCACTCGTGGACAATCAGGTCACGGACGGCATAGGTGGAGCAACCACAGTTCGCGCGAAGCGACTCGTCCTCCGCGACGGCGGCACCCTTTCTTCGACCCTCGTGAACGAAGGCGTCTCGGGCGATATCCGCGTCTTTGCCGATGATATTCTCGTCTCGGGCGTGAACAGTTTCGGCGGCCGCTCAACCATCGCCTCCCGCCCCTTTGCTACCGGCGACTCGGGCGGCGGATCGAGCGGCTCCGTTCAAATCGAAGGCCGGCGACTCCGCGTGGAAGACGGCGCTGCAATCAGTGTTTCCACGATCCAGTTCGGCGAGGTCGGCAATCTACAAATCGGACGTGTTGCGCCACTCGAATCCGTCGTGATCGACAATGCCTCACTCGAAGCTGAATCCAGCCGCGGCATCGTGACCGGAGGTGACATCGAGATCAACGCAGATCGCGTGCTCCTCGATCACGGCGCGCGAATAACAACTTCAAACTTCGGCCCGGGCGACGCGGGAACCATCCGCATAGACAGCCGATCCCTCCGCCTTCGGAACGGCAGCCTCCTCGAAACCGCTGCAGGCGCTGCAGGAACCGGCGGCAATATCGACCTGGACGTGCGTCGCGAAGTCATCATCAGCGAGAGTGCGGTTCGCACCGATACCCGCGGCGCAACACCCGCGACCCAAGGCGGCAATATCAACATCGAATCCGAGGTTGTGATCCTCGCGTCCAGCTCGTTAAGCGCCAGCGCGCCGGTCGGATCGGGCGGGCAGATCGTCATCTCTGGCGGACGTTTCCTGGCCAGCCCGACAAGCACGCTCGACGCTTCCGGCGGTGTCGCCGCCCTCGACGGCATCGTTCAGATCCTCTCCGCGGAGACAAATACGCAAAACGTTGTGCCCCGTCCGAGCGCCGTGATTCTAGATCCGACGCGGCGTCTGGCCACCGGCTGCGATGTGCGCACCGAAGCCTTCGGAAGCCTCTTCGTCGCTCCGCCTTCGGTCGAAGGCCCTCCCGGCGAAGACCTACATACCGCCCCGCAACCGAAAGGCGCGTTTCAATCCGCGCGCCTTGATCTCACGCGGCAGGAAATAGCAGAATCTTTGGCGAATCGATGCGGGAGTCCTCGATGATCGAGCGTGGCAGAAGGACTCGCCCCAGTGGAACGCGCGTGTGCAGTCGCATGCGGATCCTTTTCCTTGTCACCTTTGTAGGACTTCTCTCAGCAGGAACACACTCCGCCGCGCGCGCGGGAACCCCGTCCGCCGCGGCGATCGCCGACCCTGCGAAAGCCGCGGAGCTCACGAGAAAGCTCGCCGATCTCCGGACGAATGTGGAAGGGATCGTTTGGCCGCTGCGCGACGCGGATCTTTGGCGGGCGCTGCGCGACGCAGAGCAGGTGGCAGAGGCGCTTAACAGCATTGAGCTCGGTGGCCGGAAGCATGCCGACTTCGCATTGCATCTCGCCCGTAGCTTCGCGCGCATCTCGCGGGCGGAAACCGGAGGGAAAGAAGCAGGCGAGAGCGAACCCGCCGCCGCTGCCCGCCTTCGGGCAGTGGAAACTTTTCTCAGTATCGCCCGTATGCAATCGGGCGGAGAGGATCCCGGTCTACGCCAGAGAACCTGGGCGGAAGGCGAACTCGCGCAACTGTATTTGGAGGGGGAGCGACCCGAAGAAGCACTCCACCTCGCGCGCCGAGCTTTTCGGGCGGCCACGGAGCAGGACGACTCACTTGCGCGCTATCGATTCGGCATCGTCCTCGCGCGTGCACTGGATGCAAGAGGAGATCGTCCCGGCGCCCTCACTGCTTTGCGTGACGCTTCCCAGCTCGGTGAGATCATTCGCCGCGACCAGCTCAACCGATTATCTGAGACGCCGACGACCGCGGCCGCCCAGAGAGCCCGCCCAGACGATTTCGAGGGGCAAGTCGAAGCCACACAGCGCCTGCTTGCGCTGCTCATTGAGGAGCTCGCGCAAAGGGGCGACCGCCTGTCGGGCGAAGCGCAGCAGACACAACTGCGTGAAATTCGAGACCTCGTCGAAACGCAGCGAAGCGCCGAGATCGAAAACTATTTTGGCGATATCTGTTTGAAGGACGGCGCAGAAGGACTTGCGGACGCAGGGCCCGACGCACTCGTGCTTTATCCGATTCTGCTCGAAGAGCGCGTCGCTTTACTCACGAGCCAGAACGGCGTCCTTCGGTACGTGGACGCTCCGATCACGTCCCGGGCCTTGCTCGATCACGCGCGCAATCTCCGCCGACTCCTTGAGAAAAAGACGACGCGCCAATACCTGCGCCCGGCGCAGCATCTCTACGATGCCTTGATTCGTCCTCTGCGTGACCAACTCCGCGCCGATGGCGTAGAGGTGCTCGTGGTCGTGCCGGATGGTCTGCTTCGAACAATTCCCTTTGCAGCGTTCTATAACGCCGGCCCGCGTCAGTTCTTGATTGACGAAATCGCCGTCGCTCTCGTCCCCAGCATGCGCCTCACAGAGCCCGCTCCGCTCAACCGAACCAACCTCTCGGTACTCGCCGCCGGACTGGAGAGCGCGACGAAGGGTTTCGAACGCCTCGACCATACACGCGAAGAGGTCAACAAAGTTGCGGCGCGATTCCCAAATAGCCGCCTCCTCTTTGACGATGATTTCGCCACCGAGCGGCTGGCGAATGAGTTCGAGACCCGATCCTATTCCATTGTTCATCTCGCAACGCATGGACGCGTCGAAGCCGATGGCAGCGAGAGCTTCCTTGTCACGCGCGACGGCCGCATAGGACTCGACCGGATGGCGGAGCTGATCTCAACCACGCGCTTCCGACGCGAGCGACCGCTCGAGCTCCTCACCCTCTCTGCATGCGAGACCGCGAGCGGCGATTCGAAAGCAGCCCTCGGCCTCGCCGGAGTCGCGGTGCGCGCAGGGGCAAAGAGCGCGCTCGCCACCCTTTGGCCTGTCAACGACGAAGCGACTTCACGGATCATCGATCTCTTCTACGCCGAACTCGTGAAACCCGAGCAGACCCGAGCGGGCGCGCTCCGTGATGCGCAGAGGACGATCCGCGAAAACGCGCGCTACGCCCATCCCGGCTACTGGGCCCCTTTCCTGATGATCAGCAACTGGCGCTAGAAAACCGCGAGCCGCGCTTCGAGATGGAAACCGTGGCGCTGTAGGCCTTCTAGACCGCGCTGGCGATCGCGAAGAGCGCGTCCCCAATACGCGTTCAACTCGAAGCGCTCGGCGTAGCGATACAGCACGCCGAACCCGATCCCCGCAAACCAGCGATTGAAATCACGTTCGTTCCGATCATGATCGTCCCATGCGTAGCCCGTATCGAAAAACGGAGCTAAGCGGAGTTCATGCGGCCGGAACCGGTCGGGCATAACAGGAACCCGGAACTCGATCGAGGCGAGCATACCGTTATCGCTCACGATCGAATTTTCTGGGTACCCTCGCACCGTCGATACACCGCCCATCGCAAAAGACTCGAGCGAAAAAAGCGCCCCAGTCGCGACTTGAAGATCGCCACGGGCAATCAGCTCGCCGTCGCCGAGCGGCGTGCCGACGCGCTGCGCATATTGAAACTGCAGAAGCCAACTCGTGAATTTGCCATCCGGCCGCGCGGGGATCGGCTCGTCCCCCGCCAGCGTATCGTTCGGCGTGGTGGCATCCCAGGCGTCGAGCCCAAAGGTTGTGCGAAGCTGTGCGGCGAAGACGCGATCGGTCTCGCGATGAATCCACTCGAGCGCGATCCGAAGAAGGGAAAGGTGAATTTCGCCCTCATCATCGTCTTTTGTTTCGAGCGCAAGCCCGGCGCCTCTGTCAAAGCTGAGCTGGCTGGTTCGACGCTCAAACTGGATCCGCCCGCGCACACTGTCTTCAAGCGTGACGTAGAGCGGCTGAGTAAGCGCCGCACCGTAGCTCGCAATTTCGTTGCGAAACTGATCGGCAAAGGCGCCCTGGACGACCTCGCCTTGTGAAAGACCGCCGCGAACCTCAAGCTCCGTCAGCCACGGCGTGACGGGAATCGAATACGCAAGGTCGAGATCAAAGAGACCACGTGCGCCGGAAACGACCCCGCGAAACTGATCGCCTAAGCCCAGAACGTTGCGATTCATGAGCGTCGCGGAGACCCGATATTCGCCAAGCGAGGGCGCGAGATCGTTGGCAAGCCGAAAATCCATCTCCCACGGATTCGCCTCCGTCACCTCGAGCCGGAGAATGCTTGCTCCGGATTGTTCCGCAGGAAGGAGCACAGCGTCGACACGGTCAATGCGCGGATCGGTTTGCAAGAGGCGTAGACTTCGTTCCAGCGCGTCCAGATTGAGAGGCGCCTGCAAGCCGCGCCGAACCCGATGCTCGACGAAATGTGGCCGCAGTCGACCGCCTCCCTCGATCACGAGTTCAGGCAAAGCGCCTTCGACGATATGCACTTCGATGATCCCGCCCTCAACGGATTGATCGGGGATGCGAGCGCCTGAGCTCAAGTAGCCGGCCCCGACATAGAGACGCGTAATCGCATCCGCGACCGAGGGAAGATCCTCCGATCTAAGAGCGCGTCCCAAAAATGGATCCAAGGCGGCCGACAGATCTGCCTCCGGGAAGACCGTCGCGCCGATGATGCGGAACCCGCGCGCCACGAAGCCCGTCTCTGAATCGAGGGGTGAATCAGAAGATGGATCGAGGGGCGAATCGAGCGGCGAGCTCTCGGGCAGCCCGTCCAGATTGGGCAACTCAAGCGAGGGCGGGCGCTGCGGCTCCTGGTCGAGATCCGGAAGCGGCAATCGCTCGCGGTCCAGCTGAAGCGATTGCGCGGTGGCGCGTTGCTGTGCCGAGGCGGGCGGCGCGGTAAAAAGCGCGCAGAGAATCCCGAGCGCTCCCGCCGAAATCGCTAGGAATCGCACTCGCCCGACTCGTCGTTCCCAGCACATGCATCCGGCTTCACACGCACGAGATGATTGGAATGCGTCGCCGCTTCCATGATCGCACCCGTCTTCCAGTCGCGCGAACGCTGTTTAGCGGACTCGGTTTGAATGAACTCGGCGCGGACTCTTGATGGCGTTAGGTCAAGCATAATAAAGCCATGGTGTTCAATATCAGAGAAGCGCACCTGTGGAAGAATATTCTTCCGGTCCGCAAAGAAGTCCCGGGCGCGCTGATTCCCACCAAGAGGCGGCGAGCTGACTGCCGGGCAAACAAATTCGACGGCTCGGGAGCCCGCGCCAGTCTCGCCATCGTAGGCTTCGCCCGAATCGAGCGGCGGCGGAACATCCAGAGCCCACGCGCTATGCACGTCGCCCGTCAAAAAAACCACGTTATCGATTTCTTCGGTTTTCAGATGATCGAGGATCTCCCGGCGATTTTCGCGGTAGCCGTCCCAACCATCGGGATTAAAATCACTGATCCCGTCGGTCATCGCAGCGAAGATCACCTGCTGTCCCACAACGCGCCAAGCCGCCTCGCGAGCCTTCGACTCCGAAAGCTGCTTCGCGAGCCATCCCGTCTGCGCAGCGCCGAGCATCGAACGCTTCGGGTCCCGTGCCGCCTCATGATCCCCCGACGATACCTGCAGATCTCGCCCCTCAAGACGCGTATCGAGCATCACGAGATCCACGAGCTTGCCGAAATGAAAGCTGCGAAAGAACTGGGTCGGGATCTCTCGGATCGGCATCCACTCGGAATAGGCACGTACGGCCGCAAGCTTTCGCGTAGACCAATCGCCCTCGGCTGCCGAATGATTCTGTGCCCCGCCTTTCCATGAATTGTTCGCCGTCTCGTGATCGTCCCAGCCCGTGATCCATGGATGGCGCGCATGTGCGGCCTGAGAATCCTCATCGGTTTTGTAGTTCGCGTGGCGACGCCGATAGTCTTCGAGCGTCACGATCTCATGGAGCGGGTCGGGTATACGCCCAAGGGACGTCCCGTCGCCGTACTCCCCATTGCCGTATTCGTAGAGGTAGTCGCCGACGTGCACGACCACGTCAACGTCATCGCGCTCCGCAAGGCAGCCGTAGGCATTGAAAAAGCCCTGCGGATAATTCGAGCAAGAGACTATGCCGATTCGAAGCTGGTCAAAGCTTTCGTCGGATTCGTCGGGCAGCGTTTTTGTCTGACCCATGCCCGAACGAAAACCGCCGGCTTCGAAGAAGTAGAAATATGATGTCTTGGGTGCAAGCCCGGTCGCATCAACCTTGACCGTGTAGTCGCGTTCGGCGACGGCATCGAGTTCGCCCGAAGCGACCACGTCCTGCCCCTCGGCATCGCGCGCCACCGTCCAACGCGTGGCGACGGGCTCGCCCATCCGACCGTCTTCCGGCGAGACGCGCGTCCAGAGAATCACGCGATCGGAGAGGGGGTCGCCGCTCGCCACGCCATGTTGAAACGGAGTGGTACCGGCGCGCGTGCCCGAGGCGCCCGGATGGGCGCAGCCGCTCACACCGAGCCCGGCCAGCGCTGCCCCCGCTGCACTGGACTTCAGGAATCGCCTTCGGTCAATCGACATCGGTCCTCCGTCCTCGCAAGCAGGCGAGGCCGGAGACAGTATGCCGGAATTTTCGCCGGGAGCCGCTCTTACGCCGCGACCGGGCCGCCACCAAGCCGCTTCTGGGCCGCGACCGACGCTTCCCCGCCTACGCCGAGCGCAGCTTGTAGCGAATGGGCAAGCGCTTCACGCCGCCCACCAGGCTCGAATGCAATCGGTCGGCGGGTCCCGTCAGCTCGATCTCTTCGATGCGCGGCAGGAGATGCTTATAGGCCACCTGCATCTCCATTCGGGCAAGATGGGCGCCGAGACAGAAATGCTCGCCCACGCCGAAACCGATATGTCTATTCGGCTTTCGATCGATCTTGAACGAGAAGGGATCTTCGAAAACCTCTTCGTCCCGATTCGCCGAGGGGTAGAAGAGCGCGACCGAATCGCCCTCGCGGATCACCTTGTCGCGAAGCGGATAGTCCTGCGTTGCCGTCCGACCGAAATGGATAATCGGCGAAGTCCAACGCACAATTTCTTCCACTGCCGAATTGAGAAGTCCCATATCCGCTTGCACGCGGCGAAGCTCGGCCTGATTTTCGATGAAGGCGAGCATCCCGCCCGTCGTGCCATTCCGCGTGGTCTCATTGCCGGCGACGACGATGATAAAGCACCAGGAGAGGATCTCCATATCGTTGAGCGGTCGGCCGTCGTACTCCGAAGCGATAAAATGGGAAACAAGATCGTCTTTCGGATTCACCCGACGCTCCGCCACCATTTTCGTGAAGTAGGTGAAGAGCTCGATCTGCGCCGCTTCGGACGTCGCACGCGCGTCCTGGCCCTCGACCTGATATTCCGGATCGCCCGCGCCTAACGTGCGGTTCGTCCAGTCGTAGAGCATCGGCCAATCGGATTCGTCCACACCGAGCAACCAACCAATCACCGCGATCGGAAGCGGTGCCGAAACCTCATCGACGAAATCGCATTCGCCCTCGTCGCCCTTGGCGTAGAGCTTCTCGACGATCTCGCGCCCTATTTTCTCGATCGGCTCATGAATGTTCTTCAGCATGCGCGGCGTGAAGCGCTTACTCACCTGCTGCCGAAAATCCTTGTGCATAGGATTGTCCATCTGGATCAGCGTCGGCGGCAGATCCCGAATCTCTTCTTCGAGATGCTGAATCACGAGGCGCGGGCCGGACAAAAAGATGTCGGGACTCTTTCCGATCGCGGTGATATCCGCGTGCTTCGTGATCGCCCAATAGTCGACGGCATTGCCGGGCTGGGTCTGCCAAGAGACCGGGTCTTCGGCGCGGAGCCGCGCCCAGTTCTGATGCGGATAGCCGTGTTTGGCGTAGTCCTCGGGATGAATGAGTCGAAAATCTTCCGGAACGGATGCGGGGCGCGAAGGTGCAACGGGGCTAGCGGCCATTCTGCGAGTACCTCTTCTTGGGGGCGACGGGACCAGATTTTCGCTGAACGAACGATCGTTCGTCAACCCCTGTGGACCGAATCAAACTACAATTCGTGTGATGCGCAATTGCCCCACAATCCAGCGGCGACACGCCTCGCTAGCTCTTGAGGAGCCCCCAGTCCAGAAAAAGAAAGCCTAGAGCCTCAGCTCTTGAGACGTGGGCAGGCCGGTTGGCCCATGCCTGCCTCACCGCGCAACCGTAGCGATTCACGTTGCGCATTCTCGATTCGTCACAGTTTCCGCGAGGGGGCTGAATCCTTCTCCGCTGCCGGCGCTCCGATTCCGCTGAGATCCCCCTGGCGTAGCTGCGCAAGGAAGAGTCCGGCCAGGACGACCGAAATCGCCATGACCTGCCCACCGGAGAGTGTTTCCCCCAGAATCGGAACGGCCAAGAGTGCGGTCCAGATCACGCCGGACCCTGCCAGGATGCTGACCTCGTACGAGCGCAGCGTGCGAAAAATCGCGTTCAGCACCGTCTGCACGAGTGCAATTCCGATGACCCCATTCGCGAAGATGATGAGCCCATTTCGCAGCCCCCCGACCGCAAGGCTGGAATCGAGCACCACGCCACTCAACACAAGCGGAACGCCTCCAATCAGCATCGAAACCGCCGCTAGCTGCGTGCTTGAAATTCGATCACTTGCTCGAGTCACGAGCCAGCGCGTCACGTTATTCGCGATCGCAAGCCCCAACACAACCACGGCGAGGTAGGCCACACCTAACAACTCATGCGGCGGCGGCAGATCCGGAAAGAAGAGCCGCACACCAAAAATCGCAAGCAGCGCCCCAAACACCTGCACCCGACTCGGCCTCTCCGCGAGAAAGGCGATGCTCATGGACATCGTCGCCAGACTTACGAAGCTCATCAGAAAAACATGGGTCGTCGCTGGCAGCCGCTCGAGCGAGAGCAGCATGCAGAAGCGAACGATCCCGAAATTGACGACGCCGATCAGTCCGACGGCCAGCCACTCACGAGGCGCTAAACCCTTTGGCCAGCCTTCGCGCCGAAACACGAAGGTGTAGAGCGTCATGAAGACGATCGCCGCGAGCACTTGGAGCCAGACGAAGCGGAAGGCTTCGACCTCAAAGAGCGCGAGTTTGGCCAGTACGCCCATTAGCTGAGCGACGATCATGATGGCCAGGATCTGGACGATCGCGGCGGGCCGGCCGCCCGCGCGACGACTCAGGTCGGATCCGGCGCGGGTGTATTCGGTCCGCTCTCCGGCAGCTTAGGCTTAGCGATGTACTCGACGGGCAGTTCACTCGTCAAGCTTTCAAGGAAAGCCACCAGATCTGCGATCTGCCCTTCGTCGAGCTTCAGGCCTAGCTGGTGATAGCCCATGATCTTGACCGCATCGTTGAGCGTCGTCACCGACCCATCATGGAAATACGGCGCGGTTTTCGCGACGTTGCGCAGCGACGGCACCTTGAACTCATATCGATTGGCCTCGGAACCCGTCACCTTCTCACGGCCAACATCTTCGTTAGGCGGGTACGGGAAGATGAAACCGAGCTTGCGATAGAGCTGACCGCCGAGCACGGCGCCCGTATGACAGGTCTGACAGCCCACGCTCATGAACGTGTCCAGACCTCGCTTCTCCCTCGCGTTCAGCGCGGTCAGGTCGCCCGCTGCGAAAGCATCGATGCGGCCGGGGGTCATCAGCTTGCGTTCGAACGCACCGATCGCTTTGGCCATATTGTCATAAGTCACGGGATCGGGTTCGCCGGGAAAGGCCACAGCAAAGGCGTCCACATAACCCGGGATCGACTTCAGCACCTCGACGACCGTCACATCGGAAAGCGAAGCCATCTCCACCGGGTTCAGCACCGGGCCCTTGGCCTGAGCCTCGACGTCAGGCGCACGTCCATCCCAGAACTGCGCGATATGCAGGGCCGCGTTGTAGACCGTCGGAGAATTTCGGTCGCCGCGCGCGCCGCGATGCCCCTGCGAAGTGGGCTGATTGTCGACGCCCCATTGATCCAGGAGATGGCAGGAATTGCAGGAGATATCGTGATTCTTGGACAGGCGCGGCTCGTAGTAGAGCATGCGCCCGAGGTCGATCTTCGCCGGCGGAGCCACATTATCAGGGTTCGGAACCGAGGCGGGCAGATCGCCGATCATCGCCGAAATGCGGGTAGCGAGCGCCTTCGCAGCGGCCTCAGCCTTGGCGTCCGCGGTGTTGCCCGTGCCGGCGGTGTCTGCCGCGCGCTCGGCCTGAATCGAACCCGAATCGCCGGAGTCCGTCTCGCCCTGGCAGCCGATGAGGGGGCTCACCAGGAAGGCGCACGCCAAGATGGCCCCCGCCTTGGAAAGACTGAACAAGCCGCCCTGAATCGGACCCGCCAAAATCGCTCTCATGATGCCTCCTCTCCCGCTCGAGCCCCCCGTCCCATCGGCCTATTCTCGGGGATGCACTCGGCTCCACACGCACTCTAGGATGCAGAACACAGGCGGTCAGCCCCAGCGGGTGGCCAGAGAGCTCGAATCGCATCCTCAAACCCGCGATTCATGGCGACGCCCAAGACCGTGTGCTTCCTTACACTCCCATGCTGGATGCACGCACTCTTCAAGAACGGCGCGACGAAATCGTCGAGAGCTGCCAAGCCCGTCATTTCCGAACCGGGGCCACCGAGGTGGACGCTGCAATTGCGATCCAGGAGCGGACCCTCGTTCAGCGCACCGCCGTCAACGAGGCCAACCGCCTTCGCAACGAGCATCAGAAAGCCGGCAAAGCCAAGCTCGCTCCCGAAGAACGCGAGGCCCATACACTCGAGGGCCGACGCCTCAAGGACGAAGTATCCGCTGCTGAAGAAACCCTCCGCGGCACGGAGACCGAGCTTGAAGCCGCTCTGCGTAGCTTCCCGAATTTCCTGCATCCCGAGAGCCCCCGCGGCCACGAAAAAGATTTCAAGGTTCTTTCCTATTCAGTTGAGGAGTCAGGTGAGGGGTCCGGTAGGCCGCCCGGCTTCGACTTCGAGGCCAAGGATCATCTTGAGCTCGCTCAAGCTCTCGACCTCGTCGACTTTGAGAGCGCGGCCCGAGTCTCCGGTCAAAAGTTCTATTACTTAAAACGAGAAGCCGCGCTGCTCGAACTCGCACTCCAGCGCTTCGCCCTCGACCAGGTCCAGCCCTACGGCTTCATCCCCGTGATCACCCCGGACCTCGCGCGGCCGGACATCATAGAGGGACTCGGATTTAGCCCCAGAGGTGAAGAAACTCAGATCTACTCCGTGACGGATCACGATCTCTGCCTGATCGGGACCTCCGAGATTACGCTTGGCGGAATGTACGCCGACAAAATCTTCGCCGAAGAAGAGCTGCCGCTGAAGCTGGCGGGGCTCTCCCATTGCTTCCGAACCGAAGCCGGCGCTCATGGCCGCGAGAGCAAGGGCCTCTACCGCGTGCATCAATTCACGAAGGTGGAAATGTTCGTGTTCTGTCGCCCGGAAGATTCCGAAGCACAGCACGCAGAACTCCTGCGGATAGAGCGTCAAATTTTTGACGCCCTTGAGATCCCGTATCGCGTGATCGATATCGCGAGCGCCGACCTCGGCGCGCCCGCTTATCGCAAGTTCGACCTCGAAGCCTGGATGCCCGGACGCGGGGACGGCGGCGAATACGGTGAGATCACGAGCACGTCGAACTGCACCGATTTCCAGGCCCGTCGCCTGAAGATTCGCTTCCGCCGCGCCGGTGAAAAGAAGAAGAACGAACTCGTGCATACGCTGAACGGAACAGCGGTCTCAAATGCCCGCGCGATCGTGGCGCTCCTCGAGAATCACCAACAGGCCGACGGAACGATTCGCATTCCGAAGGCGCTCGTTCCTTATATGGGAACGGATCGCATCGGCCCTCGCTGAGCGGCGCATCCATGGCCGAAGCAAGCGCGAAAGCTTCCTCGATTCGATCCGAGAGCCCTTCCGCGGGCCAGAGCCTGGTACTCGGCACCGCCGGCCATATCGATCATGGTAAGACCTCCCTCGTCCGCGCGCTGACCGGCCACGACCTCGACCGCCTGCCTGAAGAAAAAGCCCGCGGCATCACGATCGAGCTGGGCTTCGCCGCCCTCGAACTCTCGGACGGTCTCCGTGTCGCGTTAGTCGACGTCCCCGGCCATGAAAAATTCGTGCGCACGATGGTCGCCGGCGCCAGTGGCCTTGACCTCGTCATGGTCGTCGTCGCCGCAGACGAAGGCGTTATGCCGCAGACTCGAGAGCATCTCGCGATCTGCGAACTCCTCGGCGTGCATCGCGGCCTCGTCGTTCTTTCGAAATCCGACCTCGTCGACGAAGAAATGATCGAACTCGCGACGGAAGATGTACGGGAAGCGATCGCGGGCGGTCCGCTCGAAGGCGTTGCGATCATCCCTGCGAGCTCCGAAACCGGCGACGGCATCGACGCCGTGCGCGCAACGCTCGAAGAACTGATTCGCACAGCGCCGCCCCGCGCAGACGACGGCCGGCCGGCGCGCCTCTTCATCGACCGCACGTTTACCAAACACGGCTTCGGTGCGGTGGCGACGGGGACCTGGTCGGGCCGACCGCGTAAGGTCGGGCAATCCATTGTCCTTGAGCCCGGCGCGCGCAAAGCCAAGATTCGCGGCCTCGAACGGCATGGCGAGGCGGTCGAAGCCGCCGAGTCCGGCGCGCGCATCGCCGTGAACTTACAGGGCGTGGCGACGGACGAGATCCACCGCGGTGACCTGCTCGCCGAGCCCGGCGCTCTACTCGAGACTTCGATCTTTGATGCCAGTATCCGCTGGATGGCGCGCAAAGCGCAGCTCGATCGGGCGACTTCAGTTGAACTGCTCACGGGCACAACGGAACGCCGCGCACGCATTGCGCCAATCGGAGAGATACCGATCGGTCCCGGCGATCGCGGCTTCGCACGGATTCATGTGGAGGGCCCTCCGCTCGCGCTCCTCCCCGGCGACCGCTTCGTCGTGCGCGGCTTCGCCCGAGACGCCGGTGTCGGTTCGACCCTCGGCGGAGGCATCGTGCAGGACGTAACCCCGCCCCTTCGCCGCCGCCGCGACGCGGGGCTGTATGCGGACCTCGATCGAATGACGAAGGGCGACGCGGCGGCGGGGCTTGCCGTGCGCATCGGGCGTTCGGGGCTTCAGGGCAAACTCACGCGGGATCTCGGCCGCGAAACGGGACTCGCAGCGGAAGCGCTCGAGGCTTCACTGAACGGGCTCAACGAAGCGGGCGAAATCGTTCGGCTCGATCCCACCGTTTCGATTTCGACAGAGGCTGCGGCGCGCCTAATGGACGAATTGCTTGCTGCGCTGGATGTCTTTCATGAGAAAAATCCTCTGCAGCCCGGGATGCCGCGGGCGACGCTCGCGGGGACTCTCCCGACCAACGTGACGAACGAAGCGGCAACCTTCCTGCTCTCACGGCTTGCGGAACGAGGCGATATTGCGATTCGCCGTGAGACGGTGACTCGCTCAGGTTTTTCTTCGCATTTGAATGAAAGCCAGACAAGACTCGCGGAAGACCTGCGTCGCCGCTTCTCGGAGGCCGGACTCGACGCGCCCGCGCTCCGCACGATTTCGGAAGAGAACGGAGAGAATCTCATCGAGCTTCGGGCGCTCGCTCATTACCTCGAACGCGAGAACGTCCTCGTCGCCGCCCCGGACGAACTTTTCTTCGACCGCGCCAGCGTCGAAACCTTAATCGGGGACGTGCTTGCCCATTTTGACCAGAGCGACGAACTCGACACGCAGACGCTGAAGAGCATGATCGGGACAAGCCGCCGCACGGCGATGCCACTGATGGCCCTGCTCGACGAGCTTCAAGTCACCCGCCGCGACGGGAGCCTCCGCCGACTCCTAAACCGCAACCCACGCTGGTAGCGAGCGGTCACCGACAGGCAAAAAGGAGACAGGGCCACAACCGACCGAAGTCCGCGTTAGGCCAGATGCGCGTTCAGCGCCTCGAGCACCCGATCCGGCTCGCTGCGCAGCATATAATCGTCCGTCTGATCGACCCAGCGCACGATCCCGTCCGCATCGACAAGGAAAGTCGTAGGGATTGGCATGCCCCCTAAACCTTTCGGACTGAGATTAAACGGGTTCCGCAAACGGAAGCGATCTGTGATTTCAAGATCGGGATCCGACAAGAGCGTGCCACGAAGGCCGTGCTGATCACGTCCCTCTCGAATCTGCTCGGGCGTGTCCGTCGAAACCGCCACAAGCTCCACATGATTCTCGTCCAAGGTCGGTCGAAGCTCTTCCCATCGCCGTAACTCGGCGACACAGTAGGGTCACCAATGGCCGCGGAAGAACTTGAGTAGGTAGGGCTTGCCCGAAAGGCTCGCGAGATCGAATTCGACGCCGTGCTCATCCAGCGCGGTAAACGCTAGAACGGAATCGCCGACCGAAAGCGTCGGCTCTGCTGATTTCTGACCGCTCAGCAAACGCAAGATCGGCATCGCCGACCCGACCATAGCCGCGAGCCCGCCGACGATCGTGCTCAGCCAACCGGTCGCCGTGATCGCGCCCACGACGCCTAATACAGCGCCTCCGCCGAACGCAAGATGGAATCCCATACGGTTGCGCGGAATCGCGACCTTCTTAATCAACTGAAACCAACGAACGCCGGCCGCGACAACAATCGCGAGACCAAGAAAACTGAGCATGACGACCCTCCTCTTCTTCGACGAAATTGTGAAGAGAAGTCTGGCACAGTTCCCGCGAACTAGCGCAGGCTCGCAAGTGCCCTTTCGATCCAGCCCTCCATCCAGCCGAAGAGGTGATGTTCTCCGATCAGAGGCGCGATTCCGAAATACACCACCACGAAGCCGCTCAGTGCGAGTACGGCCTGCTCGTTGGTCAGAGCGCGGCTCGCTTCACGACGCGATTCCTGCGGTTGAAGCATGGCCAGAAGCGGACGGCCGACGGCGGCCAGGGCTAGAACCGTGGCGCCTAGGCCAAAGAGAAGCAGCCCCCGATGCCACTCGTGGCCGCTGCTTTCGACGGCGGCGAGAATTTCGAAGCGGCCCACAAATCCGATTGTGCCCGGGAACCCGCCGAGCGAGAGCAAGAAGAGCGCGAGCAGCGTCGCCCGGATCGGGCTTGATTCCATCATACCCGCCAGATCGCCGACCTGTTCGCATGCGCGCTCGTGATGGCTCAGGGAACTCAGGGTCGCGAGGATCCCAGCAACCGAAACCGTCGAGGCCAGCAACGCGAGCAGGAGCGCTTCGCCTCCCGGCCCGCGCGCATCCACGAGCGCAAGCGTGAGAAATCCGACCTGCCCGACACCCAACCAACCCACCATCCGCCGGAGCCCCACCTGCACAAGGGCCATCGCATGCCCCCAGACAAGTCCGATACATCCAAGCAAGCCGAATAGCGTCGGCACCCGATCCGTCAGACTCGTCGGCGAAACCAAATCCGGCGCGGCCAGCGAATGCACAACGCGCAGCAAAACGAAGAAGCTTGTGATCTGCGCCGCGGTGGCGAGATAGGCCGTCACGAAACTCGGGGCGCCCTCATGCACATCGGGTGACCAGGGATGAAAAGGCGCGATCACCGACCGGGCGATCAACCCCACCAGCACAAGTGCCACCCCCACGTCGAAGACGAGCGGCCGACCTGAATAGGAAATCGCCAGCGCCTCGAGACCCAGCTGCCCGGTTGCGCCGAATACGAAAACTACGCCCTGGGCGAAGACGACGCTCGCGAAAGCATGTGCGAAGAAGGCCTTCAGACTCGATTCGCTTGAGGAGAGCCGGCGCGAATCAATCGCAATCAAAGCCACAAGCGGAAGCCACGCAAGTTCAAGCGCCACCATCAATACAAGCAGATGATCCGTCACAAGGGCCGCGCACATTCCCGAAATCGAGAAAAGCAGCAGAGCAAGCGGTTCCGCAGGCCGGGAGCGGGCCATCCCGAAATGGGTGAGCGAAAGCGTCAGGACCACCGCGGCTGACACCGCCACAAAGGCCATCCCGAACGCACCAAACGCATCCACAGAGAGCAGCCCGCCAGACGGCAATTGCGCCCCGGACCGCAACGAGACGAGGACCGCCGCGAGCGAGATCAGCGAAATCGACCCCATACGAATGCCCGCCAGCGCAGTCGCGCGCGGCGCATCGCCACCGGATGCACTTGGCCGAGCCAGCAAATCGAATCCAAGCACAAAGAGCGCCCCGATCGCCGGGAAATACACAGGGTTCATGACGCGACCTCAAGCCGCGCGACGCGCAGAGCCTTAGGCGACGCCTCGGGATCGACCACGTTTACGTCTACGTCGACGTCGACGTCGACGTCCGGAGCAATTCCGCGCTCGCGCGAGGGCCGCAATTCCGGTGCCGTCTCGCGCTTCTTCTTCTTTTCCTCCTCTCGATTCGGGCGCGACGAAGGCGCGGCTTCCGGCTCTTCTTCCGGTGCAGGCTCCTCAACCAAGGGCCTGACGGATCGCGCCTCCATCTGATGGAAGATCTCAAGCACCGCAGGTTCGACCCGGCGAAGCACAGGATTCGGATACACCCCGATCGCCACGATCGGAATGGCCATCGCGAGCATCACTCCGCGCTCGACCCGGTCGAGATCGATCAAGCCGCGATTCGCTGGCTCGTCGACAGGCCCAAGGTAGATGCGCCGCTGCACCCAGAGCAGATACGAAGCGGAAAGCACCATCGCAACCAGCGCGACCACCGACAGTTCGCGGCGCGTCTCAAGGCTCCCGATCAAAACGAATAGGTCGCCGACGAAACCGCCCAGTAAAGGCAGCCCCATAAGCGAAAGTACCATCAACCCAAAGAAGAAGGCGCAGACCGGCATCGGTTTCGCCAAACCGCCAAACGCAGCGACCTCCGTCGTCCCCCGACGCTTCGCAAGAAAGCCGATCAACACAAAAAGCCCCGCCGTCGCCAATCCGTGCGTGAGCAGCTGCACAACCGCACCCGTCACGCCTTGCACGTTCAGACTCGCAATCCCGAAGATCGCGAAGCCCGCATATCCCACCGAAGCGTAAGCAACGAGCCGCTTCAGTTCTTTCTGCACAAGCGCGACAAGAGACGCGTACGCCAGAGCCGAAATCCCCGCGATCGAAAGCGCCGGCCCGGCCGCCTCCGCCGCGTCGGGAAAAAGCGGCAAGGCGAAGCGCAGAGCGCCCATCGCCGCCGTCTGCACGAATCCCGTCGCGATTAGTACAGAAAGCCCCGTCGGCGCCGCGGAATGTGCCGCCGGAAGCCAGAAATGGAACGGAACGAGTGGGAAGCGCAGCGCCAAAGCGATGGCCATCGCGATCAAGAGAGACCTCTGATCTGCGAGACCAATCTCGACATCCAGCAGCGTCGGACCCGTTTCGCCGCGAAGACCCGGCACGCTCGCCAGGTCGAGCGTCGCGAACCCCAACTGCTCGACGCTCAGATCGCGAAGCACAAAAGCCACAAAGAGCAGACTCGCGAGCCCCATGGCCTCGGTCGCCCAGACTCTATTGGCCGCCCGCGCCCGCTCTTCTCCACCCCAACGCCCAAGCCAAAGCAGAACCGGCAAGAGCGTGAGCGCCCAGAAAAAAAGAAAGGTCATGAAATTCGTTGCAGCGATTGTGCCTAATAGACTCGATTCAAGGAGGAGGCATAGGAAGATCCAGCTGCGCACAGAATCTTTTGTTTCTTCAATCGAGGCCAGCATAGCCAGCGGCACCAAACCGGCCGTCGACAAGAAGAAGCAGAGCGCGATTCCGTCGAGCCCGAGCTGCACCCGCGCGCCGAACGCGGAAAGCCCACCAAACGAATCGACCCATTGCAGGCCGATCACGGAAGGGTCGAAACCAAACCCGATCACCACCACAGCAAGCACAAACGTCATCAATGAAGTCGCAAGACCCGCGCCCCGCCAGACCGCCACCGGGAACCCCGAGTAGCCCACGAAGGAGGCCGCCAGTCCGCAGGTCAAGAGGAAGACGGCGACGACGGTAGGCAGCGCGACAACGACCGAGAGCGCATGGCTGAGATCAATCTCCATGCTCAGCCCACCATCCAGGTCACAATGACGATCATGGAGAGAAGTCCGATCAGCGCATAACTTTGAAGCCGCCCGTTCTGCAGGCGCCGAATCACGCTCCAGACGAAGCGGCGAACCAGACTCGGACCACCGGTCACGACGACACGATCGATCAGACGACTTTCGATGCCACCGACCAGCGCAATACGCGACACCCAGCGAATCGGACGTACGAGGAGGATGTAGAAAAACTCCTCGATGTAAAACATCTCTCTAAATGCATCGAGCGAGAACCGAACCACGGCCCGCTTCGACTCACCGCGATATCCCCTCTTGGCATACCGCAAGAACGCCAGCCCGGCGCCGAGCGCAAGGCTTAACAGTACCCCGGTCACGAGGGTCCAACGCTCCGAGCCTCCGAGTCCCGGATCGGGCGCACCCACGATTGAGTTCGAGAGGAAATGCCCGACGGAATCGAGATGCTTCGTGTTCACCGGAAGCAGGTCATTCCAAAATTGCGATGGCGTGAGCACTCCTGCGATTCCCGCGAGCACGGCGAGCGCGGTCAAGCTGTGCTGCGTCCATCCGCCCGGATCCAGAAGCTGTTCCTCTACGAGACCTCCGGGTCGGACGTTGCCCCAGAAGACAAGGAAATAGGCGCGCGCCAAACCGAATGCGAGGAGGGAATTGCTCGCCAGAATCAAAAACTCGATGCCCTGGGCATTCGGGCGATACGTCACGTGCACGAAAGCGAGAATCTCTTCGATCGCAAAGAAGCCCGCGAGAGGCGGGAGGCCTGCAAGGGCAAGCGTGGCCAGTCCAACGAATCCCTGAGTCCAGCGCATGCGATTCGCAAGGCCGCCCATCTTACGAATATCGGTCTCGCCTTTCAGCGTGAGCGACACGAAACCGAACGACAGAATCAGAGCGGCCTTCGCGAAAGCATGCACGAGCAGGAGGTAAGTCGCAGAAGAATAGGCACCTAGACCGATCGCCATCACGACCAAACCCAGCTGGCTCGATGTGGTGAAGGCGATCAGGCGCGGAAGATGGAATTGCGTCGCCGAAGCCAAGCTCGCGAGGAGCATCGTGAGTCCACCGGCAATCGCAAGAGCACTCATGGCGACCGGCGCGCTTTCCAGGAGAAAGGAAAGGCGCAGCAACACATACACCCCTGCCACCACCGTCGTCGCCGATTGCATCATCGCAGTCGCCGCCACCGGCCCGGCCGTCGCCCCAGGCAACCAAAAATGCAGCGGAAGCTGAGCGCATTTAGTCAGCGCGGCGAGAACCAGCCCGAAGCCAATGACTTCGAATAACGCGGGCCCCGAGCCTCCGCCCCAGGCGAGCCATTCGACCTTCGTCCCGTCAAGTAACCGGAAGGCGGCCTCGATACCGCGGAAAGTCAGCGCCGGCGCGTCGACCCGCGATAGCCCATCAAATATCAAGAGAATGGAGGCGAGCAGACCCAGATCGCCCACACGGCCGATCACGAAGGTCGTCGCGCCCGCCCGCGAAGCAGCGTTCCCCTCATATTGAAAGGCCGAGAAGAGTTGAGAGGCTATGCCAACTCCGGCCCAACCCAAAAAGAAGAGCAGAAGATTGTCCGCAAGCAACAGGATCAACATCGACCCGACCATCAAGTCGAGCATCGCGAAGGTGCGGTGTCCGACATCGCGATCGAGAAGCCCACTGCGTAGAAGGCCAATCGTATAGACGTACAAAATGAGGGCGATCGCCGTCACGGCGATGGAGAACACAGCAGAGAGCGGGTCGAATTGGAAAGTCAGCTCCGCGCTGAAACTGCGCGCGCCAACGCCACCGCCGATCCAGGGACCGAGCGAATCCAGAATGGGACGCGAGTCGACGTCGCCGACCAAATCAAAAAGCGAAAGCAACGACAGCCCGAAAGAAGTCGTCACCGCAGAGAGCGAGATGGCCCAGACCGATCGGTCTGAAATCCGAACGCGCGCAATGCCGATCAGAAAGCCATGCATGATCGCCGCCGCAAGCGGCAGAATCGCGATCCAACGAATCAGCGAAGCGCTCACGCTTTCATCCAAAATATTCACGAGCAGCTCACCCCTTACCCCTCCAGGAGTCCGGCGTCATCGGCGTCGAGCGTGCCGCGACGCTCGATTCGCGCGACGACGACCGACAGGCCAACGGCGATTTGGAGACAACCCGCGAGAGCGATGCAGAGGACGAGGGCGCTGCCATGAGTCTCACTTTCCGCATTTCTCTGCATCAGACTGAAGGCGATCCCTCCAGTCGATACGGACATCCACGCGAAGAGAAGACCGACCAACATCCCCACCAGGCTTCGTCGCCAGAGCAGGCCGAGCATCCCGATCCAGAAGAGTATGATCGCCGCTATGAGCAGGAGCGCGGGTGCATCCGATTCAACCGTCATCCATTCCCCCGGCCATCATCACGCAGCAAAAGGATCGAAGAGAGCAGCGCACCCGCGATCGCAAAACCCAGCATCGTAACCAGCTCGCCCAGCTCACCGAAAAGAGCGAAGCCCACTGCACGCGCATCGACCCATCGAAGAGTCTCCTCGCCCAGCCGAAGCTCGCCTTCGGTCCAAAGGAAATATCCCAACAGGCTGAGCGCGAGACCGAAAACAGCGAAGGCAAGCGAGCGAGCGAAAGCCGTTCCGAAATCCATCTTCGCCAGATGATCCCGATCCACATCCACCAACATCCAGCCGAAAAGCTGGATGGCCGAGAGCATCAAAGCTCCAAGCGAGACAACGACGAGACCGAAATAGCCCCCGCGCGCGATCAGAAGAGCGAACACCAATCCTGCGATCATCGCGAAACCTGCAACCACGGAACGGGTCAGATTGCGCCCAAGGACGATCGCCAACATCGCACAGAGCAAGGCGAAGGAAAGAAAGAAGAGCAGTAAGCCGATCACGTACCGCCCCCCCTCAGCGCGTCCGAAAGCAGCATGATGGCGGAGACCAGCAAAAGATTTGCCCAGGCGATCGGAAGCAAACGTTGCGTCACGGCACGCAGCCATTGGTCTTCACGCATCCGCGCCGTCACACGGCGAATTCTCATCAAGAGCCCGAGCACGAGAAGCAGCTTCACGAAAAACACGTGCGCCTCAACGACCGCGACCAAAACCGCGGGCAACACCACGCCGACGAACTCGCCGAGCCGCACCGTCATTTTCGCGGAATCCAGGTACGGAATATTCCCCGCTCCCAAAAAGAGCGCGACAAAGAGTGAGGCAAAGAGAACGAGTGCGATCCTGGACTCGACCTGCCCCCAATACAATTCCGTGGGATCCGCATCGAAGCCGAAGCCGCTCGTCGCAAAGCCTCCCGCAACGGGATCATCCGCGACGGGGCGACGCGTCAGAAAGCCCATCGCCGGAATAAAGAGCAGGGCCGTGATCGGCTGCGTCAGCAGATTCCAGCTCGGCAACGAAAGCGCACTCAGCGTCTTCTCGAGACCAGGAAAGCCGGGAAACAGCTTCGCGGCCAGCCAAGCAAAGGGTGTGAAGGATTGCTGCTGCTGCCAGACGAGATCCGCGAGGCGAAGCGAACCACTCTCGACTGCGAGCGGCGCGAGCACGAGCATCAGGAACGCAATCCCGCCTAACATTCGACTGGCAACACGCACACTGCCCAAGCGCGCCCAGATGCTTCGCTGTGCCAGGCCAACCCCGACCTGGGCCATGCCCGCAAGAAGGACAAAAAAAACAAGCGCGATCAGGCCGTAGTGGAGATCAAAGACGACAAGCGCAAGCCCGTCACGCGTGCCGCCGAGATGGTTCGCGAAGGGAATCAGAGCAAGCGCGCTTGCCAGCGCAACACACGACACGACGCGCGTCACGGCCAGAAGGCCCTGCGACTGATCGGTGATGACCGATCCGACTCGGACAAGTCGTGCGCCTGCGGCGGCGACGCGCGCGAGCAGGTACGCCCCCGGCGGCTCATCGGGATCGCCGCCCCATCGTCTCCGGGGCGGCGCCAGTTCAGGTCGGTCGCCGCGCAGGATCACGCGCGCCCGTCGCTCCGCAAGCGCGACACAGAAGAGCGCGAGCGAGACGACGCCCCACCAAGCAAACGCGAGAACAAGGCCACTCACGCGGACAACCTCATGTTCCCTGCCCCCGCCTGCGCGCATGCAAAGTCACAAGCAAGGTCGGCAGCACGAGCGCCAGCCCGATCTGAATCGCAGACACGCCGAGATCGCGGATCGCGAGCACACCCGGAATCAACAAGAAGACTACGAGCGCGATGAAGAGTGTGACGATCAAGGAGCGATGAAGCAGAACCGCATGCCGCGGCGAGCGGCGCACCTTCTGCGAAGAGCCAAAGCTCATCGGGGCGACTGCGACCTTTGCCCGCGCGCGCGCGGGAAGTCCTCGTCGAATCAGCGCCGCCGCGAGCGGCACACCGAGGACCGCGATCCCGATTAAGAGAACGAACACGATCCAGCCGACCGCCGACGCGCTCGCTGAAGCCGCACCCACAGAAATTTCGAGGGATGAAGACTCGGCGACCATCCGACTGAATTCCGTCCGGTCCGAGGGGGGCTCGCAGCGGTAAAGGCAGCTTATAAGGCAGCACCACGCGAAGCATACGAAGGCCATGACACGCCTCGACACTTCCGCGGAAGTGGCAAAAGTAGCCGTAGCCCCCCATAACGTCAACGGAAATGCCGTTTCCTGTGCATTCAAGATTGGACACAAGCGCGCGGTCGCAATGAGTTTATGATCGCTTTCGGCCCATCGACTGGCAGGAATTCAGGCGGTGTTAGAGTAGGGGCGTGAGTACACCCACAGCCGTCCTCGGAGCGGGCAGTTTCGGTACCTGCCTGGCCGTTCTCTCCGCGCGAGAGCACGATGTCAAGATTTGGAGTCGCCGCGAAGACGTGGCGGAATCGATCAACCGTGACCATCGCAACCCGCGCTATCTGACCGATATCGATCTCCCCCCGAACCTCGAAGCCACTACGGATCTGCAGGATGCCCTGGCGGGTCGGGAGATGGTGATTATCGCTGTGCCCAGCGAGTCGCTCCGCGAGGTCATGCAGGCGGCCGGCCCCTTCATCGCACCCGGCGCCATCATCGTTTCTGCGGTCAAGGGCATCGAATTGGAAACCGGCCTGACCATGAGCGGTGTGCTCGAAGACGTGCTCGATGCCGAACATCATCCGCGCATCGTCTCTCTTTCGGGTCCCTCTTTTGCAGCGGAAATCGCTCGCCAACAGCCGACCGTCGTGACCGTGGCGTGCCGTGAAGAGGCCTATGCGATCGCGGTTCAGGCGGAGCTCTCCTGTCCCTGGTTCCGATGTTATACCCAGACTGACGTGATCGGCGTCGAGATCGCGGGTGCGCTCAAGAATGTCATCGCGATCGCGGTCGGCATGTGTGACGGCGTGCTCGGGGGCCATAATGCCCGAGCCGCACTTATGACGCGCGGCCTCGCGGAGATCACCCGGATCGGCGTGGCCCTGGGTGCGGACCCGCATACCTTTCTCGGCCTCGCCGGTATGGGCGACCTTCTTCTGACCTGCACGGGCGACTTATCGCGGAACCGACGGGTCGGCCTCGGCCTCGGTCAGGGGCGCAAGCTTGAGGAGATCGTCGCCGAACTGGGCGAAGTCGCCGAGGGCATTACGACGACTCGCGCAGCGGTCCGTCTCGCCGAAAAGCTCGGAGTCGACGTCCCGATCGCGAACCAGGTCCGCGCCGTGATCGACGGCGAGCACACGCCCGAGGAGGCGGGGCGAAACTTGATGACCCGGCAGCTGCGGAGTGAGCGCGATCCGGCCTTTCTACCGGCGACTATGGCCTCCGATTCGACCGAAAACTAGAAAAGAGAACCTGTTCGCATAGTGCCCGAGACCCTTTCGGGCTATGCCAAAATCGATTTGAAGTCGGGGACTTACCGACTTCGACCTCCTCCAGAGACAATCCGGCGAGCTCCCGCAAACAGCGTGAGGGCAAGCCCTCCGAAAACCATGAACCAGACCTCTACTCTCGACCAAATCCCGCAAGGTCAGCTCGTTCGCGTCGTCTCCGTAGGCGGAGCCGACGCGATCGCCCGACGTCTCGATGACCTCGGCGTTCGCAAAGGCGTGGAGATCGAAGTGCTCCGACGTGCTCCGCTCGGCGACCCCACCGTCTTCGAATTACATGGCTACCAGCTCTGCCTGCGCCGCGCCGAAAGCGCCCGAATTGAGGTCGCTGAAAGCCGCTCAGGCCTGACGTCGGGAGAGTCCGCATGAGCGCGACTAGCCCAGATACATTCCCGAATGCCGCCGCCGAGTCGCCGGTCTTCGGTCTGCTCGGCAGCCCCAACGCGGGGAAGACCACCCTCTTTAATGCGCTTACGGGACTCCGCGCGCGGGTCGGCAATTACCCCGGTGTCACAGTCGAACGCCGCGAAGCCGAGATCAATCTCGGCGACCAAAGCGCGCTCCTGATCGACCTGCCTGGCACTTACGGCCTCGCCCCGATCAGCGCAGACGAAGCCGTCGTAACCGATGTTCTCGACGGGCGCATAGAAGGCGTGGCCCAGCCCGATGGTCTGATCATGGTCGTGGACGCCTGCTCCCTCGGCCGCACCCTTCCCTTTATTGGCGAAGTCCTGCGACTCGAGCGCCCGACCTGTCTCGTCCTCAGCATGCTCGACGAACTCGCCGCCCGCGGCGGCCAGGTCGATATCGGCCGGCTCCAAGACGCCCTCGGCATTCCCGTGGTCGGCGTCGTCGGTCATCGCGGCCGCGGCATCGACCAGCTCCGCCAGCAGCTCCTGGCTCTCGGCGAATGGTCCCACCCCGCAATTCTCCCGCCCGAGGACCGCGTGGACCGCGCCGGCTGGGCGGACTCGATTGCCACGAACGTGATCGAAGAGCGTCCCAGTCGGCACGCTTTGACCGAAAAAATCGACAGTATCGTGCTCCACCCACTCTGGGGCTCGCTGCTCTTCATCGCCGTCATGGTCACGTTCTTTCAGCTCATCTTCAGCTGGGCGAGCCCGGCGATGGATTTCATCGACGGGCTAATCGCGATGTTGGCCAACGGCGCGCGGGCGACTTTACCCGCCGGTTGGATCGCCGATCTCGTGGCCGACGGCCTGATCGCCGGCGTGGGTTCGGTCGTGATCTTCTTGCCGCAGATCATGATCCTCTTTAGCCTGCTCTATCTGCTCGAAGACGTCGGCTACATGGCTCGAGCGGCGTTCGTGATCGACCGCGTCATGGGGCGCATAGGCCTCGAGGGACGCTCGTTCGTCGCTCTGCTTTCGTCCTATGCCTGCGCCGTGCCGGGCATCATGGCCGCACGCACGGTGCCGTCGCCGCGCGACCGCCTCGTCACAATTCTGGTCGCCCCGCTCATGACCTGCTCCGCGCGGCTTCCGGTCTACGCCCTCTTAATCAGCGCATTCGTTCCCGAACGCGCCGTCTGGGGCCCCATCGGCTTGCAAGGTCTCGTCCTCCTCGGGCTTTATCTCGGCGGCGCCGCGGCCGCGCTCGGCATGGCGGCGCTGATCAAGAAGACCCTCGTGAAGGGCGATGGACTGCCCTTTACGATGGAGCTGCCGACCTATCGCTGGCCCACCTTTAGTCTGTGGGCTTCGCAGGTGCTGGCAAGCGCTTGGTCCTTTCTGCGGCGCGCAGGCACGATCATCCTGCTCGCATCGATCGTTCTTTGGCTGATGCTGACCTTCCCGCGCATCGAGCCGCCGGCGAGCCTCGGCCTCGATGAGCAAGCCGCCACGGCTTACGCCCTCGAACACTCGGCCGCCGGGCAACTCGGACACGCGATCGAGCCCTTCATTGCGCCGCTTGGCTTCGACTGGAAGATCGGCGTGGGCCTCGTGGCGAGCCTGGCCGCGCGCGAGGTCATCGTCGCGACGCTGGCTCAGATCTATGCGACCGGAGGCGACGAGGACGACTCTTTGCGCGACGCATTGCGAAAAGATCGGAACCCAGAGACCGGTGCGCTCATCTACACGCCCGCCACGGTGGGCGCCCTGCTGGTCTTCTTTGTCTTCGCGCTGCAATGCACGTCGACGATCGCGATCATGCGGCGGGAAACCAACTCGTGGCGCTGGCCCGCTTTTGCCTTCACGTACCTGTTCGTGCTGGCCTACAGCGCAAGCTTCCTCACCCACCGCCTGATCACCGCATTCGGCGGCGGCAGTTGGCTAACCTGAGGTCCATGAATATGACGACGACCGAGATGCCTGAGATGCCCGAGACGACCGCGACAAAGGTAATGAATCCCTCGCCTCCGCTGCGCGCACAGCTTCTGCTTGCGACGCTTTGTCTCGCACTCGGGGTCGGCTCGACAGGCTGCGCTGAGCGGTTCGTCCGACATCAGGTCATCAAGAACAATCGGATTGAGGCCAATCTCGTCCGCGCCGTCAAAGGTTTCACGGTCCAGCCGCAAACCTTTGAGCATCCCGCGATCATCTCCGTCCCTCGCCTCACGTATATCCTGAACGCGATTGAGGTCGAGACGCCCGCCGAGGGCGGCGGCGAGATTCGTCAGCCCGCCTTCCATCCCGAGATCGTCGAGCGCGCGGCACAGGCCCTCGCCGAAGGTCTCGCCGAGGCGAGCCCGAACGAAGAAGTCGGCATCTCGGCGATCCGCAAAGAGATGCGGCTTGGGGTGTTCCATACGAAGTACCTGACGAGCTTTCTCGCGCGCATCGAAAACGGCAATCTCTATATCGATCTCGACCGCGTCGAATGGCGGATTCCTCAGGAGCGGGAAGGCAAGAGCCTTCCTAAGCCACGACATGATCGACCGCCCATGAGATTCCGCGTCGTGCATGGCGAGCACATGTTCTTCGCTGGCCCGCAGATGCTTGAAATCGATTGGCAGAACGATGTCTTTAGTCAGGCCTATGCGCTGCCCGGCACGACAAAGGGCGCGCCGAAGAAGCGCGAAATCCTGCTGCAGGCACCGGTCCCGAAGGCGGAGCGCGACGAGATGGACGCGGCCGCTGGGAGTATCGATCAGCTCAGTCCGGATCAGCTTCGCGCGCTTGCGGATCTTGAAGAGGATCGGCGCGAGGGCAGGATTACGGAGACGGCTTATCAGCGCGCGCGGCGGGCGCTCATGCGAGCGCGCTGAGTTTTGTTGGAGTCCCTCGGCTAAGCGTCGATACGCAGCTCCATTGCAACGCGATTGCTCAGCCCGACGCCTTCGTCTCGTTCGATTCGGGCAGATCGAGCACCAAGTCGTCCACCCATGCCTGGAACGTCCCCGATTAGGCGGAGCGGTATCGAGCCCACCAGCTGCGGCCACCGGGAGAGCTCAGCAACGGGCGCATACCTTCGTGATTCCTCCTCATATCGGACCGGTCAAGGATCCCGGCCTCGATTTCCTCATGGGTGACAAAAACTGTATTCATAAGCTCACCCATCAAGAACGCGAACTTCGTATGGTCTTCGTCGCAGAGTGCGTCGAAGTCACGTAGCCCACGATTGAAGAGATCGGCCATACCGAGCACCGTGGCGATCGAAAGGTGCACACTACTCTGCGAGCCTCGACCCGCTCGTCGCGCTTCTCCACGCACGGCCTGCGTATTATCGCGAAGCTGGAGTGCAAGCTAGAAGAGCGTCGCGACGGTGGCCGCTGCCGCAACCAACTCCCCAACACTTCCGAGATCCTGAATCGTCACGTTTATCTCCCTAACGAATCGATAGTTGAGCGGCGTTCATCTAGGAATCCATCTTGACTACATGCACAGCTACCCATTCGGACAGATGTGATCTGCTGATGCTTCCAGCCGCGACCGCCAGAATGGTGGATTCCTGCTCGTCCACGTCGGCGGTAAGTTCGTAGCCGTTGAGCATCAAAAACGTTTCGAGTGCCGCATGGCCAACCCGCTTGTTCCCGTCCACGAACGGGTGGTTGGAGATGAGCGAAAAGCCTAGTGCGGCCCCTTTTCAAGAATAGAGGCGTAGAGGTCTGAGCCGTCGAAACTCTGCTTGGGCTGCGCGACCGCCGACTCGAGATGCGTGCCAGCTCTGAGTCCTGGGCGATGGCGAGCATGCTCGGTTCGGTAGAGTTCGCGGCCTTGATCGCCGCCGCACGCGCGAGTTCCACACTCTGCTGAACCTGTTGCGTGTTTTGCCGATTTTGAACAGCGAGGTAGATAAGCGTGGCAACCACCGCTGCGCCTCCGACGAAATCGCCGATATTCCCGAGTGCCTCTAGGTTCAATTCCGAACTCCGCTGCCTAACGTCTCGGCGATAAGCGGCGCTGAAAGGCGCCACGGACTCGGCTGAACCCAAAAAAGTTGATGACAAAAGGGTATAGCGGAAACTAAAACCACGCTTCTCAACGTCCGGCTTCATCGCTTCGTTGGGCCGCGAGCCTCGGCGACTCGCGATTGAAACGAGAGACGTCATGAACTCTTGCGCACGTGGGAGTCGACTTGATTCCGAAAATCTGGATCGAACTCTTCTCGATAGTTGGCCCAGTACCAGCCCGCGCCGGGCGACGACATGAGGCGGCCAACGATGTATTTCTGCGCGGCCCACGAATCCCCGCCCCCAAGATGCGACTGCATGTAGGCGTTGCATAGTGCCCACAACGCGTTTGTCATCATCAGACGAAAGCGCTCCCGTTCGATCTCCGTAAGCGAATCGGGGTCGGCGAGAGCCCTGATATAAATCTCGGTTAATTCAGGATCGGAGAGGAGGCTCGTGCGAATGTCGTTTCCGACTTTTGTCGTTGAGTCGATGCTCGCCACTCGAAGCGCGAGGGTGTTCTGGCGGAGCTGAGTCGCGAGATAAATCAGCGTGATGATGACGCCGACCGCTCCGACGGTCTCTCCGATAGCTCCGACTGCTTCCCAGTTCACCGGCGCTCCATTCTGCGGCCCAACGGATCGGCGTTCAGCGGCGGGCGGCGATTTGCCGTTGCGCCTCTGCACGCCTGAATTTCACGTAATCATACCCCGGCCCGAAATGGCACGACCTAAGCACGTCCGCTGCAACGGCTGGTTAGGCAGCGGGACGCTGCGAAGACACGAGAGAGAGCACCAGTCTCAGAAAGAAAATGGTCGAGACCGATAGATAAATGAACAACGCGATAAGGTAGCAGCCAGATGCCCGTTCGGAGACTAAGCCGACGGCTATAGATGCGAGCAAGACAATCGCAAGGGCTTGAACCAAGACCAGCGCGTAAGCAAGCGAAGTGCTGGCATGGTTTACAAGGCCCTCGGTAAATTTGACGGCGAGTCGGGCGCCACCCGCGAGCGCGAAGAACGCGCTTGCGAGGCGCCAACTCGCAACGTCAGAAATTCCAAGTTCGCGTGGAAGGAAAGGCGTGAGAGAGAAAACCAGTGCGATCAGCGAAGTCTCGAGCATCCCGCGGAGGCGAACGACGTTGACTTCGAAGTCGCCTCCTGAATGGCGCTGGCCCAGCACCGTCACGAGGCTTGCAAAACCGGCGAGCGCCACGGAGACCTCGGCGATTGCGGGTAGTAACTCGATTCCGCTCAATTTCAGGCTGTCTAACGGATCGGCGCTCAGCGGCGTGCGCCGATCTGGCGCAGCGGCATTGACGCCACAGATGTTTGCGATTCTACCATGACCGCTAGGCCGTAGCCGTCAGCAAGTCCGCTGCAACGACATGTTAGACGGCGGGCGGTGCCGCCGAGGTAGCCAGAAGGTCGGTCTCCACGAATGCCGCGAATTCGACGCTGTACAACGGGCGATGCGTTCTCCAGAAGTCGCGAATCGCGGGGCTAGCGAAATTTTGCGCCATGCTGTTGCGGTAACCCGTCCATATAGATTGGTCAAAGGTCCCGTCTACGTACTGGTGGTACTGGTTCTCGAAGGTCCTGAGAATCCCCCGCAGGTAGAAGTGCGCCGCTAGTTCCGTCTCGGAGACCGTTGATTCGAGACTGGTGAACTGCAACGCCGCGGAACGTAGCTCGGGGTTCTCTGCAAGCCGGAAGCCGATCTCCGCTTGGGTGGTTGAAATCGTCTGACGAGTCGAGGCTCGCACCACCGCGGAGTTCTGACGGATTTGGATTGCGAGGTACCCGAGTGTGACGATCACACCGAGCGCCCCGACAACCTCGCCGATGGCACCGACCGCTTCCCAGTTCACCTGAATCTCCCGTCGTCTAACGGATATGCCCATAACCTGCAGGCATCGCCAATTGAAGGTTGGTCAAGAACATAACCCTCGTCGCCAGACTGCACGAGCGACTCTCGCGGTTCCTCCGCGACAGGCGCGGGAGGTCGCTCTCAACTCGTCAAACGGCCTGTCTGGTTCAGGGGATTTTACTGCAGAATCCCTAACATAGAAATGGCCGACAGGGGAGAACGAACTCCCCTGCCGGCCCTAATTCGGAGTCGGTAGACCGCAAAGGGATCGGTCTTTTAGAGACCGTTAACAAGCACGGGTCACCGCTCCAATGAGCAGCAT
>JBDNFB010000058.1:0-60389 GCA_041690055.1 Myxococcota bacterium | reverse complement strand
CTCGTTCCCCAGGCTGGCATCGCCGTCGGCCTGGTGATCCTGATCCAGGAAGACCCGCGCTTCGCGGACGTGGCGGGCATATTCGCCGCCGTCGTCCTCTCGGTCGTGACCGTGAACGAGATCGTCGGCCCGATCCTGACCCGCCACGCCTTGGGCCGCGCGGGCGAAATCGGCCGCGACCGCCTCCGCCTGATCGATTTCCTGCAAGAAGAACACATCATCACAAATTTCAGCGCGCCCACGAAAGAAATCGCGATCGCACGCCTCGCCGACATGCTCCTGCGCACCCACGAAGTTCGCGGCATTGACCGCGACACTCTCCTCGGCAGCGTGCTCGACCGCGAAGCCCAGGGCTCGACCTGCCTCGGCGGCGGACTCGCCGTTCCCCACGGCATTCTTCCCGAGGGCGAACCGATGGTCGGCGTTATGGCCCTTTCCGAAGAAGGTCTCGGCTTCGAAACACCCGACGGGCGTCCTGTGCATTGCATGGTCCTGCTCGGTACTGCTGCGGAAGAGCGCGACCGTCATATTCAGGTGCTTGCCGCGCTAGCGCGCACCGTCGGTTTCGACCGCGCTTTCCAGGATCAACTTTTTGCCTCGAAAAGTCCCGCGCATGCTTATGAACTGCTTCATGGCGAAGAGTCCGAAGATTTCAACTACTTCATCGAAGACGCGCTCGAAGCCTAGAGGCTTAGGGGCCACGATTCGGAAAGCCCGATTGCCAGATCGATCCCGAAACCAATCGACGTCGGTGGGCGCGTGCTTTTTTTGATAGACTGCAAAGATCGCGTACGCGATCTTTGCGTCCACGGCCGGATGCCCAAATCGAAACCCAAACCCAAACAAAACCCGAGTCGATTTTCATGCGCGCCTACCTCGAACTCCTCCAAGATGTGCTCGACAACGGAGTCGACAAGAGCGACCGCACCGGAACGGGGACGCGTTCCGTGTTCGGACGACAGCTCCGCTTCAATCTCGACGAAGGCTTCCCTCTACTCACGACAAAGAAGCTGCATCTAAAGAGCATCCTTCATGAGCTGCTCTGGTTTGTCGCCGGCGATACGAACTCGCATACACTGAAGGAAAAGGGCGTTTCGATCTGGGACGAATGGGCGGATGAAGATGGGGAGCTCGGGCCGGTTTACGGCGCGCAGTGGAGACGTTGGCGTGCCGCGCCGCCGCGGGATGCGGGCTCCGATCATCTCGGCCAACCCGGCGGACCCGGTCAATCGAATGAGCCAATCGAGATCGACCAGCTCGCCGACCTCGTCGAGCAGATCCGCACGACCCCGCACTCACGACGACTCATCCTGAGCGCCTGGAACGTGGGCGAGATCGAGGCGATGAAGCTGCCGCCTTGCCATTTGCTCTATCAGTTCAATGTGCAGGGCAACCGGCTGCATTGCGCGATGACCATGCGCAGCTGTGATGTCTTCCTTGGTCTGCCTTTCAATATTGCTTCGTACGCGCTGCTCACGATGATGATGGCGCAGGTGACGGACCTCGTGCCTGGTGATCTAATTCTCTCGCTCGGCGACACGCACGTGTATCAGAATCATTTCGATCAGGCGCGCACGCAGCTCGCGCGGACTCCCAGGACGCTGCCCAAGATGCATTTGAACCCGGCTGTGAAATCGCTCTTCGATTTCAAGTTTGAGGACTTCCGACTCGAAGGCTACGACCCGCAGCCCGGGATCAAAGCGCCGATCGCGGTCTGAAGCATGCCCCCCATGCGCATTTCGATCATCGTCGCTGCGGCACGCAACGGCGTCATCGGCCTGCGAGGGGATATCCCCTGGAAGCTCCCCGAAGACCAGAAGTTCTTCCGCAAGCAGACCACGGGACACGCCATCATCATCGGTCGCAAGACCTTCGATTCAATCGGGCGCCCCCTCCCCGGCCGTAAGAACCTCGTCCTCACCCGCGGTGAGGCCTCTTCCGTTTCCGGGGTCGATTTTTTCCCCGACCTCGATGCCGCCCTTCGCTGGGCGCGCGTCGAGGGCATAGAGGAATGCTTCATCGCCGGCGGTGAAGCCATCTACCGCGAAGGGCTCGCCGTCGCGGACCGGGTCTACCTGACCCGCATCGATGCGGAACCCGAAGGGGATACGTTCTTCCCCGCGCTCCCGGCCGCGGACTGGAAGCAGGTCGGCACGATCGCGCACGCCACCGACGATCGACATGCGTCTGCCTTTACGATCGAGACCTGGGATCGCGTCCGCTGAGCGGGAGCTATGCTTCCCCGCTATGACCTCCAGTACGACCTCACGGACCTCGAATTCTTCGCCGGAACGGCCGCAGGCCCCACAGACCTCCCCGCCCTCGAATTATTCGACCCAACCCCGTGCTTCCGCCGGAGAAGACACGCTTCTCCGCACGATCTCAGAGTCGGGCACGATCGCGGTCAAGGCGATCATGGCGAGCCAGATCGTCGCCGAGGCGCTCTTGCTCAGTCCCGCTTCGCCGACTGCGGGCGATGCTCTGGGTCGGGCAATGATGGGCGCCGTCCTAATTGCAGTGGGCAGCGCGTCGGACGATGCCAATGAAGCCGATGTCGAATCCGTCCAGCTCCAGTTTCGGGGCGACGGCCCGATCGGCAGTCTCACAGCCATCGCTGATTCCCGCGCGCGGGTGCGCGGCACAGTGCAGCATCCCAATATTGAACTCGTGAACAAGGACGGCTCGCCGAATATCGCCGGCGCAATCGGACTCGGGCCCCTCAATGTTGTGCGGCATCGCCCGCGTTGGCGTTCGCCTTATACGGGGACGGTGCCGCTCGTTTCCGGCGAAATCGCCGGTGACCTAACGCTCTATCTTACAGAGAGTGAGCAGACTCCTTCCGCCGTGGGGCTAGGCGTTTCGTTTGGTCCGCACATGCAGGACGTCGCGGCCTGCGGCTTTCTCGTGCAGGCACTTCCGGGCGCGACGGATGAGGACCTTGAGCAGGTGGAGGCGAACGTTCTTTCGCTCCCGAGCCTGGGTTCGCTCCTCGAAGCGCCGCTCACGGCAGACGCCCTCATCGACCGGCTCCTCATTGGCCTGGGGTCGCGCGATCGGCACGCGATGAATCCCGAGTTCTTCTGCCCGTGCACACGGGATCGTGCGCTGCGGACGCTATCGCTCCTCGAGAAGACGGAAATCACAGAGCTCATCGAAACCGGACAGAGCCAGGAGATCGTCTGTGATTTCTGCGGCCGCGCCTACGATATCGCCTCGACCGAAATGGCGCCTCTGCTCAAGATCGAACGTGAGACCCGCGACTAACATTAAGACACGCAGGCCTGACCTGATCTATTCGAGACAATTCCCATGCAGCGCTTCGAGAACCCCGTCCGGAAGCCCCGCATCGCGCAAATACCCGCCCATCGAGCCGTATCGCTCAGCAACGCCGGACACGACTTCTTCCATCGATTCCGGTTTCGCGTGCAAAGTATCTGCGGGCATGTCCTTGAGCGTGTCCTCGTAGCCCTTCATACTCATGACTCGCTCGATGATTTGATCGATGCGTTCGGCCGAAAGTACGTAGTCGGCGACGATCAATTCGTCAGGCACGCCGAGCGCGCCCATCAAGACGGCCGAGATCACGCCCGTGCGATCCTTCCCCGCCGCGCAGTGATAGACCGCGCTGCCTTTCGCGTGTGCAAGGATCGATACGACTCGGGCGATCGGCTCCTTGGCGACTTCCATTAGGCCGAGATAGCGCTGGCCTAGGGACATTCGCTCAGCAGCCTCACGATCCCCGGAGCGCGTATCCCCGTCAAACAGTGGCGTGTGGTGAAAATCGATCGCTTCGGACGCCAAGAGGCCGCGTCCTTCGTTCTCGAGTTCGAAACTCGAGCGCAGATCGATGATATCGGTCAGAAGATGCTCGTCGCGGAGGCAAGTCACGTCGCTCGCGGAGAGCGCATGCAGTGCATCGCTTCGAAATAGCTTGCGCCAGCGAAGCGATCGCCCCCCATGCGTGGGATAACCCCCGAGATCCCTAAAATTCACACAGCCATCGAGTTCGATTCGTCTCTCCACGCGCCGGATTCTAGCCGGCGAAGATCGAGAATCCATGCGCCAAAACGAAGCGTTTGGAACCGACCGAGCCGCATCCAACACGCATTTTTTCTACATTCACCACGCATTGACTACACAACGGGGCGCGCCCACTTGAAGGGGGTGACTCGCGCCATCACCACGCTGTATGCTGAAGGCGCCGCTTGGATTGGGGGGGGCGATGACCGAGTCGGCATACTCGACGACGCGGGGCGCGGAGATCTCAGAGAGGTCCACCGAGCTCGTTTTGCCTATTGCTAAAGCAATGCCGAAACAACAGGCGAAAACCGCGGCGAAGGCAGAGACAACGATGGAAGCTGAGACGAAGTCATCTTCTGACTCCGTGTGGCGGTCTATGGTTTTTCCACCGCCCCAGCCTCGTGCCCCCCGGCGCGGATCGGAGAATGACGTGAGCGAAGCAGAAGCAGGCGATCCGAGAGCCGACGTCGACTTTGCCGATGACCGCAGGGACAAAACGCCCGCAAGTGCTGTCGCGGACACACTCATTTCTCATGCACCTCAGTCCGGAGAGGCCGACCCCATCCTGTCGTCTGACTCGCTCCTCACGAGGACGTTTTTTGGGTCGAGCTTTGGGTCCAATGAATCGAGCACAAAGGCGACGACAGCGGACACCCACAGCAGAGCCGCAACCGCCGGAGCCTCGCATTTCGCGCACTTCAGCGAAAACGCTTTCGAGGTCGCCTCGCATGGCGTGACCACAGCGGCTGCCCCCGCGAGTGGTGGAGGGAATGACACAGACATGGCCATCGCGCCGACACGCACGAGTCCGCAACAACCTCACGGAAACCTCTCAGAGAGCGGGGCTCCGGCGGGAACAACCAGCCCGGCCTCCGAACGCGGCCGCGCACTTCCCGGCGATCGTGGGCCCCGAGGAAATGCGGCCGAACCGGCCGCTCCACAGCGCCCCTCGTTTTGGCGCCGAATCGCCCTCGGCCGACGGGGTGCCCAGCGCGCCGCCGCACCGCCGCCGCCAGAGACCGAAGCGCCGCCGAACGCGGCTGAACGTGCCGCGCAGCAAGCCGCGAGTGCGAACGCAGCAGCAGCGAATATCCCCGCGACCGCCCGGCAAAGAGAGCCCACCGCCGTACACGCGGATGCGCCCGCTCTCGCCCAGGAAATGCTCGAGAAGCGGGTCGTCGAGCCGATGCTCCAGGCACTCGTCTCCATCGAGGCCAAGCTCGAACGAAGCCATGCAGACCTGAGCGGCCGATCCGATCAGGTCGAACAGCGACTGACCCAGCTATGGGATATCGAGGAACAGCTCGGCACCCTCGGCGAGCTCCAGGAATCTCTGCTCCAGGTTTCCGAACAGCAGCGTCGGCTTGAGAATGCGCTGGTGGTTCAGACCCGCTCGCTGCGCTGGCTGGTCGGCGGCTTGTTCTTCGCGATCACCGCCGCGGCCTTCGTCGTCGCTGCGGTCCTTCGCTAGTCACCAGGAGCCGCGCTCAGACGCCTCGGCCTCTATCTCTCCCTACTTCCAGGGCTTCCCCTCTCCCCTCCAGCCTCTCCCCAGCCTTGCCTCAGCGGCGGCCACCCCTCCTCCTCAGCCTTGCCTCAGCGGCGGCCCACCCCTCCTCCTCAGCCGCCACTTCGCGTCACATGCGGGCCAGCCTCAGCCTCGCTGAGCGGCAGCTTCTGGTGCCCAAGCCCCCGCGGGTCGAAGGCCCGGGACGAAGTTCGGCATTCTACCTCTTGGGCCCGTTGACCGATGATTCCCCTTATCGATCAGGGACTTCGGGGGAGAGCGTGCGCAATCGGCCGGCAGTTTCAGATCAATGCGACCGGGTTCGCAAAGTTTTCTCACCCCCGATAGGCCCGTCGCCTTGACACTCCCTGATCTAAAAACCAGTATATCCGGTTATAGGAATATACGAGCTGAACCAATGCTCTAGACAAGTCGGCGGCGAACCTCGCCCACCGGCCTTCATCACACCAGGAGAACAAAACACCATGGCTCAAGAAACGGCCCCCGCCTTCAAGGTCGCCGACCTCACCCTCTGCGATTTCGGGCGCAAGGAAATCGAACTCGCCGAGCATGAGATGCCCGGGCTGATGGTGCTCCGCGAGCGCTTCGGCAAGACCAAGCCCCTCCAGGATGTCCGCGTCATGGGCAGCCTCCACATGACGATCCAGACCGCCGTCCTGATTGAGACGCTGGTCGATCTGGGCGCCGACGTGCGCTGGGTGTCCTGCAATATCTTCTCGACCCAGGACCACGCCGCCGCCGCGATCGTCGTTGGCCGAGACGGCACGCCGGACGATCCGAAGGGTGTTCCGGTCTTCGCCTGGAAGGGTGAGACGCTCGAGGAATACTGGTGGTGCACGGATATGGCGCTGCGCTGGCCCGATGGTTCGGGACCGGAGCTGATCGTTGATGATGGCGGCGACGCGACGCTGCTCATCCACAAGGGACTCGAATTCGAGAAGGCCGAGAAGATTCCGGCATTCAATCCCGAGACGGATGCAGAAGAGTATGGCTACATCCTCGCGCTGCTTGAGAAGATCGCCAAGGAAGACAAGACGCGCTGGCATCGCACAGCAGAACAAATGCGCGGCGTTTCCGAAGAAACGACGACGGGCGTCAATCGCCTCTATCAGATGGAGAAGCACGGAACGCTTCTCTTCCCCGCAATCAACGTGAACGACTCCGTGACGAAGAGCAAGTTCGACAATGTCTACGGTTGCCGTCACTCCCTGCCCGACGGCCTGATGCGCGCAAGCGACGTCATGCTCGGCGGCAAGGTCGCTGTGATCTGCGGCTTCGGTGACGTCGGCAAGGGTTCGGCTGAGAGCCTGCGTGGCCAGGGCTGCCGCGTGATCGTGACCGAGATCGATCCGATCTGCGCGCTCCAGGCAGCGATGCAGGGCTACGAGGTCAACACCCTCGAGAACGTCGTCGAATACGCCGATATCTTCGTCACCACGACGGGCAACTTCGACATCATCACCGCCGACCATATGTCCCGCATGAAGGACAAGGCCCTCGTCGGCAATATCGGCCACTTCGATAACGAGATCGACATGGCCGGCCTGAAGAAGGTCAAGGGCATCGAGCACATCAACATCAAGCCCCAGTACGACGAGTGGAAGTTCCCGGACGGACACAGCGTACTGATCCTCGCGGAAGGTCGACTGCTCAACCTCGGTTGCGCCACAGGCCATCCCTCCTTCGTGATGTCGGCCTCGTTCACCAACCAGGTTCTCGCGCAGATCGAGCTCCAGCAGAACGACGGCAAATACGAGAACAAGGTCTATGCCCTCCCGAAGAAGCTCGACGAAGAAGTCGCGCGACTCCACCTGGACAAGCTCGGCGTGAAGCTCACGCGGCTGAGCGCCAAGCAGGCCGAGTACCTCGACATCGACGCCGACGGTCCGTACAAGCCGGAGCACTATCGCTACTAAGACGGCGATAGTCGGACGAGTCGGAAAAAGCCGGGCGTGATTCAGCGCCCTTGCGAGCGGTTCTCCTGTTGCGGCTTGGAGTTTCGCTAGAATAGAAGCGCCGCGGACGATCCTTCGTCCGCGGCGCTTTTCTATTGCTGCGGTGCTTTTGGGGCTGCGTCGCTCTTATTGGCCGCGGCGCTATTGGCCGCGGCGCTATTGGCCGCGGCGCTATTGGCCGCGGCGCTATTGGCCGCGGAGCTATTGGCCGCGGAGCTGGCAGGGGCCTGACCTCCAGGAGCCGCTTTGTTCGAAACGCTGATCAGTGTGGGACTCGTAGTGCTTTTCTGCGTGATTGGCTTCGCGCTGAACGCGGGCGGCGAGTCCTTGATCTGGGGCGGCATAGGCCTCGCCGCTGCGGGTTTCGCCTACGGGATTCCCGCCGCGATCGTCTATCACGTGCGCTTGTATGCTTCGCTCTCGCGGGCGAATCGCTTGCCTCCGCGGTGGTGGCTCAACCCAACCGCGCTCCACGGACACATTCCACGCGAAGATCGATTTCGAGTCCTGCTCTGGGGCGGCCTTGGCGGTTCGGGCTTCCTCGTGATCGTGCTCGGCATTTTGCTCACCTCAATCGGCCTTTGGCGCACCCTCGTTCCATGAATTCATCCTCGCCACAGTCGCATTCACAGCCGCGCGCGAACCAAGACCTCGAAGCCCAGCTCGGCGGCTTCGGCGCGCATCTCGAGCTCCGACGCCCGCCGCTCACGCCAGAGTTTGAACTCTGGCTTCTCGGCGATGGCGTCGACCTCGAGGCCAGCTGCCAGGAACTCGCCGATGGCGAAGCACCGCCCTTTTGGGCCTTCTGTTGGGGCGGTGGGCAGGCGCTTGCGCGCTTCATTCTCGACCATCCCGAGCGAGTGCGCGGCCTGCGCGTGCTCGACCTCGGAACCGGTTCGGGCATCGTTGCTCTTGCGGCGGCGAAAGCGGGCGCGCGCGAAGTCATCGCGGCGGATCTCGATCCGGTTTCGCGTCAGGCCGCGGCACTCAACGCTGCGCAAAACAAACTCACGATCCAGACTGTCTCGAAGCTCCCAGACGAGTGGGATCTCATGCTCGCAGCTGACGTGCTCTATGAAACCGGTCTCCGCGACTGGATTCTCGGCGAAGCGATCACGAAGGCACCAATCCTGCTCGCCGACCCCCAGCGCACCGGCACGCCCATCCTCGACGTGCCGATCTTGGAGCGCTTCGAGGTGCTCACCTTTCCCGACGTCGACTCGCCGCAGACCCACGCTGTGATCCATGCTCTGCCGCAGACGAAGGCGCGCTAGATTCCGCTCGCAACTCCTGCCTGAACTCTGCCCTGAGCTCTCCCCTGAACTCCGCCCTGAAATTCGAGGATTCTGATCATGACGATGCAGAAAGCCATTCAATTTGATGCGCCGGGCGGGCCCGAAGTCCTCGTCGCGCGAGAGATCGACACCCCTGAGCCCGGCCCCGGCATGGCACAGGTCCGCATCGACTTCGCGGGCGTCAACTTTATCGACACTTATCATCGATCCGGCCTCTACCCCGTCCCCACACCCTTCACGTTAGGCGTGGAAGGAGCCGGCGTGGTCGAAAGCCTCGGCCCGGATGCGCCGGTGGCGCTCGCCGTGGGCGACCGCGTGGGCTGGACGATGATCCCCGGGAGCTATGCCGAAGTCTGTAATGTACCCGCGACACAGCTCGTCCAGATCCCCGAGACGCTTTCCACCGAACTTGCCGCGGCCAGCCTCCTGCAGGGCATGACCGCGCATTACCTGACGCACGGCGTGCGCGACGCGAAGCCCGGCGAGACTGCGCTTGTCCACGCCGCGGCAGGCGGGACTGGCGGCCTCTTGGTCCAGCTTCTCAAGCAGGCGGGCCTGACCGTGATTGGCACCTGCGGCACGCAAGCCAAGGCGGAACTCGCGCGCGAGTCAGGAGCCGACGAAGTGATCCTCTACAGCGAGGAAGATTTCCAGGCGCGCACACTTCAAATCACCGACGGAATCGGCGTCGATGTCGTCTACGACTCAGTCGGGCAGTCGACGTTCGAAAAAAGCCTCGCCTCACTTCGGCCGCGCGGACTGCTCTGCCTCTTCGGACAGGCGAGCGGCCCTGTCCCGCCCTTCGACCTCGGCCGGCTCGGCGGCGCGGGATCCCTCTTTGTCACGCGACCGACGTTAGGCCATTTCATTGCCAACCCCGAAGAGCTCTCACTCCGTGCGAGTGCGATTTTCGATGGTCTCGCGAGCGGCTCTCTCAAACAGAGAATTCACGGCCGGTACGACCTCGCAGACGCGGCGCAGGCCCATCTCGACCTCGAAGGCCGCGGCACGCACGGAAAGCTCTTGCTGAAGTGTCGGTAGTAGAGTCGATCGTGGAGCCGGCGATGCTATCGCTCGGGCAGATCTTTCCCATCATCGCCTTCCTCGTCTGGATCGGCGTGCCCGCCTACGCGGCCGTCGCGCGCGGGCGACTCTACGCCGCCTTCGCGGTCGTCATCCTCAGCTTCGCGCTGCCCGGGGCCCTCATCCTCCACGCCCGGCTCCGCGAACAGATCTCCGACGATTTTCAGATCGCGCTCGACGCGGTTTTTGCCTATTCGATGGCCGCAGCAGGAATCCAGCTGGCCCACCTCGTGCGCGCGAAACTTCGCGGCCCGGCCTTTAGGTGGCTCGTTTCCGTTCCCGGCCAAACCTTCATTGCAGGCGGCATGCTCGCCGGCCCCTGGCTCCTTCTCCTGCTTCCCTTTCGCCTATTCTTTGAAGCGATCGGAGCGGGAGGCCTATTAGGCCTCTGGACTTGGATCGAAGCTTTCCCTCTCTTCGTCGCCGTCGCCTCGATCGCTACGTCCATGACGGCGCGGACCGAGACGGTTCGCTTCGCCCTCTCCGACCGGGGCCCGGATGCATTCACACGGGTGCCGGTTGAACGCATCTACGGCAAGGAACCCACCCCGCCCCTCGAGCGCAGCCTGCGCATCGTCCAGATCACGGACACACACCTCGGCCCCTGGCAGAGCGTCCACCGACTGCGGGGCATCGTCGCCGACCTTGTGGCGCGCGAGCCCGACCTGGTTGCGCTCACAGGCGACTTTCTCACGATGGAAAGCATGGGAACACCTGGCTGTCTTGAAGAGGCGCTGCAGCCGCTCGCCGCCATTGCCGACCGATGCGTCGCGATTTTCGGCAACCATGATCATGAAGCGCCGGATCACGTGCGCGACGCGATGAAGAACCTCGGCATCGTCCTACTAATCGATGAAGAGGCTTGTTTCGAAACGCCCGCCGGATCAGTCCAGGTCGTTGGCTCTGATTTCATAGGTCGCGACCACGAGGCCCATCTTGAAAAGCTTCTGACCCGCTTTCCGCGCAGAGCCGAGCATCTCCGCTTACTGCTGCTGCATGATCCGGTCGGCTTTCATTCGCTGCCCGACGATGATGTGGACCTTGTCCTTTCGGGCCATACCCATGGCGGGCAAGTCGGCCTCGTCTCGCTCGGCCTCGACTGGACAGCGCTTTCCGCGACCCGCTGGCCCGACCAGGGACTCTTCGCGCGCGGCGCCTCCCGCCTCTACGTCCATCGCGGGACCGGTTTCTACGGCTTCCCACTCCGCGTCGGCGTACCGGCCGAACATTCCGTGCTTGAAATTCTCCCCCCGCAGCCCAGCGTGGGGAAGAGAATTGCGCCTTCGAGTCCTTGCTGATCCATCATCGCCAACCGCGCATCGCGGTCTCGGTACTCTTTCGGCAGGGGCACGATCCGACCGGCGAAGAGTTCCGCCATCGAGCGACCCTCCTGATTCACGCCTCGGAAATAATCCTCCAGCACTCCCGGCTCTGTGATCGGGTCAAAGGTCGGATTGGGGATGAATGCGTCGAGCTTGCCGCCGACGATAATGCGCTTTCGGCCGTTCAGCTCAACCCATTGCACGGCACGCTTCGCCATCTTCCGATCGATATAGCGCGTAAACGCATCTTCGTGTTCGTAGTAATGATTGTCCGCGTCAAAAAGCGCGAAGGCAATTTTGGGAATCGATGCGGCGGCTGCGATCATGGCCTCGTCTCTCTCCAATATTCTATTTCCGGTGTTCCTTTTTCGGTGTTCTCTTTTCAGTTACGCCGCCTAAGTAGCGGTGCGTCCACCGTCGACGATGTGCTCATGCCCCGTCACATAGCTCGAAAGATCCGACAGAAGGAAAAGCACGAGCCCGGAAACTTCACCTCGCTCGCCCGGGCGCCCAAGCGGCTGCGTCTCAAAGATTGTTTCATATTCCGAAGCCGGAATCTGAAACATCCCCGTGCCTTCAATCGCACCTGGATGCACCGTGTTTACTCGAATATTCCACTCGCCTAACTCGGCCGCGGCCACTTTCGAGAGCCCGCGCACAGCCCATTTCGATGCGCCGTAGGCACCGTGCTCAGGAATGCCTCGCGTCCCTGCGATCGAAGAGAGATTCACGATGGAACCGCCGCCCGCTTCGCGGAGGTAGGGCGCGATCGTCCGAACACCGAGCCAGGTTCCAATCACGTTCACGTCGAGCATCTTGCGGAAGCGGTCGATGTCTTCGTTCAGAATCGTTTCCGTCCACCAGATCGCGGCATTGTTCACCAGTCCATTGATCTGGCCGAAGTGTTTGCTCGCGGCCTGCGCCACGCGCTCCCAATCCTCCTCGCTGGTCACGTCTTGCCGGACGAATACCGCCTTCGAACCAATCTCGGAAGCCAGTTTCTCTCCCGCTTCCTCTTGGAGGTCCGTCAGAAGGACCTGCGCGCCCTCCGCAACGCAGCGCTTCGCATGTTCTGCGCCCATGCCCTGCGCTGCGCCCGTGATCACAATGTTCTTTCCGTCGAGTAGACCCATCTTCGTCCTCCTTCGTCGCGGCCATTCCCCGCCGAGTTCAAGAAGCTGCGGAGAGTCCGTGATCCACGCTCCAGCTTAGCTCGACATCGGTGTCCGCAATGCGGCCCCAATCGAAGCCGTCAACAAGGTCGACCGGGCCACAACGGGTTCCGGGAGGCACCAGGCCAACGGCACTCGCGATGACTCCGCAAAGTTCGTCGGCTTCGTAGCGAGCACGCAGGGCCGTGACGTCGACGGCACCGTGGAGCTTCGAGAGCTTCTCGCCAGCGCCACTCCCACTCCCACCACCACTCCCGCTTCGTTCCAAGAAAAGAGCATGATGTCGATAGGCCGGCGTCGGTAATCCAAGCAGGCGCTGCAAGGCCACCTGGGGCAGCGTGGACGGCGCCAGATCCCGACCGCGCACGACACGCGTCACACCTTCTGCCGCATCGTCTAACACGGAAGCGAAATGATACGCGTAACTGCGATCTCGACGACGCAGAACCGGATCGCCGAACAGAAGCGCCGCATCGCCCGAAAGATCCAGACCCGACTCATCCAGCAGATCAACGGGCGTCGATTCCAGCTGCAGACGCAGAGGGCGCACCTCCTCCCGCCACCCGTCCGCACGAACAACCTGACTCCGGCAGGTTCCGGGGTACCGATAGCTCCCGTCCGGAGCAGGCTCCCCGGAAGCCCGAATTTGAGCGCGACTACAATCGCACGCATATACACGTCCTGAATTAACAAGATCAGAGAGCGACTCTGCATGCGCCGATTCGCGATCCGTTTGCCGAGAGACCCCGTCCCAGTCGAGTCCAAACCAGGCCAGGTCTCGCTCCATCGCGTCAACGAACCCGGGCTTCGTCCGTTCGCGATCAAGATCTTCGAGCCGCAAGAGCACTGCACCGCCCTGCGCTCGCGCGTCGAGCCAACACAGGAGCGCCGCCAACAGCGTCCCCGGATGCACTCCTCCCGTCGTCGACGGCGCGAAGCGACCTCGGGGCGAACCTGACGAATTCATTTCGGTACTCATGGGAACAAATGCGCTCTCACTGGATTGCTACGAAACAGAAATTTTCCGAAAGATCGAAGACGCATGCGGCACTCGTTAGTTCCTACACAAAGATGAAGGTCGCACCGAAGAATCAAACATGCATGAGCATGCGAACGGACAGACCGCATTATCACGGCGAATAGGACTTCGCCTCACTGAGCGAAGCCTCGCGCCGCAGGTGCGTAATGCTCTGCAAAGCTTAGGCTACACCTTGATCGATCTGGACTCGGAGCCCGAAGAACAGGCCACGAGTTCGCGCGTATGGCTCGTGGACGAAGAGCGGCTGGAGAAATTACCCAGCATCGCACAAAGGCCGGAGCTTCACGTGGCCCTGCTCTGCGAATCCGCGGAGCCGCAGCTTGAAGCGCCCGAGGATGAGCGCGTTCTTTCCCGCGTGACGCGACCCGCCCGCCTGACGGCGGTGTACGAGATGCTCCAAACCATACTCGAGGGCACGCCTCGGCGTCTTCCTCGGATTTCGACGAAACTGTCGGCGCGTTGCATCCGCGATGAACATCGATCTATGGGTGCCGTCCTCTCCTTGTCCAAAGGGGGCTGTTTGCTGCGTTCGAGCGAAGGATTCGCCCGAGGCGCCGAGATTGATCTCCAGTTCGCGCTGCCCCAATTCGGACTCATCAAAACCCACGCGGAGTGTCGCTACGCCCAGGGCGAGGATCTCGGACTCGCGTTCTCAGACGCCGGCTCCCAGGTCCAGCAAACGATCGCGCATTACATTACGTCCCGACTCGCATCCGGCAGAGACCTCTCGTCTATGCCGGATGCGGTCGGTTTCTAGTCCGCTCAGTTCAACCGATCGACGCGTCGCTTGAAGCGGTCGCGATCAAGCTGGGCTTTCGTCTCCGTTCGCCCCTTCGGCCCAATTGGCGCGCACCGTTCGGTCGAGCAAAGCACCGCGAAAAACCACAAGCTCCGGATCGCGCAGCGCCTCGAGATCTTCCAATGGATTTTCTTCGAGCACGAGAAAGTCGGCGGATCGGCCAACTTCGAGCCGGCCCGTTTCCTCCGCGATGCCCAGAGCGAGCGCCGATTCCGACGTTGCCGTACGGAGTACATCCACTGGACGGAGATCCGCGAAGCGGCCGAAGGCAATCAACCCATCCAGCAGATCATGATGGGCAACGCCCGGGATGCCCGCGTCCGTCGATGCGATGAACGAAACGCCGATTCCCTTTTGTCGTTGCAAACATTGGGACATGCGAGTGAAAAAATCGGTTGGCTTGCCATCAGCGTCCACAATGCGGCGTCCCCAGCCAGCGTTCACAGTCGGTGAGGCCCAAAGCTCTGCGGCCGCCATTTCCTCCATGATCGATTCATCGATCAACGTTCCAAAACCCTGCTCTCCCGCGAACGAGGCATGTTCGATCGTACGAATTCCGGCGCGTACAGCGTCTCCAATGCCCGCTGTGCCGTGACAATGCGCTGCCACGAATCGACCCGCGTCTGCGGCGCGCCCGACAACCCGCTTGAGTGTCGGCAAATCGAACTGGCTATCCCGCGCACGACTGCCCGGAGTAAACACACCGCCCGTCGCCATCACTTTGATCCAGTCGCTGCCCGCTTCAACCTGAGCCGCCATCACCCGGTCGAGATCCGCATCGCTCTCGATCCCGCCGCCCCAAAACGCGCAGTGGCCGTCTGGCGTCGTGATCGGCTGGCCGCAACAAAGCAGGCGGGGACCGATTGCATGCCCCGCATCAATCTCGTCGCGCAGTGCATGCTCTCTATGCGAGCCACCGCCGCAATCGCGCGCGGTTGTGATCCCGTGCGCGAGCATCGCCCGAGCACGGGAGGCCCTTCCTTGCTCACGTGCTTCAAACGGTACAGCCAACTGATCCGCAGGCGACCGCAACTTGGGATCGAGCTCAAGATGCACGTGCGCATCGATCAGCCCGGGGACGAGAACGCGGCCAGGCATCAAAATTGGCTCCATCTTGGCCGCCGCTGCCTGCTGTTCCGCCTCTTCGCCGAGCGCCGCGATTCGTCCCCCCCGCACCAATATGGGCGACGAGAGCCGGTCTAGAGCGTCCGAATCGGCCTTCCAAAGCCTCGCCCCGTGGATCAAATAGTCTATATTTTTCAATTACTTACCCTCATATCCAGTGCCCAGATCGCTCATGGGCGTTGCACTTGTCCCGATCTTGGGCATTCTTCCGCAGCGGCCCGCTCAACCCCACCCGGTGGCGATCAGCCGTGCTCTCTCGATAGAGCGCAGCAGCCTAAAAAGCGAGCCAGACCGATTTCACGCCACACGGGCGTTCCTAAATCACCTGGTTCCGCGCTTGAGGAAGGACGCCTTAAACGATGTCGGATAATGAAGTGCTGGTCGTCGCATCTAAGATCAAGAATTACATCAAGGACTCTGGGGACATGAAGACGTCTGCGGGCGTTCTCGAAATCCTCTCCGACCGACTGCGCTCGATGTGCGACCAGGCGATCGAGAGTGCGCGCAGCGACGGTCGTAAGACCGTGCTCGATCGCGACTTCAGCTAGCCCACGTAGAGCGGCGGCGGCGAGACGCCTCCGGTCGGCCCGGTCTGTTTCGTGAGAGACAAGACCGGGGACCGACCGGCGCTCGCCTCCCTCCCCTCACGGAACCTCAAGCCGAGGAATCTCTCCTTACCCTGGAGAGGGTTCTCTATCCATTCGGATACGCCATGCGTTGCCGTCAGGCATCCTTGCGCGCTCAAACGGCTAACGTGAGAAAGATGAGTCGGAGATCGCCCCAATGCTGAGCCCCCTGAGGCCCCACCAATGAGCGAAACGCATGCCGGCGAGGCAGACGCCTCAATCGTAATCGCATCGCGTTCCGATGTGGGGCAAGTCCGTTCGGCCAATGAAGATTCCTGCGGGGTCTTCGCGCTTAAAGATGGCTCGAACCTGCTGGTCCTGGCCGATGGCATGGGCGGACACCGCGGCGGAGCAACCGCCAGCGCGACCGCCGTCGCCACCATCTCCGAGATGATCGGCGTCGAGAAACGTCCGAGTTCGGCGGGCGACGCGCTCAAAGAAGCGATCGAAGCCGCAAACGCCCGAATCCATGAGATGGCCCAGGCCGACCCCGACCTCGAAGGCATGGGCACAACCGTCGTGACTTTCCTGCTTGATGGCCGAGGACGGGGCACCGTCGCTCATGTCGGCGATAGCCGCGCCTACCGATACCGACGCGGCGAGATCGATCCCCTTACGACCGACCACAGCGTCGTCGCCGAGATGCAGAAGCGCGGCCTGCTGTCTGCGGACGAAGCCGCAGTGCATCCCAGGCGAAATGAAATCCTCCGCTCCGTCGGCGTGCTGCCCGACGTGGAGGTAGAAGTCGCCAAGGTCGATGTCAAACCGGGCGACCGCTTCGTGCTTTGCTCCGATGGCCTCACGGGTATGGTCACCGACGAGGAGATCGCCGCCGTCGTCCAGATGGAGAAGCCGGCGCGCGCGGTCGAGTCGCTGATCCAGATGGCCAATGAGCGCGGCGGCCCGGATAACATCTCCGTCCAGATCCTCTCTGTGCCCGCGGACAAGTCCTCGGGCGATCCAGAAGCCACGGCGCCGGTCGAACTCTCCGAGGTCGGCATCAAAGCCATCGAAGCCAAACGCCTGCAACGCAAGCGGCTTCGCCAGGCGGGCATCGTCCTCGGCACGGCCGCCCTCCTCGCCGCCTCCTATCAGACCTGGCAGTTCTGGCAGGCCTACCAGATCAAGCAGCCGGCATCCGCCACCCAGCCCCGCCCGCCCGCACAACCGAACGACGTATCCGAGACCGACACCCAGACACCGAGGCGCGGCGTTCCCCGCGAATAGCACCGCCCCGCGTTTTGCTCACTCTTGCACTAGGCCGCTCCGCCGTCCCCGTACTCAACCCGATGTGCCACGCCTTCCGGGCGGCGCTCGGGATCGAAGGCGATCGCAAGGAACTCGCCGGCGACGAAGTGGGCATCATTGAAATTCTCATCGCGCTTCATTTGGACGAAGCGTTCTAGATCCGGAAAATTCTCGGCAGAAGAGCTTCGGATCAGCGTCTGCATCGAAGTATCCACCACCCCCGGCGCAACCGAGTGTGCGCGCAGGCCTATACTCGCCTCTTCCAGCTGGATCACCTCGGTCAGCCGCTCGACGCCCGCTTTCCCTGCACAGTACGCGCCCCATCCCGAGTACGCGTTCCAGGCAGCACCGGAAGACAAGTTGATCAAGACGCCTCCGCGACCCACTCGCCTAAGGTGCTGGACATAACATCGAGAGCCGATGAAAACACCCGTGAGATTCGTGTCGATATGATTTCGAAACTCATCCACCCCAACATCGCGCACGGGGCGGATTGGTTCGAGCACGCCCGCGTTATTCACCCAGAGGTCGATCGCACCAAAGCGCGATTCCGCTTCCTTCGCGAGCGCCTCCATCTCTTCTTCAGACCGCACATCGACTTGGCGGGAAAGAATCTGCTCACTCTCGGGCAGAACCGGCGCCGAACGTGAGCAAAGTATGAGCCGCATGCCCGCGGCGGCGAATCGCTCAGCACAAGCCGCTCCGATCCCGCGACTCGCGCCGCTCACGAACGCGACTTTCCCTTCAAGACTCTCGATCATTACGAACCCTGCCCCCGCTCCTACATCTGCTTCATTCGGATCCGCATCAATCGATCCGCTTCATTCGGCACGCTTAATTCGGTTTAAGTGGAATCTAGTTTTCCCGATCGGCCTTGCCTAAGGACACGAGATCCGCGCCCGAGGGCTCCTGAAAAACGCGCAGGCCAAACTCGGGCAGCATCGCCAGAATTCGATCGAAGAGATCCGCCTGGATATCTTCGTACCGAACCCATGCCGTGTCGTTTGTGAAGCAGTAGATCTCGATCGGAACGCCCTGGGGCCCCGATGCCAATTGCCGCACAAGGAGCGTATGCCCCTGCTGATGTAGGTCGGGATGATTCCGGAGAGTTTCCCAGATCCAAGCGCGCAAGGTGCCTAGATTGGTCAAGCGTCGCTGATTCGCGAGCGGCCCATCCGTCCCACCACTGTTCGTCTCATCGAGTTCCGCGCGCTTGCCGGCGATATAATCGGAAAGAAGCGCCCATTCACCAAAGGTTTCGATCTCCTCGGGCGTGAGGAAACGAACGGTCTGCAAATCGACCGAGACCGAGCGCTTGATTCGTCGCCCGCCGGACTCTGACATTCCGCGCCAGTTCTTGAAGGAATCGCTGATCAGGCGATGGGTCGGGATCGTCGTGATCGTCTTGTCCCAGTTCTGCACCTTCACGGTATGCAGCGCGACTTCCATCACATCGCCGTCCGCACCGAGCCCCGGCATCTCGATCCAGTCGCCCACGCGGATCATGTCGTTGCTCGCGATTTGGATACTGGCAACAAGAGAAAGGATCGTGTCGCGGAAGACCAAGAGCAGTATGGCGGTCATGGCGCCGATGCCGGAAACAAAAATCCACGGCGAGCGGTTCATCAAGGCCGCCAAAATAAGGAGGCCTGCCAGCAAGTAGACGATAATCGAAACCACTTGCAGATAGCCCTTGATCGGGCGTTCGCGGTATTCGGCGTGACTATCGTAGATGCGTTCGGCGGCGGTGAGAAAGCTCGAGATCGCGAGCGCTCCGACCAAGAGCATCACCGCGACGGCTATGCGGCTAATACCATCCGTCAATTGTTCAGGCAGATGGGGAAAGAAGCGTGTCCCGTAGAAGACGACGAAGGCGGGAGCGATATTCGCGAGCCGTGCGAAGAGGCCCGCCCGGACGAGTTCATCATCCCAATGCGTCGACGTCGAGTCGACCATTTTCTGAACCGCACGAAACAGAGCCCATCTCACGCAGAAGTAGACGAGGGTGGCCGCTAGAATCAGGAGGCTGAAATCAAAAAGGTCGACGATCCACTCGCCACCGGCGAGCCCCGCGAGCCACGCATCGATCGTTGAAAGCGAGCGCTCGCCCGCTGCCTCGACTGCCTCTTCCATTATTCCCCCTCTAATCAGCCGCTGTATCCGCCGCCGGTTTCGCCGCTTTCCGCGTTCGTCGCCGACTCCCCGCCGGGCGACAATCCAATCTTGCGGCGCTCGCACCGCAGAAGGTCGCATCCACAACCCGCCGCGACCTGAACGGCTACTGAATTGGCAACGCTAACCAATCTTAGCCTCAGCTACGCGCCTCAACTTCCCCTACGCTTGACGTTCCCATGCCCCCCTCCAAAAAAACAGCCTCTGTCCGTACCAAAAAGTCTGCTGCCAAACCGCGCAAACAGGCCGCCAGCCCAAACAAGAGCGCGACGCGACGCAAGCCATCCAAGAAAGCTTCCGCAGAGCGCCTCGGCGAACTCGATCACATCGAGATTCGCGGCGCCCGCGAGCATAATCTCCAGTCGATCGACGTCGATATCCCCAAGAAGAAACTTGTTGTCATGACAGGTGTCTCGGGATCGGGCAAATCATCCCTCGCCTTCGACACGCTCTACGCGGAAGGCCAGCGCCGCTACGTCGAGAGTCTCTCCGCCTACGCGCGCCAATTTCTCGGGCAAATGGAGAAGCCCCAATACGATTCAATCCGCGGCCTCTCTCCGACGATCTCCATCGAACAGAAGACCACGGGCAATAATCCGCGCTCCACTGTTGGCACGATCACCGAAATCTCTGATTACCTCCGCGTCCTCTGGGCGCGTACGGGCCGCCAGTTCTGTCATCAATGCGGCGATGCCGTCGCGAGCCAGACCGCGGAGCAAATCGCACGCACCCTTGCCGGGAAGGAAAACGGCACCAAGCTGATCCTCCTCTCGCCTCTCCTTGTGAACCGCAAGGGCGAACATCGCGAGCTTCTCGAAGAGGCGCGGCGCGCGGGCTGGCTCCGCCTCCGAGTCGATGGCAACATTGTCGAGACCGATGGACTCAAAGCCCTCGATAAACGCAAGAAACATAACGTCGAAGCCGTGATCGACCGGCTCGTAGTGAAGGCCGGCGTCAAGGGCCGCCTGACCGAATCCGTCGAAACTGCACTGCGCATAGGCGACGGCCAACTCATCGCTTCCGTGGGCTCCGGAACCGGCGGGGGCGGGGGCGGGGGCGAAGACACGACCTACTCGGAACATGCTTCCTGCGCGCGATGCCAAATCTCTTTCCCCGAGCTCACACCCCAAGCCTTCTCGTTCAATAGTCCCCAAGGCATGTGCAGCGATTGCAACGGCCTCGGCAACCGCTTTGAAATCGACCCCGCCCTCGTCGTCCCCGACGATTCACTCACGATCGACGAAGGCGCCCTCAAACCCTGGGGCGAAAACGTCTCCGAAAAAGACGGCTGGGGCAGCGGCTTCCGCAAACAAATCATCGCTCAGCTCGGCATCTCCACGAAGAAGCCCTGGGGCAAACTCACAGCGAAACACCATCGCCAGATTCTCTTCGGCACGGGCCAACAGCGCTTCCACGTAAAGTGGAAGGGCAAGAGCGGCGGCGGCGGCCAGTTCGACACAACTTGGGAAGGCCTAATTCCCCGCCTCATGCGTCGCTTCCGCGAAACCAAATCCGAAGGCATGAAGAAATGGTACGCCAAGTATATGGCCGATACCGCCTGTACGACCTGCAAAGGAACGCGCCTGAAGCAGGAAAGCGCCGCCGTCCGTGTGGCAGGACACACCCTCATTGAAGTCTCGGCAATGACCGTCGACGAGGCCCACGCTTTCTTCGGATCGATCAAGCTCAAAGGCGCGGATCTCAAGATCGCCACCGAAATCTTGAAGGAAATTCGCTCGCGACTCGATTTCCTCGCCGCCGTTGGACTTGGTTATCTCTCCCTCGACCGCGCCGGCCCCTCGCTCTCAGGCGGCGAGTCCCAGCGCATTCGCCTAGCAAGCCAGGTCGGCTCCGACCTCACAGGCGTGATCTACATCCTCGACGAGCCGTCGATCGGACTCCATTCGCGTGACAACGCCCGCCTGCTCGAAACCCTCGAGCGCATGCGCGATATCGGCAATACGGTCGTGGTCGTCGAGCATGATGAAGAGACCATTCGGGCCGCCGATCACGTCGTCGATTTCGGCATCGGCGCCGGCATCGCAGGCGGGCACGTTGTCCATGCCGGCACTCCCGAATCGCTCGAGCGCAACAAGACCTCGCTCACGGGCGCATACCTCTCCGGCCGCCGCGAGATCGCCATCCCGCCCGTCCGCCGCGTCTCAAAGGGCAGTCTCAAGATCCAAGGCGCCCAGGAGAATAATCTTCGCGATATCGATGTCGAGATCCCGCTCGGCATCTTGACCGCGGTCACGGGCGTCTCAGGCGCGGGCAAGTCGACGTTAGTCAACGATATTCTCTACCCCGCCGCTGCCCGAGAACTCGCCGGCAGCAGCATGCGGCTTGGCCGCCATCGCCGCATCTCCGGCCTCGGCCAACTCGATAAAGTCATCGACATCGACCAAAGGCCCATCGGCCGCACCCCCCGCAGCAACCCCGCGACCTACATCAAAGTATTCGACGAAATTCGCCGCTTCTTCTCAGAATTGCCCGAGAGCCGCGTCCACGGCTACAAACCCGGTCGTTTCTCCTTCAATGTGAAGGGTGGGCGCTGCGAAGCGTGTGAAGGGGACGGCGTTCGAAAGATCGAAATGCATTTCCTCGCCGACGTATTCGTCCGCTGCGAAGAATGTCGCGGTAAGCGCTTCAACGAAGCGACTCTTCGAGTTGAATACAAAGGCAATTCGATCGCCGACGTGCTCGACCTGACCGTCGCCGAAGCAATCAAAGTCTTCTCCGCCCATCCCAAAGTCGCGGGCCCGCTTAAGCTTCTGCAGCGCGTCGGACTCGACTACCTGCATCTCGGCCAGCCCAGCCCCACGCTCTCCGGCGGCGAAGCCCAGCGTATAAAACTCGCCCGCGAACTCTCAAAGCGCGCGACGGGGCGGACGCTGTACATCCTCGACGAGCCGACCACAGGCCTGCATTTCGAAGATGTTCGCAAGCTCCTCGAAGTGCTGACCGAACTCGTGGATGCGGGAAATAGTGTCGTCGTGATCGAACATAACCTGGACGTGATCAAGACGGCGGACTGGATCGTCGACCTTGGGCCCGAAGGCGGCCCCGACGGAGGAGAGCTCGTGGCCTGCGGGACGCCTGAGGACGTGCAACGCGTCGAGGCTTCCCACACGGGACGCAGCCTGAAGCCGCTCTTGGGCCGACGGCGGAAGAAATAGCCGCGCAGACGCTTCCAGTCTTGATTTTCATGGGATGCAGCACGCCCGAGACCGGGGCGATATGCGTATACGGCGCGCCCTCGGCTGCCCCGACGAGTAGGGTCATCGTCGCACCATCCGAAAGGCCGGTCAGCAGAACCCGATCGCTATCGACGCGCCAACTCTGCGAAACCCATTCAACCATCTGGATCAGAGCGGTGCCATCGATAGCCGGCGCATTCAGCAACCAGGTACTGCCCTGCGAAGACGGCGCAAGCAGGATGAAGCGACGGCTCCGCGCTTCTCGCAGCCACGTCCACAAAAAATCCGTGCCGCTCCCAGCGCCGCCGTGAAGAGCGACAACCGAAGGCCAGTGCTCGTCGACGTCCGCCGCGTAGCTCTCCGGCACATAGAGGTCGAAGCCGCCTCGCGCGCCCGGATCTCCAGAACGAAATAGGCCGACGCGAGACGGGTCCTCTCCCGAGGCCGGCGGCGATGCTTCCAGACTCGCGAGGCGATCGCGCGCAAAGGGCTCCGCAAAGAACGCTGAGAAGGGCGGGAGCACCGTCCGAAGGGGATAGAGTATCGCCTGCGCCTTGGGCGTGCTGATGCATCGCGCTGAGCGCCCGAGCCGCGCCCTCCTCCATTGCGCCGGGCTCGACCAAAGCGGCAAGTGCCTCGCGGGTAAGACGCCCCGCTTCGAACAGATCGGAATGGAACGCTTCGAGCGTCGACGGGGTCAAGAGGGTTTCAAAGGGCACGATCTCAGTATCAAGCGCATCCAGAATTGGGCTCAAATAGCTGCGCAGAGCTGGAAACGCCGGCGGATGGAGCCGACGAAACGCTTGTTCAAGCGCGTTCAGCCCATCCAGCACATGCGGCCCCAGTCGGCCTACGGCAGCCCCGAAAGCCGCCTCATGCATGGTGATCATCGGTGTCTACCATCGGCCCTACGGTATGCTCCCGCCTGCTCGAAAGCGAGCAAGTCGAGGAACCCTGAGACCGATACCTCACTCATCTCACTCAACCAACGAACCCCCACGAGTCCAGTCCAAAAGGAATCTTTCGATCATGACTTCTTCTCTGCGCATCACACCGACCCAGCGCGTCTCTTCCGTTCTCTCTGCGCCGCTCGCGCTCATGACGATCGCGGCGCTCGCGACGGGGCTGCTCGCGACTTCGCACGCAATGGCCCAGGGCGCTCCGCAGACGGACGACGAAAAGGCTTTCTACTCGATGGGTGCGAGCTTGGCTGGCCAGCTCGAGATTGCGAAGCCCATCTCGGAACGCGAACTCGATCTCGTCATGCAAGGCATTCGAGATTCCGTCGGCGACAAGACGCTGGCGGTCGAAGCCAAAGACGGAGCGGCGCTTGTTCGACCGATGCTGAAGCAGCGCCAAGAGCGCGCAGTGGGGATCGAAAAGTCCGCAGCCAACGCCTTCCTTGAAGCCGAAGGCGCGAAGAAGGGTGCGAAGAAAACGGAATCCGGCCTCGTCTACACCGAAGTAAAAGCAGGTCGTGGCCCCTCGCCCGTCGCGACGGACAAGGTTCGCGTGCACTATCACGGCACGCTGCGTGACGGTTCGGTTTTCGATAGTTCGGTCGAGCGCGGAGAGCCGGCTGAGTTTCCGCTGAACCGCGTCATTCCTTGCTGGACCGAAGGCGTGGCAATGATGAAGGTCGGTGGGAAATCGCGTCTCGTTTGCCCCGCGGATATCGCCTACGGCAATCGCGGAACGGGACGCATCAAGGCGGGCGCTGCACTGGCGTTCGACGTCGAATTGCTCGAAATCGTCAAGTAGGCAACGCTTACCGCCTCTAACGCTTCCGCAGGAGTGGCCGCGCGGGCCTGCAGCGTCTGCGTGAGGGACTCGATTTCGTCGAGGCCCAGCCGCTCTGCTGCGAAAATGAACGTTGCGCTCGAGAGCGCACAAAATGCGACGCCCAAAAACGGCGACAGCGCGCGGACCTCATGTGCGCGGACACGCAACACATTCTTGCGTCGACCTTTCCAATGCGTCAACCCTAGACTCATGGCAATCTCCACCCTGCGCGGCCGAGAGAACTGCTCGGGCGGCGCATTGTTGATGGAGTGGGTATCGGCTCGCTGACTTACCGGCTTTATGCCGTTGAACGGCCTATGCGTTGCCGACCTTTGACCGGATCTCCGTGATTTCCTCCTCGTCCAGGTCGCGCAGCGCCCGCTCCGGATCCACGCCCAGCGCCCGCGCCAACTGCACCCAAGCGCGCAGGCCTTCCCCGACAAAACGGAGACTCTCAGCCGGGTCGGACGAGGCTTCTGCTGCCTCGTCTCTTGCTGCCTCGTCCGCGTCGAGCCCCTGGCGAGAGCCGAAGGCGGCCCGTGCAAAATCGAGGTCGGCCAGCGCTGTCTCGATCCGGCGGCCCTGCTCCGCGCCCGTTTTTCCACTTGGAACGGAATTCAGCCGGTCGATACGCCCCGCAATTTTCGCGGATCGGGCGAGTGCGGGGAGATGTCGCGGAATGCCGTCGAAAGGATCGGGCGGTCCTTCTTTGCCTGAATCGGCGGCCGCCCGCTCGGCCGCCTTGATCTCCTCCCAATTCGCGAGCTGCCCAGATGAGGTCGTCGGCCTCTCTGCATCCGCGAAGATATGAGGATGGCGGCGCACCAGCTTCGAGTGAATAGCCTCGACCACGCCGCCGAAATCGAAATCGCCGCGCTCCTCCGCAATTCGAGATTGGAAGACGACCTGGAAGAGCAGATCCCCAAGCTCGTCGCGCAGTGCCTCGGGATCCCCCATCCGAATCGCCTCGTCGACCTCATAGGCCTCTTCGATCGTATGCGGTGAAATGCTGGAATGCGTCTGCTCGAGGTCCCAAGGGCAGCCCCCGTCCGGATTTCGCAGCCGAGCCATGATCTCTAGAAGCGCGTTGAGTTCAGCCATCTTACGAGTATACCCAGGCCGTCGGCTAATCCTGCGGGGCGTATGCGACGCCTAAATCGTCTTAGAGGGCACGAGAGTCGCGATTTATTCAGAGAACGCGTTCGCATTAAAGCAATTCGCCGATCCGCCGATGCAATAGAGGTAGACATTTTCAAGTGTGGCGGTCAATTCGCCCCGCCCAGATTGAATTTCGCCTTCCATAGTCTCGGAGGTCCCAAGATGAGTGATGTGAACCGGATCGCTCCCGCCCCACCAGTCGCCCAGATCGCGCCTGTACGGCCACCGCGCCGACCCAACCGGGACCCGAAGCGCCCCAAGCCTGATCACCGCTCACGGGGCAAACGCGATGAACCGTCCGAGGAGGACGCCGCGGATACGATCACTGAAACATCGAGTCCGGCCAGCGGATCAAAGCCCAATACTACCCGCAGGGGCGGCGTAAACATTCGAGTCTGATCGAGGCGAACATCGCCCTTGAGCCCCGCACCCGGAACCCGGGGTGGGCATCGCGATCGGCTCCGGCACGGACATCGCGATCGAAGCCGCCGATATCGTGCTGATTCCAATCCTCGGACCAAGTGCTCGGCTCGGGCCCGGCATCGCGGCGCCCGCCGTGGCGCTCTCAAGCCTCTTCGTCATGACCAACAGCGCGCGGCTGTGGCGATTCAATCCGAGGGAAGCTGCTTCCCGCTCAGACTGAGCGATCTCAAATTGCGCGTCCGCTGCGCCCCCTCTAGAATCGGCGTCGCAGTTTTCCTGGAGAAACACGCGTGTTTACGAAACTTCATCTCTGAATCGATTCCCGCGCCGAGGTCATCGGCGCTGAACCCTGCGTGACTCGCTGATCCGGCTTTGACAAAAGGCCTCCTCCGCGATGTCGCGCGGTTGAGGTTGTCTTGGCAGAAGAACGTCCCCACCCTTTCGAAAAGATGGATGAACGCCAGCCGCGGCAGATTGAGCGGCCCGGCTTCCATGTCGACTTGCGACGCTGCATCGGTTGCCATGCCTGCAGTGTCGGCTGCAAGACGGCACATCAGATTCCGCTTGGCGAGTTCCCGCTCCGCGTGCGCTGGCTTCCGCGGCCCAACGGCGAGACCTATGCCTTCGTCCCCGTTTTTTCTGAGTCGCTCTGCCAGGAAGATCCGCACAGTCTCGCCGCGGGGCTCGACCCGGTCTGCGTTCGCGCCTGCCCAACCGACGCCCTTCGATTCACCGACTTTGGTGATTCCGTATCGAGCCCTCCCTCCCATACTGATCCTGAGGACCCCGCCCGAGTCGGCGCCGGGGTGGAGGGCGAGGGCAAGCGCGAGCGGCTTTCCGCATTGCGGTCTGCGGAAGCCCCCGATCTCAAGCGCGACGTTCTCTACAGAGGACTCGAAGATTGGATGCCCGCCAAAATCAACCAAGGCGCCGCGCTTGACCCGCGCGACGAAGACCCGATTTACGAGCAGGACTAACGCATATGTCGAATCTTTCTCGTCGTGAATTCCTCAGCCTCGCACTAACAGCCTCGGCGGCACTTTCCGCGACCGCAATCGCCAGCTCAGGCCTTTCGTGCGCTCGCCCTACGCCGCTTTCCGAAGAGGATCGCCGCCTTGCCTTTGATTCGCTAACGGATACGCGGCTCGACTATCGCCGCGCCCGCGCAGTTCCGACCATCTGCTTCGGCTGCACGACGCATTGTGGTGTTATTGGGTGGGTCCAGGACGAACGGGTCCGGCTCATAGAAGGCAACCCTCTCGACCCGAACTCCCAGGGAACGATCTGCTCAAAAGCCAATGGCCTGATCTCGGCAACCTACTACCCAGAGCGTCTGCTCTACCCCATGCGCCGCGTAGGCCCGCGCGGCAGCGGGAAATGGAAGCGAATCTCCTGGGACGAAGCACTCGACGAGATCTCCGGGCGGATGCGCGCACTCCGAGACGCCGGAACGCCTGAGCAGTTCGTCTTCCACTACGGTCGCGACAAGACGAAGGGATTCAGCAAGCGTTTCACCGACGCCTTCGGCACGCCCAACCGACTCAATCGGAGATCAATCTGCAGTTCCAATCGACGCGCGCCGCTCATGAGCTTCTACGGACGCGATTTCGAATGGGAGAGCCAGGACGTTGAGAACACCCAGTTCGTACTGAACTTCGGGGGCAATCCCATGGAGGCCTATCAAGGCGGCCTCTTCATGCGCAAGCGCATGATGGATGCGAAAGTGGACCGCGGCGCAAAACTCATCACCTTCGAGGTCCGCCCCTCCGCAACCGCGTCGGTCTCGGACGAATACCATAAGGTGAACCCTGCCTCGGACGGCGCAATCGCTTTGGCAATGGCCAACGTCATTGTCGAGGAAGGGCTTGCCGATCGCGCATTCTGGGATCGCTGGTCCACCTGGCCCTTCGACGAAATGCGGCAGTCCATTACGCGGTACACGCCGGAATTCGCGGAGCGCGAGAGTGGTGTCGCGGCCGCCGATATCCGGCGGCTCGCAATCGCTTTCGCGAAAGCGGCGCCGGCGTGCTGCACGATGTCAAATCGCGGCTCGGCGAAGCATTACAACGGCGTCCAAGCAGACCGCGCGATCCGCATGCTCGATGTGCTTGTCGGCAATGTGGGTCGACCCGGAGGCTTCTGCCTCTCCACCTTGCGCATGTGGCAAGATCGGTACGGGCAGGAGGGGCTTCCGGTCATCAGTCCGCCTGGCCCCGAGCCAAGCAAACCCTTGCCCTGGAAGCCCGGCACGCGCGAGTTCGAGACCTTGTCCGCCGAAGTCCAGGAACGCGTCCGCGCCTTTCCGTCGATGTGGCAGGAGAAGTATTTCGGCGAACTCGCCACGCCGAGCGAGTTCCCGCTCTCTTGGCATTGGTATGCGATGCGCGTCGGACAGCTCGTCCCCGCCTACATCAAAGAGGGCCGCCACAAGGTCGGCCTCTATATGTCCTACACGCTTGGCGCCGCTTACGGTTTCCCCGAAGCGAACCTCACGCGCGAAGTGCTGGCCGACGAATCGCTCATCCCGTTCCATGTCGTGATCGATATTAGTTATGGCGAACAGGCCGCTTTGGCAGATATCGTACTGCCGGATGCAACCGCGCTTGAGCGCTGGGATGCGCACTCCACCAATAGTTACGGGCTCCAGCCCTACACAGGTATCCGACAGCCCCTGGTCGAGCCGATGGGCGAGGCACGACCCGCGCAGATCATCTGGCGCGATCTCGCCCGACGCATTGGCGGAGGCATGGAGAAGCATTTCGATTTCGAAGATCTCGAAGACTTCTATCGCGAGTGGTACGCCGAGCTCCCGATTGAGTGGGAGCAGTTCAAACGGGAGGGCATTTGGAAGGACGAAACGCGCCCGCTCGACTACGCCCTCTACGATCGCCCGGTACCCGATGCGGAGCTGGCCAATGCGGAGATCGACGCGGACACACAGGTGATCTACGCGCTCGTCGATGGAAAGCGGTCCAACGCGATCGGCATCCAGCTAGACGGCGTCGCTGTGCGCGGCTTCCCCACGCCCACCCGGAAAATTGGCGTAAAGGACGAGATTTTTCCTTTCGCAGCGCGACATGTTGGGCTCTCGATGGACGACATGAATGCGAGCAATGTGCCGAGTTACGGCAAGGTTCCCGAGCATGTGGATCTCGACGATAACGCCTATATCCTGACGACCTTCAAATGGAATGTGCATACGCAGGGCCGCTCGGCCAACTGGAAGCACGCCGCGGAGATCGTGCATACAAATCATGCCCTGATCGCGCCGGAAACCGCCGCAAGGCTCGGCGTGAAGACCGGAGACGAGATCGAGATTACGACGCTGCGTCCGAAGGGTGCCGTCTACCGTGCGGGCGAGTCGGAGCCGGTCGGCGTGCTGCGCAATAAGGTCCGCGTTGTACCGGGAATGCATTCGCGCGTAATCGCGTGCGCGCATCATTCGGGACATTGGGAGCATGGGACGGTCGCGCGCGGCGGCGAACCGAGCCCCTCGGATGGACGCGCTGGCATGACGCAAGGCCTGCCTGGTCAGGCGGAGCTGGCCCGATCCGTTTGGTGGTCTAAGGAACGCGGCGGACCGGGCGGGGGCGTCGCAATCAACGACGTCTATCCCATCAATGCACAGCCTCTTGTCGGCGGACAAAACTGGTTCGACAATGTCTGCCGTGTGCGACGCGTTTCTCCCCCTGCCCTAGATCAGGAACGCGGCTCTTGAGCATCGCCCCTTCGCTTTCGCTCGCGGAGCGCGCGCCGATCTACGCTTGGCTTGCGCCGCTTTTTGCTCAGGAGGTTGGAGCCGACCTTTGGGCGACGCTGCGCATGCCGGGCGTCCGCGATCTCCTCGCCGGCCTCGATCCCGAGTTCGAGCCGTGGATTGCGCAGCCGCTGAGTCCGGAACTCGCCGAAGAATGCGCCGCGGAGTTCGCGAGGCTGTTCCTGCTGCCGGGTGGCGTACCGCCCTTCGCATCGGCCTGGATCGATGGCAACCGGGAGCAGCTTGGCGCAGAGCTCAGTGCGACCGTCTTACGCAGCTGCGAAGTCCTCGGCCGCGAACCTCGCCGCGCTGAGCCATGGGGGAAGCTCGCCTTGGATCATCTAGGATTGCTGCTTGACCTAACAAGTGAATCGAGCCGATCGCACGACGCGCTTGATCGTGAGGTGGGCGAGCATCTGGCGGCAGAGATGCTCGGGGAATGGCTCGTGCCTTTTGGATCGGCACTCAGCAAGAAAGCGCGTCTTCCCCTCTACCGAGCATTGGGTCGATGCGTAGAGATGCTTCACCAAGGCGAACCACCCCCGAATGCCGCCCCGACGGATGAGCGGTAGGGCGTGCCGACGGGCGCTGCGAGCGACCCATTTGGGAGACTAAGTGAGGCGGGCGACCTTCGCGATATGCAAGACGCCCCATCCCTCGAAGTCCGTGCAAATCCGCGCGAGCTCATCGTGGGCCAGGGTCTCAGCTTGAGTAGCCGAGCGCGCTCGAATCGTCAGAATGCGCGTTCGTGGTCCACCGATCTGCTTCATCCGAATCCGGAAATAAGGCAGCGATTCTTCGGGCTCGCGCTTCGGCGGAGGCTGCGGCTCGCGGGAGCGAGGTAGATCGGTTTCGACCGCTTCCGCGGCGACGTCACGGCGGATCGGTTTGGCGATCGGAACGACGTTCGGTTCGGGCGGACAAAGCCGTTCAAGAAGTTCGGTATAGTCGCGGGAGGGTTCGGAGATCACGCAGCCCAGGCGCCGAAGACGCATAGAAGTTCCGCTCGCCCCGGAATTCGTGTCATTCCAAACGATCGCGGAGACCCGAATCGGCTTGCTCCCTTTTTCGGGTGTGATGCGCATCTGAATCGAATCGCCCTGGTCGAAGCCGAGCTTCGTGATCAGAGCTAGTCCACCTTCGGATAGCGTTACGATCCGTCCCGGGATTTTGCGCCCTCGCGTATGCATCACCTCGCAAGCGAGTTTGCATTTGATTCTTCTGCGTCGTTTGATGCGTGACATTGCAGTTCCTCCCATCCCCTCAAATGTCCCTCTTGGAGTAACTCTTCGTCTTGTATCGGATGAGGGTATGTGTGGAAGCACACGTTTCTCAAGCTTTTGATCGTATTCCTGCGCTCAAGTCGATGAAAAATTGAAGCCCTCATATCCCTTCGCGACGACCTCTTCACACTTCGCGACATAGGGCGGGAAGCCGACATGCGGCATAAATACGCGCGGCTTGCCGGGTACATTCGCACCGAGGTACCACGAATTACATTGGGGATAGAGCGTTTCGTCTGCGACTGCATTGACGTGCTCGACCCAGGCCTGTTCCGCGTCCGGAGCCGCTTCGATCAGGCGGTGTCCTTTCTTGGACATGAACTCAAGGCAGTCGGCGATCCATTCCACGTGCTGCTCGATCGCAGTCACCATATTGGCGAGGACCGACGGACTGCCGGGGCCGGTGATCGTGAAGAAATTGGGAAAGCCTGACGACCCAAGGCCCAGGAAGGTGACCGGGCCGGCACTCCATTTTTCGATCAGCGATTGCCCTGCCCGCCCCTGAATATCGATCGCGTGCAGCGCCCCCGTCATCGCATCGAAGCCCGTCGCCAGAACGACGCAGTCCAGCTCCACTTCGCGCCCACCGCAAATCATGCCCGTCGGCGTGAAGCGTTCGATCGGCTCGGCATTCACGTCAATCAGGTCGACATTGTCTCGGTTGAAGGCCTCGAAATACTGCGTGTCTGCGCAGGGGCGCTTGCATCCCAGGACATGGTCGGGAGAGAGCAGCTCAGCCCGCTTCGGATCACGCACGATCTCGCCCAGTTTCCCGCGCACGAAATCCGCCGCTTCCTTATTGGCCTCTTCATCCAACAGCATATCCGAGAAGGCACTGATAAAGCCTAGGCCGCCCATCTCCCAGTAGCGCTCGAAGATCGCGTGGCGCTCCTCGACGCTCCACTTAAACGTCTCGCCCTGATTGCGCCCCCAGTTAATTCCGAATGCGGCCGTACGAGCGCGGTTCTGCTTCCGAATCGAAGCGTAGTTCGCCTTCACCTCGGCCTGGGTCTCGGGATCGAGAGGGCGGTTCTGCGCGGGGATGGAGTAGTTAGGCGTCCTCTGAAAAACGGTAAGCCGATCGGCTTCCGCCGCGATCAGCGGAATCGATTGCACACCCGAAGAGCCCGTCCCGATTACCCCCACACGTTTGCCGGAAATCTCTACGCCTTCATGGGGCCACTGGCTCGTGTGGTACACCTCGCCCGCGACAGAATCGAGACCCGCGAAATCAGGCGTATTCGCCGAAGACAAACATCCCGTCGCCATCACACAGAAAGAGGCGGTCAACGTCTCTCCCGCATCCGTCGTCACTCGCCAATGCGGAACACGCTCGGCCTTTTCGTCGGCTACGTCCGGGCTCGCTTCGACAAAATGGGCGGAGACCACCCGCGTTGAGAACTGCATGTCCTTACGCAGATCAAACCGGTCGGCCACGTGATTGATATAGGAAAGGATCTCGGGCTGAGTTGCATAACGCTCAGTCGATTCCCACTCTTGTTCAAGCTCCGGTGAAAACGCGTAGGAATACTCCATACTCTCGACATCGCATCGCGCGCCGGGATAGCGATCCAATACCAGACGCCGCCGCCGTCATCGCCTGCTTCGAGACATCGAACGCTGCGGCCCAGTTCTCGCATCTTGTGGACCAGGTAGACGCCCGCAAAGCCCGCGCTCACAACGATCACATCGAAGTCCACATCAGAGTCCACACCGCGGTCCGCATCGCAGCCCACATCGCAGCCTGCACTAGAGTCGGCCGTCACTCGGACGCGCTCTATGCCCACATCTCCACGAGCATCTCCAGGGTCACCTCGGCGATCACTTTGAGATCTTCGTCGACTAACTCGTAGACGAGACCGTTCGTCGAATGATTTCCGAAGAAGACGATCGCGCCGTCTGCGCCACCCCGTTCAAGATGAGGGTGTTCATCGCCCGGCGAGAGCGCATAGGTTCCGGCGGGCTTCACGCGTTCGGAGCTTGTGCCATCCGGGAAAAGGTCAGTGACGCAATGCTCCCCTGCCAGCACGATGCTCGTGGTCGTGCCGACATGGCGATGTCGCGGACAATGGCCGCCCGCATTGTCGAACTTGACCAGGAAATCGCAGGCGCCTACGCGGAGGTCATAGCCGAGCAAGGCGACGGAATAGTCGATCTTGTAGCCGGTCTCAGATTCGTCGCTCAGGCGCTGCCATTCGTAGCGGCTCGCATCGAAGGCAAGCGGGTCAAAAGCCGGTTGGGTCGCAGTCATCGTAGTTCCTCCTCCCCAATTGAATAGCAGGGATTCGAAATTCCCGAACACCCCGAATCGCAGCGCTTCCCCGCTCGATGCGCGATCCTCCGGGAGCCCTAGCAATGGAGAGACCCATAAAGCGCCCCTTATTCGTCTACCTTCTTCTTATGATGACCCTGGGGCTCTGGGGTCCAGCCGGATTCGCCGGCTCGGCCTCTGCAGCTCAGCCGAATGTCGTCGTTATCCTCGCAGATGACCTGGGATGGGCCGACGTCGGCTATCACGGCGGCCCGATCGAGACGCCCTCGATCGACCGGCTCGCACGCGAGGGCGTCCAGCTGGAGCGCTTTTATGCGGCGCCGATCTGCTCGCCAACGCGCGCCGCACTGATGACGGGTCGCGACCCGCTCAAGCTGGGAATCGCCTACGACCAAATCCATCCCTGGTATAACGCCGGCCTCTCGCCAAACGCCCTCACCATTGCGGATGTCTTCAAGGCCGACGGCTATCAGACGGCGCTCGTCGGGAAATGGCATCTCGGTCATACGCTCGCGCATCACGTACCGAACGCGCAGGGATTCGATCATTTCTGGGGACATCTTCATACGAACACAGATTATTTCACGCATCGCCGCGAGGGCGGACACGACCTGCAGGAAAATGGCGAGTCGGTCCAGGAACCGGGCGAGTATTTGACCCAGCTCGAAGGGCGCGAAGCGGTCCGCTTCATTCTCGAACGCGATCCGAAACGACCCTTCTTTCTTTATGTCCCCTTCACGGCGCCGCATAGCCCTATGCAAGCACCGAAAGAAACGATCGAAAAATATTCGGCGCTGCCCAAGGCGAAGCATCGCCGCATCTACGCGGCCATGGTCGACGAGATGGACCAGCAGATCGGGAAAATTCTTGAGGCGCTCGACGACGAAGACATCGCAAAGGAAACCCTTGTTTTGTTCATGAGCGACAACGGGGGTTCATCGGTTTTCGGCGGCGAGAACCAACCGTTGCGGGGCGAGAAGGGCCAGACCTTCGAAGGCGGCATTCGCGTTCCAGCGGTGATGCGATGGCCCAACGAGTTAAAGGCGGGCGAGGTCATGGATCAGATGACGACCGTGATGGACATGCTGCCAACGCTTGCGAAGGCGGTGAAGGTCCGGATTCCAACGACCGCTGAGCTCGACGGACAGAACATGTGGCCAGCCATCGTGAACGGAATGAAAATCCCTCGCGAGAAGCCGGTCGGATTCGTCTCGGAGATCCCTCTGCCGGGCGTGATCCAAACGGCGATTTTCGATGGTCGTTGGAAGCTTGTGCAGATCATCCAGGAGAAGCAGACCGAGACGGAGGTGCAGAGTTTTCTTTTTGACATCCACGCGGACCCGAATGAAGAGACTGATCTTTCGAAGCGGTACGGCGCCGTGCGCAAACGGATGGAGCGATTGATGTCGGAGTGGCGCAGGCAGCATCCGATGGCGGGAACACGAGGCACGCTCGTCGCCCATCCCGGATGGGTGGCCCCCAAGAGTTGGGCCGAGGCCGTCACGCCCGCCGCTCTCCTGCAGAAGAACTGGACGAACGAACTTGAGTTCTCCAAGGAACTCCTCGACGCAACCGAAGACCGCGGCGTTCTCGTCTCGCCGAAAGAAAGACGCCGATTACTCGAGAACGAGAGAGAACGTCGTAAGGCACTCAGCGACGATTAGGTGCGCTTCTCATTAGCTATCCCCTATGAGACGCGACAAATTTCGCCTGAGTTGAATGAGCTGAGCTGAGCTGAATTCAATTTCGAGAACCAGCGAATGCGCCCATCCGCCTTGGTGCACTCCCAGAGCTAGGCCACGATCGCTAATCGGCGAACTGCCGGAGCGCTGCTCAAGAGTTCTCCGGCTATGCCGATGAGTTGGGTATAGACCGTACTCGCATAGTGAAATTCGAGTTCGGCAATACCACTCCGAAACGCGATTCCGGAACGGATGGGGGAAGAATATGCCGCTCAAGATCATTGGCGCTGGGTTTGGACGAACGGGCACGGTCAGCACGAAGGCCGCTCTTGAAATTCTAGGTTTTGGCCCGTGCTACCACATGCGCGAAATCCTGACGAGTCGCCCGGGGTATAACGACGACCATCTGAAGCTCTGGTCCGAACACGCCCGCGCGCGGGGCAAAGGCGAGAACCATCGCATGGACTGGGAGCGCATCTTCGCCAAGTACCCGTCCACAATGGATCACCCCGCTTCCATCTACTACAAGGAATTGATGGAAACATTTCCGGACGCCAAAGTGATTCTCAACGTCCGCGATTCCGAATCCTGGTTCAAGTCATGGCAGACGCTCTTCGACGGCGTCGGGTTCCTCAAGTACTTCGCGCCCATCATCCCCCGCGTCCGCCGCGGCCTCGACATCGTGGACGTGCTGATCCGTGACGTCGAAATGGGCGGAAAAATCGAGCGCGAGTCGAATATCGAAATCTTCGAGCGGCATAACCGCGAAGTAATTGAGACCGTGCCCGCCGACCGACTCCTCGTCTTTAGCGTCAAGGAAGGCTGGGCTCCGCTCTGCGAATTCCTGGGCGTCAACGTGCCCGACGAACCCTTCCCCCATCTCAACGAGAGCAAGGGATCGATCCGAAAGCGCCTCGTCGAGTTCGCCATCGAAACGACGTCACCGCGCACAAAGGTGCTCTTCGCCGTGGGTAGCGCGACGGCCATCGTGCTTGCGTTCGCAATCGCGCTCTAGCCAAACCGAGTCCTGACCTTCGCTGGCCCAGTGGGACGGGGCTGGGGGATGGCCTGAGTAAAAGATCGCCGCGTTAGGCGAGCGTTCCGCCGTCCACGCGCACTTCTTCGCCGTTGATGTGGATGCCGTCCTCGCTTGCGAGCATGGCGATCACCGAGGCAACCGATTCCGGCCCCTTCGGTTTCGACAACGAGTTGGCTCGCATCACGAGCGACATATCCGCGTCTTCCGGCAGTGTGTTGCCGCTCATCATCGCCGTCTTGATCGATCCCGGATTCACGGCGTTGCAGCGCACGCCCAGCTTGCCGAACTCCACTGCGAGCGTCCGCGTGAGCGCGCTCACGCCGCCCTTACTCGTGCCGTAGGCCGAGCCATAGGGCATGCCGGACAGCGCTGAAGTCGAAGACGTGTTGACGATGCTTCCCTTGCTCTCGATGAGATGCGGCAGCGCCGCCTGGCAGAGCGCGAAGACACCGACGAGATTGACTTCGAGCACTCGGCGAAACTGGTCCACCGAAATTTTCTGGAAGTGATCGAGCAGAAGAATGCCCGCGATATTGCAGAGCGTATCCAGACGACCGAACTGATCCACGCAGGCCTCTACCGCGCCGCGCACATCCTCTTCGCGGGTGACATCGCAAAGCGAAAAGGCCACGGAAGCGCCCGCTTCTTCGCAGAGCTTCGCCGTTTCCTCCAGCCCCTCTGCTGCCACGTCCACGATATAGACCGAGGCGCCTTCACACGCGAGACGGATCGCGGTCGCGCGACCGATCCCCGCCGATGCACCTGTTACGAAAGCCACCTTGCCTTCAAATCGCTTCATTTTGTTCTCCCACGTCGCGCGTCGAGTCGCGCCGCGTCCGGCTCATGCCTGGTTAGGGTCTGTGTAGTGAACTGCGGAGTGACTGGTTTTGATTCGATCGGTTTGATCCGTGCCTCTTCGAGGCGATCCGGATGACAGCACAGCGAAGCGGACTCGGCCAAGCCTCTCACAACGCAATTTCGAAGGCGAACCCCCTGGGAAGGAGCTGCTTCCGAACGGCCTACGTGCGGGCATCGACCTCTGCGCGAAGCGCGCGGGCCAAATTCCCGCGACGCCCCACTTCGACCCGGCTCGCACCGACAAGCTTTGCCAGATTTTGCAGCTCGCCCGCCGCCGCATCTGCGACGAGATTCGCGGACTCCCCCTCTTCAAGATGCGCTGCAGGCACGCAAAGACATTGCCGCTCGCGGTCCGTCTTGAGGTCGAACCGAGCCACTAAGCGGCCATCCAGCAGAAAGGGCAGCACGTAATACCCCCAGCGTCGCTTCTCGGCCGGCGTGTAGATCTCGATGCGATATTCGAAATCGAAGAGACCCACGATCCGTTTTCGATTCCACACCACCGGGTCAAAGGGCGATAGCAAGGCCGCCCCCTCGATCTGGCGCGGCGTTTTCGCTTCGGGATGCAGGTACGCCTTCGCCGTCCATCCCTCAATCTCGCAAGCCAAAAGACGCCCTTCTTCCGCGAGCACCTCAAGCCGCACCTTGGCCGGCCGCTTAGGCAGCCGAAAATAATCAACCAGGCAATCGGCGGTCCCGACACCATGCGCCCTTGCCGAGCGCATTAACAGCTCGTCGAGCGCAGAATCAAGATCCGGCGTCGGCTTCTTGCGAATCTCTTCAGGGATGATCCGCTCAGAGAGATCGAATTCTTTCGAGAAGCCAGGCCTACGCCGCACGCCCACTTCGCCAATGCGGTGCAGCCAATCGAGCGCTAGGGAACCCGCAGATCGGCTTCCCCAGCCGCTGCCCGTACGCGGCCCTGGATCGGAAAGCTCATTCGGAGCGAGGCGCCCCCTCGCCTTCACTTCCGCAAGAACCGAGTCAACGTAACTCGGCTCGTTCTTCGCCAGCTTATAAAGATGCTTCCACGTCTTTCCCTGCCGCGCGCTCTCCTTCGACCAACGCAGCCACGGTTCCGCCTCCACCGGGAGTAGCGACGCCTCATGACTCCAGGCCTCAAACCACTCGTCCGATTCGTAGGCCACGCGATCAAGCAGCTCCGCGTCGTACGAACCCAGCCGGGAAAAAAGCGGCATGTACTGCGTTCGAATCACAATGGGTACAGAGTCCAGTTGAAGCAGTTCGAGCCTTCCCATCACCTTGCGCAGGTGCCGCCGATCCACGCGTCCTTTTGGACGCCGATCCGCAAAGCCCTGTGCAGCGAGTGCTATGCGGCGCGCTTCATCCTTCAAGAGGGATGTCTTCATCCAGCGACCGGCACGTGCGTGTCCGACGCGCGGGCCTCGAGAAGTTGCTTCATCTTGGCGAGCGTCTCCGCATGAGCGCGAGAAGCCTGGCCCGCCACGAAGCGACCGAGGCCGAAGGGCGCCTCGACCCGAACATGCTCTTCGAGATGGGTGCCCTGCCCCTGCCACGATTCACCGAGAGCCGAAAGCCGGTAGCGCGTTTCCAGCGTGATCCCCGGCGACTGCCAAGCACGCCCGCAGACCTCGTCGTCCGAGAGTCCCTCAAGCTCCGCTGTATACACCGTGCGCAACCGAAATGGGCCTATCGGAATCTGATCTACGACGCGGTAGCGTCGCGCCGCCGGCCGTTCCCGCCGCGAATCCAGAAGCTTAATCGACTCGATCAGTGGATGCAGCGGTGCCAGATTGTCGAGGTCGAGCAGAAAGTCTCGGACATCGCGGGACGGAACCGCAATGTCGGTCTGGAGTGTAAATTCGTGGCTCGCCATCGCGCCGACGGTAGCTCGAATCGCCTAATCGTGGAGCGGCGTTCAGACGTTCAGCTGCTGGGCGTTCTGGGGCATGTTGGGGAACTGAAGCGTAGTTACGGGCTCCTACCCCAGCCGAAACTCCTCAAGACTGCATTCGGACTGCATCTGCTGATAGGTCTTGAAGTCGCCCGGAAAAAGGAAGGGCGCACGACCGTTATCGAAGCGGTAGTAGCTATTGCAGGACGCGTTGCCCCAGGAGTAGAGCGGGAACTGCTCCAGCATCCAGTCATTGTATTCGCGATTGACGTCTTCTTTCACATCGACGGCCCGCGCGCCTGCTTTCTGCTTGTCCTTCAGGAGACGAACGATCGTCGCCACGTTCTGCTCGACCGTGATGAAATAAGGCACGTTCAGTACGAGACCGTTCGGACCAACCGCGAAAAAATAGTTGGGGAAATGAGGGACAGCGATGCCTTTGTAGGCCTCGGGCGCCTCTTCCATCGTCGTCGCGAGCGAGCGTCCCTCTTCTCCAAGCACTTCGACCCGGTCGAAGTCCAGAATCCGGTAGCCCGTGCAGTAGACGATGATGTCGACTTCAATCTCGCGACCACTCGAAGTCACGATCGAATTCGGGCGCACCTCCGAGAGCCCTTCAGGAACCAGCTCGACATGGTCTTTCATGAGCGCGGGGTAGAAATCGTCCGAGACGAGCCCACGCTTACACGCGTAATGACTCTTCGGCGTGAGCGCCTCACGGAGAGCCGGATCCGAAATCGCGTCGTCGATAAACTTCTTCGCGCGGGCCTCAAACTGCTCCATGCGCTTGTGGCCGAGCGTCGCGGCTTGATGCACGAGACCCATCATCTTGCGCTGCGTCCACTGCGTCGCGCGCAACCATGCGGGAACGCGCTGGAACACTCTACGTTGGCGATCGCTATAGGGCTTGCGACCCCGGGGCATGATCCAGTTCGGCGTGCGCTGGAGGACGGTCACTCGCCCTGCCTCCTTCGTCACCTCGGGCACAATTTGCACAGCGCTCGCCGCCGAACCGACGATCGCGATATGCTTGCCCGTGAGATCGACATCGTGCCGCCAACCCGTCGAATGCCAGCTCTCACCCTCGAAGCTCTCCATCCCCGCCGCCTCGGGATAGAGCGGTGTGTGCTGGTTGCCCATGGCGTTGATGATCGCGTCGAACTCGAAGGTCTCACCGCCCGCCACGCTCAGCTTCCAGACACCCTCGCCCTGGTAGTGCGCGGCGACGACCTCGGTGTTGAGCTTCAGGTGCGGTTCGAGACCGAACTCTTTCGCACAGCGCTGCAGATAGGCTTCGATTTCGGGCTGCTCGACGTAGCTCGCAGTCCAATTCGGATTGGGCGCGTAAGAGAATGTGTAGGAATGCGCCCAAACATCGCAGGCCAGGCCCGGATACGTCTCGTTGTGCCAGGTCCCGCCGGCGCCATCTGACTTTTCGAAGATTGTGAAATCCTTGAAGCCCTGAGCGAGCAGTTCATGACCTGCTGCGAGACCGGACGGACCGGCGCCAATGATGGCGATACGAAGAGAAGGCTGATTCGAGGACATGGGGTCTCCGGAGGGTTGAAATCGCAAATGCGGGCATGGGGGAACAGCGAAATGGCGAATTGAAGAGGCGGGGCGGCGAAGAAAGGGCCTCATCGCGCCCCTGAATAGTAACTCCCGCACCGACGACCGCACGTCGCCCTTCGGGCTCAATCCGAAGGCGGCATTCCCTAATCCATCGCTCCGCTTTTGGTCGGCGAGGGATCAGGCGCCATCGTTCCTCCAAGCTCCGGTCGCACTCGACAATCTGCCGCGCGCGCGCGTTCCTCGTAGTCGGGAAGCGCCGGTAAGAGTTGCGCCAGCCGGCCGCCCAATTCCGCGAGTGCCAAGGGATCACAGATGCTCTCCCAGATCGCGTAGTCGATGAGCCGCTCGTCTTCCGCCACGGCAACCGCCTGCTCGGAATCACTCAAGGCAGTGAACGTCCGCGGAATATCCCCTAGCTCTTCGAAGAAATCGTCTGCCTCTTGGCGGTTCTGAAACGTACCCGCCGAAACCCAAACGCCCGTCGACGATCCTTCTTGCGAGGGCCGAAGGGCATGCTCGATCGGAAGAAAGTCGATGGCCTCGCCCTCACGTGCCGAGACCCAGAAAAAAGCGTCCCCCTGCTCCTCGAGCAATGACCAAAACGATTTGGCCTGCGGGCCATTCACTTTCACTTCGGCCACGACGTAATCCGTCGGAGGAGCCATCGACAAGGACAGGGACGGGGACGGACGTGCCTCGCTAATCCGCAGAGCTCGAATTTCATCGAAGGCAATCGTTCGCCTTGGCTCCGTCTCTCGCCAAACATCGACCGTCGCCCCCGACAAGGTTCGGAAGGTGCTCGAGACTGTCTTCCCAGGCCGACTTCCCTCCGCCGAAGTCGCCACGAAATAGGAGAGCGTCGGCGGCGCGGTGGTGGCGCCGGTGGCCTGATCAGGTCCCACAGCACAGGCTGAAATCAGCGCCGCCACCATCAGACCTAGCCCCGCAGCCCAGGCGTGCCCGAGCCCAAAGCGTTTCAATCGAAGCGCATCCTTCATTGAATCCCCCGTTCGAAAAGCATTTCGGAGAGGCTCGCCGGCAGCAGATTAGTCGCCGTTTCGCTTCGAATCAAAATCGGCGCAGACACCGTCGTCACCGTGCCCACTGGGGAAATCGAAACCGAGGGGGCTAAGGCATGCGGGAAACCCGCCGTACCGGGCGGACGCGCAACAACGTTGACACTTCCCGAAACAAGACGCTTCACGCCGAGATCTCGCTCGAACCGTGTCGTCCGCACCTCAAATGCCGCGACATCGAGGCCACCAAACTCTCCTGCGAGCGCACGCCCCCGCAAATCCTGGAGGGATGTCGCGATCTGCGACTCAATTCGGTTGTTATTCAACCGAACCAGCGCCCGTCCCGGAATCGAGGCGATATTAGCGTCTTCTCGTCCGGCAGTCAGGACGCCGCCTAACGCCTCATGGGACTCATTCCGACCCGGGCTCGAAACGGCCCCAGAAGTTCCACTCGCCCCTCCGGAACCCGCACCACTCCCGCCACGGTAGAAACCGAAGGCCGAGCTGACCAAAGTCGTCAGAAGACCGATCCCGGCGAAGATCTTGTCATCTCTGCTTTTTGCCGCCACAACTCCGTACGTCGATGCCCCCAGATTCAAGACAAGAGTCGCCGCAGGTTGAGACACCGTCAAAAAGCCGGACATATATCCAACGAAGACGGAGGCGACGCCGATCCCGAATTCCTGAAAGAAGACGCCCGCGCTTCCCGTCATCACTGCCTTGGTCACAGCGTTCGCTAGAGCTAACGCCAATGCCACGATCACAAGTCCATACGCCATCCAATCGATCCCCGTTCGACCATCCGGATCAATCAAGTTCACAGGATCCCAGCCCGCGTAGGCGTAGGGATTCGCGAACTGCTCCGCGGGATCGGGAGACAGGAACTGCGCCGCCTCGGGGTCATAAAAACGGGCACCGGCATACTGCAAACCCGAATCGGGATCCGTCTCGTACCCTGCGAATTCCTTTGCGCTCTGCGGATCGATTCCGGTCGGGGAACCCTGCTCATCAAACCGCCGAACTTCACCAAAAGCGGAGTAGCGATACGCGCGATCCACCTCGCCCCCTGCACGCGTGATCGCGACCGGGCTCCCCAGATGGCTCATGTGATAGTGGCGAATTGAAGCATTCCCGACGCACCCCGTCGCGAAAACCAAAGGAAGCGCCAATGGCAGACTCGCAGCGAGAGGAATCAACACCGCCCCGATTCCCTGACTCGCAGCGAGCCGGCCACCCAGCCCGCGTCGCCGCCGTCCCGCCGGCAGACAGAGAAGAACCATCGCGGACGAAATGACCGCCCAATATACTTCCGGCGGTAACTCAAGCCGTACGGCGGATGGATTGGAAGCGAGGTTAGGCGCTGCATCCGTGCGGGTCGCCATCAGCTGATCACCGACGCGGTAGTATTTCGTCAGCTGCCCTTCCTTCAGCTCAGAGGAAGCTCCGAAGACACGCCGCAAACTCCCGCCGCGCCACTCGGAAACGCGCATGCCCAGATGGTCATACCCCATAATCTTCGCAACGCCGCCTACGGCGATCCGACGCATACGCCCGAAAGGCCCATATGCATAGGTTTGGCTCTGCCCTGCATCGATGTTCACCTTCGAAAGCCGGCGGCCGTTCGCGTCGTAATTCATCAGCGTCCCGCTACCGCCGGGCGCCGGACCGTCGTCGATCCTAATCAGGCGATGATGCTCGGATGCGATCATGCGACCATTCATCCGCGTCATATTGCCAGCGGAGTCATACTCAAAAGCTTCGCGATTCGGCCCTGAGACGGTCTCCAACCGACCCGCACCGTCATAAGCGTAGACAGCGGACATCGAATGAGGACCGCTTTCCTCGATCGCGTCGTGGAGTTTGAGGATTCGCTGATTGCCGTCGTAGTCGGCATATCGTAGATCGAAGAAAACGCGCGCGGCGGCACCCGGATAGGAAGCGATTCCCTGACTCCGAATGCGCGCGAGCCGAAAACGTTCGTTGGGCCCGTGATAGTCGAGAACGTCTTCGGTGTAGTTCCCGCGCCGAATTCGAATGGGTCGGCCTCGTAGGTCGTAGGCAATTCCCGTGACATAGGAGGCGCGGGATACACCGTTTTCATCCACTTCGCTGAGTGATCGGGGATGACCTGCCTGATCATAGCCATAGACAACGCGCTCGCCGTCGGGATAGACCATCCCTTGCAAGCGCCCCAGATCGGCCGAATAGGAAAATTGCGTTGTCGCTTCAACACCCACCACTTGGTCGATGCGCGCTGTGCGCTGCCGCCGAATATCGTATGTAAAGGCATGCTTACTGTCCGGCCCCTCGACCCGCGTTAGCTGCCCCGTTCCCCAATTCGGAATCAACTCGTCCGTCACCGTACTCGTGAGAGGCTCCGTTTCGTCGTAGAAGTAGGAGAAGGATTCGGTGCACTCCGGCTCGGACGAGGCGCATAGGTTGGGATCGTACGCGTCCGCCGCGCGTGCACATTGCAAAATGACCCGGTCCAAGGCGTCGTAGCAAGACTGCACGCTCTGTCCCGAGATAGGATCGTCAGCAAAACGGGTATTGCCCGCCGCATCGTAGGTCCGCCGCCAAGACCCGGAGTTCGGATCTTTCGTCTCGACAAGTCGACCGAGGAGGTCGTATACCTTCTCCACTCGCGTCGAGGCATCCCCTCCGAACCACTCTTCGACGACCTGGTCTCGCCCGTCATACCGCCAGGCGAACTCTGCCAATACGAGCGGCCCCGATCCGTCGAAGAGTCGCCGAATCGTCGAACGCCCATGCTCATCGAGTCGCTCGACCACATGATTCCCGGCCGACGAGGACGACTCAAGTCCGCCGATCATGCGGACCACGTCCCCGAAAAAGAACTTCTTGGGCGTCGCCCCGTCAAAATGCTTCGTTTGATGAATTCGACCGGCCGGATCGAAATGTCCACTGGCATTCCCGTTTAGCGCGTAGTCGTATAGCGTCGCGACCGTACCGGCGGGCGGCGTCACAGACGGGGCATTCGTCACGTAGGGCTCGAATCTCCGAACCATCCAGCCATGCGATCCATATTCGAAATGACGAACGACGACGGTTTTGATGAATCCCCGCTCACCCCCGAAAGCGCCGGCCACGCCCTGCTGGTTCGTTGTCAGATGCTCTCGACCCAGCGCATCGAAATACGATCGCGTGACGAGGTAGCCGTTCGGCGCGTTCGGCTCTCTCCGGCGCACCTCGACCGAGTTCAACCGCTCGAGCAGCTTCGACGCCCCCGGCGTGCCGTAGACGTAACGACTCTCTGAGCTCCCGGGAAAGCCTCCGCCGACACAGGAAGTACCTGGTTCAAAGGCGCATAGCGGCCTCCCCTGATCGTCATAGAGTACCCCGGAGACGTCCCCCGCAGCCTCACCGTGAACACCGACCGTTCGGCGCACAAGACCGTTCCTAAAATCCGTCTCGCGCTGGATGCGTTGCTGCACCGGCTGCCCATTCGCAGACATCGTCATCGCTGCGTTCTCGGCGGTCACGAAGAGCTGGAAATCCCCCTCAAACTCAAACCTCGTGGGCTCTCGGGCCGGCGTGAGAGGAACCTCCATGCTCGTAATATTGCCGGGCCCGGCACTGGCTCCTTCGTCATAGTCAAAAAGCCGCTCGGTCCACGAATCTGCCGAGGCACTCGTCCTTTGGCGCTCACGCGTAAGGTTCCCTCGGCCGACCTGCCCCGAAGCGAGTGCGTCATAGGTGTACTCGACCTCACCCAACAGCACGGAAGCACCCGACTCGTCCACATAGCTCGTCGTCACCCATGCGGGTCGATCCCAAATCGGAGCGTGCGCGGTAGACGAAAGATCGGGGTCTGCATAGGCCGTCTCAACCTGCTTTTTCCCGATCAATTCAGGATCGCAAGACGAAGCATCAGGCCCCGCTCCCGCACACGCCATCGAACAGGCAGATCGCACTCGAGTCTGCGGATCCGGAAGCCCGGCTTCGTTGAAAATCGAACTCCGATGCACAACGCAGCGATCCGAGTACGGCGCCAACGCGCCCTCATATTGCGAGTAGAGCACGAACTCTTCTACGCGCTGCTCCTGGACGAAGATTTGCGTCCTCGGCCCGTCGGCAACGGATCCCCATTCGAAACTTGTTCTCGAGAGCAGATCGATGCCCCCAACATAAACCTCTACACTCGCCCGCTTTCCTCGGTAGGCATCGTCTTGCAGGTAACGATGTCGACGCAGAGAACCGATCGACGCCGGCCCCTCGATCACATCGACCGTCCCGAAGCCGCGAAACTCTCTGGAGTCCGTATCGAAGAGCCCCCCGCTGTATTCGATCTGCTGGACTTGCTCATGTCCCTCCGCGAGGCACGGATTACCCACAAGGGTGAACCAATCAGTCGGCGGTTGATCACAAAGCCCGTCGGTCTCGCGCAATCCGGTCACGACCCAGCTCACGAACGGCAGGCGGGGAACGTCGCTGGGGTCGCCGACAAAAATGCTGCTCGGTGCGTACTGAAAATGCGTTACGCCGCCGACACCGTCATGAACTCTCTGCAAGAGACGCGGGCGAAGCTGCTCCCCTTGCTCGTCTTCAAACCGAAAGGCTTTGACCTCCCAGCGATCCCCCGAGCTACTTCCGAAGGTGCGCACCCGTTCGGCGAGACCATCGGCATCGATGTCGAGTACGGTCGCATGTAGATCGCTTCGATCACCGGGCTCAGTATGCGCAAACGACCGTCCGAGAAAGTCGCCTACGGCAGGCAGGATCGAAGTCGGCCTCACCTCACCCAAATTTGCACCGAGCCCGCCGCCACCGAGTGTTTCGTTGAACGCCGCTCCGAAGATTTCGAGTCCGCCGCCAAAACGCCCATCGCCGCGGTTAAACAAGACGAACCAATCATCCGACCCGTCATAGCCGTAGCCACTGCTCACCCAGTCCACCCGGCCGTCGCCGTTCACATCGACAAAGTCCCGGTAGGTCCGCGTGAGCTTCGCCGACGAGTCCTCCCAGGTTCCGCGCAACCGACTCGCGCTGCGATTGCCGTTGCGCCAGATCGGCGCGGGCGAATAGACCGGATCCGAAAAGCCCGTCCCCGTGTTCAAACGAACGGCGACCGCGCCGACCAGAGCCCAGCCAGCCGGGAGCGCCGCCCCTCCATCGCAGATCACGGCCTGTGTCGTCCCGCTTCCGTTCGGACAGAGATAGACCTCATCTTCGAGCGCAAAGGGCCCTTCCAGTTCGCCGCCCGGCACGACCGCGAAATAGACGTGCGGCATTCTCCTTGAGCTATTCAGTGAGTTCGAATGCGAAGGCGCCGCCACCCAGTCAGGCAACCCGTCGCTATTCAGATCAATCAAGGCCCGCTCATACGCAGCGTCGACGCCGTCGTAGGACGTGTATGAGATGAGATCATCTACGTCCGGATACAGCACGGGCGCGGTGTCAAATCCCGCTCCCGTGTTCTGAAAAACGGTCCAGGCTCCGTCGCCGTCTGCGCGAACAATATCGGGCAAGCCATCCGCATTCATGTCCACAAGAACTGCGAGGAGCTGAACACCGCGATTGCCCGAGCTCGTTCGGCGCAGACGCCCGTCGTCTGGGTTATTCCATGTTTCTGGCTGGTCCGAAAATCCGCATTGATAGGCCGAGCTACAAGAGCCCGGGTAAACGTGAATTGCACCTTGGCCGATCAAGCGACGCACCAGATCGGGAATCCCGTCTCCCGTCAAGTCGAGCGTGAGCCAGCGATCGCTGCCCTCGACGATCCGACTAATGCGGTTCAGGTTGACACCCGGAATCGAAGGCACGGACCAGTTTCCCGGCGACCGATCGCATGGCTCGTACTCCGCAAACTGCAGAGCCGACACATCACCATAGGCCGCATGCCAAGAGCCCGAGTTCACGCAAAGGCGGTCCAGCAGCCCATCGCCGTTCAGGTCCATCAAGCTCATGATCGGGCCATATCGACGATTGATGCCAAGCTGGCCTGCGTCCTCCACCACCTCGCTCATCGAATCGACGATCGTCGGCTCCGACGTTGAATAGTCAAAGCGCCGCGTCGGAAGCCCGGTCGCCGAGACCGACGCCAACAGAAACTCCTGCGTCTCACCCGAGTCATCGTACTCAAGTGTATATTCCCGAATCTGGACGAAATCGTCGGCCACACGTTCGCGACCTTCGACCCGAATCCGCTTGAGCCGCGTCGACAGAACCTGTTCGGCACCCAACGTAAAACTCCGCATCAGCGGCTTCCCGAAAGGCGCGATCGCCTCCGACTCGATCAAGACGCGATAGGGATGAGGAATCCCCGCGTCGGCATTCCCGCCGTACTCGACCAAGATCGCAGTCGGCGTATTGCCTACTTTTTCGTACTGGACCTCAATTTGATTCCCATTCGGGTCCTCAACCCGCGTGAGATGCCAGGCCGTCGTAAAAGAACACGTCGCTTCTTCATGAAACACATCGCCGCCCGCGAACACGCGCGCTGACTCGTCGCCACCAAACGTATACGTCAGCCCTTCCCGCGTCCGGACCGTCCATGTATTCGCCGCGCGATCCGGAATCGCCTCCGTATACCCCTCATCGACCTTGAGCAGATAAAGATCCGCCGACGCCTCGACTAACTCGTTCGCCGAAGCTGCAAGCGAAACGACAAAGCTGTTCATTTGTGCAGAGTCGCAGGTCGGCACGCCGCGATTCGTCGACCGCGTCAACACGCCGATCGGCAGAGACCATCCAAAGCCCGCGGAAGAAAGTCCGGACTGGCTCGAGTATCCGAGCGAAAGGCTCGGCGTCACGAGCGGCCGGCCTGGCGGAAGCAGGATTGGCACCCGTGCGGACGCGGCCCCCGTAAAGAAGTTCGCGCTCGCGTCCGCCCCCGCATTCGCGAAGGGGTTCGATTCACCGCCACCGGCACCGACCATCGCGGCAATGGGCCCTGCCACGATCAAGCTCAGAACAAGAGCGAGGATGAGTCCCGAGAAGAAGGTTGGGCGTCGGTCCGGCCGAGAAGAGCCGCATGAGCGCAAGGACATAAATCACCCCCGATCCGACCGGGCCGGACACACGCTTGGCGCGGCCCAGAGGTCGAATCTTGCTTCGGGGTGATGTCGGGAACGGGGATATAGATATCAGCAGCGGCGCTCTTTGGAACGGCGGCGGGGATGATTTAAGAAAAGGTGAATAAGGCCGGGGCAGCGCGAGAGAGAGAGTCAATCTCGCGGGTGTCTGGTGGAATCCCCGCGTAGGGACGGACGCATTGTCTTGAGCCGGAACAGACACATCGTCGATACGCTGTGCCCGACACTCTGCGCTGAAAACTATTGCGAGTAGCCCCCTGGCCATTTCCAGTTTTCCACTGCGCAGCGTATTATCCGAGCATGGAACCTCGAATTACGCTCATCACGCTAGGCGTCGCCGACCTAGATCGCTCTATACCCGCGCGGCAAGCTCGCCGAGGACGCCCATGTGCCCCAAAACGGCGAAGGCTTCCGCGGCTTCACCCTCGCCCATAATGTTGATTCGCCGAAGGAAGTAGATGCCACAACCCAACAAGCAATCGACGCTGGCGCCGTCCTCGTGAAGTCAGGCCAGAACGTCTCCTGGGGAGGATACTCCGGCTACGTCTCGGACCCCGACGGCTTCCTCTGGGAGGTCGCGTGGAACCCACACATGAGCTTTGAGTAGGCAGGGGGCGACGGGGTTTAGCTCTGCCTGAACTATTCCGACTTCTTCAGTTAAAGGCTGAGGTCGATGGCGCAGCGGAGGCACTGATCGCATCTCAGTCAAAATTTGGGGCGGCCGCATTTCGCGATGCTCCTCCCTGCGAGTTCCTTGTTGCTGATTCCGGCGCTGGGAATGTTAGTTTTGTGGCTTCTTACCCAGCCTTTTCCACGTTCGCAGCCAAGCCCGGCTTGTGGATGGACGACCTCTTCGTGGAAGGAAACGCTCGAAGTCGTCGGATCGGACGCGCTATCTTGTATAGGTTGATTCTGCTGCCTGGCCACGAGCGGCGTCCTCTCGAACAAGCCCTTTTGGCGGGTCAGGTATGTTACGGGAGTCTCCGCTTCACGACGGACTGCAGGGAGAAATCTCGATGCACTCAAGCCAGGCGCTTTCCTTCGAATCCTCGGCCGACGAATACGATAAGTACCGACCTGGCTATCCTGACGCGCTTTACGATGAGCTCTTCACTCTCGCAGGGCTCTCGACTCGCGCGTGCGTTCTCGAGATTGGATCAGGATCGGGAATCGCGTCGCTGCCGGTAGCAAGGCGAGTCTCAGCCTTCCTCGGCGTGGAGCCGGGCGCCAAGCTTGCGCAGATCGCGCGGCGCCGACTCGAAGGACTGAACCACTGCGAAATCGTCGAGTCTACTTTCGAAGAATCGACGATTGATTCAGGCAGATACCATCTTGTCTACTCGGCTCAGGCCTTTCACTGGCTGGATCCCTCCACGCGTTTCGAGCGCGCGGCCAACGCGCTTGTCGCCAAGGGAACCCTCGCGATTTTTGGAAACGTGATCCTCGGCGTGCCGCCTGAGATACAAACGGAGTTCGGCCGCGTCTATTCAAAACATGCACCTGAACTGGAAGGTGCTTCCCCGACGACTTGGTACCTGCCTAATGGTCCCCTCGGCAAACTCATCGAGGATTCCAAACTCTTTGAGGAGGCGAGAATCCGGAGCTATCCGTGGACGCGTCGCTACTCCCGCTCAGACTATCTTGGGCTTCTGGAGACGCATTCCGATCACGCGCTTCTGGCCGAGTCGTCTCGGAATAATCTATTTGCCGAGCTCTCGGAAATCATCGCCTCATTAGGAGGCGAAGTGGACGTCTCGTATCAATCGACCCTCTTCGTCGCCCGGCGGATATAGATAATGAAAGCAACCTCAATTCAGCTACGCCCGGCAACTTCGGAAGACTTCGAGTTTCTCTGGCGCCTTCAGTGCGAGGCGATGCGACCGAATGTAGAAATGCAGTTCGGCCCCTGGGACGAACGTTTTCAACGAGCGCTATTCGAAGAGAATACCCGTATCGCTGAGCAGCAAATCATCGAGTGCGACGGAATTGCCGTTGGCGGCCAGTGCGTTCAGTCAAAGTCCGATTCCGTCGAGCTGATACGACTTCAGCTCTTGCCCAGTCATCAGCGCCTTGGAATCGGAAGCACGCTCGTGAAAGAACTTGTCGAGACGGCCCACGCATCCGGTCGGGAGGCGAAGCTACAAGTCTTTCCGACAAGTCCGGCTCGGGAGCTCTACCGTCGCTTGGGCTTCCGAACAGTGGAGATCAGCGACACTCACGAGACGATGGTGTGTCCGGCGCCCGAAGCTTCCATCGAAGTTCGCTGACGACGTCGGTCAATCCCAGAAACCCTAGAAGGGATGGGTCGGAGGGCCTCATCAAGAGGCGGATGAAAAATGGTGCGCCCGGCACGACTCGAACGTGCGACCCCCAGCTCCGCAAGCTAGTGCTCTATCCATCTGAGCTACGGGCGCCCAAGGAAGACGGGCTCTGGAACCAGATCCGCCTTCGACCCTTTTTATAGGGAGCCGAATCCTAGCGGGTTCGCGGCCCCTCGCCTAGACCTTGGGGTGGGTCGGAGTGAAAGTCCCGAGTTCCAGGCGCCCGAGCCTCCCAAGCGTCGAAAAACTGTTCAAAAACAAGAAAATATGGGCGCCAATCGGCGCTGCGTCAGATCTCCGCGTCTTGTCTTCGCTTGGCGCCAGACAAAGCAAGCAGTCCCAAAGCCAGCAGTGCGGCGGTCGGCGGTTCGGGGATCACCGCCGAGAAGAGTCTCTCCTCACCGTCCGGACTGATCCTGATCCCCGAGATCCGGGTTCCGTCCAGCGAGAGGGAATGGGTGTCGGTCCGTCTCCAGCCGAGGACGTCTACGCCCATCGTCTGAAGCAGCAACGCCACGGACGGCATCCCGTCCGTGCTATTCCAGACGTATGCGGGCGGCGAGCGCGCTTCAGTAGACCTACTATCCGTGTACTTCTGCGCTCTAAAGGCGCAGGCAGGAGCGGTTTATGTCCGGCCACGGACTCCCTTTGCAGCTATTGCTCATCGCAGTCGGTTTGCTTGGCTGCGCGGCGATCCTGGCCATTCGGGATCGGGGTGAGCGGCCGCTCAGGATTCGAATCGGCCCGGTGTCGCTCAGCGCTACGCAGATGCGAAGGGCTCTCGCGACCTTAGTCCTGGTTGTCGGTGGATCGTTTACTTGGCTGGGCTGGGCCGATGCCGATCGTCGAATCACTTCGATGGATTCGCTTGCGGGCGAGATCCCAACCCGTCGGCTCGCTTCACCCGATCCGAGTTCAAAGGAATACGTGTCCTCGGATCGATGCCAAGCCTGTCATCCTGGACAGTTTGCGTCTTGGCATCGAACTTATCATCGCACGATGACTCAGGCCGCTGGACCCGCTGCGGTGCTTGGGCGTTTCGACGGACAAGTGCTCAGGGCGCGAGGACGCCAGTACATTCTGGAGCAGCGAGGTGACGAATACTGGGTCGAGATGGCCGATCCCGACTGGGAGCGCGACCTGCTCGACAGCGGTCGACGCCCAGAACAAGTCCCCCGCCCTCCTCGAATCTGGAAGCGAATCGTTCTCACGACCGGATCGCATCATATGCAAACCTATTGGGTGGCGAGTGAGCGGGATGGGCGACTCTTCAACTTCCCCTGGCTTTGGCTCGTCGAAGAGCAGCGTTGGATTCCGCGTGAAGATGGGTTCATTCGACCGCCCGAAGGCGCGAGGACCTTCGATGTCTGGCACGACGCCTGCATCGAGTGCCACGCAGTCGCCGGAGAGAAGACGCGAGGGCCGGAGCGCGAGTGGATGCCCGAGGTCGCTGAGCTCGGCATTGCCTGCGAAGGTTGCCATGGTCCCGCCGAAGAACATCTCCGCGCCCATTCAGATCCGCTGAAGCGCTACCTGCAGTGGCGATCGGACGAGCCGGACTCGACCCTGGTCAACCCGGCTCGGCTCGACGCGCAGGCCTCTTCCGAAGTCTGCGGCCATTGCCACGGCATGAACATCATCAAGGCAAACGTGCTCGCGCAGGGCAAGCGCTTCCGACCGGGGGGCGAACTGGCTGAGACGCGGATCGTCATGAGGATCAGCGAGCGGGCTCGGCATCAGGCGCTGGCAACCCCCGTTCAGGCCTTGGAGGGTCAGCCCCGCGCGGACGACGGGGATTGGCGGGCGATGCAGCAGTTCTTCCGCAAGATGCTGGACAAGGACGAGAGTTATCTCGCCGACCGCTTCTGGTCCGATGGGATGATTCGGGTCTCCGGCCGCGAGCATAACGGCATGATCGAATCCGCCTGCTTTCAGGGAGGAGATCTCTCGTGTCTGACCTGCCATTCAATGCACGATGCAGAGCCTAACGATCAACTCCGCGCGAGCGCGGCAGGAACAGGAGACGCAGCGTGCCTTGAGTGTCACCCGTCACTCGCCGCCAATCTCGAGGCGCATACGCATCACCCCATCGAGTCGAGCGGGAGTCGATGCAATAACTGCCATATGCCCCATACCGTCTACGGACTCATGAAGTCGATCCGGAGCCACTGGATCGATCGGCCCTCGGTCGAAACCGAGCTCGCGACGGGTCGTCCGAATGCATGTAGCCTTTGCCACCTGGACCGTCCTCTCGGCTGGGCGGCGGACCAATTGACGAGTTGGTACGGCCAGCCGAGGCCGAAATTGTCAGACGATGAAGAGCGGGTTGCGAACGGCGTCCGCTGGCTCTTGGTCGGAAACGCGCATCAGCGCGCCCTCACGGCCTGGCACTTCGGCTGGCCGGACGCGCGTGCTGCATGGGTTTCGCAGGATGGGTGGGACCGCTTCTTCCTCGGCCATCTGCTCGATGATCCTTATTCTGCCGTCCGGTCGATCGCCGAGCATTCACTCGATCATTCTTCGCGTGGCGAACATGCGGCGGTTTCGGCGTATGATTTTCTCGCCCCCCGCGCGCAGCGCCGATCTCTGCGCTCCCGCGTCATGGCGACCTGGGAGCCCCGTCCTCAAACGCCGATAGAGGCGACGAAAGAGGCGCAGGCCGCAGCGCTGCTCATCGACGCGGACGGAAACATCGACCAAACCGCTTTCGATCGCCTCGCAGCGAGTCGGGATGACACTGAAATGGACCTACGTGAATGACCGAACCGATTTCTGATCCTGATTCACGATCCCCTGACCGCGTTGCGGCGGGGGCGGTGGCAGGAGCGGACGCTCATCTCGCGTTTGGCTGGTGGGCCCTCTTCCTATTCCTCGCGCTTGGGGTCGTCTTGGAGGCACTCCACGCGTTCAAGATCGGCTACTACCTCGATACGTCCAACGAGACGCGACGGCTGATGTGGAGGCTGGCACACGCCCATGGAACGCTGATCGCCCTCGTGCACATCGCCTTCGCCCTCTCGCTGCCATCGCTTGCGGGCACGAATTCAGGCGAGGACGCGGAATCGCGATCGCGGCGCGGCGACGATCCCCTGTCCCTTTCGCCGTCTCTATCGCCGTCTCTCTCGCTCGCTTCACGATGCCTTTACGGCTGTGCTGTGCTCTTGCCCTTGGGTTTCTTCCTGGGCGGAGTCTTCGTCTACGGCGGCGATCCGGGTCTGGCCGTCGTCCTAGCCCCGATCGGCGCGCTCCTGGGCGGCCTTGCCGTGCTGTTGATCGCACGTGCCACCGGACGGAAGCGCTGAGATCGCGCGCCTCACGCGCCCCTAACTATCCGTGTCGGCTGCTGGGGTCGAAAGACGCGACGCACCACGAGGCAACCGGGGCCCCTCAAAACGAAACGCCCCGCTGAATCTTCCGATTCAGCGGGGCGTTTCTTATTCTCTTTGCGATCCCACCTAAATCCTCAGGTGGCTCGGTTCAGCCGATTAGACTCGACCGGAACGGCGATCGCGAATCATCAGACCCATCAGTCCGAGCGCGCCGGCACCGAGCAGGGCCGCTGAGCCCGGCTCCGGTGCAAACTTGATCAGCGTATTCGTCGTGTGTGCGAGATTTGACTGCTCGCCACCCAGCGTGCGGCTCTGGAGCAGCCCGCCCGAAACGAGCTGAAGCTGACCCGTGATCTGACCCATCGAGGTCGTGTTCAGGTTGTTGAAGCCAACTTCGGTTCGGGTCGAGAAGTCGTTAGTCGGCGTACCAATCGTGTTCGCCAGAACCTGGACCGTTCCCGTCGTGAAGCCGAGGTGCGTGAACCAGCCGGTTCCCGGACCCGAGAAGATCGTCATGGCGGAAGCCGTGGGCGCCGTTCGGAGCACGAAGCCGCCCTCGCCGGTCTCGCGGAACGCAACATCATTGGCCATGAACGTATTCTGGGGGAACGTGCCGCTGGTCGGCGTCCAGTTGTAGTCGATTCGCGCGTCAAAGCCGACACCCGGTCCGTGGAGGACGGGGAAGAGGAAGTCGGCGAACGTGCTCGCAGACACGATGTTGAAGCCGGTCGACAGCTGCGTCCAAATAATATTCCGCGTGTCGCCGAACTGCTCGACGCCCGGCGTAACGCGAATCTTTCCCGCCTGATTCGCATTCGGTCCGGCCCACGTGCTAGCGGTGCGGAAGGTGGGTGTCACGGTCGCCCGATTGGCGAAGGCGTCGTACTCGAAGTAGTTGAGCGGTGCAGCAGCTGTGATCGTGCTAGGGCCGCCGGGACCGATATGGTTGGCCGCGACGCCACCGCCGGGCGCAAACACGTGTTCGCCGACTGTCCGGTCGAGGTTGGTTGTCAGCGCGGCCAGGTTGCCACCCGGATTGATGAGCATCAGCGTCACATTGGTCTGGAAGATGCCGCTGGGTACCGTCACGGTTCCGCCCGGCTGGACGACCGCCGTGCCGTACTGCTTCTTCTCACGGAACTCAGCCTGATAGAGGCCGCCCTTGGTCGTCCGCGTGTCGTAGGTGCCCGGTTGAACGAGCGTGATGGTCCCGCCGCCCGTCGTCATAGAAGTCACGGGCTGATTACAACACGGGAAGGAGTCGGGGCCGGACGAACCATCGCCGTGACTGGCGAAGAATTGTTGCTGGATCGCGACAGGCGTCTGAGCGCTGGCCGCGAAGGCACTGAATATCAAGGCCATGGGTGCGATGAGCAGAAGCACCGAGAAATGCGAGTTGCGAATCATTCTATTTATTCCATTCATTCTAGTCACTCTCCGAAAGGGCGAGTCCCTGAGGGCCGAAGCCTATGACTTCGAGTTCTATTCGTTTGCATCTTACTATGCGAACGGAAGCCAACTCAAGCAAAATCCGGGAGCGCTTGCAAGAAATCGGACACCCGCAGGGAGCGGGCATTAGGGCACCGAGGCCGCCTAATTGCCCCCTAAGCCCCCGAAATGCAGTCGACGGGACGCTCAGAGGCCGAGCAGGACAACAAGCGCTAAGGCGAGGCACCGACGAACAAAGGCCTTAGGGCAGAAGGATCCGGAAGCCCGCTGTGAAAATGCCAGCGGTCGAGCTGGCTTCCCAATTGAACGACGCACGCCGATTCTCAGCATTCCGCGTGGTACGGAAGCGCCGGGTGCCGGCGACATCGAAGAGCAGGCTCCCCTGGATGAAGAGATCCGCCTTGAGTCCGAATGCCTCAACGGGCTCTGTCGCGATTCGAAGCGAGGGGCCGACGAAATGCTGCACGAGGTTCACCTTCGACCTTGCGCCTCGCACGATCGCGGGGGCGTCGGAGACGAAGGTCCGGTCGGACTGGGCCTCTGCATTATAGCGAGAGTCGAGATAAAGATAGTCGAGACCCGGGGTGAACCTCAGATCGACGGGCAGCGAATCGAACAGGAGCTCCACCCCGAATCCCACCCGGTAGGAGTTCTTGTAATCGACGGCGAGCTTCGTCTCTTCCTTCGTCTTGTCGTTGAATTGCCCCTGGATGATCTCGACCGAGCTCCCGATCGTGCTGGACGCGTTCAACGGAAGCAGGATCCCCGCCGCGACGCCGAATCGAGGTTTACCCGGCAGGTCCTCGAATCTCGGCGATTGCACGCCCGCTTCGATCATCCAGCCCAGGTTCGTGAGCGTATTGGCCGAGCGTTTATTGATGCCGAAATCGGTACTGATGCTCGCTCTCACTCTCTGGATGGTCGTAAACGGTCCCGTCGACAGATAGGGCGAGAATCCGTGAAGCCTATTCCGAGGCGCCTCTTCTCCGTCGGATTCCGACTCGGCGAAGACCGGATATGCGGTAGCGAGGGTGAATAATGCGGCGAGGAGCGCGCCCAGAATGAAGCCCCGAACGGTTTCCACCCGGCGAGCAGCGATCGATCGAAAGCGGTGAAACGTTAAGGTCATGTGGCTGCGATTCCTGATGTCAGAAGCGGATGGAGGCCGAGGCGCCATAGGTTCTCGGGTCGGACATGACCCAGACGATCGCGCCATTTCCGTCCTTACGGTCGAAAGCGGTCACGGGGTAGATCTCGTTCGTCAGATTGCGAACCCATCCGGAGATAGTGAGCAGGCCATCCAGACTGGCGAGGGTCAGCCGCGCATCCAGGATCCACCGCGGATCGGCGCCGATGCGCGAATCGTTCTCCGGCGTGTAGAAAACCCGAGACTTGTAGCGCCAATCGAATCGCGGGGTCACCACCCCCACGTTCTGCACCTCCCATGCATATTGCGCGTAGCTGACGTAGCTGAGTTCCGGCGAATTGACGAGCTGGTTGCCCGAGAAGTCATCCACGCGAAAGACCGTGCGAACACCGCCAGAAGCCGAAACGCTCTTCTCTTCCTGGATGTCTCGGAAATCGCTGAACTCGCTGTAGGTGATCCCGATCGACTGGGCGATCTCAAACCCTTCCCAGCGAATCGTGATATCGGTCTCTCCGCCGATCAGGCGCGAGTCTTCGGCGTTGATCAGCGTGCTGACCGCAAAGGCCGTTCCCTCGCTGTCCTGAATTTGGAAGACTTGCTGATTCTCGTAGTCATAGAAGAAGCCAGCCCCGTTCCACGCCACCACTCCATCGAATAAGGACGCGCTCCAGCCCAGCTCAAGGGAGTTCACGAACTCGGGCTTAACCGCATCGATCGACTGCCCCGGAAAGATCGCCGTCCCGTTAAAATGGCGCCCCTTATAGCCGCGGGAAAAGCGCGCGTAAAATTTGAGGTCCGCGGTTGGCTCGTAGCGGAGGACAATCTCGCCCGAAGGGTGCCACTCCTCGGTGAGGGCGCGAGCATTTTCATTGGGCGTAGTGGCCGGGGTCTCGGCATTGTCCTGGAGGCGCCGGATCCCCGACGTCAGTTCGAATCCCTTGCGCTCGTAATTCAGGCGGATCCCGCCCTGGAAAATGACGTCTTCGGTGATTTCCCACTCCAGATGACCAAAGAGCGCCGCATGCCAGGTCTTCTGCGTAATATTTTGCGAGAGGAAATTGTTTGAAGCGACGAAAATCCGGTTCGAGGCACCGAGCCGATCATAGAGCGCCGTGGCCCCAACCAAAAGTTCAAGACCGCTCTCCTCGTTCCAGATCAGGCGCGTATCGAAGAAATACTCCTGAGCCGTGTCCTCGAAGAAGCTCTCGGCCGCGACAAAAGGAGAAGCGTCAATATCGATTATGGCTTCCCGGTCGTTGGATTCCCAGCCGGCTACGGTCTCAAGTCGCCAGGGGCCCTCCGTCCAGGTCAGGTTGATATTCGCTCCGACCGCCGTGAGGCGCTCGTCGCCCACGCGGCTGTAGTCGCCGTCGTAGGGATTCCCGTCGCCCGGGTTGAGCCCAGCCCTGATACACGCGCCCCTTCGATTGGTTCGAGTACAGGTGTCGGGGTCCAGATAATTGTTCTCGTCGGTGAAGATGCCTGGGATCTGGTTACTCCCGTTCAGGACGGGTGAGGTCCCCCGAAGCTGAAACGAGGGCGCCCGGCCCAGGTTCTGGGTTCCGTGCACGTTCAGGAGAATCGAGAGGTTGTCCGTCGGCTCGATCAGCCAGAGATTGCGCAAGGCCCAGTTATGGCGGTTATTCACGCCGGCTGGCGGGCGCGGAATCGGGTCGTTGCGGCCATTGAGGGGCGGAATCTGGGTGAGGGCGTAGTTGCACTTCGTGCCGGCGCGCGCCTGTGGATTACCGCCCAGCAGGTCGTCCACATCGTAGAACTTGTTGCACCGGTTCTCGCCGAGGAAGTCCCGGCGGGCGTACTTGAACGCGATCCGGGTGGAGACCACATCCTGTATGACGGGCACATTGAGAAATCCATCCACGTCGACCTGGTCGAAGCGCCCGTAGGTGAAATTCAGCCCCGCCGCGTTCTCGTGTACGGGTTTGGTCGACCGAATGACAATCGCTCCGGCCGATGCGTTACGTCCGTAGAGCGCGCCTTGGGGGCCGCGTAGAACTTCCAGTCTCTCCACGTCGAAGAGCTGGGAGAGCTGGCCGGCGGGAGAGGCCATATAGACCCCGTCCACGAAGACCGCCACGGCGCTTGCGGCGTTCGAGTTGCTGTCCTGAAGGCCGACACCGCGGATAAAGAGCTGGGGGTTAGATGCGGCGAAGGGGGAGTTGATTTCGAGGTTAGGCGTGAAGTCGGCAATATCGCCGACGTTCTGCGCGCCCATCTTCGCCAAGTCGTCCCCGTCGAAGGCGACGACTGAGGTCGGCGCCTCGAGCAGGGCTGACACACCGCCCGCCCCCGTGACGATCATCTGCTCGACGCCGGCCCAGGGATCCTCCCGCTCACCTCTCTGCGCGAGACCCGCGCCGGGAGCGACGATCGCCAGCAAACAAATGATCGTGGCGGCCAGCGTCACGACGAGGTTCGGTCGGGCTTTGCCCAAAAATCGAAATAAATAACTGCGAGGCTGCAAGACTCGGGTTCCGCCGATCGGGTTTCGCGGGCATTAGGGATCGCGACAGACCAATGCTGCGGCGATCTCGCCGCTTGCCCTGCGCTCTTCGAGTCCACGATCAAAAAATGACTATCGTCCATGCTATCAACACAACGCGTCGTTTGTCCAGACAACTTTGGACCGAAGCAACTTCGGGTTTGACCGCTGAGAGAAGCCCTCACTATCTTCGAGGGCCCCCTCTTCAGTACCCTAATATCAGGAGAATCGAGTGACGATCGTCCGCCGGGCCGCGCGGCTCACCGCGTGCCTAATGATGCTGTGTGTTTCTGTGACGGGCTGCCAGGAGACCGAAGCACCCGACTCCGCCCTCCTCGAGCAGGCCCAGCGCTCTTTCGCCGAGGGTCGCCATGAAGAGGGCCTCGCGACCATGCGCGAGATAGTCGAGCGGAATCCCGGCGATCCCGAAACCCAGCGAATCTACGGCGAAGCGCTCATTGCCGCGGGGCAGCCCAGCCTCGCGGTCTGGCCTCTCGTCCAGGCGATGAAAGATCCGGACCAGGCGGTTGCAGCAGGCTTGATGCTGGTTCGCGCGCAGCTGGCCGGCGGCAGCGGCGCCGATGCGATCAACACGGCCACACAGGTCATCGAGATCGATCCGGAAAATCCCTTTGCGTATATGCTTCGGGCTCGCGCGCACCTCGCAGAAAAAATGGAAGAGGAGACGATCACGGACCTCGATGCCGCGATCGCGCGAGGGATCGAGGACGATACGGTCGAGCTCGTGCGACTTTACGCACTCTTCGGCATGGGCAAGATCGAAGAAGCGAAAGTCCTGCTCGAGGAGCTGCATAAGCAAGCGGTCGCTGAAATTGAATCGAACCCCGCGCGCGCGGCCGCGCTTTGCGGGGCGACGGCGACCTTCGCCTTAGAGGACGGCGACGCGGATCTCGCGGAGTCGCGATTTGAGGAATGCTTAGCGGACCAGGGGCTTAGGAACCGCCTTCTCGTGGATTCTGCAATCAAGTTCTACGACGATCGCGGAATGTACAAGCGCGCGACCGACATCTTTCGCAGACGATTCGAGACGGAAGAGACGAACCTCATGGCCCGTGTGGCCTATGCCAAGCGCCTGCGAAGAACCGGAGGTCGGAACGAAGCCGAAGCGCTCCTGCTCGCTGCCACGGAAGAACAGCCCGCAGCTTGGTCTGCGCTGGTCGACTTCTATGTCCAAAACGAACAATTCAAGGAGGCTCTAGCGGCCCTCGAAAAAGCGATTGCGGGGAATCCGAATCCGCCCGATAGCTGGATAATGTCTCGAGCCG
>JBDNFB010000057.1:0-71099 GCA_041690055.1 Myxococcota bacterium | reverse complement strand
GAAGGCTGGATCTTGAACATCTCGTCGGCCACTTCAACACACCCGACGCAGGCCTACTCCGACTTCGACGCCGTCTCGATGCTATACGGCTCGACGAAGGCCGCACTCGAACGTCTGACCACGGGCGTGGCCGCAGCGTTCTCGGAGGACGGGATCTGGGTGAATTCGATGGCGCCGGTTGGCGCGGTGCCGACCGAGGGAACGGAAGCTCTGGGCATAGTCCCCGACGAGGCACTCGCCGAAGCGGAATCCCGGGAAGCCATGGCCGAAGCGGCGCTCGCTCTTTGCACGACCCATGATCCGAAGCTCACAGGTCGGATCACCTTATGCACACCGATTCTCGAAGAACTTGGCCGAAGCGTGCGCAGTGTCGATGCCAAAATCGCTCTAGACGGTCCGCTGGAATCACAGGCCATCAAGACGCGCAGCTAACCCTATGCCTGACCGAAGATCACTGCGCCTGTCGGAACGCCCACGCCGCTAGTCACGAGCGAGTGCTCGACGCCCTCGGGCTGATTGCAGGAAGTGCCACGAATCAGCCGCACGCCTTCGGCAATATTATTCACGCCATGCAGGTAGGCTTCCGAGAGAAGTCCGCCGTGGGTGTTATTCGGGAGAGCGCCGCCGATCGTCAGCGACTTATCCGTCACAAAATCCTTCGCTTCGCCTCGGCCGCAGAATCCAAAGGCCTCCAGCTGCATCAGGATCTCGGGCGTAAACGCGTCATAGAGACAGGCCGCGTCGATGTCCTTCGGACCCAGACCGCTCATCTCGTAGATGATCTTCGCCGCCAGCTCCATCTCCGGCAAAGCAGCGAGATCGGGTCGGTAGAAGCTCGTCATCTGCTCCTGCCCCTCGAAAGAAGCCTGCGTCACCGCGCGGATCACCGCCGGCTTCTGCTTCATATCTTTCGCCCGCTCCGGCGTCGTGATCAGAAGCGCACAGCCTCCATCATCTTCCTGACAGCAATCAAACAAGCGCAGCGGCTCGCAGATCATGCGGGAATTCATGTAGTCGTCCATCGTCATGGGCTTGCCCTGCATCGCCGCATTCGGATTATTCTGGGCATGCATGCGCTGGGTCACGGCGATATGCCCGAGATGCTCGGAGGTCGCGCCGTATTTTTCCATGTAGAGCTTGGCCTGAAGCGCGATCCAAGAAGCGGGCGTGAGCAGACCAAAAGGCATGTACCAGGACCAATGGATCAGATCGCTGGAGATGATCTGTCCGGAAACGCCCTGCCCCATGCGCTGACCGGAGCGACCATTGAGCGCGCGGTACACGACGACGTTCTTTGCCTGCCCTGTCGCAACGGCCATGGCGGCATGCGCTATGAGTCCGACGGCAGCACCACCGCCGTAGTTCACCTTGCTCCAGAAGGTCATGTCGCCGATGCCGACGGTCCGGGCGACTTCCACTTCGTCGCTGGAATCCATCGTGTAGGTGACGAGCCCGTCGACCTCGGACGGCGAGATGCCCGCGTCGTCGATCGCGGCGCGGACGGCTTCCGTCGCGAGCTGCAATTCGGAGACGCCCGAGTTCTTTGAGTACTTCGTCTGACCGATTCCAGCGATCGCCGCTTCGTTATGGAGTGTCGTCGGCATATTGGGTTCTTTCGTTCGAGTCGCAGAGCGCTAGCGCGCCCGAGTTTAAGATTGGTATCGCAAGCATCGTTAAGGCAGCCGCAGCGCTAGGGCAGCCGTAGCGTAAACGAGGCCGTAACGTGATTGCCCCAGGCGTTGTTCCCGGAGATTTCGAGATCCGCCAGGTCGCCTTCCGTCGAAACAACCTTGCCGCGCAGCTTCAAAACATCGCCCGGCATATTCGGTCCACCGAGCTTCGTGCGCACCCGGGTCACGACCGCATTCGGCCCAGCCCAGTCCGTCACATAGCGGCTGCAGATCCCCTGCGTCGTCAAGATATTCATGAACATATCCGGCAGGCCCTGTGCGATGGCAGCGGATTTGTCGTGATGAACAGGCGTATAGTCGCGCGAAGCCATCGCGCCGCCCGCCACGATCGTCGTCGTCACGTCGAGATCAAGCGGCGGCAATTCCTGGCCGACTTCGAGAGCACTAATCGAGAGTGTGTCTTGCATGTTGTCCTTCTTACGAAGCGTACGAAATCTACGAAACCTCAGGAGCCCTAAAGAGCTTACGAAGCCGGCTTGAAGAACGGAATCTTGAATCCGTCCTCGTCTTCTTGAATCACGAGTTCGAGCGCCATGCCCATTTTCACATCTTCGGGCTTGCACTCGACGAGGGTTGAAGCCATGCGCTCACCCTCTTCCAGATCGACGATGATCGAAATGATCGGGTACTCGTAACCGGGGAACTGCGGGTAATGAATCACGGTGTAGGTCAGCAAAGTGGCTTTGCCGCTTGCTGCGATCGCATCGAAACCCTGCTCACCACAGACATCACACATCGGCCGAGGCGGATGGCGCAACTTCTGGCAGCCCATGCAGCGTTGAATCGGAAGGATGTCCTCCGCCGCGACCTTCTCCCACCACCAACCATTATCGAGCCCCATCGGCGGCTTGATGCGCGAGGGCTTGGCCGCCACGGCCGCGTCTTCGCCAGCGGCCGGAACGCTCGCCGGCTGATTCGCCGGCTTGAAGCGGAGCACGCGGAACGTCATCCAACCGAGGTCTTCGCCGTCCTGGTTTTCGAATAGGGTCTTCGTCGTGATGAAGTACCCGATGCCCGCGCCGGTCGCTTTTTCTTCCGAGATCTCTTCAATCGTCGTGAGCGCCTTCACGGTTTCACCCAGTTTCAGGTAACGCGCGTAGTTTTCTTCCGTGTTCGTGCCGAGCACGCCGGTGTAGCCATTGTCGGCGAGAAGCTTATGCAGGCGATGCTGTTCGTTCTTGGGCTCGTCATAGCCCTCGTGCATCTCCCAGCCTTCCATAACCCACGCCTGGAGCATCGTCGGCGGCGCGACAATCTCGCCGTGCACGGTCTGCTTGGCCGCATCGGCGTCCAGATAGGCGGGATGGTTTTCGCCCATCGCGTCACACCATTGCCGGATCATGGGCTCGTTGATCGGGTCACGACCTGTGACTTGGGGTCCAATCGGCTTGCCCACGTAGGAGCGGATTTCGGCCTCGAGGGCTTGCTTTTTCTCGTCGTTCATCGCGAGTCCTTGTGTCGTTTGTAAGGCACTTCGCGGGCGCTCCCCGAAAAATGGGAAGGCGCGGGCCTTGTTGGATACGGGCGAAACGGAGCTGAACACTAGCGGCTGGCTAGACGATGCGCTGCGCCACCCCTCGGTACATTTGGGCCACGATGCCGGGCCCTTTTGCCCGAAATCGGTCGAGGGACTGGAGCTCGAACCCACCCTCTTCTACGAGCTGGTCGATCTTTCGATTGATATTGCAGCCGTCGCAGGCCCGATTCCAAAGCGGATTGATCCTGTCCTGCCAGCGCGCCGTAGATTCGGATTCCGCGCGACCATGTTCGATGAAAACATAGTGCCCGTTCGGCTTTAGAACCCGACGCATTTCCTGAAGCGCCTTCGCCACCTCGGGAATCGAACATAAGGTCCAGGTCGTCAGTACCGTGTCGAATCGTCCGGCATCAAAAGGCAGCCCACCGTCCGCGCGAAGCGCCTTGCGTTCGATCGGAAACGATACCCGTTCTATCCGACGACGGACTGAGCTCACGTCCGTCACGTCCATTGGGTCAAGCGCCACCAGGGTCTTCACCGCAGGACCGTAGTACTCGAGGTTGAGTCCTGTGCCGAATCCGATCTCGAGGACCTCGCCTTCCGCCTGCAGCACCGTCTCGGCACGCATTGGATTCATCTGCCGCATAGCCATGTCCTGAAACCGCGGCCTGATCCAACTCCTGAGTCCCATCTCGGCCTTCCCTGGCGCGCGCGGGAGGGGTTGTCCGGCTACGCCTCGCGGCCGCCCGGAACCTCGACGGTTCGGGTGTGCTTACCGCTGCGCAGAATTGTACCCGGCCGAGCGCCCGTGTCCGTACCTTCGCGCACAATCTCCACACCATTTGCGAAGACGTGCTCAATCCCCTCCGCGTCGGCGTAGAGACGGCCCGCGCCAGCCGGCAGGTCGAATTTCGTATAGGTCGCACAGAGGCCGACTTCGTTCAGATCGAAGACGACGACGTCGGCATGCCAGCCTTCCTTGAGGACCCCGCGCTCACGGAGCCCGTAGAGCCGCGCTGGTACCTCGGTCAGCTGATGCACGGCCTCTTCGACGGTGATCAACTTGCGCTTGCGCACACCCTCGCCCAGCACTTGGGTCGAAAAGGCGAAGGTGTCGATCATGTCGAGATGAGCGCCCGCATCCGATGCACCGATCACGGTGCGGTCATCGCGCCAAAGGTCGGCGCGCATGCGCCAGGTCTCATCATCCTCACCCATCGTCGGCGGCATGAAATAGGTCTGCAAATTGTCTTCGAGCGCGATATCGACAATCGTGTCGAAAGGCGTCTTACCAAGCTCCTTCGCCAGCTCCCCGATCCGCCGACCGCGGTACGCCTTCAGGCTTTCGGCCTGAACCTGGTCGATGGTGAACATTTCCCAGTTCGCCAGCATATGCATAGGCGAAGCTTCGTTATGCGCGTCCTTGTCGAGTTGTGCGCGGTTTGCGGGGTCCTTCAGAAACGCGATGCGTTCCGCAATCGGCATTCGGAACAGCGGTGCCCAGTTATGCAGCGAATCGAAAATGAAGCCCGAGTGAAAATTGATTCGGATCGTCATCGGCTGCGGGACGGTGAGTGCGATGACTTCCGCTCCGCGCTTTCGGGCGATATCTGTCGCAGCGAGCTGTTGTTCTGCGTGGGCTATATTCTGGGAGTTCGGAACGAGCACATTCCAATTGACCGGCCGATTCGCAGCCAGCGAAATGTCGGCCATGTAATTGGCGGCTTCTTCGCCCCATCCCACGCCGGGCAAGAATTCAACCGAAGTCCCCTCAAAATCGCGTACCTGCCGCGAGAGCGTCATGATCTCTTCGCGCGAAGCATGCCGCGAGGGCACAGGATTTCCGTCAAAATCATTATGCGTGCTCGAAATCGTCGAGGAGAAGCCCATTCCGCCTTCTTCAAGCGATTTCCGAAGGAGGGTCACCATCTCCGCGAGTTCTTCTTCCGTGGCCTCGGAACCGACCGCACGTTCGCCCATCACGGTCCGACGAATGGCGGAATGGCCGACCATGAAACCCGCGTTCACAGAGAGCTTGCCCTCGAGAAGGTCCAGGTATTCGCCGAAGGACTGCCAATTCCAGGGCACGCCCTCCTCGAGACTCTCAAGCGGCATGCCCTCCACGCGCGACAGCATCTTCATCAAGTACTCGCCCGCTTCCGGCACGAGCGGCGCGATACTAAAACCGCAATTCCCACCGATCACCGTCGTGACACCGTGATAGGGAGAGGGACTAAGCGTGCCGTCCCAAAAAGCCTGAGCATCGTAATGAGTATGCACGTCGACGAAGCCCGGACTCACGATCTTACCCTTCGCGTCGATCGTCTCGCGCGCCTCTTCGTCGATCTTGCCGATCGCGACAATCCGGCCATCGCGAAGACCGACATCTGCCTGGCGCGGCGCCTCGCCTGTTCCGTCCACAACCGTGCCACCCTGAATCAGTACGTCCAACATGCTCTTCTCCCTTGCTACTGGCTTCGCCCGGCCACGCGGGCGTTATGACTTACCACCAAATTGAGACCAACTGAAGGCCAATTTAAGGAGCGCATGCTCCCGACGATTGACCTAACCGAACGCCCAATTGCGCTCGGGCTCGGTTCCGTTCGCCCATTCCTGAGATTGCACGTCGAACCAAATCGGCAGCAGATGCTTCACGTAAAACGCATGGGTCGTATGATCGCCGGTCACCAGATCTTCGTATTCTTTGATCTGTACGCGCGCATCACGGGCCTGCCATTTCTTCGATTTCTCGAGCAAAACGTCGACCTCATCCCGAGTGTCCATAAGCAGACCAAGATGGTCATACCCCGGACTCTGGATATGCTTTTTCTGCTCCGTCACGAGGATGAATTGGCTCGTTTCGGGATCGGTGCGCAGCAGCAAGCCGTCCTGGCCCATGATCGGAACATCGAGCGAATCCCAGTCGAAGAGATCTGCGTAGAAATCCCTGATCTCCTGCCGATTCGCAGCAAGTTCACCGATCGGTAAAGTGAGCTCCATATGATTAAAACGAGCAGGCATGGCCATTCTCCCTTTCAACGTCCCGCGATGCGGGACCTCTTTTTGCGTCATCTCTTAGGACTCAAAATGCTAGCATGAGAAATCGGGCTTCCAGCAATCTTCGCGCCCCCATCTCCCAAGCGTCATGACCCGTAAAAAGCACCTTCAAAAGGCTCTCTCGGCTGATTGCATATCGCGGAGGTCGAGGCGGTGCGCTGTTCCGTGTCCCCATCTTGGACCTCGCCCAATCGGTCCCCATGGGCCTGGTTTGTACGGCCGGGCGCCCACCCGAACAGTACGGAAATCCCATTGATTGGGACGAACTGCACCCGGGCGGCTTCGACGGAAAACACTGACTCGAAGCGCAGGGAGGAGGAAGGCATTGGCGCGGCGGCGGACGCGGGCCTCAAGGGCGTCGTGTTCTTCGGGCACGCGGCCTTCGAAGACTACGACCATCCGAGCTACGACCCGATCTGGCAGGCGTGCGTAGGGCTGGGTCCCTCATTTGAAGTTCCGCATGGACCACGCCTTCGATGTTCATCGTCATCGGAACCGCTTCGGCGCAATCCCGCAGCACCCGAGTCATTACGTCGACAAGAATCTCTACTTCACGTTCCAAAATGACTTCAGCATCGAGCACGCAATCGGCGGCCTCCTCGGCGAGAACCTCAAGGCCATCCATCTTCTCGAGGTCTCCCTCTCGGGCGATCCGGCGCATCGCCCGTCTCTGTTGGTGCGAAAGGATGCTCTCTCGAGTCTGCTCGCCGAAGCGAAGGCCACCTTCCAAAACAGCTATGAGATTGAATGGCTGAACTACCGAATTAGGATCACTGACGAGGCGCTCGCGGCCGAATAGGCTTGGGGATCTAGAATGATGTCGCTCGGCACGCGCGAAAAAATTCAGAACACGGCGGAGCAGCTCTTCGCAGAAGAAGGCTTCGATCGCGTCACGCTCCGACAAATCGCTCGGGCCGCAGGTCAGCGGAACGTGGCCGCAGTCCAGTATCATTTTGGTTCCAAGAAAGGCCTGCTTGGAGCCATCGTAGAGAGCCATCGCGAGCAGCTCGACGAGCGACGCGAAGAGCTTCTTGCCCAGCACGCTCAAGCGGATCAGAGAAAGCAGACGAACCAAGCGGACGAGCTCATCGCCTTGCTTGAAATCTTGATTGTGCCGCTCGCCGAAAAACTCGATTCCGCGAGTGGCCGTGCCTATCTCCGTATCCAGGCCGAAGGACTGAGTCACACGGAGATGCGCCCCGCGACACGCACACTTTCCCAGCGCATAGGGCGACAGCTCGGAGCGTTCGGGGATTTAGGAGGCATGGGCGATTCAGGCGGCGTAGGCGGGAGCGACGCAGAGAAACAGCCGACGCCCCACCAGCCCCTCCGCGACAAGCATCGGGAAGGCTTCACCATCCTTCTCCTCTTCCACGCGCTTGCCGACCGTGCGCGCCTTGAGGAAAAGGCCAAGGCATCTCGCGCCGACCGCAAAGCCTTCGTCGAATCGCTCACCCGCTCGATGACGGGACTCCTGCGCGCTTAAATAGGCGACTCGCCCGACTCGGAAGGCCGACATGCCACGAGGTAATGCGCGGTCCGCAGGAGCACGGCCTCGCCTCGCTCATTCAAGAGCGTTGAACGACTCTGGACGACCCCCTGCCCCGGTCGCGAGTTCGAACGTCGCGCATCGAGGAAATGCTCCATGAGAGTGAGTTCTTCGTCCGGACGCACAGGATGAGGGAATTTCATCTCGAGCCCCATCATCGCCGTAGTGTGAAGCTTCTGATTGCCCCTGGCGTAAATCAGAGACGAGATCGCGTACGTATGGCATGAGGACGCACTCAAACCGCCCAGCAAGGACGCATTCGCCGCCGCCTCATCGATGTGAAATGGCTGCGGGTCCCATTGCTTCGCAAAAGAGATGATTTCCTCCCTCGACGGCGTGTAGCGCCCGATCTCGACTTCCTGCCCAACAGGGACTTCTTCAAAAAAAAGCATCTCTGTCAAATAGCGCGCAGCGGCACTGGGCACCATCCGTCGCATCGCCGCTGCTGCCGAAATTGCCTAGGGTTTCTATATGGCATACACCACGCGTCCCACTCTAAGAAGCCCACTCACTCTCCTCGTCGAGCCCTCCGTCGACACCGACCGCAGAGGAGGCTCGCGCAGGATCGTCACGGCCTTCTTCTTGGCCCTCGCCGCCGCCTGCACGGCGGGCCTCGCGCTCGCCCCCAGCACGAGCGCCGCTGAGCAATGCCGCGACTATAACGCCGAGAAAAACGTCTACTGGGGCGACCTCCATATTCACACGTCGTACTCGATGGATGCCTACATCTTCAACACCCGCCTCACACCTGACGACGCCTACCGCTTCGCGCGCGGCGAAGAACGCATGCTGCCTCCTCTAGACGAAAACGGTAAAGGCACGCAGGGCCTCACGATCGACCGCCCCCTCGATTTCGCAGCGGTCACAGATCATGCGCATAGCATCGGCGGCGTTCAGCTCTGCACTGACCCTAAATACCCGAGCTACAACACCGAGCTCTGCACACAGTATCGCCGCCCCTTCAACGCCAAGAGCGTTGGCGAAGGCACGCGGGATATCGTGGGACGCATAGATAGTCTCCGCTCCGCCCCTCTCTGCGGCGAAGACGGCGCGATCTGTCGACAAGGCTCAATCGACGCCTGGCAGAACATTCAGAGCGCTGCAGCGATCCATAACGACGATGCCCCGTCCTGTAAATTCACGACCTTCGTCGCCTACGAACACACCGCAACGCCGAACCTCACCAAGATTCATCGCAACGTGATCTTTCGAAACGATCAGGTCCCAGAGCTGCCCGTCACCTACTACGACGAACCCGAAGGCCTCGGCCTATGGCAGGCCCTCGATCGGGAATGCACGAACGGCGTGCCCGGCTGCGATGTCCTGGCAATCCCGCATAACTCGAATTTGAGCAATGGCCGCCTCTTTACCATCGAGTATCCCGAAGGCTCCACCAAGGAGGAGCAGGCGAACTACGCCGCGCTGCGCGCACGGATGGAACCCGTCGTCGAGATAATGCAGATCAAGGGCGAATCCGAATGCCGAAACGGCCTCTGGAAAGTGCTTGGCGCAGACGAAGACTGTGATTTCGAGAAGTTTCGCGCCCTAGACGAAGTCGAGAACTGTGAAGGGAAGATGGAATGGGGCGCACTGGGCGGAAAGGGATGCCGCTCGCGGCTCGATTTCGCTCGCTACGCCTTGATTGAAGGCCTTCGCGAGGCGGACCGGATCGGCGTAAACCCGTACCCCTTCGGCATGATCGCCGCGACGGATATCCATACGGGAACATCCGGCGCGACGGCAGAGTGGCAGACAGAGTCCTTCGCTTCAGGCATTCCTGGGCCGGGCCTCAACCTGGGCGGCCTCGCCGCGGTCTGGTCGGAAGAGAATACCCGGGAGTCCCTCTTTAATTCGCTACGCCGACGCGAGGTCTACGGGACCAGCGGCCCACGCATGACCGTCCGCCTCTTCGGCGGCTGGGACTATCCCGAGAACATCTGCGATCAGGCCAACCTCGCCGCACAGGGCTACGCCGGAGGCGTTCCTATGGGCTCGGATCTCCCCACGCGAAGCGCTGCCTCCGCCGAGGGGCATCAGGGACCCGTGTTCATCGTCTCCGCCATGCGCGATGCGGGCACGACGGGCCATCCCGGAAACCTGCTTCAGCGAATCCAGATCGTGAAGGGCTGGGCCGATGACGACGGCAATTTCCACCAAGAGATCTTCAACGTCTCGGGCAGCAAAGACAATGGTGCCGCAGTCGATACGAAGACCTGCGAAGTATCGGGCCCCGGCGAGAATCAGCTCTGCAGCGTGTGGACCGATCCGACCTTCGATCCGCGTCGGCGCGCCGTCTACTACGCACGCGTCTTCGAGAACCCGAGCTGTCGGTTCTCGACCTACGCATGCAATGCGGGCGCCGGCAATGTCGCCGGCCTCTGTGATAATCCTGCCATCCCCAAGACGATCCAGGAACGCGCCTGGACCTCGCCGATCTGGTACGCGCCCTCGGCCCGCTAGGTCCCGAGTGCCCCAGCCCGCCCCGCCCCAAGTGAATGGGGTATCGGGGCACTGGGGCTTGGAGCCTAAGGCAAAAGGTGCGGCGCGGCGCGGCCCGCGATGAGCGGCAAGTCCAGGTAGGTCTTGATGCCCTCGCCCGCGGCACAGGTATAGGGCACGGCGCTCACGCAATGCATCGCCGTCGCGACGATGCCGTTATTGCGTTCGAGGCCGGACGCGATCGATTCGGGATGCCAGCCGTGGAAGGTGAGATGCGTGGTCGGGTCGCCGGTGATCTCGACTTCGAAGCGTTCGCCGCCTTCGCCGAATGACCAGGCCAAGCTCGGGTCCCCGCCCGGCACGGGCGCAAGGTTCTCGTCGCCCATGAACCAGTTGACCGCGGCCGTAATCACGACTTCGCCGCGCACGAGGCCCTGCCACGCAAAGCGCTGCGCCGCGACATGCCCGGGCTGAATATCACCAATGGGCGACTCGATCGGCGCGGTCGCGACCGCAATTTCGTGAATCGTCCGCTTCTTCTTGTCGAGTTCGAGTCCAAGCGCATCCGCAACCATATCCACCGACTGCATGAAGCCGCCGCCGAGGATCTTGGCCATCGGACTTGTCTTGGCCTGCTCGGGCGTCTTTCCGAAGAGCATCATCTCGCTCACGATCTCGGGTGCACCATAGGTGCGAATATCTGAGAACTCTTCCGCACGCACGTGGGTGATTGCGCGAGAGAGTCCCGAAACCATCAGCGGGAAGCGCTCTGTGATGCCGCCGGGATGGATACCAGTTCCGTGCAGGGTCGACTTCCCCTTGGCACAGGCCGCCTCAATTTCGGACGTGTCGATCGCTTTCGGATACACCCAGCCCAGCGGCGTAACGACGTTGGCCCCGGAAGCCAGGATCTTCGCCACCTCCTTCGGGTTGGCCATCAAGGGGCTGTACAGAACGCAGTCGGCTCCAAGAGCGAGGAGCGCATCAACGTCCCGCGTCGCGCGTACGCCGACGGGGTCTCGGCCGATAAATTCGCCGACGTCGACGCCTTCCTTCGACTCGCTATGGACCCAACATCCGACAAGTTCGAGTTCCGGGTGGTCAAGAATACCTTCGATCGCCGCGCGCCCTACTCCGCCCGTTGCCCACTGAATTACTTTGTACGTCATCGTTTCGTCTGCCTTTCACAATTCTATTCAGAAACCCGCGCCTCGCGCAAAGCGCGTCGGCGTACCTTACCCGCATCGTCCTTGAGCGGGTCGGCTACAAACTCGAAGGTCCTTGGGATTTTGTACCGAACGAGTCGATCGGCAAGAAATTCACGAAGCGCCTCAGCATCCACGGAGTTAGGCGTATCGGCGCGTTGCACGATCGCGTGAACCGATGCACCGAGATCTTCATCAGGTAGCCCAATCACAGCGCAGGACATCACCTCTGGATGAGCCTCTACCGCGCCTTCCACTTCCGCGGGATACACGTTCACCCCGCCACAAATAATCAGATCCGTTCGCCGATCCGCAAGAAAGAGATATCCGTCCTCGTCGAGGTACCCCATATCGCCCAGGGTTTCCCAACCATCTTCCGTCCTGCGCGGCTCTGCGCCCAGATAGTGATAGGTCGAACCCGGTCCGCCAGGCGGCATGCAATACACATCACCGATCTCATTCGGCGGCAGTTCGTCACCCTCTAGCCCGAGAATTTTAAGTTTCCGCCCTTCCGTCATACTCCCGACTGAGCCCGGCTTCTTCAGCCATTCCGTTCCAGAGATCAGCGTCCCGCCAATTCGCTCGCTCCCGCCGTACGCCTCCCAAACGCGGTCGGGTCCGATCCAGTCAATCCACTCCCGCTGGAGCCAGTCCGGTAGCGAGGCACTACTTGAAACGACCCGGCGCAGCGACGAAAGGTCAAACGCGTTGCGCTCGGCTTCGGGCAGCTTCCAAATGCGCAGGAGCATAGTGGGCACAAAGATCGCGAGATGAAGTGCGTGTTCCTCAACGAGCCCAAGCGCCTCCGCCGCATCAAAGCGCGACATCGCCACGACTTTGCCGCCACCGAAAATCACGGAGATGCAGTTGATCAAGGGGCCCGAATGATAGAGCGGGCCGGGGACCAGAATGCTGGTGCCCGGAGCCTGCCCCTGGAACAACGCCTCGGGATCGGCTTGGCTCGGGATATGATCGACGATGACTTTAGGCCGGCCAGTGCTCCCTCCGGAGCAAATCGCTATGCGGTACTCGGACACACAGTCCGGAAGCGGCGCCGCATCTTCGCCCGAGACATCCAGGCCAGGAGCGAGCGTCATCCGCCCGCCGTGCTGCCCGGACTCGACGCCCAGGACTAATTTCGGATCGACGAGTTCCACGATCGCATCACGTTCGTGCTGCGGAAGTCGTGCGGAGATGGGTTGCGGCGTCGCGCCTAACTTCCAACACGCAAACATAGATTCAAGGAGCTCGATCCCGTTGGGCAGAGCGAGGGTGACGAAATCGCCCTTCTCCACCCCCCGCTTCGCGAACGCCCGAGCCCTCTGATTCGACGCGGCTTCGAGCTCGGCGTACGAAGTCGCACGCCCCTCATGAACGAAAGCGGGCGCATCCGGCTTGCCCTCCGCATGCAGCGCGAGCGCTCTGCTGTACGAGACGACGCCCATCTAGGCCAAAAGATCCTTCTCGACCTGCCCGTCTTTCAGAACGAGCTGGATATTCATCGGATCGCGATGCAGAGAAACATCCGTCGTCGGATCCCCGTTCACGACAATCAGATCTGCCCATTTGCCCGCTTCGATCGTGCCGAGCTGCGCGCCGCGCTTGCCCATCGCTTCCGCGCCGTTTCGGGTCGCCCAGCGCATGATCTCGATCGGATCGACGCCGTATTTCACGTAGGCCTCCATCTCGGAGACATAGTCCCCATGCGGCATCATCGCGAAACCATAATCGTCGCCCAGTACGAGCCGGACGCCTGCCTTCAACATCTTCGGGAGCATCGACACGGTGTACTCGAACTGCCTACGCACTTCGGCAAGGCGCTCAAGCGTGCGCGACTGCGGTTCGGGAAAGCCGTTCCCGATCGGGAAAGGGCCGTTCGCATAGTCCCAGCTTTCGGCAAAGCCAATAAAGCGCTCCGACCAGAGGTAGCTCGGCGTGATCGTCGCATTCGCAGCGAGCACCGCGTCGATTCCCTCGTCATCGATCATGTCGCCGTGGTCGATAATATCGACGCCGGCGCGCGCGCATTCGATGATCCCTGTCCGAGAGGGACAATGGGCACGCACAAGGGCATCCCGCCCATGCGCAGTCTCCACCGCCACATCAATTTCGGCGCGGGTATAGTAGTTCCAATCGGGCACGGGCTGGCTGCCATGACCGTCGCTCATGGAGAGCTTCACGATCTCACAGCCGCGGCCAATCTCTTCTCGGACCGCCTGACGCATTTCATCCACGCCATCGACGCGGCGGGTCAGCCCTTTGTTCTGGACATCCATGAACCAAGAACGATTATCGCCGTCTGCGGAATCGCCCGAGGCCATAAACTCCCGCGTGCACGGAATCACACGCGGTCCCTTGGTGAGCCCGAGCAGGATGCCTTCCTTGAGACTCACATCGAGCAGATCGCCATTGCTCGAACCGATCAGGCTCGTCACGCCGAAATCGAGTGCGATCTGCGCATTCTTGGCGGCCACCATCCCGAGGAAAGTGGGCGGCATATTCAGCCCGAGATAGGGAGACGCGTTGCCCGCGTCCGGACCAAAGCCGGTATGGAAATGGCACTGCACCATGCCGGGCATCAATGTCTTGCCCTCGAGATCAACGACGCGATCGTCCGGCGCCGCTTCGGCCGGGGCTCCGCCCGCAGAAATGATCTCGTTGCCTTCAACCACAACGTTTGAACCCTGCGGCAAGACCTCGGATCCGTTGAAGATCCGTCCGTTCTGAAAGACGATGCGCCCCATGTTTTCCCTCTCTTCAAGAAGGCAAAAGTCTATCACGTTGAGAACGGCCTGAGCGCCCCTCGGCTGGGTTCGCTTGCAGCGGAAGTCATCCGCTGCGATGGTCACCCGGCACGGCGACACGATGACGCAATCAGGCGACCGCGCGACGACGCAACGAGGAAACGGGGGAGCAAGATGGAAGCTGAGGGAAGAAGAGCTTTGGTACTCGGCGGAACGGCCGGCATCGGCCTCGCCACTGCCGTCAGCCTCAGGGATCGCGGCGCGGAAGTGATTGCCGCAAGCCGCCGCGCCACTTCGAGGGAGGCCGCGCGGGAGGCACTCGGCGCCGACGTCCGGCTCGTGGATATTGACCTTCGAGACCGCGAGGCGCTGCTTGCGCTCTTCGAACAACTCGCGCCCCTCGATATTCTGGTGGGCTGCGCCACTGGCGGCGATCGCGCGGTTGGCCCCTTCCCCGAAATGGATCTCGATGGTTTCCAAGGCTCTTTCGACAAGCTCTGGGGCTACGCAAATGCCGTCCGTCTCGGCCTGGCACATCTGAGCGAAGACGGAACAATCGTCCTGGTCAGCGGATCCCCCGCGCGTAAAACCAAGCCGGGCCTGTCTGCCCTCGCCGCCGTCGGCGGCGCCGTCGAAGCCTGGACCCGCGCAATCGCCCCCGAAATCGCCCCGCGAAGAATCAACGTCGTCTCCCCCGGCGTCATCGACACCGAGATGTTCCCCTTCCCGGCCGCTGATCGCGAAGCAGCGTTCGCGGCCATGACCGCCGACAACGTGATTCCGCGCGCCGGCAACGCACAGGAAGTGGCCGACGCGATCCTCTTCTTGATCCACAATGAGTTCGTCACCGGCACAACGGTCGATGTCGATGGCGGCGCCCTTCTGCCTTAGCATTTAAACTGCCATAGCATTCGCCTCGACCTAACATGTGACCGACGCTAGCTTCGGCCTCCCCTACTCAATCAAGGGCGAGAAAGAGCCTCCATGCCTGTTGGTATCACTGAATCACTCTGGCGTGGTCGATCGATCGCCCTGATCCTGGGCTTTGCAGCGCTCAGCACCGGCGTCTTCAGCAGCGAGATGCCCAGCCTCAACCATCCAGTGGATGAGATCGCGAAACGATTCTTCATCGGAACGCTTCGGTCGAGCGAGCAGTGCACACCCCTCGCGATCGTCGAGAGGCACGCTCCGCGTCAGCACCTCGGCCGCTTCGTAAGTGAGCTCGGCGGAGCGGCCCAGTCGCTGCGCCAAATCGCCCATGCGCCCCAGCCCGCGCAGTAGCCAACCGGGCATCGCCTGCGCGGCGATCGCCTGCCCCGTGACAAGCTCAAGCAGCATGCGGTATCGCTCATGCGTCACGAAGAAGGACGGACTCATCAGGCGAGCCGAGTGCTCAGCGCCGCCAAAAATGGCCACAATGACTTGCACTAGATCGCGCACATCGGTGTAGGCGAGCCCCCCTTGCGTCACGAGCGCTTTTCGTGCGCGCAGTGCATCCGCAACAAGTTTCGGACCAATCCCGAAGGTGGGGTCCTGCGGGCCGTGCACCGCTGCTGGATACACAATCGTAATCGGTGCCGTCTCCTGCAGTGCTCGAGCGATTCGCTCCGCTGTCGCTTTTGTCTGCGCATACATCGAGCGCGGCTGCGCCACTTGGTCGCTCGCTTTCATCTCTTTGCCGCGCGGTGGAAACAGGGCCAGCATGCTCGACACGTGAACGATCTTGGAAAGGGAAGCTTCCGCCCCCGCGCCAAGCACGTTGCGGGTCCCTTCGACGTTCGTCTGCTGCAGAAGCGCTTCATCTTGCCGCGCGGGCGAAAAAAGCCCGGCGCAGTGCAGCAAGCCCTCGCAGTCTTCAAGGCTCTTCCGAACGAGCGTGCGGCCCTCTGAAACTTGAGAAGCTTGAGGCACTCCACTCCCCCCGTCGGCGCCCTCCATCCCTGCAGACAGATCCCCTTCCACAATTTCGACATCCGCCACGTCGAGACCGAAAGGGGCGAGAACCGTCCCGACCTTCTCGCGGTTTCGCACGAGTAGACGGACGGTATGGCCAGCCTCAAGAAGCGCGGCCGTCGCATGACAACCGACTAAACCCGTTCCGCCCGTGACAAGAATGCGCACCTCAGCTCCGCCTGAACCGTGAGAAACATGAACGCTTCAAACGATCGCTCCGATAAAGCCACCCCAGAGATCGATTAACAGCAAGCTGATGGCGCCCACGGCGCTGGCCTCGAGGACAGTCCGCGACAGCGTCCAGCGGCGCTCGCTCATGGACTCATCCAATCTGAATACGTTCGGGAAGCTGACTATGAAATACAGCGAATAGAAAACCGATCCCCACTTCAACATGGCTTCAAGATCGACGTACCAGACATTGATCGAGGCGGCCTGTGTGACATAGAGCCGCGTTTCCGCCCATGCGAAGAAGAGCGCCGCCGCAAATACGATCGCCGCCCAGCCCAGCCGACGAGCAGGCACGGCCCAGTCCTGAATCATCGAGCGCACGTAGCGCATACACACTATGGCAACCGAGTGGTACACGATGAAGAAGGCCACCGCGTTCAGATACATTCCGTACGGCACCTTTTTGAAGGCCGCTGCAGCAGTCACTTCATCGGGCCCGACGAGCGCGGAATCAAAATAAAGCGTCACCTCGTCGAAGCGGTAGCGGAGGCCGAGTAAGTCGAAGAAATACTCCGTATGAAAATACGTCACGAAGAAAACGAACACGAACATGTACAGATTGAACTTGAACCAGTAGCTGTCCATCCAGGACACGCCGGAATCCCGCCGCAACCATGCAGGCAGCAGCACGCAATACGGAATCCACATCAGCGCGTTTTGCGTGACGTGCCAGAAATTCCCGACATCCAGCCAGCCCATCGACTGAACGAGGGCGTTGTAGCCGAAGAAGACGGGAACGAAGGTGAGAAAAAACTTCTCCCCCCAGGCCTTATCCGGATTTTCCGAGAACCAGCGCCGACGCGAGGAAGCTCCATTCGAACTCATTTCTTCATTCCTCCCGGAAAAAGGGCCGGTCCCCATCGATCACGCAGCGACGCACTTCGCGCTCGCGCGGAAAATGATCAGAAAGCCCACGATGCACCGTCGACCTCTCGTCCCAGATCGCAAGATCCCCTGCAGACCAACGCCAGCGCGCGTGGAAGATCGGCTGGTCGACATGCCGACGCAAAAAAGAAAGCACGGACTCGCTTTCCGCAGCGCTGAGCCCCGTAACCGCCTCCATGAAATTTCCGCCGAATAACAATGCCCTCTTCCCCGTCTCCGGATGCGTCCGAACCAGCGGATGAACCACCGGGGGATACGACTCTCGAAGTTTCTCGGCAAGCGGCTGTGTCGCTTCCTTGCCAAGCTTCTTTTGCATTCCCACGATTAAGCTCTCATTTGAATGACGGACGGAGAGTGTATCGAAGAAGGCGCGCATCTTTTCGGAGAGCGCGGAATAGGCGGCGCTCATCGAGCCCCACATCGTATCTCCGCCGCGATCGGGCACGAGGGTCGCCCGCAGGAACGCGGCCCGCGGCGGCTCGGCGGTCCAGGTCACGTCCGTATGCCAATAATCGGCCGCCGGTTCACTCTCGGGTCCATCCCGAATGACCTGAAAGCTCGGCTTGGTTTCGCCCATCGCGCGAGAAAGCGGAAATACGCTCGTCGTGCCGAACTGGGCCGCCAAAGCCAGATGTCCTTCATCGTCGAGACCGGTATCCCGAAAGAACACAACCTCGTGTTCAAGCAGCATGGAGTACACGTCGTCGATCTCTTGTTCAGAGAGGTCGCGCACGTCGATGCCTTCGATCTCCGCGCCCAATGCGCCGCCCAGGGGTTTCACTCTCATCGCCGCTCTCCTCTGCCCATTCGACTCTGCCCTCCGCTCTGCATCTCCAACAGAACGCATCCCCAACAGAACAAGGAGACGGACTCCACTTACTTCGATGGTGTGAACTTGATCTTCACAGCATCAGGGCCGCGCGTAAAGACGCTTGGCACCATCCTGGGCACAGCCCCCGGCGCGAGGCACATATCCGGCATGCGTTTCATCAGCGCCTCGAACACGAGACGCAGCTCCATGCGCGCCACGCTGGCCCCCAGGCAGAAATGCGTACCCAGCCCAAAGGAGAGGTGCTGATTCTTCTCGCGCGTCACGTCGAACCTTTCGGGATCGACAAACTGCGCAGGATCGCGATTGGCGGACGCGTACATCAAGAGAATCTCATCACCCTCGTGGATCGTCTGCCCGCAAAACTCATGCGTCTCCGTCGCCGTTCGCTTCATGTTCAGAATCGGCGTGACGTACCGAATGAACTCCTCTACAGCGACGGTCATGTTGGCGGGACTCGGGTCATCGATCAGCTTTTGCTTCTCTTCGGGATTCTCAATCAGATTCATCACGGTGGATGCAATCACGGCGCGCGTCGTTTCGGCGCCTCCATCAAGAACCAGAAGTGCCTCCGAAACGATATCCGCATCTTCGAGCTTGCGACCCTCGTATTCCGCGTTCGCCCAGAGCGAAATCAAATCGTCCTTCGGATCCTTTCGCCGCAGCGCCGCGAGCGCGAGGACTTCCTGCGCAAATTCACCGACCGCCTGAGGCGCCTCCGGAACTGCGCCGAAGTTCATCGCCCCCTCGGCGTCATGCTGCCCACCGGCCAGCATAGTTACCTCCGACCACCATTTGCATTTCCGCCACATCTCCGGCGGAAAGCCGAGCCATTCATTGATGACCATCGCCGGCAGAGGCGCCGCGAGATCCTCAACGACCTCGCACTCCCCCTTCTCGATCACAGCATCGATCAGCTCGCGGACAAAGCCCGCCACCTCCGCCTCGTGATCGCGCACGGCTCGCGGTGTAAACCGAGATGAGACCAGACGGCGACGCACATTATGATGCGGGTCGTCCTTGTTGATCATCGACGCGTCCCCGTCGCTGCGCGGACGCGAGCCCTTGCCCGACGTGTAGCGACGCGGATCTTTCTCGATCGCCACGATATCCGCGAAGCGCGAAACGCCCCAGATCTGATGCTTCGCATCCCAGTGCACCGGCGAATGTTCACGCAGCCATCGATAGGTCGGATACGGGTCACCGCCATAAAAGGCGGGATCCAGGAGTCTGATCTCTTCAGGGTTCATTGAATGCTCTTTCCTTGACCTCGAACTACTTCTCCTCACCCGTGCGGTAGTCACCAAACTGCTCATCACGCTTCTGGAGAGCGGCAGTCAGCTGCCCCTTCCCTGCGCCGGTCTGACTAATAAAAGCGTCAAAGCTCTTCTGGTGGATCGCGAGGGAACACAACTCTGTGCCCTGGCGAATGCCCTGCCTCATGCCCATCACTTCCATCTGCCGATGCACGGCACGTTTGTTCAGCCGGACAATATCGGGCGGGAGGGCGGCCATGCGCTGCGCCATTTCGAGCGTCTTCGCTTCGAGCTCTTCAGCGGGATAGGCCCGTGTCGCCCAGCCTCGCTGCGCCGCTTCGACACCATTGATCGAATCGCCGGTAAGCATCATCTCCATGCCGCGTCGCATACCCACGAGCCACGCATGGAACTGCATATCGGGCACACCGAAGCGGACCGCCGGATATCCCATCTGCGCGTCCTCGGCCATGTAGATCACATCGCATCCCGTCGCGAGTTCACTGCCACCTGCTAGGCAGAAGCCATGCACCTGAGCAATCACGGGCTTCGAAAGTTCCCAGATGCTCATCCAGCCTTCCGTCACGTGACGCGGATACTGCCCCTCGCCTTGGGGCGTGAAGAAGGGATATTCGAGCCCCTCATTGCCGCCACCAATATCGTACCCAGCAGAGAACGAAGACCCCGCCCCGCGGACAATCATCACATGGACATCGTCATCCTGGTCGCCCGCCCGCAAGGCGTGAAGCACTTCGGCGCGAAGAGCGTGATTGAGCGCATTGCGCTTGTCCGGTCGATTCAGCGTAAACCGTCGGACATGCGGCGCGGGGTTGTCCACCAACAGTACAGTGTAGTCTTCTGCCGATGCAGGCCAGCTTGCTTTGAGCGGCGCATCGTTCTTCGAATCGTTTTCGTCGGGATTGTCGTAACTCATCGGAATTGAATTTCCTTGTCACCTGCCGCCGGGAGCGAGAACCGGGAGCGAAGAGAGAGAATTAAAAGAGAAGCAAGTAGAGAAGCGAGCGAAAAAGCTAGAAAGAAAAGAGAGCGCCAATGCGCGGCGTCCATTCCAGAATCGTTTCCATTGATCGTCCTTTTCGTGTCCGCCGGCCTCACGTGCCAGGCGCTCATTGCGTGACCACGCAAAGAGCGCGGCGACCTAAAAGCTTAGGGACTACCCTGGCGAATTCAACGCGCCGAATTGGGCAAGAAAGCGAACGCGCTACCCTCCCATAGGTATCTCAAAGGAGAATTGCGCATGCAGAGAACAGCGTTGATTACGGGGGCCTCAGCCGGCCTCGGCGTCGAATTCGCGAACCAGCTCGGCCGCCGCGGCTATGACTTGATCCTCGTCGCGCGCAGGAGAGAAAAGCTCGAAGACGTTGCAAAGTCGCTGCGCCAAGAAACGGGTCGACGGGTCGAGACGGTCTCCGCCGACCTCTCCGAGCCGAATACTCCTCGTAAGATTTGGGAGTATGTGCAGAGCCAGGGGATGCAGGTCGACTATCTCGTCAATAATGCAGGCAGCGCTGGCCCTTCCCTGTTGGAAGAGCCCGAGTGGGCGCCACAAGCGACATTCCTCGAGCTGATGATGCTGTCCGTCACACATATGTGTCATTACTTCATCCCGCCCATGCGCGAACGGGGCTTCGGACGCGTCCTCAATGTTTCTTCGTTCGCCGGACGCGTCGCTCGACCCGCAGGCGCGCATTACGGGCCCTCCAAAGCCTATCTGGTCGCCTTGACAGAAGAGTTATCTCTGATCCTCGCCGGTACGGGGGTGCACGCCTCTGCCCTGTGTCCGGGATTTACGCACACGGATTTCCATTCCGCCGCGGGCCTGGACGACATGAAGGCCAGCCTGCCTGGCTTCATGTGGTACGACGCCGAGACGGTCGTCCGCGAGGGCATCGAGGCCGCGGAAGCCAATAAACCGATCCGGGTTTCGGGGAGGCTCTACCGATGGCTCGATCCCTTCGCCCAATCGGTGCTGTTTCGACCAATTTTCAAGGCGCTTGCACCCGGTCGCTAAGCCCCAAAAAGGGTCGATTCCCTTGCTACAGTTTCGCCGACGCTCCGCAGTCACTCAATGTTCACGTTCCGAAGAGGACCGACCCCGATGAGCTTGCCACCCTTTCATCCTTTCGCACTCGACTACACGGCCGACCCGCGCCCCTACTTCGCCGAGTTCCACAAGACGAACGAGCTTGTTTTCATCGAAGACATGAATGCCGTCGCGGTGCATGGTTACGATGCTGTCCGAGCCTTCTGCGATCATCCGAGCCTCTCGCGAAATCCCGCTCAAGCCATGACGTACGACGCGGAAACGAAGGCGGCACGCGTGAAGCGCTGGCCAATGATCGAGGGCGCAATGACCGCGGATCCTCTGCGTGGTACCGAAGGGATGTCCCTGACCCGAGAGCTTCTGGCTCCTGATTTTCGGCCGGGCATGATTCGCAAGATGTCCTCGACCGTCCAGGATGTGGTCGCAAAGGTCTGCGCTCCTTTGCAGTTCGAGCGCGAGCTGGACATCGTCAGCCTTGTCCAGGAAGTGCCGCTCCGAGTGATCTCGAGCCTTCTTGGCATCGACGAATCGAGCCAGGATGCCGGCGTCTTCCTGACCGCGGCCCCCGCCTTTTTCCGCGGCATCAACGCGCTCGCCACGGACGAGATGCGCGACGAAGCGGAAATAGCATCACAGCAGATGTTTGGCGTGCTCGGTGCGACCGTCGAAGCGCGGAAGAAAAACCCGCAGACGGACATGATTTCGCAGATCCTCGAAATCGGAAAAGATCTGGACGGCGTAACCCCGGATGAGATCGTTCGAGCGCTCGTGATCCTCGTCGCTGCAGGAACGGACACGACCCGACTCTCGACATCACTCGCGGCCAAGACACTGCTCACGCATCCCGACGAGTTTGCGGCTCTGCGGGCGGATCGAGACGCGGTCAAGAACTCCGTCATGGAGTTGCTGCGATACGAGAGCCCGACGAAGTTCTTGGTACGCATGGCGACTGAGGAATTCGAATGGGAAGGACAAACCGTTCCGGAGGGCACGATCGCCCTGCTCTCCATCTTCGGTGCCGGATGGGATCCACGTGCCTTCCCGGAGCCGTCTCGCCTCGACCTGAAGCGCGATCTCAAGGGCAGCCTCACCTTTGGCTTCGGTTCGGGGTATTGCCTCGGCGTGCATCTGGCGCGCCTCCAGGTAGGCGAACTCATCCAGTTCTTTCTCGACCATCTGCCCGCGACGGCAGAAGTCGATTTCGACGGAATCACCTGGGACCCGCGCAATCTCATGCTGCGAGAAATCACCTGCATGCCTGTGCGTGTGCGCTGAGTCTTGGCCGATGTGATGCCTCCGACCCGCCGATCCTCGTCTGCGGAGGCGCTAACGAGATTTCCCGCGTGGGCCCCGTGGACGGCGCTGCTCTTGCTCGACCTCTTTTTCCTGAGATGGGTCGTATGGCATTTCGAGAACTGGGGATTTTGGGACTGGGACTATCAGCAGAGTCTTCTTGAGACGACTCGAATCGCTCTGCTCGAATATGGCCAGCTCCCGCTCTGGAATCCGTATATCGGAGGCGGCGTTCCGCTCGCCGGCAATAGCCTGAGCCATGCCTTCGCGCCCTCGATCTTGCCGATCCTCGCCTTCGGGACGATCGCCGGCAGCAAGGTTGTGATCGGCCTCTACCTGGTCCTCTCACAGATCGGCATGAAGCGTCTAGCGGAAGCGCGCGGCCTCGGCGGAACCGCCCCCTGGCTCGCGGCGATCATCTTCTCATTAGGCGGCGTCTATGCCCATCGCTTAACGCACGGACATTTCGAATGGATCGCGATCGCCTGGATGCCTTTTATCCTTGCTTCGCTTCATGCTTCCGAGGGGCGCTCCCGACTCACACGCATAGGACTCGGCGGCCTGTTCTATGGCCTCCTTTTCCTCGACGGCGGTCCCTATCAATTCGCCTTCTTTACCGTATTTGCTCTCGCCTATGCCGGCATGCTTGCCGCTACAGAGCGTCGCAGAGAGCCGATCCTCAACCTCGTCGCGATCGGCGCGCTCGGAGCGGGACTCGCCGCGCTCAAGGTCCTTCCCGTCCTTGAGGTTGTGTCTCGCTTCCCGCGAAAGGCCGCGGCCATCAACTTCTATGCTGCCCCCTTCGAACCGACGGCCCTCCAGATCCTCTCTCAAATGTGGGTCTCCACAGCACAGCAACACAATCCTGAGATGTGGATGCCTTTCGTTCTCAACGTCGGGTCTTATGTGGGATGGGGAACCCTCGCACTCGTCGGCCTCGCCCTGATCCGACATCCGAAGCGCACGGCGCCGCCCCTCGCGCTCGCCCTCGCCTTTCTCTGGCTGGCGCTCGGCCCCGCAGCCCCAATCGACTTCTGGCAAGTACTCCACAGCCTGCCCTTCTTCTCCGCGCTCCGAGTCCCGACACGGTTCAATGTGTTCGTCCTCCTTCTCGTTGCACTCGTCGCAGCCGAGGGACTCACAGAAGTCGAACGGCTACTCAATGAGCGCTTCGGTGCCACCAGACGAGCGATGTCCGCGGGCGTCGCGATCGGGATCGCTGCCCTCATCGGGATCGAACTCGGCTTTGTGAACGGCGAAATCTTCCGCGTCGCCTTCTCGATTCCGCCGATCGCAATCGAAAGCCAAGCCGACTTCCAACACATGCAGCGTTCCCCCTATCTAAAGCGCTACCAGGCCACCGCACTCTACGCTGTGCATCCCAATTGGCCCGGGGCGACCTTCCCCGCCATCCTCGAGAACCGCGGCGTCCTGCGAACCTATCGCACGATCGGTGTGCCAACGAAGGCGCTGGCCAGCACAAGTCCGATCTACCGAGGCGAGGCCTTCATGACAGGAGAGCCACGCGACGCTGTCCGGAGCTTCGCCTGGAGCCCCAACCACATGACGGTCGACACCGATGGGCGCGCGGGGAAAATCGTCTTCAATCAGAACTTCGACCCGGGCTGGCGCGCACTCACCCAAGGCACGAGTGCCCCGATTACGGAGGACGGGCGGCTCGCCGTCAAGGTCGAACAAGGCACGACAAGAATCGAAGTGACTTATCGCCCGCCGCTCTGTTTCATCGGTGCCTTTCTCTCTGCGACGACGCTCGGACTCCTCTGCTTGCTGATTTTTTGGCCCGCATCCCTCGCTCGTTTCGTACTAAGATAAATCCATCGCATCGAGCATCATAATTAGAAATCCAGCGCCCTCGCGCGCTAGAAAATCGGGAGTCTTGTCATGGGACAACTTGAAGGTCGCATCGCCATCGTCACAGGAGCAGGCATGGGAATCGGCCAAGCCATCGCGCAGCGCTTCGTGGAAGAAGGCGCGAAAGTGGTCATCGCGGAACTCAATGCAGAAGCAGGAAAGCAAACCGCGGAGGCGCTCGGCGAGAACGCCGTCTTCATGGAAACCGATGCCTCTTCCAAAGAGAGTGTTGAAGCCATGGTCGCGGGAACCGTCGCGCATTGGGGAACCCTCGACATCCTCGTCAACAACGCCTGGGGCGGCGGTCGCATAGGTCGGATCGAAAAAAAGTCGGCCGAGCTTATGCAACAGGGGCTCAACATGGGGTTTCTCGGCCCCTTCTGGGGCATGTGCGCCGCGCATCCCATCATGAAGGCCAAGGGATATGGCCGAATCGTGAATATCTGCTCGTTGAACGGTGTGAATGCCCATATGGGAACGGCCGAGTACAATACGAGCAAAGAAGCGCTCCGCTCCGCAACTCGAACCGCGGCACGAGAATGGGCCGACACAGGCATCACGGCGAATGTCATCTGCCCCGCCGCCAAATCGGCCTCCTTTGCCGCGACCATGGGCGCACACCCGGAGCTCGTCGCCGCTGCCGATGTGTCCAACCCAATGAAGCGGATTGGCGACTGCTACGACGATATCTCTCCCGTCGCGCTTTTCCTGGCCAGCGAGGGCAGCCGCTATCTCACAGGCAACACGCTCTTCGTCGACGGCGGCTCGCATATCAACGGCTCTGCCTGGGCGCCCGACCTCGGCGACGAATAACCCAAGAATCGAACGAGACACCTAACAAGGAGCCTTAATCCATGGCCGATCTACAGAATAGAGTCGCCCTCATCACAGGGGCAGCCCGTGGCGTCGGAGCCTCGATCGCGCGCACACTGAGCGAAAACGGCGCGCATGTCATCATTGGCGACATCTTGGACGACCAAGGAGAGGAAGTGGCTGCCTCCATCGGAGAATCCGCGCGATTCGCCCACCTCGATGTCACGGACGAAAAGAGCTGGGCCGAGTTCGTGAAGGACACACTCCACATCGAAGGGCAGATCGACATTCTCGTAAACAACGCCGCCGTGCTCCATATCGGCGCGATCGAGAACACCCCGCCGGAAACGTTTCGGCGCGTACTCGACGTGAACACGGTCGGCCCCTTCCTCGGCACGCAAGCCGTGCTTCCCGCCATGAAGCGTCAGGCCAAGGGTTCGATCGTGCACGTCAGCTCGATCGACGGGATGGTCGGCATGAATGGCGTCTGCGCTTATGCCGCTTCAAAATTTGGCGTGCGCGGACTCGCAAAATCCTCCGCCCTTGAGCTCGGCCGTTCAGGCATCCGCGTGAACTGCGTCTGCCCCGCCGGAGGCAATCCCGAAATGTATGGCCCCTGGCTCGACAAGCTCGCCTCAATCGCCGGGCAAACCGAGGCCTACAACGCCGACCGCGGAATTCCCGGGACCGTTCCCTTTGAGGCAATCGCGCAGGCTGTCTTGTACCTGGCTTCGGATGCGAGCGGACATGTCACGGGGATCGACCTGCCCGTGGATGGCGGGGCAACGGCGGGCAAGGTGATCGAGGGATTTAGTCAGCTCTGACCGGCCAGGCCTCGGATATCGGACACCGCGGGGTGATGGGCAAGCAGACCCCCGTCCACGGACAAGACCTGTCCCGTTATGAATGCCGACTCGTCCGACGCCAGAAAAACGACGGCCGCTGCAATATCCTCCGGCCGCCCAAGTCGCGGTGTCAGCGTGTTATTCGCATATATCGAAACCACTTCTTTCGGCACGTTCGCCGTCAAGGCCGGCGTCGCGATCACACCAGGCGCAATCGCATTACAGCGAATCCCCGCCTTCCCGTACTGCGTCGCGACAGACTGAGTCAAAGATTGCAGGCCAGCCTTCGAGGCGCTGTAAGCGGCTCGGGTATCATCGCCCACCAGCCCCGAGGCCGAGGATGTATTCACAATCGCTCCGCCCCCGCGCGCGATCAGTCGGGGAATCGCATATTTGCATCCCAGCATGGGGCCTCGCAAATTGATCCGCATCGTACGATCCCACACCTCCGCATCCAGTTCAGCGATGGCCGCATCTCGCGCCATCAACTCCGGGTTTGAATCGGCCGCGTTGTTATGCAGAATATCGAGCCCACCGAAATGGTTCACGGCGGCATCCACCATCGAGGCCACGGAGGCCTCCTCGCCCACATCGACCCCTTGTGCCGCCGCTTGACCGCCCGCCCGCCGAATCACTTCGGCCACTTCTTCCGCACCGGCCGCGTTGAGATCCGCCACAAGCACAGCCGATCCGGCATTCGCGAGCGCAATCGCGGTGGCCCTGCCAATGCCCGAAGCGGCCCCCGTCACGATTGCCACGCGTCCCGCCAATCGTCCTTCTATATCGCTCATTTCTGCTCCTCTTCTCGATCCTGCATCGAGTTCTCGGTTCTAAATAGTTTTCGGGCCCACGCAGCGGGCCAGGAGCCGCCTTCGAAACGCGTACTAATGCACCTTTCGGTCCGCCCGTTCGCAGGGATACACTGTAGACCGAACCGCGCTGTCGCGGCACGCAAAGAAAGTCCCTCAACCGCATGCCAACCGATCCAATCTTAGTGTTAGGAAGTGACTGCGACGCCGTGCAGAGGCTCACTCGCCGGCTGGAAGCGGAGTTCGAGGCGCTGCCGGAACTCGCTGCGCCCGAAACGTTTGAGCAGTGGCGTGCCAAGACCGCTGCTGGAGAGAAACGTGGGCGAATCCTGATTGCGCCCTGGAACGAGCGCCCCCAGCGCGGAGAGCTGATGACCCTCGATTCGCCGGAATGGCGCGCTCGATTCGAAGTGCCGTTTCTGCTTTGGAATTTCGCTCTCGGAGCGGCAGCAAGGCGCGTGGCAGACGACGGCGCGGTGGTCGGACTTATTCAGAGCGCAGCGGCACTCGACGCGCCGGGCTGGACGCCGGAGTTTGCGGTCGCCGACGGCGCACTGTCTTTGGTCCGCTCAATTGCGGCTTCCGAAGGAACTCGAGGCGTCCGGGCTAATCTGGTATCCACGCCCATCGGGCTGGTAACGAGTGACGTGATCCTGCCCAGGCCGCCGTTGGCCCTCTTCCCTGGAGAGCTCGAAGAAGAAGTCGCGGGCTGCGTCCGCCTCCTCCTTTCACAGGATGCAAAAGGCCTGACGGGCAGACTTCTTTCCCCGGACGGAGGACGATCGCTATGAGTGCAGCGCAAAACGAAGACACTTCTCCTCACACTGCGCCGCATTCGGGCGCGAAGACCATCGTGATCACAGGCGCGACCGGCGGCGTCGGGCGAGGTATTGCGATCGCCTGCGGCCAGGCCGGGTGGCGTGTTTGGATTGCAGCCCGTCGCGAGAAGGAAGGCCTCGAGGTGGCGAGAGAGGTCGATTCGGCAGGCGGCTCGGGGCGCTTCGTGGCGTGCGATGCCGGCGACGAAGCGGCGGTAGCAGACGCGATTCGACGCATCTTGAAAGAGGACGGACGCCTCGACGACGTCGTGCACAACGCGACGAGTGGCCTCTCTCCCGTTCCTGTCGATTTCGCGGAAGTCTCTCTTGCCGACTTGCAGAACCATCTGGACGTCGCGCTCCGCGCCGCATTTGCGCTCGCAAAAGAAAGCCACGCGGCGCTCGCTGCCTCGTGTGGATCGTTCCTTATTCTCACATCAGAGGCGGGGTTCGAGGGCAAGGCCAAGCTCAGCCCCTACGCCGGAGTAAAAGGGGCACAGCGCGGATTCGCGCGCGCGCTGGCTCGCGAATGGGGCGGCCAGGGCATTCGCGTCAACGCCCTCGCTCCACTCGCCGCGACGCCGGCCATGGAGCGCGCGATGGAGATGGATCCAGAACTCGCCAAGCGCGTGCTCGGACGAAATCCGATGGCCCGGCTCGGCGACTCAGTAATGGATATCGGGATGGCCGCGCGCTTTCTGCTTTCCGACGACTCGCGTTATGTCACGGGACATACGCTCATGGTCGACGGCGGAAGTTGCCCTGCCGTCTAGCCCTACGCCGCGGGTCGCCTATCCCGTCGCGCCAACCTTCGACACATGCACGGGTAGGTTTTCCGGACCGTACTCCTGGAGATGATTGACGCATTTCCACTCAAAGTCCGGTTCGAGGCTGATTCGCGTCGCGTCCTGTAGCTGCAGCATCTCTTCGAGCACGATGCGACCGATCACGCGCGTAACGTGATTGCCCAGACAGATATGCGGCCCCACCCCAAAGCCAAGGTGCGGAGGTTCCCCCGCGCGGTCCAGCCGAAACATGTCGGCATCGGCGAACACAGACTCATCGCGGTTTGCTGAGCCGATATGACACATCACATGCTCACCCGCATAAATGCGTTCGCCAGCCACTTCCGCGTCCTCTCGGGCCGTCCGCATCAGAAACGTGACCGGCGCCTCCAAGCGCAATGACTCCTCCACCGCTCGTGGCAAATTCTCGGCGTCGCTGCGTAAGGCGCGCTCGAACTCCGGCTCAGTCAGCAACCGGTACAGCAGATTGCCCAGCATATAACTCGTCGAAAGTGAGCCGGCGAGAATATTGACGACCAGCGTCCGCACATGATGCGCCCCGATCGCCCAGCCATCCTCCGCGCGTCGGTTCACCATGACGCTCAGCAGATCGGCCGCATCCCCTGTCGCCACCTGCCCCTCTCGAAGACGGATTTGTTCGTCGATACATCCCGCGAGTTCGGGAAACGACCCTTCGATGCCCTCCCCCCGCTCCGTCTTCCCCGTGGTCGGCCAAGTGCTATGCAGAAGCTCCAGACACCAGCCCATCACGGGCGCATGCAGCGCATCAGGCATGCCCAGAACATGCGCCGAGACCGAGCCGGGTAGCGCGACGGCGAGATCGCTCATCAAGTCGCCCTGCCCTTGTGTCACAATTGCATCGAGTTGCCGGCGCACTGCGGCACGAATCCAGGACTCCGCCTCCCCCGCTCGCCCTCGCGTGAAGCCCTTCAAGAGAATTCGCCGAATCTTCGGATGCAAGGGCGCATCGAGCTCGCCGAGAAAACTCTCGGCTTCCGGCACAACGACGCCGGGCGCGCGCATATCGCCCACGCTCGAAAAGCGCTTCGAATCGCGAAAGACCTGCGCCGTATCCGCATAACGCGTCGTGAGCACGACGTTCTCGGCCGGCCGGCAGAGCGGCTTTTCACGCCGAATCCGAGCGATTCGATCGAAGTCTTTCGCTTGCGTCGGATCCGTCGGATCAAAGGCGTACTCCGCATCCACAGGCTGCGCGCTCATTTTTCGCTCCTTGGGCTGAACTCGACTGGCGCGGTCGCTACCCCGCGCGTAGGCACAAGCTGGTTCCGCACAATATCCGCGGTCCTCACAGCATAATCAGGAATACGATCGATCAAGACTTCAAGCGCGATACGGGTCTCGAGCCGCGCCACCGCGTTCCCCAAACAGAAATGGATCCCGTGTCCAAAGGTCCAATGCTTCCGAACCTCACGGTCCAAATCGAGTCGATCCGGCTCCTCAAACGCCCGTTCATCATGATTCGCCGAGCCGTACATAAGCAGAACTTGATCGCCTTCGGGAATCACGATGTCCCCGATCTCCACATCCCGAGTCGTCGCCCGCGCGAGCCCCTGCACGGGAGATACAAAGCGAAGGATTTCTTCCAGCCCGCCCTGCCACCGGCCAGGCGACGCGACAAGCTTGGCCCGCTCGTCGGGAAACGCGTCGAGCGCGATAATCGCGTTGGCAATCATGTTCATCGTCGTATTCTGCGACGCATCATGAAGCAGCGAGCAGAATCCACCGATCTCTTCATCTGAGAGCGGCGCATCCTCTGGTTGGTTGTGGAGAATTTGAGAGATCAAATCGTCCGAGCGATGCACTCTTCTCTCCGCAACGAGATCGGTCCAGTAATGTCCCATCTCTTCGTAAGCGGCGAGCGCTGCATCGCTGGTGAAATCGGAACTGGCCAACGTGGCCAAATTCCACTTGAGGAACTGTGCCCGATCCGACTTCGGCAGATCCATCAACTCACACATCGTGAGCGTCGGAATCAACTGCGCATATTCCTTGGCCGCATCAAAATGCCCGCGCGCGACAAAGGCGTCGACCAAGCCCTCTGCCTGTTTTTGGATCCCAGGCTCAAGCCCAGCAACGCGCGTTGGCGTCAGCACGCGCGCCAAAATTCCGCGCAGCGCATCATGTCGCGGTGGATCCATATTAAACATGTTCGGCGGGATCAGCGAGATATCTGTATCGATCAACGTCCCGCGCGCAGACGAGAAGGTCCGCCAATCCGCAAGCGCCGCGTTCACATCCGATGCCCGCGTCAGCATCCAGTAATGCGGCCAAACGCGGCCCTCCGCAGTCGGCCGACGATAAGCCGGAGCGTGATCGCGCAGAACTCGATACGCCGGATACGGATCATCAAAGAAACGCGGATCAAAGGGATCAAAATCGAAGCCCTCGGGCATTGTTCCCGCACTCATGACCGCAGCACCCGTCCGCTTCGCGCGCCCACGAGCTCATCGTTTCCGAGGATCATCTCGCCGTTGCAGAACGTCGCGCGGTATCCCCGCGCCTTCTGCACGAAACGCCCAGCCCCACCCGGAAAATCATGGACATATTCGGGCATCCGTTCGCTCACACGATCAAGATCAATCACGTTGATATCCGCTCGCTTCCCCGCAGCAATGACGCCTCGATCCTCGCAGCCGAGAATGCGCGCAGGCGCCGAGGTCATCCGGCGAACCGCCTCTTCGACCGAAAAAAGATTTTGATCGCGAACCCAATGCGAGAGCACAAACGAGCACCAACCCGAGTCCATCACCTGTCCGACATGGGCTCCCGCATCGCCGAGGCCGGGGAAGACATCCCCTTTCGAAATCAAATCCGCTACTGCCTTGAGGTTGGGATTGAAAAGTCGCATCACGAAAAGCGCCTTGCCCCGTGTATCCCGGCTGATCCGCAGAAACGTTTCCGCCGGCGACTCGCCCGCCCTCTCGGCCATCGCCGCTACGGAGCTTTCTTCTTCAAAGATATAGTTGGGGGTGTCGCCTTCCCCGAGCCAGAAAAGTGGCACGCTGCCGAAATAGCCTGTATCCGCCGTCGCGTCTTCCACGAGGGCTGCGAAGGTCGAGGGATCATCCAATGCGGCCAACCGTCCATCGAAATCGAGTGCAGCAAAGGATTCCCAGCGCCCGAAACTCCAAGGCAGCATATTCACCAAACCTGCCACAAAACCGGAACCGCGCGGAATCGCAATGCCACTGACGTCGAGCCCATCCGCACGCATAGCCGCGATGCGGTCGTTAAAAAGCTGGCCCGAAGAATCCGAACGTCCCGCCGTAATACTAAACAGAACGCGGTCGCCGCTGGTTTCCGCCTGTTTTCGAATAAGATCGAGTTCACCTTCAAAATCTCCAGCAAGGTTGAGCACATTCTGCATCAACCCACCGCCGGCCGCCTTCACCGCTTCCGCGATGCGAAGCAGTTCACCGTGCTCCGCATGCGTTCCCGGTACGTCCCGACCGTCGGGCAATCGATGACCGATGATGCGTGAGGTCGAAAAACCGACGGCGCCTTCCGCGACGGATCGTCCAACGACTTCGGCCATATCCGCGAGTTCGGCTTCGGTCGGCTGCTCGTCGACGGCACGCTCGCCCATCACGTAGTAACGAACGGCGCAATGCCCCACGAGTCCTGCCACGTTGATCACCGGCGCAGTGCTCTCGATCGCATCCAAATAGCCGCCATAGCTCTCCCAATTCCAGGGCAAGCCGTTCAGGATCGCATCGCGCGGAATATCCTCCACCGTCTCCATCATGGCGGCCAGGGTTTGCGCTCCCTGCGGCCGGACCGGCGCGAAGGTGACGCCGCAATTGCCTAACAAGGCCGTCGTCACACCATGCCAACTCAGCGGCGTGAGATAGGGATCCCAACCGATCTGCGCATCCAGATGCGTATGGATATCCACGAATCCCGGCGTCACGGCGAGGCCCGCCGCATCGATCTCACGACGCCCTGGATCCGCAACCGCCCCCACCTTGGTGATTGTGTCGCCATCGATTGCGAGATCGGCCTGCTCGGAAGGCTTGCCTGTGCCGTCGATCAATCGACCGTTTCGTATGACTAGATCATGTGCCATGGGAGATCCTTTCTTGAGAAAAAGTTCTTTTTTGAGAGGAAGCCCTTTCTAGGAAGGTCCTCTTCTCGAAGGGGCGGATCTCCGCCCCGGCTTTAGCTTGCAGCGTCCTGGTTAGGGACACGCAACATCGTCAAAACCAGCGCCGCTACGCAGAGCATCGCCGTAAAAGCCTGAAAAGCCAGCACATAGCTTCCCGTCGAATCATAGAGCCTGCCGGCTAGCCAGATCGTCGGCATCGCAACCAGAGAGATCGCCGGCCCCTGCAGCCCCATCGTCCGACCGAAATTGGCGACGCCGAAGATCGCTCCGACCATCGATGTCCAGACGGGGAGGATTCCGCCCGAGGCGAGTCCCATCATCGAAACGCTGAGCACAACCCAGGGGAAGCTCGGCTCGAGCGACAGGATCCAGATCGCCGCCGCCGTCAGCATGATCGCGACCCAAAGCGCCGGCTTCAGCGGTATTCGGTCCGCCAAATACCCAAAGGCAAGCTTCCCGGACAAACCGAAGAAGGCCAACAGCTGCATGAGCTGTCCTTGCGCCGCACCCTCCAGGCCGAGGTCAGCAGCATATTTGGGCAAGTTGCTCAGAGCTGCGGTGTAACAGGCGAGAAAGAAGGCGAGCGAAGTGCTCATGATCCAGAAGTCTCGCATCGCGAGGATTTCGCTGCTCGACTCGACCTGGCCCGGCCCCGCATCCGCCGATGCCTTCGCCGCCGTGTCGCCGCCTTCGGGCTCCATCCCCAGATCGCTCGGATGATCGCGGAACACAAATAACAAGAGCGGTACCACGACCAAGACGACGGCCGCCGCAGTCCATTGCAGAACCGCGCGCCAGCCTATGCCGTCGATTCCCCAGGAGAAAAACTGGGGCATCAGAATGCCGCCCACGGAAGTGCCGACCGCAGCGATGCCGAGCGCCCGACCGCGGGTTGCGACGAACCATCGGGAAATCACAGCGGACCCCGCGATCGGCCCGATCAGGATGTTGGCCGAGCCGATAAAAAACCCCATCGCGAGCACGAATTGAATCACGTTCTGCGAAAAGGAGAGGCAGATCAGTCCCAGCGTTACGCTGACTGCGCCGATCAGCATAAGCCAACGCGCAGACCAGCGATCCACAAGCGGCCCGACGAAGAGCGGGAGGATAAGCCCGATCACGCTGCAGCCGATCATGCCGAAGCTGATCGTCTCCATCCCCGAATTGAACTCGGCCTCAACCGGCACAAGGATCAGCGGATAGCTATAGGTGAAGAACCCAACTACGAAGAGCTGGGCGAGGAACTGAGTGGAGACCATCCACCAACCGTGAAACATGCGCTGCGCTCTCCGTCTCTGATTGCCGCGGAGGAACTTCGCTCTGGCCTTCGCCGGAGATGCCCCCGTGCTCCTCCCCAGAGCTTAGACAAAAAACGCCGGATTCCCCCTGCTCAGGGAATCCGGCGTTTTTCGCTCCGGCCCGCCATCGGCAGGTCCGGAAATCAAGTCAGACGTTCGGAATTAGCCTTGTTTGGCGTTGCTTTTCGCCTTCTCGTCAGTAGCGTGAACGGGCGGAAGCTCGACTTTTTTCAGCACAGGGCGCTCGGTTTTCTTCTCCGACTCCTTGTCGGACTTCTGACCGGAATGAGAAGCGTTGGCGCTGCTCGGCAAGGCGGCCGACATATCGAGGCCACCGACGATCACGGCACCGTCATGCATGATCACGCGAGGAGCCTTGACGTCTCCCCCAACGATCCCGCCAGGCTTGACTTCGACCAGATCCGCTGCCGTCACATCGCCCGTAATCTTGCCGTGGACGAGCACGATACTCGCCTCCACGCTGGCCTTTACAAGTCCGTCGGTCCCCACCGTCAATTGATGTTCGACAAGCCGCACGGAGCCTTCGATCGTGCCGTGAATTTCGAGGTCTTCTTCGGCAACGATGTTGCCCGTAATCGTGGTCGCGCGTCCAATATTGGCCATGGGGTCCGTCTCCAGCTCTGGTTCTTCGGAAGTGAAAAGGGGATCGACACTGTGTGGATGGTCGCGTGCAGCGGACGGCGCTTCAGCATCAACCGCACCGCTCGACGAATCATTCGAATGAATCGTCGGCTCCGCGATCGTCGCCTCGCCGGCCGCCGGCCTATTCGCGTTAGGCTTTCCGCTTGGACCGAAACGTTTCGCGACGATATCGGAGAAAGGCGTAGCCTCGTCCGCGTCAGAACCGGTCGGAAGCACGGACGAAACGACGCCCACCTTCTGAGGCGAAGTCTCTTCGCCGGACTTGGCCGTCGCCTTTGCCGTGGCTCTTCCCCTGGCTTTAGCGTCGGCCTTCCCTGCTTTGCCTTGTGCAGCGTTCTTCTTGTTGCGGTTGAAGATCGACATATAGATCTCTCCGTTGGATCATCCAACTTGCCACGTGAGTACATCCCGGGAGATTGCATATAACGAATGAAACGCATCAAAAATACGACCTGCGATCAATTTGCGCACACGAATCGCATGAGGAGCCCTGTAGCTGCGTTAGGAGCCCTCCAGCCGCGTCAAAAGCCGCTCAGCCCCCCGCCCGCGACACTCTTAAACTTCACCACCTCAGTCTTCCACTCCGACGGCCAGCCGCCGTCGGCCCCGACGATCCGTCCGAGCATTCCGCCCTCACTATGGCCCAGTGTATTCAGCCAGTTCGGATGCGCCGGGCCTGGGTCCGAGTGCGCGATCAAGATTTTCACGCTGCCATCGTCTTCGTAGCGGGCGGTGAACTTGTTCACCGAGATATCGAAGAAGCGATGTTCGAGCGACTCCATCCAGAAATTGGAGAGCTGTAGATTCCAGGTCTGACACTCCGGCAATCCTTCGATCGTCACCGCAAGCGCCTCGTCCGGCGCGAGTTCCCAATGGCTCTGGTAGTAGTTGATCGTCGGATCCCCACCCGCCGCATGCAGCATGGGCTGATCATGGGAAGGCAACTGATTCAGCGTCGTCTCCTTGTACATCTGGGTCCACTTCAGCCCGAGGCCAGCCGTGCTCTCAATAAACATCAGAGCCCCATTCAGCTGCGCCTCGAACTGATCCGGATTGAGATTATTATTCGGCCGCGATGGGTTAAGGCACTCGATCGAAAGCTCGGCGCGCTTTTCTTTCTTGCGATCACCAAAGGTCTGACGCACGACGATATTGCTCGACGCGTCGGTCATCGGTAGCCAGTTGCCGGGCTTCTTCACCTTGCTCATGAAAATCTCGAAAGTGCCGTCGTCATTGAACGTCATCTGGCTCGAGTCGATCTCGCCCGTGCTCGACATTCCGCCGACGTCACCCGCACCGCCCTTCACGCCGATGCTGAACCATTTGACCGAACCGCGATGGCCGTAGATTCGGTAGTCGAAATTATTGTCGACCGTGCAGTTCTCGTAAAAATTGTCGGGATTATCGTTGAGAACCTTCTTCGTATCATCCGCAAGACGATAGAAGCCGGGGTATTGCGGATCCGCATAGTCCATCGCGCGCTCAAGACCACCGCGAAGCAAGCGGCTCAGATATCGATAACCGAGCGCCTGGTTCATGACGTCCTTCGGCGTTCCCTCCGATCGGACGAGCGCCCCTGCCGCTTTTAACCGATCGCAGAAATCATCCCAAATCTGACCGCTTAGAATTCGCTCGTCCGTCTTACTCAGGCCCATGGTCTATCTCCCTGTCTTTCGCGAAGAGTCTTCCGCGAAGGGTTGCTGTCAATCGTCGCCGGCAAACCGGTGCTCGCCAGATCGTGTCGAGGCTCCTACGCTAGCGTGACAGCCCTCAATGTCACCGCGCAAATAAGCACGAGAATGAGCCCAAAATGAGCACGCCCTACTCTCCCAGTCAGCCCTGCCCGATCTCCGAAGTTCCCAGTTGGGATCTTGAAACCGACGTCGTCGTCGTGGGCTTCGGATCCGCCGGTTCCTGTGCGGCAATTGAGGCTGCGGAAGCCGGCGCGCAGGTCACGCTCTTCGAAGTCGCCTCGGGGAGCGGCGGCACCAGTGCCATGGCGGGTGGCGATATTTACCTGGGTGGCGGCGGCGGTACTTCGGCCCAGCGTGCCAATGGCTTCGAAGACGATACGGAAGATTTCTACCGGTACATGATGATGGCCGGCGGGCCCGACGCCGATGAAGAACGCGTGCGGATGTATGCCGATGGCGCGCTGGATCATTTTGAGTGGCTGAAGGCGCAGGGCATCCCCTACCGCGATACCTACATCCCCGGCAAACCCGTCATGCCCGGAACGGGCGATTGCCTAATTCTCTCGGGCAGCGAATTCGCGTGGCCGTTCAAGAACGAGGCCAAGCCCTGCCCGCGTGGACATCTGCCGGAAGCCATCGGCGAGACCGGAGGCTTCATTCTACTTGAAGCGCTCACGAAACGTGTTCACGCCCTTGGCGTCGACGTGCATTTCGACTCTCGCGCACAGGCGCTCATTGTCGACGAATCGAATCGCGTCTGCGGCCTCATCGTCACGTCCGGCGGCGACACGCGCTTCATCCGTGCTCGCGGCGGCGTCATACTCTGCGCAGGCGGCTTTGCCCTCAACGAAGACATGCTCCGGCAGTACGCCCCACTCAGGAAGCGACTCGCAGATGACGGCCTCTCTGGCGGATACGACGATGGCAGCGGCATCCGCATGGGACTCAGCGTCGGCGGCGCCGCAATCCATATGGACGAGCTCTTTTTAACCCTGCCCTACTACCCGCCGGAAAACCACGTGAAGGGCATCCTGATCAACGATAAGGGTGCCCGCTTCATCAACGAAGACGCCTACGGCGGCCGCGTCGCGCACTACATCGCGAGCCAAATCGGCGAGAAGTTCTATCTCCTCGTGGACGACGCACTCTTTGAGCGGCCTTCGGAATACGCCAAAATCGAGATCGCCGCGGTGGGCGAAACTTGGGATGAAGTAGAAGCCGAACTCGGCATGCCGGCGGGGACGCTGACCTCGGCCGTAGAAATCTACAATCGGGGCGCTGAGAAGGGTGAGGACCCGCTCTTTAACAAGGATGCGAAATGGATGAAGCCGCTCAATGAGCCGCCTTTCGCCGCCCTCTCCTGCCATCTAGGCGAAGCCTACTACCCGTTCTTCACGCTCGGCGGATTGAGCGTACGACCGACCGGCGAAGTGCTGTCCACGGACGGTCGAGTCGTCGAGGGCCTCTACGCGGCGGGCAGAACGGCCTGTGGTCTGCCGCGCTGGGGCAAGGGATATAGCTCGGGGATGTCGCTTGGGGACTGTACGTTCTTCGGCCGGCAAGCCGGCCTGGCCGCGGCGCTTTTTGGCCGGTAGTCGGGGTGGGCTCTGGTCTTTTTTGGCCGGGAGTGGGGCCGGGCTGCGGTGCTTTCAACCGCATTGATTTTCCGGCGATGCGCCGCGCGACCAGGCCGTAAGGCCCTCGATTAAGCTCCGCCCCATACCGAGGCGTGCCTCGATCGTTGAGCTGCCAATATGCGGCACCATGAAAACGTTCGGGAGATCGTAGTAGTCCGGGTGAAGATTGGGTTCGCCGGCGAAAACGTCGAGTCCCGCGCCCCAGACTCGGCCCTCTCGCAAAGCGGAGATCAGCGCATCGTCGTCCACGATATCGCCCCGCGCAATATTCACGACGATCAGACCGGGCCGCGCCTTTGCCAGCCGTTCCGCATCGATGATGCCCCGTGTCTCCTCCGTCGAGGGACACGCCAGCATGAGCACATCCGACTCGGCAATCAACGCCTCGACGGATTTCCGATACCCGGCCCCAAGCGCCTCCGCAGTCGGCCACCGGCTCCGATTGAAATAAAGAATCGGCATTCCCAGAGCCTGGGCGCGCGTCGCGATTCGTTCACCGATATCGCCCATGCCGAGAATCCCAAGCGTGCGTCCTGCGAGCTGTACGCCGACGAGCTGGGTCGGATTCCAGCCGGACCACTCACGGCTGCGGATCAAATCGATGCTCTCTGTGGCCCTTCGCGCGCTCGCCAGCATCAGGAAAATCGCGTTCTCCGCGACGGAGTCCGCCAGCACGCCCGGCGTGTGGAACACCGCCAGGTCGCGCGCCTTCGCCGCTGCAAAATCGATATGGTCAGTCCCGACCGAATACGTCGCGAGCGCGCGCACGCTCGCCGGCAGAGCCGCGATCGTCACCGCCGGCATCGGCAGGTCCAGCGAAAAGATCAGCGCATCAAACGCGCCGTCCGCCCTTCGGAGTTCTTCGAGCGGATCGTCTGATTGTGCGAACGTCGCATCGAATGCCGCAGAGAGTTCGACCTGCACGGCATCGATAAAATCTGCGGCCACGAAAACAGAAAGCGGCTTCGCCGCGCCGCCTTCGACCTTTTCGACCTTGGACAAGCGCGCCCTCCTTCCCCGCCTTCCCCGTGTGAGGAGTTAGGCTGGTTGTTTCGTTTCGCCCTTCGGCTCTGCATCCGCGGACACCTTCGAGCTGCCGCCGAAGAGACTCTTGCGCTTCTCCGTGAGAAAGTCGCGGACCCGTTCAAGCCCCAGGTAGAAAACGGGGACGATCAGTAGAGTCAGCAACATCGAGGAGAACATCCCTGCAGCCGTAGCCACCGCCATCGGCGCGCGTGTTTCCGCGCCCGGCCCAAGCCCGAAAGCTGCCGGCAGCACACCGAAGATCATGGAGAGTGCCGTCATCAGCACAGGCCGCATGCGCACAGGAGCCGCTTTGCGCATCGCGTCTTCCGCGGACATCCCCTCGCTTCTCAGCTGATTCGCATAGTCCACAAGCAGAATCGAATTTTTAGTGACCAACCCGATTAATAAGACGATGCCGATCAGGCTGAACATATTGAGCGACATATCGAGGATCCAGAGTCCGCCGAGTGCGCCCACCATTGAAAACGGCAGCGCCGCCATCACGATCACCGGCTGGGTAAAGCTCTCGAACTGTGCAGCCAGGACCATGTAGATCACCAGGATCGCGAGACCAAACATCATCTTGAACTGCTCGACGGAGTCGCCCATGGCCTCGGCATCACCCGTCAGTCGGAGCGACAGCGTCGGGGGCAGAATCTCGGCCGTGACGCGGTAGGCCCGCTCAATCGCTTCGCCCAGTGAAATGCCTTCGAGATTCGCCATCACCTCGACGCTGCGCATTCGGTCCGTTCGCGTGATCGATGCAGCCGTCGCGCCTTTCTCGACGCGGACGAGGTTTCGAAGGTCGACAAGTTCGCCATTGCGCGCCCGAACAGACAAGCCACCGATCGCATCGAGGCTCGCGGTCACGCCCTTTTCCATTCGGAGTCGTACATCGTGGCGCTCTTCGCCATCCCGGAACGTGGCGACGTCGAGCCCACCGATCATTGCCTGCACAACTTCCGCAACGGTCGCCGCATCAATCCCAAGCGCGGCCGCCTTCTCCCGATCTGGTATCACACGGGCCTCAGGAAGCCCCACGCGAAGGCTCTTATCCAGATCGACCATGCCGCCCTCGGCCCTCAAACGGTCGATCAGAAGCGTCGAGTAGTGATCGAGTTCTTCGAGAGACGCATTGCCCACGATCTCGACCTGGAAAGCCCGGTCGCTCGAAGCCATCGGATCCGTCACGGCGAATTCCTGCCCCGGAATCTCGGACAGCGCTTTGCGTGTCGCTAGCATCAGCTCCTGGGAACTGCGCTCGCGTTCCTTCGCGGGATAGAGCCGCGCGTTCATGAAGCCGTCGCTCGGACCGCCGATACTCATGCTCGTCGAACCAATAGCCGCGAAGATCGAAGCCACTTCGGGCTGCGCCATCATCCACGACTCATTCTGCTCCAGAATTTCGACGGTGTTCTCAAGCGAACTGCCGGGCGGTGTGCGGAATTCGACCGAAACGAAACCTGAGTCGGCTGCGGGGAAAAATTCGCTTTCCAGCTGGCTGCCCGCAAAGACTGCGAACAGAACCGAAAGCGCCGCAATCCCTAGCGTGAGCCAGCGATGCGAAAGCGTCCAATCAAGAATGCGCTCATAGCCTTCTTCCATTGCCCGAAACCCACGTTCGAGCTTATCGTGCAATCCGCCCGCACGCCGCGGCGTCGGCGGAGGCATGCGCGACGCGAGCATGGGCGTGATCGAAAGAGCGACGACCAAAGAGACGATCACCGCCACCGAGACCGTAATCCCGAACTCGGTCAGAAAGCTGCCCATCTGCCCTGTCGCGAAGGCTACCGGCAAGAAAACCGCTGCGACCGAGAATGTCGCCGCTGCCGCTGCGAACGAGATCTCGCGCGTGCCCAAGCGCGCCGCATCCATCGCGTTGGCGCCGCCTTCGCGATGCCGCTCGATATTTTCGAGCACAATAATCGCGTCATCGATCACGACACCGATCGCCAGCGTCAACCCGAGCAAGGTCATCGTATTCAGTGTGAAGTCGAAAATCCAGATCATGCCGAAGGTCGTGATCAGCGAAAGCGGAATCGCCAGAAACACGATCATCGTCGGCCGCGCACGGCGCATAAAGATAAAGACGACAAACACCGCCAACAGACCACCGAAGATCAACGCAAAAACCGTCTCCTCGAAGGACTCGCGAATCAGTTCCGAATTATCGATGAAGCCTGCGGACTCGACCACCTCGATTCCATCCGGCGTGCGCTCGCGCAGGATATCCATGCGACGATAAAACTCGTCGACGATCGCCACGGTATTGCCATCCGACTGTTTCTTGACCGCGAGCGCCATGCCCGGCTTACCATTCATATGCGAAGCCCTACGGACATCTTCGGAGCCGTCCTCGATCCGCGCAACGTCCTCAAGCCGAATCGGCGCCTCGCCGTCCCACGAAATGATCATCCGCTCAAGTTCTTCTAGCGAACGGAACTCGGCATCCGTCTTCAACGCCCATTCCACGCTGCGCCCTTCGACAAAGCCGCCCGGCCGCTCGACATGCTCGCGCCGCAATGATTCCAGGACATCGCTCACGGCCATGTCGCGCGCGCGCAGCGCATCCGGATCAATCCAGATCCGAATATTGCGCTCGAGCGCGCCATACACCTCGGTGCCCGCCGCACCCGGGATGCTTTCGATCACGGGCTTCATGTGCCGATCTATATATTCCGTCGCCTCCGTCACGGGCAGATCCGTTGTGATCGGCGCGTAAATGATCGGGAACATCGAGAAATCGGCTTTGCCAAGAATCGGTGGATCAAGATCCTTAGGTAGATCGTTCATGCTCATATTGAGCTTGTCGCGCACATCCTGCGCGGCGACGTCGAGGTCATAGTCGAGCTCGAATTCGAGCATCACCCGCGCTGCGCTTGTTGTCGCTTCCGAGTAGGTATGCCGAACGCCTTCGATCGTCGCGAAGGCTTCCTCCAACACCTCGACGACTTCGTCTTCCATCGTCGTCGGCGAGGCGCCCTCAAGGCTCACCATCACGCCAATGAAGGGGAAGGACATGTCGGGGTAGCGGTCAATTCCGAGCCGCTCGATGCCCATATAACCGAAGGTCGCCAGGGCGAGCATCAGCATCCACGTCAGAACGGGACGTTCGATCGAGACATCGGAAAGACTCATGAGTCGCTCCCGGTCGCGGGCGTTGCTGGCGTTGACGGCGTTGTCGGCGTTGACGGCGCTGTCGGTATTGTCGGTATTGTCGCCTTCGCAATCGGCGGGCGAGCGCCGTCGCGGACCGCCACAATCATGCCATCGGCCAAGCCGCCATGTCCGCGGCGCACCACGCGGTCGCCAGCCTTGATATCGCCTCGCACTTCCACTTGGTCACCCGACTGAACACCCGTCACGACTTGAACGCGTTCGACCTTGTCTCCGTCCACAATGCGGTAGATCGAGGCGCCACCCGCGCGCTGAAGAATCGCTTCCTCGGGCACCATCAAGACATTTTCGCGACGATCCACGCCGAGGCTTACGCGCGCAAAGAGACCCGGCCGCAGAAGCCCTTCCGCATTATCCACATCCGCCTTGATCCGCAGAGTACGCGTGCCAGGATCGACCGTCGGCGCGACAAAGCTGACCTTCCCTTCGAAGCTCCGATCGCGAAACGCCCCAACCGAGATCGTCACGGGCTGGCCCAGGCGAACCCGCTCAGTATCCAGTTCAGTGAGGCTGAATTCCGCGTCCATCAGGTCCAGCGAAACCAACTCGAAAAGCGGAGTTCCCACTTGCACGAATTCACCGAGCTGCACGTACCGGCGCGCCACAACGCCTGAAAATGGCGCCGAAACGTTCGCATCTGAAACAGCGCGCCGCGCGACCCCCACGGCCGCCTCTTCTTTCCGAACAGAAGACTCCGCGAGAAGCAGCATCGTCTCCGCCTCTTCCAGCTGCTGAATCGATGCCACGCTCTCGGAGCGGAGCTTTCGAATGCGCTTAGCTTGACTCGTTTCATTGCGCGCATTGGCTTGGGCCTGCGCGAGCTGAGCCCGTGCCGCCGCCAGGTCGAGCTTGCGGCGCGCGGGATCGAGTTCGATCACGACCGCCCCCTCTTTAGCCGAGCCCCCTTCGTCGACCGCGAGGCCCGTGACGCGTCCCGCGACTTCCGCGGCGATCACAGTGTGCAAGCGCGCCTTCAGCTCGCCGCTCGCGCGCACATCCTCCTGCAGATCCATGGCAACGATCGGTACGACCGAAACTGAAGGCAGCAGCTCTTCAACGACCACCTCCTCTTCGGAACAGCCGACCAGTCCAACTAACAACAAATTTACGAACACGAGCATCGCGCTCGAATACAGGTTCGTGCGTTTTCGCGTCACGATTTTTTCTCCATCTCGGTCATCCCGAGAAACATGGCGTCAAGGGCTCGCTCTGCGAGACCCTCATCTAGATTGACTTCGGGGCGCGTAAGTCGAAGTGAGACCAATCCGTAGATCAGCCCCCACAAAATTTGTCCGGCACTCTCGGAGTCGAAGGGACCGAGTTGCCCACTCTCACCAAACCGATCGGTCGCGTTCTTCACGCAATCACTTACCCGGTCCATGGCCGCTGGCATGCGACTCTCCCCCTTACTTGAGAGCGTCCACATCAAACGCAGGAAGGCCGGCTGGGTCAGGCTGAAATCAAAATACGCCAGCAGGATCGCGCGTAGGTTGGAACGGGGATCATCCGAGGCCTCAACCTCTTCCAATTGTTCCGCGAGTCGGGCGACCCGTTCTTCAAGCAGCGCCTCGATCAAGCCGTCTTTGTCGCCGAAATAGTGATATACCGTCGGAGCCGAATAGCCGGATCGCTGGCCCAAGCGGCGAATCGAAAAATCCGGCCCGTTGGATTCAATCATCAACGCCTCTGTGGCATCGAGAATCGTTCGACGGGCTTCTTTCCGATGTCGCTCACGACGCTGCTCGATGCCCGGTCCGGCATCAGGTGCATCAGACGCTGCCGCGTCCCCGTGGGACAGGCTATTCATAGACCAGGCACCTAGAAACTTGTGATGGGTTTCAGTTGTTGACCAGTGTTATAACGTCTTAAGACAGGGTCGGCCAGTCCGAGAGGCAGCCTAGACCCTCTCTGATCAGTCCTGACGCCGGAGGAACGTTCAATGGCCGCACAGCCGATTCTGCCCGAGTTCGATTTCGCCTACGCCGAGGCCCCAGATCTACACGAGATCCTCGACGCCACTCGCGCACACGGACCTGTCGTACCGATCCTCTTCCACGGCGAACTCGCCTATCTGATCACAGGCTACGAAGCGATCCGGGAGGCTCTCGCCGACGAAGAGCATTTCGCCTCCGAAGCCTTCTACCGAAAATCTGCAGAGCCCAGCATGGGTCGCAACATGCAGTGCATGAGCGGCGAGGCCCATCGCATCAACCGCACGATCGTCTCCCGCTCGTTTCTTCCGCGCCGCATTGCGGGCTTCATCGATGGCCCCATCAAAGAAGAGGCCCAGTGCCGCGTCGAAGCGCTGGCTGAGTTCGAAGAGATCGACCTGGTCGAACACTTTGCTCGCCCCTTCCCTTTCTCCGTCATCATGAGACTCCTCGGCCTGCCCGTTGCGGATGAACCCCTGTTTCTCGAATGGGCTCTCAAACTCATCGATTTCCCCTGGGATCCAGAGGGCGCCGTGCGCGCGCGCGATCAGTTCACAGAGTATCTACGACCCCTGCTCCATGAGCGCCGTCAGAGGCCGGAAGACGATGTGCTTTCCGTGATCGCGACGGCAGAAGTTGAAGGGAATCGGCTCGACGACGAGGCTGTCTTCTCCCTTTGCCGCCTGCTCTTCCCAGCCGGCTCGGATACGGCCTACAAGAACCTCGTAAGTCTTCTCGCCGCAATTCTCTCAAATGAAGACACGCGCCACTTCGCGTTAGGCAGCGACAAAGACCGACACAATCTCGTGCAAGAAGGCCTTCGCTGGCAAGCCCCGGTCGCCTTGCAGCCGCGCGCCTGCAGCAAGGCCATTCGCTTTCACGACGTCGACATCCCCGCCGGCGCCCCCATGCTATTCGGGCTCACCGCCGGCAACCGGGATCCCGAAATCTTCGAAGATCCGCATCGCTTCGACCCCTCGCGCCCCAATAGCAATCAGCACCTGGCCTTCGGGCACGGCGTGCATTTCTGCCTAGGATCACACCTCGCGCGTCGCGAGCTGGAAACGGGCATCAAGCTGCTCTTTGAGCGCTTTCCGGAAATGCAGCTCGCCGACGGTGCGAAGATCGAGTTCTCAGGCTGCATCCTGCGAGGGCCGAAGGAAGTCCGCGTTCGCCTTCAGCCGAATTAACGCCCGGTCTGAGGCAGGACTAAGGCAGGACTAAGGCAGGCCTAAGGCATTCCGTTCCAGCCGATCACTTCTTCCGCAGGCTTACGATACCCACGCTTAAAATCCGTCCCGATCGTATACGCAATCGGAAAGAGCCCGACCTGCGTGTAGAACGGAGGAATATCCAGCAGCTCAGCCATCTCTTTCTCGCGGCAGAGATGCCCCGTCGTCCAGGCGCTCCCGAGGCCGCGCGCACGAAGCGCCAACATAAAGCTCCAAACCGATTGAATGATCGAGCCCCACATGCTCGCCTGCAACATGACGTTCAGATCCTCCGTACGCCCCATGAAGAGCGGCAGTAGGACTGCCGGGCATCGATGAAAATTCTCGCGGAGGTGCGAGACGGAGGAATCGATCTTGTCGGCGCCGGGCACGGCAGCGCCGGGATAACCGGACTCGTCAAAGCTCTCGACGTAATCATCCAAGCCTCCATTATAGATAGCTGCTGCCTTCGCGATCAGATCCCTGTCATCGAGCACGATCCAGCGCCAGCTATTCATATTCCCGCCGTTCGGTGCCTGAAAGGCAATCTGAAGGCATTCCTCGATCAGCTCGCGGGAAACGGGTCTGTCAAAGTCCAGGCGCTTCCGCACCGCGCGGGTCGTCGTCAACAGCGCATCCGAATCAAGATCAAGCATGCTCTTCTCCTTCACGTCGCCTCATCTCTACGGGCGAATCCAGGTCCGAGAGTCACCCATTCCAGAGCGATCTGCATCCTGCCCTGTCACGTCCTCGGCTAACGTAACAGGACCGCATCGCACTATGCCGCGAACGACAGGGATGAGTTAATGAAGCGACTCTTGATTGCCAACCGCAGCGAAATCGCCGCCCGTATCGTTCGTACGGCAGACGAACTTGGCATCGAATCCGTCGCCGTGCATGCGCCGGAAGACGCAGCGCTCGCGGAGGGCTACGGCGCGACACGGCTGAGCGAGCTCCCGGGGCGCGGCGCAGCCGCCTACCTTGACGCGAACGCCCTCGTGAAAATCGCCCTCGCCGAGCAATGCGATGCCCTTCACCCCGGTTACGGATTCCTGAGCGAGAGCCCGGAGCTTGCCCGAGCTTGCAACCGGGCGGGACTGCTCTTCGTAGGTCCAAGTGACGAAGTACTTGTGCGCCTCGGTGAGAAATCGCAGGCGCGTGCGCTTGCCCGGGAGGCGGGCGTCCCGATCCTCCCCGGTATCGATGCCCCGGCGACCGAAGAAGATTTGCGCGCGTTTTTCGAAGCCCAACCACAAGACAGCGGCATCATGCTGAAGGCCGAGGCCGGCGGCGGTGGGCGCGGCATGCGTGAAGTGCGCAGCCTCGACGAACTCGCTCAGGCATTTTCTCGTTGCGCCTCGGAAGCCATGCGTTCATTTGGGTCGGATGCGCTTTTCGCGGAGCGCCTCATTGAAACGGCTCGACATATCGAAGTACAGATCGCTGGCGATAAACATGGAACAGTGATCGCCATCGGCGACCGCGACTGCAGCCTCCAGCGACGCCACCAGAAGCTTGTCGAAATCGCGCCCGCCGCAGGGCTCTCCCCCGCCCTGCGCGCGCAAATTCATGAAGCGGCGACACGCCTCATTCGTGCAGCAGACTACCAGGGCATTGGCACAGTGGAATTCCTCGTCGACGCGCAGTCCAACTTCTTCTTCATCGAAGTCAACCCGCGCATTCAGGTCGAGCACACAATCACAGAGGAGGTCACGGGCATCGATCTCGTTGAAGTCCAACTCCGACTCGCCGAGGGATCGTCCTTGCAGGACCTTGGCTTGTCTGTGCCTCGCCCGCCCCGTGGCCGCGCGCTGGAACTGCGCGTGTTGGCAGAAACGCTCGATGCCGATGGGATTCCCCAGCCTAGCGCCGGGCCCCTTCGCACCTTCGCCACACCCACGGGCACAGGCATCCGCGTCGATACAGCAATGCGAGAGGGCCTCAACGCGCACCCCGCCTTCGACTCCATGATCGCCAAGCTGATCGTGAAGACGGAGGACGATGATCCCGCGCGTCTTGCTCGCCGCGCCCTTCGCGCCCTCGCCTCCTTTCGCATAGAAGGCGTCGCCACCAACATCGACTTCCTCCGTGCCCTGCTGCAGAGGCCGGAATTCGCGGCCGAGCCACTCACCACGGATTTTATCGCCTCTCACTCGGCCGAACTCTTCCAAACAACTGAAACGCTCACCGAAAGCCGCGGCTCTGCACCTAACGCGAGTTCAACCTCATCCTCCGCTTCGTCCACCACCTCAACTGGCACCGGCGCAGGCGCAGCCACCGACACTAAGCGGAACTTGCCCCCCGGCACTGTGGGTCGCCTCGCGCCCCTGCTTGGCACTGTGCTTGGGGTGCAGGTTGAAGCCGGGGCCACCGTCCGCGCAGGCGAGCCACTCTGCATTCTCGAGTCAATGAAGATGGAGCATATGGTCGAGGCGGATTGCGATGGCGTCGTCGACTCGGTCTTCATCGCAGTCGGGGATGTGGTGAACGAGGGCGACCTACTCCTCGCGATCATTTCCGGCGGAGACACGCAGCGCGTTGAAAGCGAAGCCGCGATCCATGATTTGGATGAGATCCGGCCCGACCTCGCGGAAGTGCAGGCGCGGCATGCCCTGCTCCTTGACACAGAGCGACCCGAGGCGGTCGAACGCAGGCGGAGTCGTGGACAGCGCACCGCCAGAGAAAACCTCGACGCGCTCTGCGACGAGGACAGCTTCCTCGAAATAGGCGCGCTCGCCGTGGCCGCGATGCGCAAAGTGCGCCCCATTGAAGAACTCGAACGAAAAACGCCCGGCGACGCGATCATCACGGGGTTTGGCACGATCAACGCGTCGCTCTTCGGCGCCGAAGACGCGCGCTGCGCCGTACTCGTCGTCGACGCCACCGTGCTCGCCGGCACGCAAGGCTTCTTCCATCATCACAAGATCGACCGCATCCTCGAACTCGCAGAAGAGCGCAACACCCCCGTCGTCTTCTTCCCGGAAGGCGGCGGCGGACGTCCCAACGATACGGATGCGAGCGATATTTTCGTCGCGGGCCTCAACGTCACGAGCTTCCAGAATTTCGCGCGCCTGTCGGGCAAGGTGCCGAGAGTGAGCGTCGTCTCGGGTTTCTGTTTCGCGGGCAGCGCCGCCTTCGCTGGCTGCTCGGATGTCATCATCGCCACGAAAAACACAAGCCTCGGCATGGGCGGCCCGGCCATGATCGAAGGCGGCGGCCTTGGCGTCTACGCGCCCGAAGACGTCGGTCCCGTCTCCGTACTCGAACCTGCTGGCGTGATCGACCTCGTTGTCGAGGACGAAGTCGAAGCCGCTGCAGCGGCGAGACGCTACCTCTCCTATTTCCAAGGCAGAACCGCGGACTGGCAAGCCGCGGACCAGAGGGCGCTCCGACACACTATTCCGGAGAACAGGAGGCGCGTATACGATGTACGCCAGGTGATCGACACACTCTTCGATGTCGATTCGGTGATGGAACTCCGACGCGCCTATGGCGTCGGCATGATCACCGCGCTCGTCCGGCTCGAAGGCCGACCCGTGGGCCTGATCGCGAACGATCCCATGCATCTCGGCGGCGCAATCGATGATCAAGGCGCAGAAAAAGCGGCCCGCTTCCTTCAGCTTTGCGACGCGTTCGGCCTCCCGATCGTCTCGCTCTGCGACACGCCGGGTTTCATGGTCGGTCCCGAGATCGAAGCCAAAGCACAGGTACGCAAGGTGAGCCGGCTCTTTGTTGCAGGTGCGAGCCTAACAGTGCCCGTCTTCACAATTATCCTGCGCAAGGGATACGGACTCGGCGCGCAGGCCATGGCCGGCGGCTCCTTCGTCGCCCCCTTCTACATCGCGGCCTGGCCGACGGGCGAGATTGGGGGCATGGGGCTTGAGGGCGCCGTGCGTCTGGGCTTCAAGAAGCAGCTCGAAGCCCTTCCGACCGAAGCCGAACGCGATGCGCTCTTCGAGAAGCTCGTGGGCGTGATGTACCAGAAGGGCAAGGCGCTTCATGCCGCGAGCCAACTCGAATTCGATGCCGTGATCGACCCGGCGGAAACCCGCTCTTCGCTCCTCCGCGCGATCAATGCCGCGGGCCCCACAAAGCGGGGCACACGGCATTTCATCGACACCTGGTAGCGGCGACGCGGCCGCGGCTTTTTCGAAAACGGCCGCGGCCCATTCAAAAACGGCCGCGGCTCATTCTAAAACGGCTTCGGCGATTCATGAATCAGTCGCGCGCGCCGCGGAGCAAACGCCCCGGCAGAGCGCCCGTGTGCTCGCCTTCGCGAAAGGTCACCTCGCCCGCAACGATCGTCGCCTCGTAGCCTCGGGCGCGCTGAATGAAGCGGCCTGCGCCGGCGGGCAGATCGTACGCGATTTCGGGCAACTGATTTTCAAGCCGCTCGAGATCGATCACGTTGAGATCGCCGCGCTTACCCGCGATGAGCTGCCCGCGGTCGCCCAAGCCATAGAGCGCCGCCGTATCCGCCGTCATCTTCTTGACCGCAACCTCAATCGGCAAACGCGGACCGCGCGTGCGCCCCTTCACCCAATGCTCAAGCATCGAAGTCGTCATGCTCGCATCACAGATCGCGCCGCAATGCGCGCCGCCATCGCCGAGACCAAAGGCCGTCCGCGGATGCACAAGCATCTCGCGCACCGCGTCGAGGTTGTAATCGCTGTAATTGAGCAGAGTCAGCATCAAGAGCTGCTTGCCGTCGAGCTCAAGCAACCAGTCGTAAAGCAGATCGAAAGGATCACGTCCCTGTGCTGCGGCGATGGCCTTGAGGCTTTCCTCCGGTCCCGGCTCGTAGTTCGGCGGATCGCCGAGTCGGAAGATCTTATCGATCCCGTTCTCAATCATCTGCACGACAACCTTCATCTGCGGGATCGCATAATGCGATTCCTCCCCGAGAATCTGAGCCCGGACTTCCGGCTTCCGCAATTCAGCAATGCGCTCCGCAAGCGGGGTCTCGGCCATCTTCATGTAGGTCGGTCGAAAGCTGAAGGGATGAAACGACTGATGGCCAATAAGCAGCGTATTCGGCCGCGCGCTCACCTGGGGTCGCAGATCCGAACCGTCTTTCTCTCCGGCTTCATCGCAGAGATCGAGCAGTCTCTTCCAATCCTTCGGTGCGACATCGTGCTGCACCAACGCGAAGGAAACCGGTCGGCCCGTCTCCGCAGAAAGTCGGCGCATCCAATCGATTTCCTTATCCGGCGCCGACATATCTTCGCCCTGGATGCCGGCGGGCGCGAGTTCGACAATGCCTTCACCGAGTTCACCCAGTACGCGGGCGATCCCAAAAATCTCATCCTCCGCGCCGAAGGTGCCGGGCACCACCTCCCCGTCCACCGCACGATGCACGATCGTGCGCGACATAGAGAAGCCGAGCGCTCCCGCCTGAATCGCTTCTTTCACCACCTTCGCCTGCCCCGCGATGTCTTCCGCCGTTGCTGGCTCATTCTTGGCACCCCGGTCGCCCATCACATAGGCGCGCACGGCACCGTGCGGGACCTGCGTGCCGATATCCATCGTGTATTTCCGCTTATCGAGTGCATCGAGGTATTCGGGAAAGGTCTCCCATTGCCAATCGATGCCTTCGTGGAGCGCGGAGCCGGGAATATCCTCGACGCCTTCCATCAAGCCGATCAGGAATTCCTGCTTGCCCGGGGCGACCGGAGCGAAGCCGACGCCGCAATTCCCCATCACAAGCGTCGTCACGCCATGCCACGATGTCGGCGTGAGCAGTTCATCCCATGTCGCCTGGCCATCGTAATGAGTATGGATATCGACGAAGCCCGGCGTCACGACCTTGCCCGATGCATCGATCTCTTCGCGGCCCTTTTCCAGGTCGACGCCCACCTTCGCGACAAGCCCGCCTTCAATCGCCACGTCCCCGACAAAAGGCGCCGCGCCGGTTCCGTCCACAATCATTCCGCCCCGCACTACGAGATCGTACATATCAAGCTCCTTGATCAGACCAGTTTGGTCGCCGGTGAGTCGTCTTCTTTTCGTCTTTTTTTCGATAATCGTTTATTTCAAGCCGGAAGTCCGACTTGCCATCCGTCACCCTGGGCTCGGACCGGGAAGCACTGCCCTGCCCTTCGAATCGGCATAGCGACAGGCCTTCCGTCTCGCACATCCATCTTGCCGCCATGAAGCGGGCATTCGATTACCGTGCCCTTCATGAGGCCACCCTGCATCGAGGTCCTCACGTGCGGACACTCATCCCGCACAATCCACGGCTTGCCTTCCGCGCTGCAGAGCAAAAGCGGAATCTCCTCCACGACGAAGCGAGCGTTCTCGCCCTCCGCGGGCAAATCGATCGAAATTTCCACCCAGCGCCGCCCAGCGTCGTCGGCCCCGCTTCCTCCCCCGTTTTCAGGCATCCGCGTCCGCCGCGCGACCCGCTTCGAGGTAGAGCTCAAGCGTTCGATGATGCGATCGAATGCGAATCTCCTGTTCCCCAAGATGCAGATCTTTGAACGCGCGTGAACGCATTCCCGCCTGAATGCGCGGCAAATTATAGAGATCCTCGTCCAGCAGATCGCCGCCTTCGCATTCGTCGGCCAGTGTGTCCCCCGCCTCGGTCGAATAGAACTTCGGCTCGGGACGCGGCACGTCCGCATTTGGCGCGTTCATCAGACTGATGAAGTCGAAGTACATGCGATTCGGGTCCGTCGGGTGCGGTCGATGCAAGAAAACCCAGGTGAAGAGCGCATGCGTGTTGAATGTCATATTGGGAAAGACCGTGTAGTGAAAATCATCGCAGAGCTGCGCCTCGTTCAGATCTTCGAGGTTGGCCCCCATGCTCGGGGCGACCTTGCGCTGCTGGTCTGCGAAGGCCTTGCGGGCTTCTTCCGGGCTGCCGTCAAAATCCATGATGCCGATCCGCTCGAGAAACATCTTCTTGATCTCGGGCGTGACCGTGTTCGCACCTTCGTGTCGCAGACTCGCCTGCACTTCGGGGAAGATCATGCGCGTGTGCTTGTCGTAGCAATCGTAGAGCGTACGCGTATCGTCACTGAACGCGAGCGTCCAGGTATGCGTTGCGGCCAGGTGATAGGCCTCGTTAAACGCGTCGACGCTCGTCTTCCAATTGCATTCGATCTCGATCGTGCATTCGAAGTTGATCTTCCAGTCTTCGAAATGGTAGGGATCCAGATGTTCTGGGATCACGCCGAGATAATCGAGCAAAGGCTCCGCGTCCGGATCCATGTTGATGAAGACGAACCCAGCCCACGTATCGCATCGCACAGTGCGGAGAGAGAGCTTCTTCGCGTCCACGCCCTGCGGAAAACACTCCGGGTCCTGCGCCTGAATCAGGCTTCCATCCACCGCGTACTCCCAGCCGTGAAACAGACAGGAGAATTTCTCTGCATGCCCGCGTCCGGGCTCGCGAAGACGATTGCCGCGATGCATGCACACGTTGTAGCGGGCACCGACCGAACCATCGCGCTGCTTGATGATCAGGATCGACTCGGGACCGAGCTCGAAGGTGAAATAATCACCCGGGCGTTCGAGATCCGATGCGCGCCCCGCGCAGACCCAAGTCTTCGTCCACATATGCGCCCACTCCTCATCCGCGAAGGCGCTGCTCGTGTAGCGCTCCTTCGGGATCGGCGTGTAGGCCAGACCCGGATCGGGCGCGCGGTCCATGGGGGTCGAGAATGGGGCGGGGCTGGCCATGCATGGATCTCCAAAGCTCGGATCCGCTGCGAAGCGCTGTGCCTCGAGGCGGACTCTGAGTCTCTTTCTGTGCAAAGAGTAGGACGGTCGACGAGCGCTTTCTACGCCTCTAGTCGAGACCTTGGGCGACCGCGCGGCGCCCATACGTGCCATTCGCTGCACAATCCAAGGGCAGCGCGCCCAATGCGTGGGCAGCGTGAACTGAGCCCAAAACCGGACCCGTCGCCGAACATTAGGCAAACAGCGTATCGGGGCGGCTGAAACCCCACTCATTTCGATTTGAGCGCTACCGGGTAGGGGCGCAAAGCGTTTGAGTTTGCGTTCCTCCTTTGGCACAGTCGTTGCTTATTGTCCTCTTTATCCGGGCCAGAGTCCGTACAGCTCCGCAATGATAAAAATGTTTCTAGAACGGACGCTTCACGTCAGGTCAGCCGGCCTGAGCGAGCGGAGCGTCCAGATGATTACCCTAAGCACACTTGAACGTAAGGAATGGAGATCCCCCGATGGGCACGAAGTCAAAGCTCGAATACATCTGGCTTGATGGTTATAAGCCAACCCAGAGTCTGCGAAGCAAAACGAAGGTCGAGAAGGATTTCAGCGGCAAGCTTGAAGATGTCGCGATGTGGTCGTTCGACGGCTCCTCCACGCAGCAGGCCGAGGGCAATTCCTCCGATTGCCTCCTCAAGCCGTGTGCCGTCTACCCGGATCCCGGTCGAAAGAACGGCTTCCTCGTCATGTGCGAGGTGCTGAACGCAGATGGCACGCCGCACGAGAGCAACGGTCGGGCCACGATCGACGACGACGACGAGGATTTCTGGTTCGGCTTCGAGCAGGAATACTTCATCTGGGACAACGAGCACGACAAGCCGATCGGCTTCCCGGGCGGCGGATTCCCGGCTCCCCAGGGCCAGTACTACTGCTCTGTCGGCGCGGAGAACGCCATCGGGCGCGAGATCGTCGAGGAGCACCTCGACCTCTGCCTCGACGCCGGTCTCACAGTGGAAGGCGTCAATGCCGAAGTCACGATGGGCCAGTGGGAGTACCAGGTGTTCGCCAAGGGCGCGGCCCAGGCCGGCGACGAGACTTGGGTCTCCCGCTATCTGCTCGAACGAACAGCCGAGAAGTACGGCTACTCGATCAACCTCGAGCCGAAGCCGATCAAGGGCGATTGGAACGGTTCAGGCATGCACGCCAACTTCTCGAACACCCTGCTCCGCACGTGTGGTAGCCAGGCTGCCTTCGAGCAGGTCTGCAAGGCCTTCGAGCCGGTCGTAGCCGACCATATCGCGGTCTACGGTGCCGACAACGACCAGCGCCTGACGGGTGCTCACGAGACGCAGTCGATCGATCAGTTCAGCTACGGCGTATCCGATCGCGGCGCATCGATCCGCATCGGCATCGCAACGGTCGAAGCCGGCTGGAAGGGCTGGCTCGAAGATCGACGCCCGGCCTCGAATGCCGACCCGTACAAGGTTGCCAGCATCATCGTCAAGACCGCCAAGGGCGCAAGCGCAGCGATCAAGAGCTAAGGCTCGGACGACTTCGGCAGACAGAACAAGAAAGGGCGTTCGGACTTCGGCCCGAACGCCCTTTCCTTTTGATCTTTCGCAGTGGAGCATGGCCTAACGCCGGTCGAAAGCCGGTTGCATGCCGGATGCATGCCGTAATTAGGCTGCTCGAAGGATCAACCGAACTCGAGAACCTCCTGCCCGAAGCGTCCCTTATTGCTTGCGGGTCCGCGCTTTTCCTGCAGGCGCTTGGTGGCGCCGAGCACGGCAGAACCGATCGACGCGATGCGCATATCACCGAACGGTGTCCCGCCAACGCGGTTATTTACCATCGCGACCGAAAGACGGCGTGAAGGATCGGCCCAGGCACCCGAGCCACCAAAGCCGAAATGTCCAAAGGCGGTCGGAAGACGTCCCTTGCTTGTAAACGCCGTGTGGTAGCCGAGTCGCCAGCCCATCTTCATAGGGATCACGCGGTCGCGCGAGCGGACTTGCAGCTTGCTCATCTTCGGGATCATCCCGCGCGAAAGCAGCTCGACCCCGTCGAGCGTGCCACCCTCCGCGATCGCTGCGTAGAGTCGAGCGAGCGAACGGGCTGTAAACAAACCATTCGCGGCGGGCACGGGCACGCGCAAAATTCGCGAATCGAAGAGCACGTCGGATTCGCCCGGCGGCACCAAGGCGTCGAACATGTGTCGCAAGTCGAGCGGTGAACCGATCCACTTCTGAAACTGCGAAAGGCGATCGACCGACTTCTCAGAAAAGATCTTCCGCATCGCATTCGGCCAAGACCCGCCCGGCTTACGCGAAAGCTGCGCAGCCCGTTCGCACGCCGCATCGTCGGCGCCGATGTAGAGCCCGTCGAGTTCAAGCGGCTCCGCCAACTCTTCGCGGATCACGTCACGCAGGTCCTTGCCCGTTATGCGTTGAATCAACTCACCCGTCAGCCATCCGTAAGTGAGTGCATGATAGGCGCTGTACCGGGTCGGCTGCGCTTTGGCCTGCTCCAGCTGCTCGATCATGTAGTCCCAGTCGAGGATCTGCTCGCCGTCTTCAAGCAGGGGACGAAGGCGGGAGAGACCAGCGCGATGGGTCATCAGATCACGGACGCTGATCATATTTTTGCCGCCCGCTGCAAATTCCGGCCAGTACTTCGCGATCGGCGCGTCGTAATGCAGCTCGTCGCGATCCGCGAGGATATGAAGCAGTGTCGAAGTGATGCCCTTCGAGGTCGAAAACGACATGGACATCGTGTCTTCGCGCCAAGGCCGACCCGCCTGGTCGCGCACGCCGCCCCAGAGATCGACGACTTTGCGCCCCTCGAAATAGACGCTCACGGCCGCGCCGCCGCCACTCTTCTCAATCTGTTCTTCGAAGGCTTTGGCGACCGGCCAGTAGGCCGCGTCCGCACTGCCATTAATCATCATTCCAGGTCCCCCCAAAGGACACTCTGCCCCGCCTTGGCTTGAGCGCCGAAGGCCGCGTGGGCATCCACCGTCAGGGACAATAAACGCCCAACGCCCCCGTGCAAAGACGATTCGCGAATCCGTGTTCCCGGCGGACACATCGCCTATTTTTCTTCTTCCTAAACGCGCTAACTCCCCTAAAAGACACAGGCTTTTCGTGTCAGCCATTTAGGGTCGTTCTTGCCGAGAAGCTGCGCCGGCATCCAGCGAATCAGCAGCTCGGGAGCACAACCATTTTTTTGGAACCTTTCGAGTGAAGCCCCACCCTAGTTTGCCCTTAAGGAAGCAGGAGCACCAAGACCATGCCGGCAGAAGCAACGTCCAGCGACACACAAGCACGCGGAACACGCTCCTGGATTGAGTGGACGCTCTTGATAGGCGGCCTGGTCACGGTGGCCAACGCGCTTTGGATGCTCGCCGGCCCGATGCATTGGTACGAAGAACTCCCAGCGGCGGTGCCCGATACCGGTCCCTTCAATCCGCATTTTGTCCGCGATATCGGCTGCGCTTTTTTCACTACGGGAATCGCGCTGCTCTGGGCCGAACGTAGTCCGAAGTACCGCTTCCCGCTGACAACGATTCCGGCGATCTTTTTGGCCGCCCATGCCCTGCTTCACGCCTACGACACGCTGCGCGGCGCGCTGGGTCATAACCATTGGCTGCTCGATCTTCCTGGCGTGTATGCGCCGGGCATCCTACTCCCCGTCGTTGCCTGGATGATTTGGCAGCGTGAACGTGAATAAAGGAGATCTCCATCATGGCTCGCATTGAAGGTATCCAAGACGCGGACGCTTCCTTTCTCCAACGCTTCGTGTTCAGGACGGCCGCTAAACAAGCGGGCGCGGTCCCTGCCCCGCTTCGCATCATGGCGAAGAGCGGGGGCACGATGTGGGGCGTCGGCGGGTTCCAAATGGGATTCGAGCGGGCCCAGTCCGTGCCACCCAAACTCAAGACCCTCGCCTGCCTGAAGGCGGCCTCGATGGTCGGCTGTGTGTTTTGACTGGATATCAATTCTGCCGTCGGCAGAGATCAGGGAATCAGCGAAGAACAGCTCCTCGCGCTCCGCGACCACACTGATTCTGATGCGTTCAGCGCGCTAGAAAAGCGCGTGCTCGACTACTCGGCCGCTCTAACCGAAACGCCTGCGCAAGCCACAGACGAACTGGTTGCCGATCTGCGAAAGGATCTCAGCGAAGAACAGTTGGTCGAGCTCACGGCCATGATCGCATGGGAGAATTTTCGAGCGCGCTTCAATCGGGGCTTCGATATAGCAGACCAGGGCTTCTCCGAGGGCGCCTATTGCGTCTTGCCTGAACGCCATTTCGGGCCTTCAGAAAGCGCATAATCGGAATAGGACACCGCTGCGTTTTTTCGTAGTATCGGGGGGCAGACAAACTCAATACCAGCGGCAACTCCGATGCCGACAGGAGCCCTCCACACATGGCCGACGCAGAACGAAGAAAACGCGGACTTGAGATGATCAACAAGGTCTATGCGGGAGACGTGGTTACGCCGCCCGAAGGCAATGTCTTTACGGATGTCATGCTCGAACAGCTCTTCGCCGAAGTGTGGAGCCGAGACGTTCTTTCGATCCGCGACCGCCGGCTCTTGCTGATGGGCATCATCGCCGAGAAAGGCGAGTCCATGACCTTCGGCATTCAAGCCAAGGCCTCGCTCAAGAACGGCGAACTCACTCCTGAGGAGCTGCGTGAATTGCTTCTCATGATCGCGCAGTACTCGGGCTATCCCCGCGCAGCGAGCCTGATCGCCGTCGTCGAACAGCAGATCGCCGCCTTCGAGAAAGAAAAGAACGACTAATCGTTAGCGGAGGACTCTTCGCAAACGATTAACGGGCTGCGGCCGATCCCGGCGGGACTAGCGGCTGAGCTGACTTGCGTCGACGGAGCTGCCCCCGTCCACGCAGATCACCTGCCCCGAGATGTAGGAGGCCGCTTCGCTGCAAAGAAAGAGGACGGCGTTCGCGATGTCCTGCGCTTCGCCGACATAACCGAGCGGACATCGCGCATCGCGTTCGTCGCCTGAGCCCATGCGCGCGAGTCCCTCGGTTCCGCCGACGGCGCCCGGTGCCACGCCGTTCACGCGAACACCGTGCGGACCGAATTCAACCGCGCAGGTCCGAGTCAGCGAATCGACCCCCATCTTTGCAGCCGCGCAATGCGCCTGCAGAGCAACGCCCATTCGCTCAAAGGGCGCCGAGATATTCACGATATGGCCGCCGTGCTCCGAAAGGGCCCGATCAAAGGCAGCCTTCGAGACGTTGTACGTCCCGCGCAGATCGATATCGACGACAGCCTTAAAGCCGTTATACGAGAGGCCTGAGATGGGCGCCGGGAAGTTCCCGGCCGCGTTATTGACCACGATGTCGAGCTGACCGAAATGCGCCAGGACCCCGTCGATCACTGACTCGACTTGATCGTGCTCGCGCACGTCGCAGGGAAGCCACATCGCTTCGATCCCTTCTTCCGCGAAAGCCTTCACCGCCGCCTCGAGCACGGATTCCCGGCGACTGGCGATACAGACTCGCGCCCCGTGCAAACCCAAGGTGCGCGCGATTTCGCGGCCGATCCCCGTCCCGCCGCCGGTGATCAAAGCAACGCGCCCCGCACAGCAATCGTCTTGAAAGATACTCATGCGTTTCCCTATTCCTATTGCGAAACCTTGACCTCACGGTCTCGCGTGATCAAGCCTCCCGCAAAGCGTAGACAATTAGAAGTCCCTGCGACCCCCAAGCTTCGCCGCAATTGCGCTCTATCCGCTCTATAATCGGGCTCCCCGCTATGGAACCCACTCCCTGCACTAACCCAAGTGAGAAGATGCCCATGTCCGATCTCGTCACTATCGAAGTCTCGAACCATGTCGCCGATATTCGACTCAACCGTCCCGACAAGATGAACGCGATCAACGCAGACATGTGGAAAGCCATCGCCGAAGCGGGCGAATCACTTCTCGACGCGGGCTCCGTCCGCGCTGCCGTGCTGTCGGGCAATGGGCGCGGGTTCTGCGCAGGCCTCGATATGGCGAGCTTCCAAACCATGGGCTTGAGTTCAAATACTGACGGTGTCTCGAGCACCCTCGCGACGAAGGAGAAGCGCCCTGAGAATCTCTTCCAGCGCGCCGCCGTGATCTGGAAGAAGGTGCCGATCCCGGTGATCGGTGCGCTCCACGGTGTGGCCTTCGGTGCGGGCGCACAGATCGCGCTCGGTACCGATATCCGTTTCGCCGCGCCGGACCTGCGCTTCTCGATCCTGGAGATCAAATGGGGTCTGATTCCCGACGTTGGCATCACTCAGACCCTGCGTAATTTCGTCCCGCTCGATGTCGCCAAGGAGCTGACCTTCACGGGTCGGATCCTGAATGGCGAAGAGGCAAAGGAACTCGGACTCATGACCCATGTCGCCGAGGACCCCCTCGCCGCCGCGATGGACCTCGCGCACGAGATCGCCAGCAAATCACCCGACGCAATCCAGCGCGGCAAGCGCCTCCTCGAAGCCACTTGGCACGCCGAAGACGAAGTCGGCCTCGCGCTCGAAGCTGAGCTTCAAGGCCAACTCATCGGCAGCGAAAATCAGCTCGAATCCATCACAGCCAACTTTGAAAAACGCGCGCCACAATTCAAAGACGCAAAATAAGCGAAAGGAGATCCCATGTCCGTTACCCCCGCTAGCCGCACCGCTCTCTACGATTTTCTCGACCTCGTTCGCCAGGTCGATTCGGAGTTTCTTTCAGAGGAACGCCGCATCACGGAAGACGCCGATATCGCCGAGGGCGAGCATATGTTGCTCCACCTCGTCAAAACGGCGCTTGATGTTTGGGTGGACAACGATGCCTCGCGCCCCCGCTTCGCTCCGCTCGCCAGCCCCGTGCTGAAATGGGGCGGTGAAGGCGCAGACAACCCTTCTCGTTGTGCACCGCTCGATCCCAACCGTCGCTACATGATCCGAGGGCGCATGAAGAACGAGGTGTATATCAGCTTCACGGTCTACACCGGAAAAAACGAGGGCGATTGGAACGACGATGTGGCCTCGGCGCTGAATCACACCCAGTTTGAAGTCGCCGCCGACGGCCGCTTCGAAATTCTTGTTCAGAAAGACGCACCGGCCGGTGCGCTATCGATGCATGAGGGCAAACCGAATTGCGTGATCTCCCGGCATTATTTCGAGGGTGAGATCTGTGGCATGGCGGATCCCGAAAACGTCCTCGAGCTCGAGATCGAGTGCTTGGACGAGCCCGGATTCCCGCGCCCACTCGGTCCGACGCGGTTGGCGCAGAAGCTTGAGGCGGCGATGCATTTCGTGCGCGGGCAGACACTCGACCGGCCGGCGGACCCCGATCCGAGCAAACAGCCCGAGTGGTTCTCGCTCGTCCCAAATCAGCTACCCAAACCGATGAAATGGGTGCCCAGCGAGGGGGGCGGCGCGGGCGCGGTGGACAACGCGTACTGCGCGGGGCTTATTGTCCTCGCCCCCGATCAGGCATTAGTCGTACGCGGTCGCTGGCCCGAATGCGTCTACGCCAACGTCATGTTTTGGAATCGATTCATGCAGGCCCCCGACTATCGCTACCGCAGTGCGTCTCTGAATCGGAAGCAGATGGTGGCAGACGCGGACGGGCGCTTCGAATTCGTCGTGGCCCACACGGACCCGGGCGTGGCGAATTGGATCGACACCGAAGGCCATGCCTTCGGCACGCTCTATTGGCGCTACCTCCTATCTGAAGGCGAGATCGAACAACCCGAATGCGAGGTCGTCCCGCTCGCGGAGGTCGCGACGAGTCTTGGGTCAGGCTCCTAGTCCCGCGCGCCGACCAGCTCCGCCATCAGGTCGTAGCCCTCTTCCTGCTCTGTGCGAACGGTCAGGCCCGTATAAGGCATGTCTTCCCATAGCTCGCGCCAACGCTTCTTGATGCGCTCGGGGTCACCGTAAAGCCCCCCCTCGTCGATGTACTCGTCGGGCACGGCCTCGATCGCCTCGTCGCGCCGCCCCGATTGAAAGAGCTCAAAAATTCGCTCGGCCGCCTCGCCCCAACCCTCGCGATGCATCCGCTTCTTGTGAAAGTTCAGTTCAGGATGGCCCATGCCGCCGACATAGAGCGCAACGAAAGCTTTATTCGCAGCAAGCGCGCCCTTCACATCATTCGTCAGCGTCACTGACACGCCGCCCTGAATTTCGAAATCGTTATAGCCTTTGCCGCCGCCCGCTGCCGCGAAGCCTTCCTCAAACCAGCCCTTGAAGGTATCCACATTTCCCTTGCGCATGCCGAAGGCCAACCAGCCATCTGCGATCTCCGCCGTCATCTTGACCATCGCCGGCGCACCTGTTCCGAGCCAAATTTTTGGCCTGTCTTCGAAATGCATAATCGACTTGAGCGGCTTCCCCATCCCCGCCGATCCAGGCCCGTCATAAGGGAGGGAAATTTCGGAACCGGAGTGGGTCACGGGTCCTTCGCGCGCAAAGATCTTTTGCATGATCGTCACGTAGTCGCGCAGGCGCGCTTTCGGCTTTCCCCACGGCGTCCCGTACCAGCCTTCGACGATCTGCGGCCCCGAAAGCCCGAGCCCGCCAATGACGCGACCGCCCCCCGCAAGAGCATCCAACGTCCCCAGCTGCATAGCGGTCATCGTCGGCGTGCGCGCGCCCACCTGAATCACGCCCGTGCCAAGCCGAATCTTCTTCGTATGCGCGGCGATAAACGCCAAGGGCGTGATGGCATCGGAGCCATACGCTTCCGCCGTCCACACCGAGTCGTAGCCCAGCTTTTCCAACCGCTTGATTCGGTCGATCGGAATATCCACCGATTTTCCAGCATATTCGATCGCGAGTCCCAGCTTCATGCGCATGTGCTCCTGCGTTGACGAGTCGAGAGAGCATACGGAATTCAGCTTGATCGGGGCGACGGATTTCGTAGACCGAGTCGACTACAATCCGCATCGATGTCCGAAGCTGCCCCGCCCTTCTTCACGCGTTATGGGTTCTCTCGCACGGGGAATCCAGAAAAACCGCTCGTCATTGAACCGTATCCCGCGATCTGCGCAGGCGGGGCACTGCGCGCCACGATCATTGCCTCGGCGATCGATCTCGTCGGCGGTCTCTTTACGCGCGAGATCGCGGGGGTCGACGCGCTCATGACCAGCGATCTCTCGCTTAGGATCCCGGAACCCGGCGTGCCTGCGCGCCTCCTCGTGCACGGCGAACGCATTCGAACGGGACGAAAACTCGTAACGACCGGCGTGCGGATCGAAGCCGAGGGCCGGCCCTTCGCTTACGGCGAGACGACTTTCGTCCGCGTTCCCCGAACACCGGAGAACGCGCCTCCGCTTGAAGACCTGCAAACGCCAGCGGTGATCGAGAAACATCCTCTCACAGCTCCCCTGGCCGAAGAAGTCGGAATCGAAGCCGAGGCGGCTGGGCGCGTTCGTCTGGCATTGCGCCCCGCCCTGCTCAACCCGGAAGGCATCATGCAGGGCGCGCTTGTCGCTCTGGTGATTGAGTGCGCCGCGCTCTCCCTCGCGGACAGTTCCCGCTCGGGAGCAGAAACCTCTGCGCCTGCGACGCAGCACGCCGTCTCGAGTCTCGACCTTCGATATCTATCCTCGACCTCCTTTGGGCCCGTGATCGGTGAGGCAAAATGGCTCGGCCCCGCGGAGGCCCGGATGATCCGCGTCGAACTCCGCGACCATGGCCATGAGAACCGATTGACGGCGAGCGCACTGCTCGGAGTGAAAGCCGTACCTTCGGCCTAGCGCCCATTCAAGTCTTTTCCACCCTGCCTTCCTCGCCGCCCCTTTGTCCGACCCCAGCATTCGATGCGCTCGCTATCGTGTCTCTATGAACATTTCACCGGACATGATCCCTTCTTTCGCAGGCCAAACTATCCTCATCACCGGCGGCACGCGCGGCATCGGACTCGGACTCGTTCGCGTGCTGGCGCGCGCGGGCGCGGAACTCATGATTACAGGCCGCAAACCCGCTCGCCTTCAAGCGGTCGCAGAAGAACTCACCGCACAAGGCGTGCCCCATCGCACGATGCAGGCCAACGTCTCCGATCGGCAATCGAGCTTCGATGTCGCGGCCGCCACCGTGGAAGCCTTTGGCAAGATCGACGGGCTCGTCGCGAACGCACAATCCTATCGGCCCGTAACTCTGCTCGAAAATGTAGAGGAATCGGATTTCGACCTTGTCCTCGAAACAGGTCCAAAGGGCACGCTCTGGCTCATGCAAGCCGTCCTCCCCAGTATGAAAGAACGTGGCCGCGGACGCATCGTCACCATGGGTTCTTCGATGGGTAATACCGGACCGCCCGGCTACGGCCCCTATTCCGCCGCCAAGGAGGGCGTCCGGTCGCTCACGCGAACGGCTGCGCGTGAATGGGGACAGTTTGGCATTACGGTCAATTGCGTGTGCCCCGCCTCCGTCGCCCACCGCATGCCTGCCGGCGAGGAGAACAGCGCGCGCGCCAAGGCCTTCGCAGAAATGTACAAAGATCATCCTCTCGGACGAGACGGCGATCCGGAAAACGATATCGCGCCCGCCGTCGCATTCCTTCTTTCCGACGCGAGTCAGTACCTCACGGGCCAGACCCTGATGGTCGACGGCGGCGGAATCATGCGCGCCTAACTATGCTTAGCGAGGAATAGATCATGTCCGGCTCTCCCAAGACATCCCCTGACGTCCAGGCCTGGAAACGTTTTTGCCAGCGAGTCGAAGCACTCGGTGAGCGCATCCTTGAAGATGATTTCCCGAATCATCCAGGCGACGCCACCGAAGGAATCGCACACCTCGCCGATCAAGTGTCCTGCTGGCTCGGATGGGCCGGTGCCCACGGAGACACGACCGCGCCTTTCTTCCATCGCTCGAATGATCTCTTCACGCAATGGGGCGGACCGAATCAGGACAACGCCTATCACCATGCCCAGATCGATCCCAAACGTCGCTACCGCGTTCGCGGCAAAATGCATTCCTGTGAACATTTCGTCATGACCTTTCGCGTGGGCTTCATGCACATGAAAGAATGGGGCACCAAGAAAGCCGTCTCTTCTGTCGATCTCGGACTAGAGGCCGGCGATGACTTCGACCTCCGCATCGGCGGCGAGGAGGGCAAGGACGGTTGGATCGCGATTCCGGAGGGTGTGACGACTCTGTCCCTGCGCGAGTACTACGTCGACTGGCAGCCACAGGAGCCTGCGGTTTTTACGATCGAATGCCTGGATGAGATCCCGACCCCACCGAGACTCAGTGCGGAAACTGTGGCTGCTCAACTGGACCATGCGCTTCTGCAGGTGGAGTCCTCGGTATTCGGCTGGAACGATTACATGAAGGAGCATCGCGCGCAGGCGACTGATAATACCTTTGCAACCCAGCAGACCGTCGCGAAGGGCTTGAGCGATGCACGCTATGCCTTTCTATTTTGGAACCTTCAGCCAGACGAAGCACTGATCATCGAAACGGATATCCCCGATGCGCGCTACTGGGGTCTTCAACTCGCCACCCACGGCTGGTTTGAACAAGTCGATCCCGTCCACCGAATCACATCGATCAATCAGCATCAGGCCGAACCCAGCAGCGACGGCCTCGTCCGCCTCGTTCTCAGTCACTCAGACCCTGGAGTGCCTAATTGGCTCGATACGGGCGAACACACCGAAGGCCTGCTCACATTCAGATGGTTCTGGCCGAAGAGTGACCCCACTCCGAGTACGCGTGCGGTGCCGCTGGCGGAGGTCTCCGCGAGCCTCCCTGCGGACACGAGGCGAGTCAGCGCCGACGAACGGCGACGTGACGTAGCGAACCGCAAATCCCATCTCGCCTGGCGATTTCGCACATGACCTGGACACCGCCGGCGCGCCCCGAAGCCGTTCGTGCCGTGTTGGAAGGCAAGGTGGCCCTCCTCGCTGAGGAAGCTGGCCTCCCCCTCGAACGAGACGGATTGGTTGCGGAGGCCTTCGCCTCCCAAGGCCTCGCGGCGCGGAGCGCAGCCGAGATCGAAGCCTTGCTGGGCCATCCCGATTTCGAAGCGGCTCCGGCCCTTGAAAACCTCGACGCATTCCTGGACGCGCTCTCGCGCGAAGCCGGGCTCAATTCGATCGGCCGTATTCTGACGCGCCGCTTCGTCCTTCGACTCTTGCAGGTCCGCATTCAGATCATGCGCTTTCTGCGCGAGGATCCGGGCACGCTCGATGAAGAGATTCGCAGGCCACTTTTTGTCGCGGGTGCGCCACGCACGGGAACGACGATTCTGCACACGCTGCTCGCCGCGGACCCCGAACATCGGGTCCCCGAGGCATGGGAGCTCCTATTCCCCGTCCCTCCCCCCGCACCCGGCTCGGTCAAGCTTCATGCTCCCGACGATTCCTCCCGTCCTGCTGATCGCGATCCATTCGAGGGCGATCCGCGCATTGATATGGCCAATCGTGAGCTCGTCCGACCGCAGACCCTGGTCTCGGGCCTCCTCTCGATCCATGAGTACGGTGGCCGCAAGCCGAAGGAATGCTTATCGGCGATGTCCTTCGCGTTCGAGTCCGAAGAGTTCACCGCTCGTTATGCCGTACCGAGCTTTGCCAAACGGCTAGCCCAGTCAGACATGCGCGAGGCATACAATATGCATCGCCTGGTTCTCCAAATTCGCCAACGCGCGCAGCCAAAGACGGCCTGGGTTCTCAAATCGCCGGTCCACCTGCATGTCCTTCCGACCCTGCTTGAGTGTTATCCGGATGCCCGGGTCGCCATCACGCACCGCGATCCCGTCACGCTTTTGGCGTCGCTCACCAACTTGATCGCCAACCTGCGCTGGGCGCATAGCAATGCCGTCGATCCAACAGCGATCGCGGAAGAGCATGCCGAACGCTATGCACGGACCTTCGAGCGGCTCGTCGACTGGTCAGAGGAAGGCATCCTTCCCGAGGCCCAGGTGCATCACAGCCATTTCGCTGATTTCCAGACCGAGCCGATTGCGACGACGGAGCGGCTCTATGCTCGGTTCGAAAAGACACTTGGGGGCCATGCGCGGGAAGCGATGCAAAAAGCACTGGACGCCAATCCGGCTGACCCACACGGAAAACATCGCTACTCGCGTGCCTCCGTCGGCGAAGACCGCACAGCGCTCCGGACGCGCTTCGCTCGCTACCAACAGGCCTTCGACGTCCCTTCCGACGATTAAATTCTCCTGCCCCACACAGCGCCATGCCGGCTCATACTCCAGGGGCGGCCCGGGGCCCAACACAGTGATTGGGCAGCGCACCGTCCACGCCCACACCACCCCCACACCACCCAAGAAAAGGACACACACCGTGCCGAACTATACTGCTGACGAACAACGCAATATCGACGCCACCCATCGCCTCTTTGACACGAGCAATCCTGAAGACAAGTCGATGCTCTTTTCCGAGGACGCGGCCTGGTGGAACGGCCTCCCCTATGTCGGCGCCACGCCAGGAGAGACCGAACACAAGGGCCGTGCCGCGATCAACGCTATTCTGACGGGCGCTACCGGAGGACCGCCCAAAACCGGAAAATCCGGCACGGACGCCTATGATGTCTCGACCATCCGAAACGAAGACATCGTCCTGCTGGCCGATGGCGATTTCGTCGTCCGCCAGCACACGATGTACGCGAAAACCCATCGCGGGCAGGACTACACCAACGTCTACTGCTTCGTTTTCAAGTTCAACGAGAAGGGAGAGATCATCTACCTCACAGAGCACTGGAATACCTGGCACGCGTACAACGTGCTCTTCAACAATTTCGAAATGGCCCCCGCGCATCCCAACGGGTAGCTCCTCCGCGAAGGCTCCCGACGCACGCCCCGACATACACCTCTATCGGCGCACCCATTTACGCCTCATTTTACGCCCGGACTTACACCCCGACTTACACCCTCTTCAGAAAGGCGGCTCTCTCATGGAGCTCGATATCATTGCCCATCCCTCCGACCTCAAGGGATCCGGCGAACACGCACGTCAAGTTGAAGAAGCCGGATTCGGCGGTGTCTGGTGGACCGACTCCGGCAAGTCGGCCTACCTCGCATGCACCGCATCGGCCCTCTCGACCGAGCGCCTGCAGATCGGAACAGGCATCGCGGTCGCCTTTCCGCGCAGCCCTATGGTCACGGCAGGGATCGCCTGGGAGCTGGCCGAAGCGACAGGCGGAAACTTCGTGCTCGGCCTCGGAAGCCAGGTGAAGGGTCATATTGAACGACGCTATAGCGCCGAGTTTTCGCCCCCCGGCCCGCGGATGAAAGAGTACGTGGAATCGGTGAAGGCAATCTTCCGCGCCTTCGCTGAAGAAGAGAAGCTCCACTACGAGGGCAAGTACTACAATTTTTCCCTGCTTCCGGATCAGTGGAGTCCGGGACCCATCAGCGTCCCCGCCCCGCCGGTCTATATATCGGCCGTACTCCCTTACATGAGTCGCCTGGTCGGTGAAGTCGCGGACGGAGTGCATATCCATCCCTTCCACTCGCCAAGCTTCGTGCAAGATGTGCAGCGCAAATCGATCGACGAGGGACTCACCCGTTCAGGCCGCAGCCTCAAGGACATCACCTTCTCAATTCCGGTCATGACCGCCGTCGGGGACTCAGACGAAGAAATGGCCAAGCCACGGGAACATTCGCGCATGATGATCGCCTTCTACGGATCGACGCGCGCCTACGCCCCCGTCTTCGACCATCATGGCTATGCGGGACTCTCGGACGAGCTCTACGGCCTGCAGAAAGAGGGCGACATCCCGGGAATGCTCAAGCTGATCAGCGACGATGTACTCGAGACCTACATGATCTCGTCCAGCTGGAATGATCTCGGGTCGACGCTCATCGAACGCTACAAGAACGTAGGGCCCAACGTGCGTGTGACTTCCTATACGGCCGCGGACCAGTGGAAGGATCCCGCCGCCCGCGAAAAATGGGCGCATGTCACGAAAGCGATGCGAAGCGCCTAAGCGCGCGCGTCAGCAGGTACGACAGGCGGCGGGCGGCGGGCGGCGGGCGGCAGGCAATAGACGGCCCCGCTTCGAACGATCAGATCCCTGCGTATTCTCGCAGCGCCGAGCGGCTTTCGAGATCCTCAATGGCCGCTTCGGCGCGGGCGAGGAACGCTGCAGCAAATTTTTTGCGGCGCGGCGTGGCGTCTTCGGGAAAGGTCACGATCTGGCACGAGGCCGGAGCGAGATAGGACGTTTGAAGCCGATGCGTCTTCCAGGCTTCGTCGAATTCGACCCCCTCACCGCCTAACGCGCGGCGCACATCGAGATAGTGGCGAAGAAGATCGCGCTCGTGCGCGCGACGGTCTTCAATGGACAGTGACATGCATAGGAAATAACTGACGTCACGGATCGGCGTACTCAGAACAACCAGTCCCCAGTCGAGAAATCCGACCCGACCCTCGTCCTCGAAAAGATTTCCGATATGAAGATCCCCGTGGATCACGGTCTTCGGCCCTTCGGCCCAGAGCCGATGTAAGGCGGGCTGATGCGCAATATAGACTCTGGACATCTCGGCGAACGCGGGACTCAGCTTCTCGCGATGATGATCCAGCCCCTCCTGCAAACGCATGGAGCCGTAGTCGCTCGGTGGATCAGGCTCCGTCACCCAACCCGCCTCAGCTCGACGCCGCGCCGGATTCTCGAAACGCACATGGAGCTCCGCCAGGTCCTCGAGTGCCTTGGCGGCCGCGTCGGGTGATGGGCTCTCAGGCCCGGAAGAAACGGTACAGCCTGACTCTACGAGGTTCTCAAGCAGAATGATGAAGGCGCCCTCACCCTGCTCCTCAAAACACACGCCATGCACTCGGGGGATGCGAATCGACAGCAAAGGCCCAAGCGACTCGTAGAACTTCGCCTCGCGAATCCCCATATTCGTCTGCGCGATCGCTGTCCGCCTGAAGGGATCATTCGGCAAGAGCTTGCAGAAGATCGAACTCGGTGCCCCCGTGCGCGCCGCCTCCTCGGGGTCAACGTATATGACATCGATCCAGGCGTGCGAGTTCGTCACTTCCGCACTATCGGCCATCGAAACTGACTGGACTTCGACGCCTGGATGCCGCTCCGCCAGAGCGCGCGAAAGCCAGGCTGCGTCGATCGCTTCCGCGTTCGCCGGAACCGCGAGATTCGATCCAGAGTCGTTCGCGTCGCGCGGCGGTGCCATGCCTAATTCCCACCCTTCACTTTGTTCAAAATCTCGTCGGCGCCCATCGCGGAAAGATGCGGTCCCGCCTGCAGATCCCCCAGCGTCCGGATCGTCGAGCGCGCCGAACGTGCTTCGAGCGCCGTGTAGACTGCGCGCTTATTCACCGCGAGCACCGCCGTCGAAACGCCCGCCATCCGCGAAGCAATCTCCAGCACGCGGGCCTCGAGGGCATCCTCTGCAAATGCCTGATTGATCAGCCCGATCTGCGCCGCCTCCGTCCCATTAAACACGCGCCCGGCCACCTGCAGTTCCATCGCGTGACGGGGAGAGAGATGCGTCGGAAACCAATCGAAATCAGGCAGAGCAAAGCGCGTCACGGGATGCGAAAGCTTCGCGTCTTCACTTGCGTACGCGAGGTCGCAAGCACCGACCAATTCAAGCCCACCCGCCATTGCGTAGCCGTGTACCTGCGCGATGACCGGCTTCGCCAAATCCCAGATCGACATCCAGCCCTCGGACACGTGTCGCGCCCATTGCATCCCCACTTGCGACGTAAAATAGGGTTGATCCGAACCGAGATCCGAGCCGAGATCGTAGCCCGAAGAGAAACATTTCCCCGCGCCCTTCACTATCGAAACGCGAATCGAATCGTCCCCGTCGGCTTCCCGCAGCGCATCGAGCAGCTCACCGCGCAGCGCATTATTCATCGCATTCCGCTTATCCGGCCGGTTCAGCGTGATTCGACGAACGCCCGTCGCCGGCTCATCCACAAGGATCACATCCTCTGCATTACTCATCCCAGTATCCCTCTCTCGTTTCGCATATTCCGCCCTTCCCAATCTGCCAACTCTTTCAATTCTTTCAACTCTTTCAAGTCTTCCAGCAGCACTCTCGCCAAGCCCGTGCTCGGCGGATCGAGCACTCGTCCCGAGGTATCGCTATCGAACCATCGCACCCGCCGTCACATCCAACTCGACGCCCGTGATATTGCGAGACCGATCCGACACCAAAAAGAGACAGGCCTCTGCGATATCTTCCGGATCGACGTGCCGCTTCAGCTCGCATTGTTCCGCGACCTGCCGACTCATCTCTTCCGGCGTCACCCCGGCGCCTTCCGCCATCCGCGCAAAGAGTCCGTCGAGATCATCCCCCGTCGTATAGCCCGGCGTCACGATATTGACGCGCACATGCTGTCGACCCATCTCGCGAGCCATCGTCTTCGACATCGAAATCATCGCCGACTTCGTCGAGCTGTACTCCGAATTCTTCGGAATCAGAGCCGTCGTGCTCAGCGTTCCGATATTCACAATCGAGCCGCCACCGGTTTCCGCCATACGTAGTGCCGCATCGCCGCAGACCTGCATAGTCCCCACCACGTTCAGCTGCAGCGACTCGAAATAACTCGTCCAATCCATCCCCGCGATCTTCTGGCGTTTGAACGGCGCCGTCGCCACATTCACGAGTGCATCGATACGACCAAGCTCCGTCGCCGTTTGGTCCACCAAAGCGGTGCAAGCCGCGAGGTCCTTCAGATCGGTCGGAATTGCAAGGACGCGCCGTCCGGTCTCACCCGCGACGAAACGTGCCAGCTCAGCCAGCGGCTCCGCGCGCCGAGCAGCCACCGCAATATCCGCTCCGTCCTGCGCAAGACGCAGGGCCGTCGCCCGACCGATCCCGGGGCCGGCCCCCGTCACGATCGCCACCTTGCCCTCGAGGGTTCGCTTCATCCACGCTTCCTTTCCATCGAAGAGAACAATCGAGCCTAGCCAAATTGCGCGCGCTGCCCCCTCCCCAATTTCCCGCGATAGACTCAGAGCGACAAGTCGTCGACCCCACTCCAGCCCCACTCCGGCCACTTTCCCCCAGCCCCGCCAGAGCCCACCCCGCGCGCCCAAGATTGGATTCCCCCTG
>JBDNFB010000056.1:0-39371 GCA_041690055.1 Myxococcota bacterium | reverse complement strand
TTTTGTGGCGACGCTTTGCGCGTCTTTTCCAAATGTCCGTCTGTATCGACCTACGGATTCGAGCGTGCTCTTTCTGGCCTCACAGGGATCATTGGATTTCGAAGGGCAAGTGGACGGCCTGGTTGCCGCGGATCCTGTGCAGATGGACCGAATCGGGATTCGGTCGGCGGCGGAACTCACGGCAGCGCTTGCTCTCGACGAGGAGAGCGCCCGCGCATTTTCGGCGGGTGCGCCTCTGATTACCGACGATCGAAATGTTATGGCTACCCGGGCGCCGCAGGTTTTTCGGTCTCTGTTAGGCGATATTGATAGAGTGCTTGCGCCTTATGATCCGCTGCTGAAGGAACGTCCCGGTGTTTCGCACTGGGACTTGCTTGTTCCTCTCATTGAGCTCGGACGACTCGAGCAAGCGCGACGAGTGGCGCAGAGTTTTTCTACGCCGCGGGAGCGACAGGTCGCGCTCGCACTAGTTCAGGCGCACGTGGCGCCTCGCCGCCCCGCGCTGCAAAGGCTGCTCTCGGTTAAGCCGAGCGAACCCGCTTTCGCGCTCGCGAGCTGGACGGCGGCCGATGTTTTGAAGGGCGAGATTCTGAGCGAATCAGATCTGGGGAAACAGCTCGCCGCGCGGTATTCCGGTGAACCCGGGAAGATCATTGAAGGGTGGCGGCACGCCGCGGCGGGTCGTTTCTCGGAGTTGGCCAAACTCGAGGGGATCTTGGCAGCTGTGCCGAGGGCCGCGCCGTGGTCGGGGAGTGCGGCGGAGCTTCGCGTGGCTTGGCGGGTCGAGTCGGGGGAAGTGACTCACGCGCAGGAGGCGCTTGTGATACTCGATACGAATCCGCGCTGGACCGCTCCACGGCTGGCGATCCGGGCTTGGGCAGCGGCGCTGGCGCAAGACCCCGCGGCGGCCAAGTCGAGCCTGTGGGAATTGGCAAGCCTGCCCGAAGCAGCGCGAACGGATTCTGTGCGGAGCCAGGCGCTTGCCGCATTGCGGAAGCTTTCGGTGGATGCGATTACGCAGGAAACCCGAGAAGAATTGGCCGAACGTTTGAGTGCGGCGGGATTCGGGCGAAAGTAAAGAGGGGCGACCCAGGTCGTCCGTGAGAGGGGTATTTGCGTGAACGGTTCGAGAACACTCTTGGTTGCGGGGAGTAGTCTGCTGCTCGGCTTTTTTGTGGGGCGATCCTTCGCGCCACCTGCGATTGTGTTTCCAGACCCGAGTGAGGCACGGGCCGCCGGCGAGATGGAAACGGAGGTCCTGCGGGCGCTGGATGAGCCGCGCGGCTTTCCGCGAGCCAGTACGCTGATCCGGCTCTTCGAAGGACTGACTCCTGCGAACGTCGGAGGCGCCGCCAGCGCATTCGAACAGCGCGCGACACATCATGACCCGACCGATCTTCAGCTTTTCTTGACCGCCTGGGCGCATATCGATGGCGCTAGTGCCATGCAGGCCGTGCGGGCCTGGGAGCCTCGGAGTCGCAGTGATCTTGGGATTCGCATCGTGATGCGCGAATGGGCCGCGAGTGGTGCGAAGATCGAAGCGGCGGGATTCTTTCAGACGCTGAACGATCCGGAAATTCGTCGGATCGCCTCTGGACCTCTCGTGCGCGGCTGGGTGCTATCGGGCGACACCGAGGGGGCCCGTGCGATCGCGCTGCAAATGTGGGCGCTTGAGCCGCGCATCGATATGACCGAAGCGCTGGTGCGTGGTGTTCTGCAAAAGCAAGGCGCAGACGGCCTGCTTGCGATGGTAGATGGCTTGCCGGAGATGCGTGGGGAAGAATCAGGCTTTGACCGACGGGTTGCCCAGGTCTCGCTTTCGCTTGTCGGTCTGGAAAAGCCTGCGGAGGCGGCCTCGCGCTATGCCAAATTTGAGGGGCAGGGCGATTCCGGCTGGCTCAAGGGAAGCTTGAAGCGCATAGCCACGCCGTGGATTCGGAGCGACGCGCCGGCCGCGCTCGATTGGCTTTCGGAACGGGTCGCGACGCAAGAGCGCGACCGGGCGATGATGGACGGGATGCGCATCTATGCGCTGAGCGATTTGGAAGCGGCCAAGGCGCGGTTGATGACGCAGGCTCCTGCGGACGATGCGAAGGCCCAAGCCGTCGAGCAGCTCTTGCTCGACCCGCTGTTGCGTCGCTGGGCCCGCGTCGATCCCGAGGCCGCTGCCGGTTGGCTCGACCGCGTCACGAACCCGGTTCAGCGCGCCAATCTCGCCAGTCGGATCGTGTTCTTTTGGGCACCGAAAGATCGTGCCGCCGCAACCGCCTGGCTCGCCAAGCAAGACCTTACCCCCGAGCAGCGCCAAGAAGCCCAGCAAGCCATCGAACGCATGGGTGCCCGCTAACCCTGTCCGCGCCCCCGCCCATATAGACAGCCCTGGCCCGTTGGCGCGTCTGCGCCAATATCAAAAGAAGAAGGCCCCGGTCTTTCGACCGGGGCCTTCTCTTTATTCTGTGCAGCTACTTTGTGTAGCTAAGCCTTACGGCTCGGGTCCTTACGCGCGTCGGCGAGCAAGGAATCCGAGGAGGCCGATGCCACCGAGGAGCGCGGCCGTAGCGGTCGGCTCCGGCGTGAACTGCATGTCCACGCCAATGACCTGCTGACCACTGCGGTTGGGAGCTCCAGTGCTGTTTCGCAGCGTGTAGGATCCAGCGACCATGCCGATGTTACGAACGGCCGTCGTGCCTGCGCCCGAAACCGTGTCGTACCCCATGCCCGTGAGGATCTGGTTCGCGCCAAATCCACCGACCGTGCCCGTGAAGGAAACGCTCACGGTGCCCGTGGTGTACGCGTGCATGAACTTGGTCGACGTGGCCGACGGGATCGTACCGATCGTCGTACCGACGAAGTCCGTCACGAGGCCACAGCCAGCCGGAGCCGGCGGGTTGTCCTGCGTGCAGGGCGCCGACAAGCCAGCGTTGTTGCGAATGACGCCAGCCGACTGTGCACCCATGCGGGTGTAGCCCCAGCCCGCGCCATTGCGAGTCTGGAGATTGCCCGCGATACCGTCGCTCAGCATGTTCGTGCCGACCCAGGGGCGGGTCGCCGGGTTACCAATCGAGCTCATAAGCGCCACGCCGGTGAGGAAGAGCGATCCGTCCCCATCAAGCAGGTTGGCCATCGTGCCACCAAAGGCGTTCGCGCCCGCGGTGTAGGTCAGCGTGATTTCGTGGACCGTCTGCGTGGCGCCTGAGATCGGCACCGTGTTCGCGGCCACTCGACCAGTCTGGCCATTGCCGGGCTGGTTCCAGGCGTTCGCGCGGAAGATCCGCGTACCCGACTGCGGGCTCGTTACACGCGCTGTGGCAGGCATGGCGGCGGTCAGCGTCGTGTTGAGCTGAACGATCGCCGGGCTGCCAATAACGGGCGTGAACTGGACGACGCCTGCCGGTTCTTGTCGGAAGACGAGCGGCGGAATCGTGAACTGATCGCCGACAGCGAGGCCGCCGGGCATGATCACCACGCCAGCGCCATCGACGCCAACGCCACTTGCCGGCTCAGAAAGCTGATCGGCCGACGGGCCTCCACCGAAGTCGATGCTGCCCTGGTGGCAGCGAGCGGTTGCCGCGTTCGTGCAGAGCGCGCGAGGAGGATTAAGAGGAATATTGACGATGCGTCCTGAGGACTCACCGTATTCGCCACTCATGGCGACCTGGGCTTGAGCAACACCTGCTGTCGAAAGCAAGAACGACAGCGTAACTGCGGCTCGCAGTAACATGGACATTTGTATCTCCTTGGTAGCAACGTGATGCTCAGCAACGGATTGAGGCTTGCCTTGCAGTCACCTTTGACATTGCACCCGCAATGAACACGGCCACCGTATCATGACAGGGGGTTAAATCTGAAGAGAATTTTCGAGGTTATTTAACTTCGCTCCCCGTGGGCGATCTGAATTCTCTTCATAAACGATCTACTTTCAATAAGTGCCGGGTGGGGTGTAAAACGGTCAGGAAATGAGACGACCCGAGGGGTTAAGTCCGACTGAGAAGAGGCCGATCCTGGTGTGTCTCCAAGAAGGGGGTACGTTCCCTATCGCCGAGAACGTCTCCCCTCCGGGGAGTGGGCAGGCTTACGCCTCAGCATCACGTGTTAAAGGAGTTCTAGGGAATGCGACTTCAACTGAGAATGTCGAACGGGCAATTGGATTCGTGCGGATTGGGAATTCCACCTGCGCCGCGGGCAGCGCGCTTCCTGAGCGCAGCGATCGTTCTCATCCTCGCGCTCGCGGGCTGCAGCGAAACGGGGGGCGACGCGTTTGATGGCTCAGAGTCGGCGCCGGCTTCCTCCGCTCAGCTGGATGACGCGAGGCTGCTCGAGATTCTTCAGCATCCGGACATGCTGATGCGCATCGAAAAAATCGCGGCCCATCTTCAGACGCTGAGTTCCGAAGATCTGGCCGATACGCGCAAAGTCTTCGAGTCGGCCTCCTTCGATCGGGGCGATCTCGAGTACACCCTGTTTGGAGAATGGTGGGCACGGTTTGACGCTCCCGCCGCTCAGAGCTGGGCCGATGGCAACATGACGGCGCGTCACCCGCGTGTGATTGCGGCCATTGTGCGCGCCTGGGCGAGGCAGGACCCCGAGGCTGCCGCTGCCAGCGGCCGTTTCCTAAAGGTCCAGCCTGGGGCTCCGCTGTACCGCGCGGATCTCCTCGATGCGTTAGTCGTCGGTTGGTTCGACTCAGGCAAGCCAGGGCTCGAAGCTTTTCTGCATCCTTTGTCCAACGAGGACATGGCGCGAGGGATGCAGTCCTACGCGCGCATTCGTTCAATTCGCGAGGGGCTTCGCGAGACCCTGGAATGGGCTCGCATCGGGGAGGGGTTCACTGAACCAGAACAACGGCTGCTGATGGCCGGGGCTCTGACGGTGGCGTCCATGCAGGACCCGAAGCTCGCGGCGGAATACCTTGATATCGCGAAGGCGGACGGCGTGGATACGCGGACATTCGTCTCGCGGATCGCCGGGGGGTGGGCTGAGGTCGATCATGAGGGAGCCATGGAATGGCTGGCCACGATCGAGGCCGGTCCGGACCGGAATCGTGGATTGAGTAGCGTGGCGAGTGTCTGGGTGCGCAAAGACTCGCCGTCGCTCGAGGCGTATCTGGTCGAGAACGATGGAAAGGAATGGCTGGACCAAGTGCGCGTTCTGATTGCACGCCGGACGGTGAATTTCAGCAAGTTCCGGCCCGATTGGGACGCGGTGATGGATCGGATCGATCGGATCGTCGGTGATCAGCCGAGATGGGCGGCGCGCACCTGGGTCCTGCAGCGATGGTTCGTGGTGGACGAGTCCAGCGCGAATGCGTATCTGCTCGGCGATTCCGATCTGCCGGAAGCCTCTCGGCAGCGGGCACGTGAGGCCAGTCGGGCGATGCGGCTCGAAATCGAGAGAGCTCTATCGGAATCATCGCCGCTGCTCGTCAATTAGCGAAGAGAGTCCTGCTTGCCCGGGCTCGGTTTTCGGTCGAGGGTCTCCGACGATTCTGAGGCTTCGCCTGGCCCTGAACCGCTCGGTGGTTCTGGGGGGGGGGCGATCGCTGGGTCGAGCTCGACCAGAAAGTCGATCGCAGGTTGGCCTGCGCCGAAACGCAGGGCTCGCTTGGTCAGTTTTATTCGCTCGTCGAGGTTGCTCGGCTTTTCTTCAATCAGCTTGGCGAGCTGTAGAGCGGCTTGGCCGTCATAGGGTCCGTCGCGGCGAAGGTAGGCCTGGATCTTCTCCCGAGCTTCGCTTTCGCGCCCAAGCGCGACCATGGATTCGGCGAGTCCCTTCATCGCGATCGCATGGCTGGGATCAATCGCAAGCGCCTCACTAAAGAGCTTTTCGGACTTCGCCGCGTTTCCGGCTCGCAGTTCGAGTTCTCCAAGTGTCGTTCGGGCCTCCGCATCGGTGCTCTGCCGGCTGACGATCCCGCGCAGCAGCTCAAGCGCCTCCTTCGAATCTAAATCGCGTGCGATCAGCGCGCGCGCGAGTGCGAGACGGGCGACATCGCTCTTGGGCCGTGCTTTGACGGCAGCCCGAGTCAATTTCTCGGCTTCCTCGGCGCGGTCCAGAAGAAGCAGGTGATAGACGCGCTGCCCGAGCAGGAGATCTTTGTTCTTTGTCTCAACGCTTTCAGCGAGGACGTCGAGCGCTTCCACGACCGCTTCGGGCCCCGAGCGCAGGCGTACTCCGCGTGCGAAGCCTTCGACGGCGAGGCGCCGAATCTCATCGAACGGTCGTATGGGGTCGGGGACCAGGCGCGACAGGTCGGGATCCGCCCCCAGCATGGCCTGAATTTCAATCTCGATCAGACGCGATTCCGGCGAAGGCGTGCCCTTGGCTTCAGCGCCAGAAAAGCGCAAGATCGACATCGCGTGCCGGACGCGTCCTTCGGCAAGGTGGAGTCGAGCGAGGCGTTCCTTTGACTCGGTCAGCGTTGAATCCGAACGCATGGCTTGGCGGTATTCCTCGATCGCCGTCGAAAAGTCGCCGAGGCCCTCCGCTGTGCGGGCGAGGTAGTACCGGACCGGCGCGTTATCCGGCCAAAACTTTGCCGCTTCGCTGAGCTCCTTTTGGGCGAGTTCATAATCCCCGCGCTCGTAGGCAACCCGCCCGCGGATCATCGGACGATGGACTTCGATGGGAGTCTGCTCGGCAACTGCGTTCGCCTCCTCGAAACGCTTCGCCAGGATGAGTGCCTCGGCATAAGAGAAGAGCAGCTCCGGTGGTAATGTTCCATTGAGCCGCTTCATCGCCTCCTCGTACGCGTCGATTCCCTCATCCAGGCGGTCTGAGTCGATCAGGAAGCCGGCCAAAGCGATCCAGGGCTCGCCGCTGAGTTCGTCGGGCGTATTCTTCAGAGTCTTGCGGAGAACGGCTCCTGCCTCGTCGCGTCGTCCGAGCGCGCGCAGCTGCAAAACGAGCGCCTGTCGCAGTTCGATATTGTCGGGAGCAGCTTGGTGGGCCGCACGCATCACTTCTAAGAGCCTGTCGTATCGTCCTTGGCGTCCGTATAGATCTGAGGCCTCCTGGATCAGGCGACTTTCTGTCGGGTAATCAAGGAGGCAGGCCTCGAGGATCTCTTCGGCTTCTTTAACCTTTCCGGCTTCTCGGTTGAATGTCACCTGGATGCCGCACCAATAGGCTTCCCGATCCGTTGCGCCGAGGGCAAGGTCCGCTTCGGACGCCTGCTCCCGACCCTGTTCGATAATTGCCCAAGCTTCATCGGTCCTCTTGAGACCGAGCAGCGCAACCCCCTTGAGTCGCAATGCCTCCTCATGGTCGGGCTGTATTTCGAGCACGTCGTCGAAGGCCTCAAGGGCTTCTTCGTAGTGCTGACGCGTTCCGAGGTGGGCGCGGCCGCGCAACACCATGGCAAAGAGGTCTTCGGTCTCGGGGTCCGGACGATTCGCTTCGAGCCGGTCGAGGACTTTGATGACGATTTCGAAGTTCGACGCTTGATAGTTGTCTTGAGCGAGCTGATGGGCGGCGGGCACGATCCAGTTCGGATCGTCCATCGCGGCATCGAGCGTCCAACTCGCGCGGCCCGGACGCTTGGCGAGTGCGAGCGCGCGCCCGTAAATGAAGAGCGTTTCGCCCTGACGATTTCCGGACTCGATCAATTCGACGCAGCGATCGATGACTTCCGGGATACGGCCGGCGTTAATGAGCGCCCGAATCTCATTCAGCTTCTCGTGATCTTCGGCAGAACCGACCTTCGGGTCGTAGTCCGGCCCTCGGCTCTTGAACTTCGCGACGCTCGCTTTTACAGCGGAGGGTTCCGCGTTGTCCGTGTCGGTGGCCGAGTTGGCGACCGCCGGCGTCGGGCGAGTGATCACCAAGACTGCAAGCGCAGACGAGAATGCGAGCGCGCAGACGAGAGCGGGAGAAAGTGAACGACGGAGAAGGCTGCCTTTGACGGGCCGCGGCGTGGGTCGGAATTTCATCAGGCGGATCCTAGCAGCGCTTAGGTCGTCGATCCCGAGCCCCCGTGCCAAAACGCTGGATCTTCCACCGGGTGTGTGGATCGGATAACCTCGGCTGCCACTATGACAAATGAAAAGACACTCCCGCGTTGGCCCTTGATTCTGATCGCGCTCGTCGCAGTCGGAATCTATCTCTACTCTTCGATCAGCTTTGAAGGGCCGGATGCGGCCAAGGAGGTCGAGCGGGTCTCTGCGAGTGCGGAAGCGGTTGAGGCGCTGGCCGATCGGGATGATCTGAACGTGCTCTTCATTCTGGTCGACACGCTCCGCTCGGACCGGATGAGCGCATACGGCTACGAGCGCGAAACGACGCCTTTCATGAAGACGCTTGCGGACACCGGAATTCGCTTCAGTCGACATATCGCTCAGTCTTCCTGGACCAAATCGTCGATGGCCTCGATGTGGTCGGGGCTTTACCCACTCAATGTTGGCGTGACCAAGTTCGACCATGCGGTTTCAGAAGAAGCGGTGATGGCGGCCGAGCTGCTCTCTGAGGAAGGTTTCAAGACGGTGGGCATCTACCGAAATGGCTGGGTGAACGGCTATTTCGGGTTCGATCAGGGCTTCGAGAAGTACTACAAGCCGATCGGCCATTTCCTTCCGCCGGAGATTCGTCGCATGCGACCCAACGAGCTCGGCCATAACAGCGACCAGGATCTGATGTTGGACGCGAAGGAGTTCTTCCGGATACACGGCAAGACGAGTCGCTGGTTCGTTTATATCCACTTGATGGACCTTCACGAATATACGTATGACGAAGAGACGGCGATCTTCGGAACGAAGACATCCGATATCTACGACAACTCGCTGCTCCGAACCGATTGGATGATCTCCACACTCTACGATTATCTCGAGAGTCAGGAGATTCTTGAAAACACCATCATCGTGATTCTTTCCGACCACGGCGAAGCGTTTGGTGAACGGGGCTTCGAGGGGCATGCACGCGAGGTCTTTCCGGAGACCACGGAAACCCCGCTGATCATCAGTCTGCCTACGCGATTCGCGCAGGGCATCCAGGTCGAGACCGCGACGACAAATCTGGACGTCTGGCCGACGCTTTTCGAAATGATGGGACTTCCGGGTCAGCAGGACATCGATGGTGTTTCCCGGCTTCCCGAAATTCTGGCTGCAGCGGAAGGGAAGGCGGGAGATCCAAACGCGAAGACGGGCGAGCGTGTCTACGCGTTTCTCGACGAGAACTGGGGTAAGCCCGATCCGGAACAGAAATCTGCGGTGACCGTGGTCGAGGGTCCGTACCGGTTCGTTTCAGGGACGGGCATCACTGGTCAGTACTTCGAATCGCTCCTCAGCTTCGAGGACGGAGAGAATGAAGACCTTCTTGAGGCCAAGCCGGAGATCGCGGAGGCGCTTCGCGAAGCGGTCAAAGCGCATGCCGCGAGTGAGTCGCGCTACTCCGCTCCAGATCTCGAACTCGACGAGATGCAGCTCGATCAGCTTCGTGCGCTGGGCTACGAGCTGCCCTGATCGCCGGTTGTTTCGCTCACTACCAGGTGTATCGAATGTCTGCTCCGCAGGAGCGCGGATTGGCCGGGTAGTGAAGCTGCATCTTCGCGAAGTTCGAGATATCGACCGCAAAGTTTGAAAAGCGTTCGTCGGTGACGTTTCGGCACCAGCCAGAGACGCGGAGTCCTGAATCGCCCGGCGGTTCGTAGGTCAGACGGACGTTGTGGAGCATATACGCGAGGTTGCCGATCAGATAGGGCGAGAACTTGCTGTCGCCCAGGCCGTCGATCTGACCGCGACCGCGGTTCGCGTCGAAGGGCTGATCGTCCGTCCAGGTGAAATCGTATTGCGGCGTGATCGTCCCGATATTGGCCAGTACGAGCGGCCATGTGAAGGTCCCTGTGACCTGCATATTGGCCGCGTTGAGAAGGGGCTCACCCGTATAGTCGATCACGGTGTTCACTGTGGCGATGCCGAAGGTGCGCTGATCCACCTCGGTGTAGTCGAGGAACTCGGTATCGAGCCAGCCAAAATCGAGTTTGATCGAGAGGTTCTCAATGGCCTCGGGCGCGTAGCCCTCGAGCGGGTTCAGGATGATTGTGGACTCGAAGCCGTAGACCCGCGCCTTGTCTGCATTCTGAACAATACGGAATACGCCATTCCCCGTGGCTGAAAGGCGGAACACCTGGTAGTCGCGATAATTGTAATAGAAGAGGGCGCTACTGATATTCGCGCGCCCATCCCACGTACTCACCTCGAGTCCCCATTCAAACTCGTCGATCTGCTCCGGATCGGCGAAACCCTCTCCCGGAGTCTTGGCTTCCTTGGCCTGGCTCGGATTGAAATGCCCCGCCTTGAAGCCGCGCACATACTTCACGTACGTCGCGATGTCTTCCGTGAACCGGTACCGGATCTCGCCGAAGCCTGTGATGGCATCCCAGGTGCGTTGGTTTGCGGAACTGGTGATGAAAGGTCGAAAAAGCCCACCAGACAGGGTGTTCGAGTCTTTAACGTCGAAGTCCTTTCGCTCCCAGTTGTACCGGATGCCCCCTGCAATCTCGAAGGATTCAAGAAACTCATACCGGCCTTCGACGAAAACACCGAAGCTGTAAATCTCCTGGGTGAAATCATTTTTACGGACTGATGGAGACACTCCCCCTCCGAATATTTGAGTCTGCTTGGCCTCGACCTGTTCGATCAGAGTGTAGGCCCCGGCCTTCCAGTCGAGGGGGGTGTCGCCGATCGTGTCGCCGGAAAGCGTGAGGTCGCCGGCAACCTCCCAGGCCTGATCGTTGCTGATTGAGGGAAAGCGAATATTAGGCGAGAGATCCGTATCCGCGTCCTGAGATTTTCTGTAGTCGAGGAATCCGATGTTGGTATCCAGGGTGAAGGTGTCGAATTCGATCGCGCCGGTCATCGAGGCCGCATGGGTCTCAAGGATTGTTCGCCCGTTGGAGTCAAAGTCGCCGCGATAGGGGCCGGTATCGAGGGAGCGCTTTCGGAGATCGCGCTCGATTCGTTTGAGCGCCCGGGGCTGGTCATATCCCCTGACGTCCCTCAAGAAACGAAAACGTCTTTCGATATCCGCGTCGCGATATCCCAGATTGTCTGCGCGGCCCAGTTCGGCGCCGCTGGATCCGCCCGTTCCGATATGCTGGCCGACCGTCGAGTCGCGATTCAGGTTCGAGATTTCGACCCGAAAGGTGAAGTCCATATTCGCATCCGGGGGCTGGAGGCGAATCTGGCCCCGGAATCCCCAATCGTCGACTTCCCCAATGCGTTTATTGAGGTAGGGCCTGACCTGACTGACGGCTCCGTTGGTGAGAAGCTCGCCGTTTCCTTCGCCCGCTTCATCAACGAGGGTGTCGCAGATCTGCGCTTCCGGATCGTTCCGACCGTTAGATGCTGGACGTCCGGCGATCGGAACTCGGTTCGCGCAGCCATTCTTTACGAATGCAGATTCGTGCTTGTACCGCGCCGAGATACGAGCGGAAATCCAGTCTTCAAAGATCGGTGCGTTGGTTGCGCCCTCGAAGCTGTACCGCGCCGCATCCTTCGAATCGTGGGAAACGAGCTGCGCGAGGGTGATTTGCGCGTATCCCGAGAATTCGGGTTCAGGTTTTGCGGTGGAGATGAGGATCGCGCCGCCCGATGCGTTTCGGTAGTTACCGGATCCCTGGGGTCCGCGAAGAACGCTGAGACCGCCCACATCGTATAGACCGACGAGCTGCGTGGCCGAGGGGTTACGAGCGATACCGTCCTGAAAAATCGGAACCGAGCTTGAGGCGTTCGAGCCGAAGTCCTGGAGGCCGACGCCGCGGACAAAGAAAGAAGCGTTCGTAGCGTTGGACGAGCGAATTTCGAGGTTGGGAACAAAAGCTGCGATGTCCGAAATGTCATCGACGCCTTTAGAGTCCAAATCGCCCGCATCGAATGTGATTGAGGATGTGCTTTGTGGCTTGAGAAGTGCGGCAGCGTTGCCCCCGGTCACAATCATCTCTTCAACACCAGCGAAGGGGTCGGCCTCTTGCTGTTGCGCGTAGGCGCTTTGCGGGCCGGCGGCGAAGGTAGTCGACAGCGCGACGACAAGAGAGGCGGCCCAGAGAAAGAGAAAGGGAAAGGAGGTGGCGCATCCAAGACCATGACGCGTCGTCGATGTGTCCATTCCGCATGACGTCGTGTGCTGGCTGTGCGCTCGTGGCGATCGCATGAAACTCTCCGCTTGCCCGGATCAAAAAAACCGTCGGTCTGTGCTGGGCCGAAGGGAAATGCGCAGGGAACGTTTCAAGCTGAGTCGCCGGAAATGGCAATCCGGTTCGCATTGCAACGAGGCCTTGCTTAAGGCTCCGAAACATAAACGACTCATATGATGTGCCAGGCCGATCCGGGGCGAATCGTCCTCGCTTTCCCCGACCAAACGCTACTCGGAACCGATTGCAGATTCAACGTGCCTGACAGATAATGATCAGGTCGGTCGGTATGCGAGTCCACCGGCGTCCCCCAGGATGCTCTTTAAATCCGCGCCCAAACACCACTCGCACGAAGAGGACTCTCCGGCCCGAAATCGGCACGCTGCGGCGATTCGCTGCCTGCTTGTCGTTCGCGCGTTCTTAAGGAACGGAATAAGTAGTGGCTTGGCGAATCACGTCATGCTGTTGCTCACTTGGATGGGGCTGAGAGCTGAAGACCTCCTGACGATGCATCGGATTCACTCTCGGATGAAAAATTTCTTTGATGCGGCGATGGTCAATCCATCCCGTTTTGCCCCAAGTTGCGTATCGCTCGTATCGACCGTGATTGCAATTGGAACGTCGATTGCTTTCGTAGGTGTCGTGGGTTTAGTAGGGGCCGGTGCGGCGAACGCACAATCGACGAGCGCCGCGGCTGATGCGGATTCGGAACTCTCGAAGCCGAATTACGATCCCGATCTGGATTCTTGGGTCTTTTCTGCGGGGCTGGAAGTGGGCGCGAGCGGATACCGGCCGAAGGCCGATATGACCGCCTCGGAGCTCGATCCGGATGCTCCTCGCGCGGTCAACATAAGTGATGAGAGGGACGGTCCCTTGCAAATCATCCCGGACAGGTTCGACCGTTCGAATGTGATATCTGCCTTGGTGGGCGCAAATTTTGAAGTCATGGCGCCGCGCTTTGTGGACTCGCCGTGGATGCCTCGTCCCTTTATGGATTTGAACGTGTCGGCCGTGTTGACGGCGGAGGTCCCGATTGTCCGGGATGGTCGGCCCGAGCCGAATCAATACGCGATTGATTTGGAATCGCGTCTGGATCCGCAGGGTGAAAGTTTGATTCTCGGGACCGGCTCGGAAGCGACGGCACAGGAGCAGGGTCCCGCGATCTTTCTTGGGTTCGGGGCGGCGTTTACCTTCGACCTGGAGAGTGGAAGTCGTCTGCGAGTGAAGCCGTCCTTCGTTTACAGCCGGACGATCGTTGAAGTTTCCGGTCTCGCCGCCCGCGCGGTGCGCGAGCAGCGAAACACAGGGGCTTTGGGATTGGGCGCGTTCCGATTCATTACGCTTCGCGAAGATTTCTCCGAGGTCTATCACGGGATCGGCCCGGCGATCGAATTCGAGCTCGATACGAATAATCGCGTTGGGCCCTTTGAGATGAGTGTTTTCCTCAAGGGGCATGCGAATCATGTCCTCGGCGATCGCGACACGCGACTGCAGCAGAATAATCCGGAATTTCCGACCGAGTTCGCGCGCTGGCGTTACCGGCATGAGCCCTGGACCTATCGCGTGTCGACGGGAGTTCGGTTCCGTCTGGTTGGCAAAAAGTAGCCGGTCCGTTCGGGAGCCATCGTCATTTCCACGTCGACTTCCGCGCGCATCTCCGTGGCAATGATCCACCTCATCGCGGCTTTTCTCGTGGTGATGACTTTGGTGTTAGTCGGTCAGCCGATCTACGCGAACGATACGTGGATCCATCTGGCGCTCGGCGAGGCCTTCGTACAGGCCGGTGGGCCTTGGCTCTCGTCTGATCCGCATCTTTTCGCGGCGCCAGGTCCTCCTCCGCCGAGTTCCTGGCTGGGCTCGGTCACGATCTACGCCGTGCGTGACGCGTTTGGCTTTACCGGGCTGCGCGTTTTTCACGTGCTTTCAGTGGCAGGAATTCTGGCGTTCGCCTGGTCCGCATTTCGCCGAGCGAGTGGTTCGCGAATATGGGCGAGCCTCGGGCTGATTGGATTCATCCTTCTCTCCACGTACCGATTCGTTCAGATGCGTCCGCATCTTTTTACGATCGGCGCGATGCTCCTTCTCTATATCTTGCTTGTCGCGCCTCGACGCGTGTCCCGTCCTGCGGCGATCGCGTTCTGCGCACTGGTCTGCGCGATCTGGGCAAACGTGCATGCGGCCTTCTTGCTCGGGCCGCTGCTGATTCTCGGCACCAGCCTCTCGCTCTTTGCTTTCTCAGGTGTCTCAAGACTGTTGTTTGAGTCGGAGCCTGGGACCCAGACCGAGGAGCTCCAGCGTGCGCGCGGACTCGGGATCGCGGGTCTTGTTCTTCTGCTAGCGACGCTGCTTAATCCGTTGGGTTGGCATGCGCATCTCGCCTATTTCCGCGGCGGTTCGGAGACGATCGGGCTCGGCGTTGTAATCGATGAGTGGGGCAGGACGGATCTGTTTTCGCTGCCGATCCTAAATCTCCCTCCCACGCCGGCGGCCTGGTTTGTTTGCTGGCTTTGCGTGCTCGGTCTTGTGTTAGGTTTGGTTGAGCTTTTTCGGGAACGTTCTGGGCCCTTCGCGCGTGTTCCGTCGGAACGAGTCGACCCCGCTTTGGTTGCGCTTTCGGTGGCGGGGCTGGGAGCGGCGCTTTTTGCATCGCGATTCCTTTGGCTCGGCTTCTTCCCGCTGGCTTTACTGGCTTCTATTGTGGCGAATCGTCGCGAAACTGGGGAAGGGTGGGAGCGATCACTGTCCTGGGCCGGTGCTGCTTTGGCGGCGGCGCTCTGCACTATGCATGTCTTTGCCGGGGACTGGACGATTACTTCCAAGGCGCTGGGCCGATCGGCTTCGGGATTCGCTGCGGCTTACGCCCAGCCTTATCGCGCGGACAAATTCTACGGGCATGCGGTTTGGTTTCTTTCGGACGCTGGGCTCGAAGGACGAATTCAGAACGATTATGCGCTTGGCGGGTTCATGAGCGTTTGGCTTTCTCCCGAGCTTAAAATGTCGGCGAGTGGGACCATGAATGTGGCGCGGGACGCCATGCTCGATCAGATGGCCATTGGTTCGCGCGGCCCGAACGAGGCGGGAATACCCTTTCTCGAATTGTTGGATCGGTATGAGATCGACGTGTTTCTCGGTACTGGCTTACCGGTCGTGCCGCCTCCCGGCCGTCCCTTGGCGAGCACCGTGCGCGACCTCGATTGGGAGCCCGATTGGATTCCGGTTTTTCGCAATCTGCGTAGCTCTGTCTTCCTTCGCCGTGGCCCTCGCAACGAGGCCAACCTGGACCGCGTTGTCAACTATTATGCGACGAGGGGCGTCCCGTTCGATCGTGTCCACGGTATTCGGGTAGACGAAGTCATTCAGAGGGCGCCCGCTTGGGCGATCTCAAGCGGGGTGATCCCGATCGACTGGAGTGGGATGATGAAAGTCGTCTCTAGAGATCAGGGGCTAGGGCAGGCGGCGGACCAAACGCGACGGATGTCGCTGCTCTATTCGGTGTTAGGTCTCTACGATCGATCGCTCAAAACGGATCGATGGATTTTGAGGCGGGAGCCGATGTCTGGGGCGGTTGCGCATCGTGTGATTTGGTCGCTCACGCAGCTGCGCCGCTTTGATGAGGCGCTCGAAGCCGCGCTGGAATCCGAGGCGGGGCCTCTGGGCGACGCGATCAACGGAGCGTGGAGCCAGCAAATGCGCAATCTACTTTCGTTCGACGAATCCGAGCGTGTTCAGAGGGCGACTCGGACACCGCTCTTGCAGGCAGCACAGCAACAAATCGTGCAATTGGGGCGCGTGCCGGCGCCGGCTCGTGGGTCCGCTCGTGGGTCAGAGGAGGAAGCCGAGCGCACGCTGCGCTGATTAGAGTGCGGCGCAGGTATGCCCGCCGTCCACGACGATGGTCGAGCCCGTCATATAGGCCGAAGCATCAGAGGCGAGGAGTAGGAGCGGACCGTCGAGATCCTCGAACTGGCCGAAGCGCCGCTGCGGAATGCGTTTCTCGAAAGCGTCCGCGAGAGGGCTCTCAAGCAGAATCCGGCTGACATCCGTGAGGATGTAGCCGGGGGCGATGCCGTTCACACGAATGCCTGCTTTGGCCCCTTCGAGCGCCATGACTTCAGTCGCCTTGTTCACGCCGGCCTTCGAGATGGCGTAAGGGAACTGGCCCTTGATTGTGCGATAGGCCGAGATCGACGAGATATTGATGATATTCCCGCCGCCTTGGCCGCGGGCGATGACCTGCTCTGTGTAGAGCTTCGAACCCAGCCAGACACTCTTGAGGTTGGTGTTAAGGACATGGTCCCAATCCTCTTCGTCGATCGTCTGATAGGTCTTCGCCCCTGCCTCGACGCCGGCGTTATTCACCAAGACATCCAGGCTGCCGAAAGTGTCCCATGCGGCGCCAAGGAAGTCCGCCATGCTCTGGCGATCGCAGACGTCGAGCGGGACGCCGAGTGCTTCTGCGCCCGCGGCTTTGAGTTCGGTCACGCGCGCTTCGATCTTATCCGTTCTTCGCGCGCCGAGGACGACGCGGGCACCGGCGGCTGCGAGCACGCCCGCGAAGTGGTGGCCGAAGCCGGAGGAGGCTCCGGTGATGGCGATCGTTTTTCCGTCGAGGCGGAAACGGTCGACGGGAGTCATTCGTCGACCCATTCGACCTTGGAGTCGATCGGTCGACGTCGGCCCTTGGGCCACGACTCGGTATTGGCGGGATGCCCGATATAAAAGATGCCGAGGCAGCGATCCTTCGCGCCAATCTGCATCCATTCATTCCAGGCCTCGGTGTAGAGGACGGGCGGCGTCGACCAGAATGCGCCGAGTCCGCGCGAGGTGGCGGTGAGATGCATGTTCTGGACGGAGCAGGCGACCGCTTCGATCTCTTCGACCTCCGCGATCTTCTCCATTTTCTGTCGCTCCATCCAGACGAGCACAACGACGGGCGCCAGTAGCGGCATCTCGCGAAGCTTGTCCGCCTTGCCGGGCTTCTGCTTCTCCTTAGGAAGCGCCGTCTCGTAGTGTTCCGCGAGCGCATTGGCGAGGCGCGCGCGCCCTGCACCGCGGAAGATGCGGAAGCGCCAGGGCTCCGTGAGCGCATGGCTCGGAGCCCAGTTCGCGTTTTCGAGAATCGCGGTGAGGTCGGCTTCGGAAACCTCTTCCGGACTCATGAAGGGGGGTTTGATCGTGCGCCGGTTCTGGATGATCTCGTCGAGGGCTTGCGCGTTCATGGTTTCGCTCGGGGTTCGATGTGAAGAAAGTGAGGCGACTGCGCGCCCGCTACTGAGAGTACCAACTAAGAGAGTATCAACTAAGGGGTGTACCAGATCGGTGACGAGTAGGCGCGCTCCTGGTTGACGACTGAAATGACTTCGTCCGGCACATAGCCGCCGAAGACCTTTGCATCATAGTCCGTCCAACGAGGCGTCGGAATCTCAAGAACACGCACGTAGTAGAAGGCGGCCACGCCCGCTTCGAAATCGGGATCCTTCCACATCGTGACGAGCTCCGTCGCGCCAATCGCGTTGGTCCAGGCCGCTTTCCTCGCGTCGACGGTATTGCCAACGGGGGTCAGGCGACCCTTTCGGTCGATCTTCCGCTTCTTTGTGTTCGACCAAGCAACATCATACACACGCTCCTGCGTCTGGCCCTGCGCATCGGCCCAGCCTTTGACGACTTGAATGCGATCAAGATTGGCGCCAATCGGATCACGCTGCGCAGCGATCAGGAAGCGTGGTGCGCTGCCGCCGCTGGAATTCGGATTTGCGGGCAGGTCGGCCCCCATCGGGACTCCCTTCGCATATCCCACGCCCGCGAGGTCCCCCGCTTCCTTGTCTTCCGACTTGAAGCTCCAGCCACCGAAGAAGCGCAACGTCATCCGAGGGCCCGTGGTCGCGTAGACCTCGCGTCGTGCCATCGCATCCCAGATGGATTCGCGCGTATTTCCTTTCGCCCAAACCGCCGCGTAGCCAGAAGCGGCCTGCTGCCAGCCCAGCGTAATGAACTCGCCCGCCTTGCCGACGGGGCGGCGGGAGCGGGTTGCGGAGGGCTCCATGCCCGCGCTGTGTTTGCCGAAGAAATTGTCCTCATCGGCAGTAGCGAGAGCGGTATGCGAGTCCGTCGATCCGATCAGGCCAAACTTGAAGGGGTTGGCGCCGAGCTCGCCGTAGAGCTTCACGCCGTTTTTCAGCGCACCACGAACGTACTCGAACTCGAGCATCTCGTTCGTTTTGGGTACGCCCGCGAAATTCCCAACGTCCCAGGTTTCGTAGTTGGCGAATTCATCGTTCGGTGAGAGGAAGGGATGCGCTTCTCCGTCGCCTTTGATTTGGGTCGCCTCCGTGATGGGTTCCCAGCGCGCGCGGCGCTTCGCGTAATCGGCGTCGATCGGGTTTCCCTTACGATCTTCGACGGCGAATAACAGTCCATTCGATAGGTTCCCGTTATGCGGGATCGCAAGGACTTGCCCGCCCGTTTTCTCTTCATAGCTTGCGAGATAGCTCCAGAGATCTTCCGGATCATCGCTTTCAAAGCTCGAAAAGGGCAGGGTGCGGCGGACGCGATCCGCGCCGTCGCGGTAGACCACGACGCGATGCAGGTTGCTCCCGCCCGGCCAGGAGGTCCATTCGTATCCGATGAAGGCGGTGAAGGCGCCGGGCGCGTTGTGTCGTTCGGCGGCATCGATCACTTCCGTCCAGGCGGATGAGAGTATGGAACGATCATTCAGCTCGTCGGGCCAGCCTTTCATACGACCCTCTTCGGAAATCTGAAGGCCCGCCCTCGCGCCGCCCGCTTCGAGTAGCTTCTTCCACTCGCGCAGCATCGGACTCTTCATGAGTGCAGGATTCCCCGCCTCAAGGGCGGCCATCGAGCCCATGCCGTTGGCGTGATCGGCGATGACGAGAAAGTCCAGCGGCCGAGCGAGGCGCGCAGATTGGCCGTGTGTGGCTTTGATGACGTCGCCTTTTGCAAAGCGGTAGGCCTGCTCCGCTTCCAAAGTCACACCAAAGGCATAGGCATCTTGCGAGAGTCGGGTATGGAGATGGGTATCGCCCCAAAGAGGCACCCTCGGATAATCCGCGCGAAGCGTCGAGGAATAGACGGGAGGCTCCTGATCGATCGCGGCTTCGGACTCGGCGTGGCCGACACCCGGCCAAATGAGGCTGCCGGCGAAAACGACGAGGGCGCTAAAGGCGCTAAAGGCGTTAACGGCGCAATAGACGGCGACGGCGCGACGAAGAGCCGCGCACCGGCGGTTCAAGAAAGGGACGACCCGTAGGTCTATCATGATCCATGCTCCTTTGGACGCCACGTCGCGGGCGAAACAAGGATTCTAGATCATCGACCCTGAAACGGAACGAACTCTGCGGAGCACTCCCCTAGAAAGAGCCGACTGCACGTCGTTTCTTGGTTCGGTCAGGGGTTCTGCGCGTTACACCCAATGTCGGGCGGCACGATCAGCAGAGGATCCGCGCAGGTCAGATTACTCGGCCCTGGCGGGCCGCCGAACTGACTGAGGAAAACCCCGAAATCCGCCGCGGTGATCGTGTTGTCTTCGTCGTGGTCTCGGCAGTCCAGGATCGCGGGGGGGAAGACGAATCCGAAGGCACCGAGAAACCAGCCGAAATCGGCGGCAGTGACGATGCCATCCTGATCATAGTCCGCATCACAGGCATTCCCGTAACCGTCCCCGTCACAGTCGGATTGGTTGCTGCCTTCATTGGGACCATTTGCGCCAATGGAGCAATTGTCAAATGCATCGGGGACCAGGTCCGAGTCGGCGTCTTGGATTGACCCCGCAAGCGCCGGCGAGGCGAACGAGACAGCGAGGGCAAGTGAAAGCGCAACACGGAACGCCACAATTTGGGTTTGGTATGCCATTGAACTGTCCTCTCGAAAGAGAGCTGCAAACATGAAATGCACGTAATTTCATGATCACCATGCAGTGGGCGATTCGCGTTGTCAAATTAATTTTCAAAGATCTGCAGAAAAGCTTAGGTCGATAAAGACTAACGCTCCGTCAAAATCGAACTCTGAACACCTCGTTTCTGACTAACGCCGCTCGCGATCCTGCTGACACTCGATGCAGAAGGCGGATTCGGGGCGTGCCGTGAGCCGCGCTAGGCCGATGCCCTCGCCGCAGCCGCGGCAGTCTCCGTATTCGCCCTCGTCGAGTCGCGCGAGCGCGGCGTGGATTAGGCCGACACGCCCCTTTTGGGAGGCTCGATTGGCCTCGAGCATTTTCTGTTGCTGAATCGCGTCGATCCGGGAGACGCGGCCTATTGCGGGTTGGTCGAGCTCGATGGGGCGTGCGGCCTCGGCAGAATCCGCGAGGGCGGCGTTCAGCTCGGTCTCGAGCCGTTCAAGTGCTTGGCGCAGCGAATCAAGATCAGAGGTGGAAAGCGCATCGGACATGAGCCAGAGCCTACCACGCGAGAGGCTCCGCCAAGGCACCTCTTCCGGGGCCAGGCCCGGGAAGAGGGATCGCGGAGTTCCAGCGGAGCAGTATAGTTTTCGCATGAAGATTTTCAGGCCTACTCCTCGGATCGCGATTCTCGTTTCGGCTCTTTTGATGGCTTTGGTTTCGGCGTCTTGCGGGGGCGGCTCCTTGGGCCCGGCTTCCGCAGACGATGCAGATCCAGGCCGCGATGCTTGGGTTGTGTCGGACGAGATGGGGGGGATCTACAAGACGAATTGTGCCGTCTGCCACGGCAAGGATTTTGCGGGATCTTCGCTTGGCCCCTCGCTTTTGAAAGAACCACTCACGCACGGTGCCTCACTGGACGATCTGGTCGCGAGCATCGCGAAAGGCTATCCGGACAAACGCATGCCCGGATGGGAAGGGAACCTTTCGCAGGCAGACATCCGAGGAATCGCAATCCTCTTGCTGGAAAAGCGGGAAGGCGATCGCGGCGATGCAGGACAGGGCATCGGCCCAGCGCCGGTCATCCCGGAAGAGGTCATCAATACTACGCACGCCGATTTCCGCATCGAGAAGGTGTACGGAGGGTTAGTCGAACCGTATTCGATCGCCCCGCTACCCGATGGGCGCATTTTGGTGACCGAGAAGATGCGCGGCATGAGCATCGTTTCCGAGGACGGAGAGAACGCGACGCTTGTGTCGGGGATGCCGAAGGCATGGGATGACGCGGAGCTGCGCGGGACGGCTTATGCGGGAATGGGATGGGCGCACGAGGCCGCGCTTCATCCCGAGTACACGAAGAACGGCTGGATCTATTACTCCTTCGGCGATCGGTGCGAGGGATGCAATACGGTGAGTGTCGAGACGGGTCGTCCCGTGGCGATGCTCAAGCTCGTCCGCGGGCGCCTCGACGGGTCGAAATGGATCGATCAAGAAACGATCTGGGAAGCGCCGAAGGACACCTACGTCGACGGCCTAGAGAATGGCACTAGCGCGCGGATCGCCTTCGACGATGCGGGCCATGTCTATCTTACGATGGGTACGATGACGGATTACCGAGGGATCCAGAGTCTCGCGAAGCCTTACGGCAAGACGATTCGCATGCATGACGATGGGCGAGTCCCGGCCGACAACCCCTTCGTCAATGTGCCGGGTGCGCTCCCGGGGATCTACACCCTGGGCCACCGCAACGCTCAAGGTCTCGCCTTCGACCGTTCGACGGGATTGCTGTGGTCCTCGGAGCATGGGCCTCGAGGCGGTGATGAAGGCAATCTCATTCGCTCTGGCTTGAACTACGGCTGGCCGCTTGTCAGCCTCGGTGTCGATTATGACGGACGTCCGATTCACTACGCTGAGGAGTACGGAATCGAGTTTGATCCTGCCGATCTGGAACCGCCCGTCATCGACTGGACGCCTTCGCCCGGCGTGTCGAGCATCGTCTTCTATGAAGGCGCCGCCTTTCCGGCGTGGCGGAATAACATGATTGTCGCGACGCTCGCCAAGAATGATCTTTGGCGCTACGTCGTGACCGAAGAAGGCACGGTGGAATCGGAGACGCTGATCCGAGGGCTCGGCCGATTCCGGGATGTGGAAGTGGACCGCGAAGGCAATCTACTTGTCCTGCTGGAGCATCGCGCCGGGAGTCGAATTCTCCGCATCGTACCGGCGAAATAGGATCGACGAGATCATGTTGGGGGGGCGAGTGTCTGCGAGCTCGGCCGAGCGAATTAGAAGTCGAGTTTGATCTGGGTGTAGAGGTAGTCGGAATCGCCTTGGCCGTTCGAGTTGGGCGCCTCGTCGATGAAATCTCCCGCGAAGAGATGGGCATAGCCGGCCTCAATCATGATGTTGTCTGGGATGAGCTTGAAGCGAACACGGAGTTCGATCTGGCTGCCGATGAAATCGTTCGCGCGACCGGTGGCGTCGCGGACTCCGGCTGTCGTCCAAGCATCCTGATCCGAAGCGAGCCAGTAGCCGCGGTACGCTATGAAGGTCGTGACTCGCTCGTGTGGTTTGGCCTGAATGCGGATGCCCGGCGTATGCAGGTTTGCGCGGGCGAAGGGACCGTAGATTCCGGTGGGGCCCCACTCGAATCGGCGCGCGCCAAAGAGGGTGTCGAAGCGCTCATTGCTGCCGTCGTTCGGATTTTCGTCGCCGCTCGCGTAGTCGTATTGAAGCGCGATGCGCGGCGAAGCGAGGACGTCGAAGGTGTAGCCCACGGTCAGGTGGTGGAAATGGGCGAGGTGGCTCAGGTTGCGCGTGGCGCTTGCGGAAGTGCGCGACTCGCCGAACTGGACCGCTGACTCAAAGGTATAGTCGAAGGCGGCCGGCGCGGCGTTCTTGAAGAATCGAAAGCCCGGCGTATAGAGTTTGCGATGGCGAAGATCGGACTCATGCAATCCGAGGAAGTAGACTTCGCCGCGCCCGAAGGCACCGAGATCGCGCGCGCCGAAGAGGCCCCAGAACTGTTGATCGAGGCTTTCGTTGTCGAAGACGGCATCGTTGTCGAGGGCGCGTTTGCGCGCGCCGGGCTTGCGCTGCACAGGAAGAGTCCAGAAACCGCGCAGTTCCGGATTGCCTCCGTCTGCGGCGCCGAGCCAGCTTAGGTCGACGCCCGTGAAGCCGTTAATCGTGTTGCGGTAGAGATTGCGGGCGACGAGGCGCCGGCTTCCAAGGTCCATCGTGATGCGGCCGGCTTGGGCGTTCAGCGTTCCGCCGAGGATTTCGTCACGTTCCAAAGCGAGATAGGCGCGAAGCAATTCCGCGGCATTCACGATTCCGGTCGTCAGGCGCGTGTCTGCATTCTGCTCCGCGCGCGAGTCCTGAAGTTCGGCGCCGATCTTGAAACCGTGAGGGAGATAAACGCCGCCGTGCACGAGTGTGCGGAAGGCGACGATATCCGTATCGCCGTTCCGGCCGGCGCGAAATTCATCGTTGAGGAATTCGTACCGCGTACGATGAGAGACTTCGAGAAAGAGGTTTTCCGGGAGAAAGGCCTCGGTCAGAGTCCACTTTGCGTTCGCGGCTCCCGGTGCACAAAGAGCCGTCAGCATATAGAGAGCCGTCAGCAGTTTTGCGGCGAGATCGGGATTCGGATTGCGGGTTGAAAGGGCTTGCATCGACTGATTCCTACACGTTTGGGATCGAAGGGGATAAAACCCTAACGCAGACGCAGCACGGGCGACACGGAGAGGCAACGAAATCTAGAGCGCCATCCAGCTTGACGCCCCTCCGCCCGTGGCGTTCAATCGCGGGGCGCGAGTGCCCCTCCGGCGATCGCTAAGCGAGGGAGTCACGGTGCGAGACGAGTCGAACGCGGAAGATGCGGGAGTCACGGAGGTGTCGATGACGTCCGAAAGAGCGGCTTCGTACTGGCGCGCGAACCTGCGCGTGATGGCAATTCTGCTCACAGTCTGGTTCTTCGCCTCGTTTGGACTCGGGATTTTTTGGGTCGAGTGGCTGAACCAATTCTCGCTCGGTGGATTCCCGCTTGGTTTTTGGTTCTCGCAGCAGGGTTCGATCTACATCTTCGTCGTGTTGATTTTCGTCTACGCACGCTGGATGGATCGCATCGACGCGCAATTCGGAGTCGGCTGAAATGAGCATCCTCGGCTGGACCTACACACTCGTCGGACTCACGTTTGGGCTCTACGCCTTTATCGCATATATGAGCCGGGCGAAGACGACTTCCGGTTTCTACGTTGCGGGGCGCGGTGTGCCCGCGATCGCCAACGGAATGGCCACGGGTGCGGATTGGATGAGCGCGGCCTCCTTTATCTCGATGGCCGGGCTGATTTCGTTCATGGGGTATACCGGGACGATCTACCTGATGGGCTGGACGGGAGGCTACGTGCTGCTCGCGCTCCTGCTTGCGCCCTATCTTAGAAAGTTTGGAAAGTTCACGGTCCCCGAATTTGTGGGGGACCGATACGAGTCGCAGGTGGCGCGCATCGTCGCTGTGGTGTGCGCGATCTTTGTTTCCTTTACGTACGTGGCGGGGCAGATGCGCGGCGTGGGTGTGGTCTTCGCTCGTTTTCTGGAGGTCCGTGTGGAAACAGGCGTGATCATCGGCGTCGTCATAGTCTTCTTCTATGCGGTCGTCGGCGGCATGCGCGGCATCACCTATACCCAGGTCGCGCAATACGTCGTGCTCATCTTCGCTTTCATGATTCCCGCCATCGCGATTTCGATGGATCTTACGGGGCATATGATTCCGCAGGTTGGGTTCGGCGCCGAGATCGTCGAGGGGCCTAACGCGGGCCGCTTCCTGCTCGAGACCCTCGATGAGGTGCAGCGCGACCTCGGCTTCCCTGAATACACAGCCGCGTGGGTCGGCGGCAAGAAGAGCATGGTCGACGTTTTTGCCATCACCTTGGCGCTGATGGTGGGGACGGCGGGGCTGCCCCATGTGCTCGTGCGGTTTTATACGGTGAAGAACGCTCGCGCCGCTCGCTGGAGCGCGCTTTGGGCGCTGGGATTCATCGCCATTCTCTACACGACCGCGCCCGCCGTCGCGACCTTCGCCCGCGTCAACATGATCCAGGCTCTTGAAGGCACGGCCTACGACGAAGCGCCCGCATGGTTCACTAGCTGGGAGAAAACCGGGCTGATCGGCTTCGAAGACAAGAACGGAGACGGGATCATCGCCTATCGAGGCGACCCCGCCCTGAACGAGCTCAAGGTCGAGCCGGATATCATGGTCCTCGCCAATCCCGAGATCGCCAATCTGCCCAACTGGGTCATCGGCCTCGTCGCCGCGGGCGGTTTGGCAGCCGCACTCTCCACCGCGGCGGGTCTGCTCCTGGTGATCTCCTCGTCGGTTTCACACGACCTTATGAAATCGGTCATCTGGAAAGACATGGACGACGCTTCAGAACTGCGCATTGCTCGAATCGCCGCGGCCTTCGCCGTCATCGCCGCGGGCGTGGTGGGCATCTATCCCCCGGCCTACGTCGCGCAGGTGGTGGCATTCGCCTTTGGCCTCGCGGCGGCGAGTTTCTTTCCCGTTCTGGTGCTCGGGATCTTCAGCCTTCGCACTACCAAAGAAGGCGCGATCGCCGGCATGCTAACCGGGATCGTCATTACCGCCTCTTACATCGTGTACTTCAAGTTTTTCGCGGCCGAGTCGAGCGCCGACGTTTGGCTCTTCGGTATTAGTCCGGAAGGAATTGGGAGCGTGGGAATGGTGCTCAATTTCCTCGTCGCAATCGGCGTGAGTTCATTCACGCCGCCGCCCTCGACAGAAGTCCGCGCGCTTGTCGAACGCATCCGGCTGCCGGGCGAGGCTTAGGGCTAGTTAGCTTGGCTCAGGGCTGACTTTCCTGGCTCAATGCTGATTTTCTTGGCTCAAGGCTGTTTGCCTAACGTGCTGGGACGGCGATCGTCTTGGCTTCGAGATGTTCTTCGAAACCGATTGCGCCGTGCTCGCGGCCGATGCCTGATTCCTTGAATCCGCCGAAGGGGACGTCCCAGTTGTAGTAGACCCCGCCGCAGACGGAGAGCGTGCCGGTCCGGATCTGGCTGGCGACCTCGAGTGCGTGATCGACATCCGGGCCCATGATGGCGCCCGAGAGACCAAACTTGGAATTGTTGGCGATGCGAATCATGTCGGCTTCGTCTTCGTAGCCGATGATGCACTGCACGGGGCCGAAGACCTCTTGCTGCGCGAGGTCGGAGTTCTCGTCGGCGAGGAACGCGGTGGGCTCGATGTAGTAGCCCTTTTTGAGATGCTTCGGGCGCCCGCCGCCCACGATCAACTTGGCACCATCTGAGATCGCCTTTTGGATATGTCCCTCTACGCGCTCACGCTGAATCGCGCTGTTGAGCGGGCCCATGATGTTCTCAGGGTCCATCGGGTCGCCGTATTTTACATTCTGCATCGACGTCTTGGTCGCTTCGAGCACGGCATCCATCTGACTCTTTGGCACGAGCAGACGCGTCAGAATCGCGCAGCCCTGTCCCGCGTGGAAACAAACGCTCGCGGCCATCGCGCCCGCGATCGCCGGTAGGTTCGGCATATCGGGCAGGATCATCGCAGCGGATTTGCCTCCGAGTTCAAGCTGGAGTCGTTTGATGTGCGGGGCAGCGACCTCGAAGATGCGCTTGCCGGTTTGGGTGGATCCTGTGAAGCCGATCAGATCGACGCGGGGATCATTCGTCAGCACTTCGCCGATCTCGTTGCCCTCGGCGGTGAGGACATTCACGGCGCCAGCGGGAATATCCGTGTCGTTGGCGATGACTTCGCCGAGAAAATTGGCGCACCAGGAGGTTGTCGGTGCGGCTTTGAGGACGACGCTGCATCCGGCAGCGATGGCCCAGCCCACCTTCTTGAGCGCGATGTCGTGGGGGACGTTCCAGGGTGTGATGGCCGCGGCGACGCCGACGGGCTCGCGCTCGATATAGCGCTGCGTCTGCGCGCCCATCACCTCGGCGACGCCCGCATCAGTGCGCCATTCGAATTTCTCGAGGAAGTCAGCGTAGTTGCCGAGCCAATTGATCGGGTCGTTCATTCCTGCGCCGTAGGTCATTGAGATGGGGCAGCCGACCTCGGCGACGGTCAAGGCGCGGAGTTCTTCGAGCCGGGCGTTCAGGCCATCGCGGAGTTGGCGAAGACCTCGCGCGCGGAGTTCGTGATTACGCGACCAATCGGATTCATCAAACACGCGGCGTGCGGCGCCAATTGCACGATCCATATCCGCCGCGGTTGCATCGGGCACGGTTCCGATCACTTCTTCGGTGGCTGGGTTGATATTGTCGAAGCGCCCGCCGCCCGTGGCCTCCACGAGTTCGCCGTCAATCAAGAGTCGAGCATTTTCGTAGAGCGCCATAGTTGAGAATCCTTCTTAGGGGTTGCGGTAGCTGGACCCCTCAAAGCTAACGCAAAAACAGGCTTGCGCGTGCGGCGGAACAGTCGTTTCCGGAGGGGCAAATTGACATCTCGACGGCTCGGCGATTCGGTTATCGTATTTGCACTGCAATTTGAACGGCCGTTTCAGCCTTGCCTATTTAGGCAAGGCAGGGCGCGTCGTCGCCCTCCGAGGAGAAGCGCATGTCCGCAAAGATCGAAGCTGAGTCCAAGGCCACCTACGAGCGCTTCGTCGCGAAGCGCGACGCCATCGATTCGGGGGATGCCGCCTGGTCTGATCTCGCCGATTTCTTTACCGAGGACGCGGTTTATATCGACCCCGCCTGGGGTCGCATAGAAGGGCGCGAGAATATCCGGAATTTCTTCGAAGAGTCGATGGCGGGCCTGACCGGGAATGGCTGGTCGACGCCCGAAAACTGGACGATGGCCGAGGGGCATCGCCTCGTGAGTCAATGGGACCAGGTCCTGGGCGAGAAGCCGGACGGCACGCCCTGGCTCGTCGCTGGCCTATCCATCCTCTACTACGTTGGTGACGGCCAGTTTTGTTATAGCCACGACATGCTGAACATGACACATATCGGGCAGACCATGCGCGCGATGGAATGGCGGCCGCCGGCCGAGTTCAACATGCCGCCCCGCGAACCCGTTCGCGACATTTCGCTTCCGGTGGCGTGGAAACATCTCGATCCGACTCGCGGTTAAACTCTCACGGTTAACAAGGGGGTAGCGCGCGATGTCTGAAGGGCAGCCTAACGAGCTCGTTTTCAATCCTTTCGCCTACGAGATGCACGAGGATCCTTTTCCGACCTACGCGCGGCTGCGTGAAGAGGCGCCCGCCTATCACAACGCCGAAATGGGATTCTGGGCGCTATCGCGTTTCGAAGATGTGCTCGTCGCATTTCGCGATTGGGATCTCTACACCTCAACGAAAGGTGTCGCGCTTGAGGATATCGGGACGGGCAGCGCGCCTTCGATGATCGGGATGGACCCGCCCGTTCAGACGAAGCTTCGGAAGCTGATCGTGCGCGCCTTCAATCCGAAGCGGGTAGGCGCGCTCGAGCCGAGGGTGCGCGGGTTGGCGGCGCGGTTTCTTGACGACCTGATCGAAGAAGGCGAATGCGATCTGATCGCGCGCTTCGCCGCGCTACTTCCCTCGGATGTGATCTCCACCTTGCTCGGCGCGCCGGAATCCGATCATCAGGATCTCCGCATCTGGACTGAAACGCTCATGCATCGTGAAGACGGCCTCTCGAAGCCACCGCCTGCCGCGGACGCCGCTGCGCGAAATCTGCTGGGGCGATTCGGCGAGCTGATCGGGGAGAAGCGGAAACAGCCGGGAGAGGATCTGATCTCGGGGCTGATCGAGGCGGAGCTCGACGGCGAGAAACTCTCGGATCGGGATATTCTCGGATTCTGTTTCCTGCTGATCTCGGGGGGCAACGAGACGACGGAGAAGTTGATCGCCAACACCGTGCATCAGCTCGCACGTCATCCGGATCAGCGTGCCGAAATCATCCGCGACCCCAAACTCATTCCGAGCGCGATCGAGGAGTCCCTTCGCTTCCGAAGTCCAACGCAGTACATGGTCCGGGCGACGACGCGCCCCGTTGAAATCCACGGCGAGACGATTCCAGAGGGCGAAAAGGTGGCGCTTCTGATCGGCGCAGCGAATCACGACCCGCGGCAATTCGAGGCCCCCGAGATCTTCGATACAACGCGAGCGATGGAACGGCATCTGGCCTTCGGCTTCGGGCCGCATTTCTGTTTGGGCGCGCGGCTGGCTCGCCTTGAGGCGCGGGTGGCGATGGAAGAGATACATCGCCGCTTGCCTGATTACGAGGTCGACGAGTCCGGCGTGAGTGTTGTGCATGCGGGGAATGTCGCCGGGCTGGCGACCCTTCCGATTCGCTTTACGCCTTCTCTCCGCCTAGGCGCCTAGTTGGCCCGGCCGCCGCTTGCCTGACCCGCGGGTCTGGGTGCCCGTCCTGGGGACGGGGACGGGTAAAAAGTTAGTCGCCGCGTTCGCCGGCGCGCTGATGCGCGGGTCGGGCGCGCAGTTTTTCCACGTACCGGATGAGCGCGTCGTAACCGCCAAGCTCACCGCGCTGTTCGACCATCTCGACGAACCAGCCCATCATGATATCGGCCGCCGTGAAGCGATCTCCCGCGATCCATTCGCGCTCGGAAACAACCTGCTCAAGATAAGTATAGAGTCGGTCGAGTTCTGAACGCGCCATCGCCGCGATCGGCGTCTCGCCCGGCGGGCCACACATTCCCGCCGCTTGGAAATGGTCGAGCAACATGGGGAGCATCGCGGAGCCCTCTGCGAAATGCAGCCATTGCAGATAGTCCGGCCAATCCGCGTCCGTGACCGCCGGCACGAGTCCACCGTCTCCGTACCGGCCGAGGATATACTCGAATATCGCTCCGCTCTCGATGAGAAGGCGCTCTTGGCCGCTCGCGTCGTCCCCGAGCATGGGGGCTTTGGCCATGGGATGGAGCGCCTTGAGCTCCGCGGGGGCGCGCTGCGTCTTGGGGTCGCGATCAAAAGTCTTGACCTGGTAGTCGTGGCCATGTTTGAGGCCCAGCTCCTCAAAGAGCCAAATCAGGCGATCGGAACGGGAATTTGCGAGGTGATAAACAGTCAGCACGGTGGTCTCCTTTGCGTGCCCCATCTTGCCTCAGTTTCCTATGCTTTCCAGGCCCGATTCGTCCTCGTGAACAAAGGGAGGAACACGCGATGTCCTACTCGATCGAGTCCCTGGTCAGTCGTGATGACTGCGAAAGTCTGCTCGCCGACGTGAACGCTTTTATCGATTGGGCTTATACGCCTGCGAACGTTCGGTCGCGCAAAGCTTACGTATATGAGTATGCGGTTGACGCCGAAGCCTTCGCCTTCGCGATGCATTGTCCCGGCGGAAAAGAGTCGCGACATCTTCCCGGATTTGACCTCGATGAGCTGCCGCCCGCTCTTGCGGACGTGACCCGTTCGGCTTGCGCCCGGATGGGGCTTTCGCACGGACGCGTGTTGTTCAACGCGACGCGCTATCCCGAACACTGCGCTGCGCTGGCGCCGCATTACGACGGCGAGCTTTTTGACTTCGAGGTCGACCCCGTCGAGGGGAACACGGTCTACCGGGCGATCAGGCCGCAGAAGGTGGGCGTGTTGACGCTGCGCAATGATTCGGTGGGGTGTGGCACGACGCTGCATGATGCGGATGAGAAGGTCACCCGGACGAATGCGTCGGCGGGCGAACTTTTGATTTTCGACAACACGGTTTATCAGCACGGCGTGCCCGAAACGGGCGCCGCGCGGGAGGGCGCGCCGACTTCGTCGCGACCGCGATGGGTCCGCGTGGCGATCGGATGGCGCGCCTTTGAGGAGGATTGCTTCTATTGGAACGATGCGGCGAGCGAGCCGCTTCGCCCGATTGACTCACAAGAAGCGGTGGCTCTTCAAGAGGAGTTTCTGGCGGAGGGGTGGCCGGCGCAAATCGATGAGACGCTTGCGAGAGCGACTTTCCCCTTTCCAAAGCGCTACGTATAGATCGGTCTAAATCGGTCTAGGTCGCCTAAGTCTGGCCAAGTCCGCCTAAGCCCGACCAGGTCGCCGAAGTCGGTGACGTCCCTCTACGCCGGTCTTCGGTAAGTGAAAGAGCACTGATGAAAGAACGCAAAACGCTTTGTCGAATCTGCACGGCGCAATGCCCGATTGTGGTCGAGATCGACGATGCCGGTCGGCCCGTCTCTGCGTGGGGGGATAAAGAGAATCCGCATTCCGAGGGCTTCTTCTGCTTGAAGGGGAAGCATTTCCCCGAGATGCATACCAGTCCGAATCGGTTGCGGACGTCTTTGCGCCGTAACGCGGCGGGGGATCTCGAGCCCGTGCCTTCGTCGCAGGCGATGGACGAGGTAGCCGAGCGCTTGCAGGCCGTGTTGGACGAGCATGGCCGCGGGGCAATCGCGGTCTATACCGGCACGCTTTTCTATCAGCTGCCGCAGACCGCGGCGATGGCCACGGCGTTCATGAACGCGCTCGGACTTCGGCTGCGATTCAGCAGTGGCACGATTGATCAGCCGGGCAAGCAGACCGCTGCGGCGGCTCATGGTCATTGGCTTGGGGGGAGCCCGGCCTTTGATGCCTGTGATACATGGATGTTAGTCGGGACTAATCCGTTAGTGGCGATTTCGGGCGGCATTCCTCATGCAAATCCGGCGCGCCGGTTGAAGCGGGCACAAGCGCGCGGAATGCAGCTCATCGTGATCGATCCGCGGAGGACGGAAACCGCCAAGCAGGCGGCGCTTCATCTGCAGCCGCTTCCGGGAACCGATCCTGCTGTGTTGGCGGGGGTGATTCGCGAGGTGATGGAACAAGGGCTCGAGGATGAAGCCTTCGTTCGGGAAAACGTCGACGGATTCGAGGCGCTTCGCGCGGCAGTGGCGCCGTATACGCCTGCGTGGGTTTCTGTGCGGGCGGGTGTGCCGGAGGAGCAGGTGATCGAGGCGGCGCGGATGTTTGGTTCGGCAAGCAAGGGGTCCGTGACGGCGGGAACCGGCGCGAATATGTCGGGCTGGTCGAATATCACGGAGTATCTGGTGCTTTGCCTCAATTCGATTTGTGGACGCTTCCGCCAGGCCGGCGATCTTGTCGAGAATCCGGGCGTGCTGACCACCAAGCGCGTGTTCAAGGCACAGCCGCTGCCGCCTTATCCCGTCGATGGGTACGGCAAGCCGCTGCGCTCGCGGCAGGATATGCCGCCCGCAGTATGCGGTTTACCGACTTCGGCGCTGGCGGATGAGATCTTGCTTGAAGGGGAAGGGCGAGTTCGCGCGCTGATCACGATTGGCGGCAATCCGATGCGGGCTTGGCCGGATCAGAAGAAGACCTTGGCGGCGATGAAGGCGCTGGATTTGCACATCGTGGTGGAGCCGCGTAGGACGGATACGGCGGAACTCGCGGATTTTGTGTTGGCGCCGAAGCTGCCGCTGGAAACCCCGGGTTGCACGCTGTCTACGGAAAACTTGTTCACTGTTTCGCCGGCGCTCGGGTACACCGAGCCTTATGGCCAATACGCGCCGCCCATCGTGGATCCTCCCGAGGGGTCGGATCTCCTCGAGGATTGGGAATTCTTCTACGGCTTGGCGCAGCGCATGGGACTCGAGCTCGAAATCCAGGCCGGCGTCTTTCCAATCATGGGGACGAAGACGCCGAGCACAAAGATCGATATGAAAACGCCACCGACTTCCGAGGCGATGCTGGATCTCGTGTCGAAGGGCTCCCGAATTCCGCTCGACCGGCTGCGGGCGGAGCCGGGAAAGGTGCTCTTTGCGGATGAGACGCCGGTTTATGTTCAGCCGCGAGACGAGGGATACGCGGCGAAACTCGAAGTGGGCAGCGCGCTCATGTTTGAGGAGCTGACTCTTTTTGCGCACGGGGATCCTTTTGAGCGGGAGGGGTACGCGTATCGCTTGGTGAGTCGGCGGATGGCGAATACCTTCAACTCGGTGGGGACGGATATCGACGCGCTCACGAAGCGCTACGGAACCAATCCGGCGTTCATGCATCCCGAGGATCTGGCGGAGAACGGACTCGCGCGGGGGGACCTCATGCGTGTGACGAGCGCCCACGGCGAGCTTACGGCGGTGGCTTGGCCCGATAAGGATCTACGCCGCGGTCTGGTGTCGATGTGTCATTGCTGGGGGAGCACGCCCGACACGTCCGACACGCCTGAGGCAGGAGCCGCCGGAGCTGGAGGGAATGCAGGAGACGCCGCCGACCCTCGCCGCGTCGGAAGCAATACGGGTCTCTTGATCAGCGTCACGGAGGACACGGCGCGCTTCTCTGGGATTCCCCTGATGAGCGCACTCCCCGTGCGGGTCGAAAGAAGTCCGCTCGCGAGCTGATTTTGAGTTTTCAAGAGGGCCGGCTTCGGCGGCGAACTGCTAACCTGCGCGCCCCGATCGAGGGTCGTGCCACTCCCCCCTAAGCGCGGTCCGCCGCGCAGAAGGCCGGCCGTGTTTCGGCCTTCGACTCTCAACCTTCGACTACCCACATTCGCCTACCCAAGAGAGAGGTGGCTCGCTCGTGGCCGCTCCGATCCGCTTCCGCGCATGGCAGAAGGAAGCGCTCGCAAAATTAGAATCTCGCGTGCACTCGAGCTTCCTCGCAGTGGCGACGCCCGGCGCAGGTAAGACAACCTTCGCGTTGGCGGCGGTGCGTCGTGCGCTCGTGGCGCGGCACGTGCGTCGCTGCGTTGTCGTCGTGCCGACTCAGCATCTAAAGCTGCAGTGGGCGATCGCGGCCGAGAAGCTCGATATCCATCTCGATCCCGATTGGTCCGCCGGGGACGGGACGCTTCCTTCGGATGTACACGGCGTCGCAGTCACGTATCAGCAGGTGGCAGCGAACCCCGGGGCGCTGCGCCGACTTGTCGCGAATACCTTCGTCGTGCTGGACGAGATTCATCACGCCGCTGATTCGCGGTCCTGGGGCGATGGGATCCGGCACGCTTTCGAGATGGCGCCGGTCCGTCTCTGCCTTTCGGGGACGCCTTTTCGCTCAGATCAGAGTGCGATCCCTTTCGTTCGGTATGTCGGCGACGAAGCACAGCCCGACTATGAATACGGCTATGGCGAGGCGCTGCTCGACCGGAAGGTCGTGCGCCCGGTCTTCTTTCCTCGGATCAACGGCCGGATGGAATGGACCTCGGCCGACGGTTCGACCCATTCCGCTGGATTTGAGGATCAGCTCACGCGCAGTCTCGCAAGTCAGCGACTCCGGACAGCGCTCGATATCGAGGGCGAGTGGCTCCCCGCCGTTCTCACGAAGGCGAATCGTCAAGTCATGAAGCTCCGCGAGGTCGATCCCCGCACCGCCGGGATGGTCATCGCGATCGATCAGGATCATGCCCGCGGCATCGCGCGGATCTTCAGAGACCTGATGGGCGTGAAGCCCATTGTGGCCACCTCGGACGATCCCGGCGCCTCGCAGAAGATCGCCGATTTCACCGAGGGCAATGCCCCGTGGATCGTGGCTGTCCGAATGGTTTCGGAAGGGGTGGATATTCCGCGGCTCGCGGTGGGCGTCTACGCGACGAATACCATGACAGACCTCTTTTTTCGTCAGGCGGTTGGGCGCCTCGTGCGGACAAGCGGCACGGCCAAGCAGCAGCGCGCCTACATGTTCATCCCCGACGATGTGCGCCTGCGCAATTTCGCTTTCGGCATCGCAGAGCAGCGCCGGCACAGCCTCGCCAAGCCCGAGTCGAAAGAGGGCGACGAGTTCATGCGCGACGAGGACGCGGAGCGCGAGCCGCCGGCCGAGGACCAGCTCTCGCTCTTCTCGGCGATCTCGGCGGTTCCCCTGGATGAGCAGGGTCGGCCGCTGGACGCGTCGCCGCTTGAGGATCCCGATTTCGAGAACGAAGCTTCGATCCCGGGGCTGGTCGGAGATGACGAACCAGGTGGGGAAGAAGAGGGCGATGCCTTTTCGCTCTCGGCGCCGGATTTTGAGCGTCCCGTTCCGACGCCCGAGCCCGACGTGATTCCCGATCCGTCTTCGAGCGCCGGCGGCAGCACGCTGAGCAAGAAGCGCAAGCTTCGCGAGCAGAACAGTGCCTACGTTCGGAGCCTCGTGCATAGGAAGCGGATGGGCCACGCGCAGGTGAACGCGGAGCTGAATCGGCGCGTCGGGATCAAGCGAATCACGGAGGCGACGGCTGGGCAGCTCGAGAAGCGACTTGAGGCGGCGCGGCGCTGGATTGAAGAGCCCTAGATCCACGGAGCTCGGGGACGATCGGCGTGCGCTCTTCTCATGGTTATTGTGCGCTCTTTGCTTGCTCTTTGTCTTAGTTGCTGGTGACGCCGTCGCAGCAGGCGATGATGGCAGGCAGTTCGTCGAGGGTGTTTTGATGGATATCGTGCATGAGCATGATTCCGCCGGTGGTGATCTGCATTTGATGCAGCGCGTATCCCGGCATGTCATTTTGCCAGATCTCGTCCATCGAGGGGAAGCGGGCCTTGAGGCAGGTTCCGCCATCGTCCGCATAACACTCATCGATCGGGTTTGCGACGGGAGTCTGCCCGCTTTGATCAACCTCGACTGCGTCCAAATGCCCGCGCTCATAACCTCATAAGGCGAAGCGATGTTCTCGAACTCAAACAGCCCCCGAAAGCCCTAGATGGGACTAGTCCGGTAGCCCAGCCCTGTTCGTGCCGTGAGGGAGTTGCAGGTTTGGAGCCCGTCGGCCTTTCCATTCTCCCAACGGAAGTTGAAATCGAGGATGGTTTTCCCCTGAGTAATCGCGGATCACAGAGTGTCGAGCGTACTCTGAGGAGGTGTTTCCTCCGCGTGGGCCACATCCACAGAGAGCGACAACACAGTCATGGCACTTACGAACCGGTTTTCTAGGGATTGATACATGGACATGGCTTAGGCGACTTCGCCTAACTCCGTTCTGCGATCCTCATTCTCAAGGAATGTGATCAGTTCACGCCGAAGCGAGTAGTAATCGGGGTGTTCGAGGACTTCGACGCGGTCTCGTGGGCGCCCGAAAGGCACGTCAAGAACTTGTCCCACGCGAGCGCGGGGGCCAGATGTCATCATGACGACGCGATCCGCGAGGAAGAGCGCTTCGTCGACATCGTGGGTCACCATGAGGGCTGTCATCTGGTCATCGGACCAGATGTCGAGCAAGACGTCTTGCAGCTCGACACGCGTAAGCGAATCGAGCATTCCGAAAGGCTCGTCAAGGAGGAGCATCTTGGGATGCAGAGCGAAAGCCCGGGCGAGGCCGACGCGCTGTCGCATTCCACCCGAAAGCTCGCCGGGGAATTTGTCCATCGCGTCGGCAAGGCCCACGAGTGCGAGGTGGTACTCGACAATCTGAATTTTCGTATCCTCGGACTCGTGCGGATAAACTTGGCGAACGCCTAGCATCACATTTTCCCGGGCCGTCATCCACGGGAGAAGGCAGGGTGCCTGGAACACGACGCCTCGGTCCGGGCCAGGGCCATCAATTTCCCGCCCGTCAAGTACGACGTTCCCGTCGGAAATATTATTGAGCCCCGCGACCATCTGCAGCACGGTCGATTTGCCGCAGCCGGAGTGGCCTATTAGGGCGACGAACTCGCCTTTCTTGACTTCGAAATTGAAGTCTTCGACAACGGGGAGGGGGCCAGTCGGCGTATCGTAAATCTTTGAAAGCGCGACGAGTTCGAGGTATCCGGGCATGGTAGGTCTCCTGGGCGTGGTGGTGGCGATTGTGACGGCGGTGTCGATAGCCGTGTGTGTTTGGTGTGGACGAATGGGCGAATGGGCGAATGGGCGAATGGGAGAGGGGTTAGCGGGCGGACGGAAGGCTGGGCGGCCGAAGGTCGATGGGCTTCACATCGGGCTTCTTGAGGCGCCGCTTGGATCCGGTACTCGCTGTCTGTCGGCTGACTGCTATGAGATACTGGGTGATCTCGTTTCGGATCTTTTTGAACTCGGGATCGTCGTTGACTGCCGCACGATCGCGGGGACGTGCGAGAGGCACGTCGAAATGCGGCCCGAGCGAGGCCCGGGGTCCCGGGCGGAGCGGGATGATCCGATCCGCTAGCAGGATTGCTTCGTCGACATCATTCGTGATCATGACGACTGTCTTTTTTGAAGCCGCCCAGATGGATTCAATTTCGGACTGCAGGGTGGCCCGAGTGAGCGCATCCAAGGCCGATAAGGGCTCGTCGAGTAGGAGGATCTTCGGATCCATGGCGAGGGCGCGCGCCACACTGACGCGTTGTCGCATTCCGCCCGAAAGCTCTTTGGGGTATTTCCAGGCGGCCTCGCCGAGGCCGACCATCTCCACATAGCGTTCGGCTCGTTTCGCACGCTCTTGCGCCGATTCTTTTTTGAAGACGGCGTCCACTGCGAGTTGAACGTTGCCCTGTACAGTCAGCCAAGGCAGAAGTGCATAACTCTGGAAGACAATACCGCGGTCGGGACCCGGGCCGGTGATCGGTTGGCCGTCGAGCTCGATGGTGCCTTCGTTGGCCTGCAGAAGACCGGCAATCAGGTTGATCAGAGTCGACTTGCCGCTGCCCGAGAAGCCCACGATCGCGAGAAACTCTCCTTGGTTGACCGTGAGGTCGATTTCTGACAAGACTTCGGTTCGGTTCGGGCCTTCGCCGAATGATTTCGAGACATGGTCGAGTCTCAGGTAGGGCCGTTCTTCGGTGGTCAGGGTCGCGCTCGCGACAGACATTCTACTTTCCTCTTCTCGGGTTTGAGGTTGGACCTACCTATATGTGTTAGGCCGATGCCGCCCCGTCGAAGCTCACGAATCGCTGTAGGATGATCATGAGACGATCGAGCGCAAAGCCGATGATTCCGATCGTGAAGACCGCGACCATGATCTGCGAGAGTGTCTGTGAGCTGCCGTTCTGGAACATGTCCCACACGAATTTTCCGAGGCCCGGGTTTTGCGCAAGCATCTCTGCTGCGATCAAGACCATCCAGCCGACCCCGAGCGAGAGGCGAAGACCCGTAAAGATCAATGGAAGCGCTGACGGGCCGACGATTTTGAAGACCCGCGTTGTCCACGGAAGTTTGAGCACCTTCGCGACATTCAGGTGATCGGGATCGACCGACGCGACCCCGAGCGAGGTGTTTACAAGCGTGGGCCAAAGAGAACAGAGACTCACGGTCACAGCCGAACTAATGAAGGATTTCTCGAAGAGAGGATTCTCCGAGGTGTAAAGCGCGCTGACCAGAATCATCACGATCGGGAGCCAGGCGAGTGGCGAGACGGGCTTAAATATCTGGATCAGCGGACTGAAAGCCGCATTCATCGTTGGGGAGAGTCCGCAAAGGATGCCGATAGGCACCGCGATGAGTGAAGCGATCAAGAAGCCCGCAAAGACCGTCTGCAGACTCGTCCAGATCTGATCAAAATAGGTCGGCTTGCCCGAGTACTTGCGCGCTCTCCAGGTCTTGCCCTCCGCGACATATTTCTCCTTGAGCGTTTCCATCCGGACATAGAACTCCGCTTGCTTAGTTCGCTCTGAGTAATGCTCCGCCACCAGCGCCTTGGCCTCCGTCCAGACTTCGGTCGGACCCGGGACGGATCCGATACTGGTCTGTACAGAGGCCGCGAGGCTGGACCACAAAACGAGGAAGATGGCGATGGAGAGAATCGGTACCCCAATTGATCGGGCGAGTTCTCGGAACTGGTCCTTTGGATCTTCTCCTGTTGCCATACGGATGGCCGGCACGAAAATTTCAAGGCCGAGCCCTTCGAAGGTCCGAATGGCTCGGGCCTTTCCGGTGCTAAAGGAGAGAGAATCGCTCGACATTGGGGTTTCCTCTGTCATCTCAAATGAAATGGGACATCAAGTTGTGGTGGTGTCGAAGGCGTGAGCGCCTTTGTTCCGGCTACTTTGCAGCCGGAAGACTGCCCTGGTTGCCGATTTTGAAGCTGGATAGATACGCGTTAGGCGTTCGACCGTCGTAGACGTTGCCGTCGATGAATCCCGAATCTGGTGCCTTGTAGCCATCCGTGACAGGGACTTCGCTGGTCAGGAGATGGCCTTCCTTCACGAGCGCATCCGCAGCCTTCTTGTAGATATCCGGGCGGTAGACCTTCTTCGCCGTTTTGTCGTACCAGGTGTCCGGCTTCTCTTCACCAATCTGGCCCCAGCGTCGCATCTGCGTGAGGAACCAGACGGCGTCGCTGTAGAAGGGGTAGGTCGCGTTGTACCGGAAGAAGACATTGAAGTCGGGCATCGCGCGCTTGTCGCCTTGATCAAACTCGAACGTGCCGGTCATGCTTGCGGCAATGACTTCTTCGTCCGCGCCGAGGGATTGTCCCGCCCGATGTTGATCTTCTCTGAGCGGCGGCTCTTGTGTAGATCTTAGGCGACTCGCTTTGCGTCTGCCTCTTGCGTCTGTTCATTGGCTTCGAGGGCTCGGATAAGCTTCTCGATGTCGCGCCAACCTT
>JBDNFB010000055.1:0-8987 GCA_041690055.1 Myxococcota bacterium | reverse complement strand
GACTCCCGTCGCGCTTGGCTAGCCAGCGCGCAGATCGACTCGATGCTCCTCATCGCGACGCCGCTGCTGTTGATTCCGGTCTTCATGTTTGCCGAAAGTCTCTGGTCGGCCCAGTCGATCATCGTGGCCGTGACGCTCTTTGGCGCGAACGCCCATCACCTTCCTGGCTTCATGCGTGCATATGGCGATCCGATGTTTCGGGCGCGCTACGGCCTGCGTCTCACACTCGCACCGATCGCCATCATCGGCGTATGCTTCGCGTTTTTTCAGTTCCGCCTCGACGGGCTTCTCTTCGTCGTCTTCATGTGGGGTATCTGGCACGCACTCGCGCAGGTATACGGCCTCGGCCGTATGTACGACGGCCGAGCAAGCCTTGTCTCTGCGCGAACGGCCCGGCTTGATAAAGCACTGTGCATCGGATGGTTCGGCGGCGGCTTTCTCTTCTCTCAGCATCGAATCGGGCTCGCGCTAGGCGAACTCTACAGAGCGGGCATTCCCGCGATCCCCGCCGAATGGCTCGTCGGCGTTCGCTGGTCTTGGCTCGCCGGCACCCTCGTATTGACCTGCCTCTGGGGATGGAATCAGTTCACTCTCGCACGTGCAGGTTTGGGCAATCCGATCAAAGTGGCTCTGTTCGGCTCGAGTTTTGGCTTCTGGTGGTATGCCAACATCCCAATTGAGAGTGCCGTCGTCGGGGTCGTACTTTTTGAGGCGTTTCACGATGTGCAGTACCTTACGACTGTTTGGCTCTACAACCGGCGACTCGCCGACAAGGGCCAGCGACTGGGCACTTTTTCGACGGTGCTCTTCCGCCCGGGCGCGATCGGGATCGCGATCTATATCGGTCTCTGCTGGCTCTATGGCGGGTCCAGCATCCTCGGCAAAGAGCTCTTCGGATCCGCTGCGACAAACACGATCGCGGCGCTCGTCCTCTCCTCGCTGATTCTGCATTTCTACTACGACTCGTTCCTTTGGAACGTGCGCGATCCAGCTGTGCGTGCCGATTTCGGCCTGAAGGTCGGAGCGATAGATAGAGGGAATCCCGCCGCATCCGCGCAGGCACCTCCCCCGGGCTCTCTGCCGACGCCGATCGGATCTACCCGCGGAATCCAGTGGCCGGGGGGGCTCGCCTGGGCTTGGTTTGTCCTCCCCCTGCTGGTTCTGCTCGCGAGCCAATTCTCGATCAAGGAAGGAGATCTTGATTGGCGACGAAAGTGGGCGATATCGCTTCCGGACTATGAAGGCGCTCAGCTGAAGCTTGGAGAGCTTGAATTTGAACTCGGTCGGCCCGCTCTTGCGGTCTCGGCCTTCGAGCGAGCGGTCGAGACACACCCGGAGAGTACCGAGGGCGTCCGCCGACTCGTCGAGGCCTACGCACGGACAGGACGGCGTGCGGATGCCATGCACGCATTCTCCCGACTCGAGGAAATCGGAGGCGTGGACGCGCGGGCGCTCGTGGGCTTGGCGATGCTTGCGCACCAAGAGGACCCCGAGGCCGCAGAGCGCTTCTACCTTCGCGCGCTCGACTTGAATGCGTCGAATTTCGAGGCACGCATGAATTTCGCCGCGCTCCTGGCCAACCAGGGAAAAGCAGAAGAGGCGCGCGTGCAGCTACTCGCCGCGTGTAAAATTGCGCCGAAAAATGCCGGTGCAGCATTCAATCTGGGACAGATCGCATTTTCGCTCGGCCATTTCAGCGAAGCGAGCCGCTCTTTCCAGGCGGTGCTCGAGATCGAACCCGGCCACTCAGGCGCACGGCGTGGGCTACTGCAGATCGAGTCGCGGATGCGGGCGGGGAGCGGGAGCGGCCACACGAACTAAGGCGGCGGGAGGCAGTCCTAGTGCAATGGCGTTAGTCGCCGCGGCGTCAGCTTCTATGGTTCCAGTGCCGTGGCGTTAGTGCCTTTGCATCAGTGCCTTGGTGTTAGTTTCCGTTCCAGCGAACCTCTAAACCGGCGGATTGGGTCACGATGAAACCAGAGGGGCGAATAAGGAAGTCTGCGCTTGAAAAATTAGTGATGGGGGTAGGGTTGGTGCCGTCGTATGATGTTTCGCGATCGGTCAGGATCCAAGTGGCTCGCGATTCGAGAAATAAGCGGAGAGCGATTAAATCGCCCTTGTACAAGTCGACCTCGAAGCCCAGTCCGGCACTAATGCCATGAAGTATCTCGGTACCTGATGCACCGGAGATCTCTTGGTCCACATCCGATGATGATATGCTTTGAGCGAGGGTCACCACGAAGCTGCTGTCCGATTCGTAAGCCTGGCCGAAATACCCGAGGTAGGGCACGAGATGGAATTGATCCTCGAACACGGGGAGCGTGAAATCTGCGCCAACCCCGAAAGACCAATTCGCGATAATGTCAAAGTTTGTCCGAGCCGCATAAGTACACGCCCGGGTGGTGGGCGTATTCGGGCAAAAGTCGCTCACCTCCGCCCCTAATTCACCCCTGACGTTGGTGTCAAAGTTCGCGTCATATCGCGCGGCGACGAATCCATCGTCAAGCGGTATTTCTGCACCCATCTGCACAAAGAGTCGGGGTCGGAACTTGTCGGGGAGGGGGAGTAGGTTCTCGGGCGCGTACAACCTCAGGTCGAAGCGGAACTCGATCGTCGTCGCCGAGTCGCCGGGTGCCGACGTTGTGCTGAAGTCGAAGTCCTCCATCTGCGTCGTGCCCGGATCATCCGGCACGCCGGACGGACCCTGAAGAAATGGCAGCGCATCGCGTCCGAAGATTCGTCCATCGAGCCCTTGGACATGAATACCCGTGGCAACCCTGAAGGCTGGGGTCCAGCGCGAGTCTGCGTCCGAGTCCGAGCCAGAGTCCGCATCTGCTTCAACGGCCGTCGCGGTCTCAAGTGCCACACACATGCCGAAGGAGAGCAATGCCAGAAGGAGGAGCCCAAAGCGTCGAACCGCGACGGCTCCCGCTGAATCACCCATCAAGTCCGATCGCAATACCGGCGACGATATTGCAGGATTCCATCTATTCATCTCGCCCTCTTCGCGTGCATGCCGACCCATCATGGAACCGGGACCGGGTCGGGGCCTTTGCCAAATTCGCCTCGGGCGGCCTCATCAAGAGGGAACGTCTCAAAGAAGGCGTAAAAGAAGGCGTAAAAGAAGGCATAAGAGAAGGCGTAGCGACATATGCCCGTATTCATTGGCTACTCGCCTCGGGTTTCGCCGCAGCTTCTCTTTTTTCTTTCAGCCGCTTGGCGCCCTTGACGGCAGATTCGATGGGCTTGGAAACTGGGTTCGCTGCAATGAAAGCCTCCGCCGCGGCCTCATCACGCTGAACCCAGCGCATCAGGCCTTGCTTGAGTACGCTATCGCGCTCCTTACGATCAGGAACCCGCTGAGCGAGCTCCATAGCCCCCTTCAGATCGCGGATCATGAGATGTTGGGCGAGCGGGAGTAGCGCGGGGCTCATCGATGGATCTGATTCGACGGTTTCGAGCAGAAAGGCCTCGGCCACCTGCGGATCTTTCTTCAACCACATGATTGCCACGGCTCGCTTCGCCATTGCCGGTTTTTCGGAAGCGGGTCGCGATCTGATGAACTCGAGTGCGGCAAGGGGTTCCGTGCGCGACCACTTTTCGGCGATGACGCTGAGCGCGTCGCCGGAATACGGACCGTCCTTGATTTTCTCGTACCAGCCCGTTGTGAAGACCATAGGTGCCATAGCCGCCAATTTGACGGCTTGAAGGACCACCTCGGTCTTGATGTCGGGTTCGAGCTCTTCGCTTGCGTGAACCCCAAGCGCGAAATCGAGATAACTTTCGCCTTCCGATTGGGACATGACCTTGGCTGTATGCCCGATCAATCGGCGTCGATGGTCGACGTCTATTGCGTTTGCAAATAGCCTTTTGAGCGAGTCGTAGTCACGGTAGCGAGCGAAGGCCCCAGCCATCGCCATTTCAGCCTGCAGAATTCGACCCGGGGGAATATCACCCGATTCCTCAAGTTCAGCCCAGGTCTTCCGAATCGCATCCGAGTCGCCGCTCTGCACCCAGACTGACATCACTTCCTCAGCAGCCATGCTATTCGCAGCGGGGTGCTCCCAGCTCAGCACTTCACGGAGCGCAGTTCGCTTGTCGAGCTTCGCAAAAAGGTTCGCAAAAACGCGCACTTCATCAGGGCGCCGCCTTCGAAGGTTCTCCTTGATCACTCCGAGCATGCCCTCGATGTCTTTCTCTGTGACCTCGGCATAGACATAGGCCAAGAGCTGATGCCGGTTGACAGGATCTTTCTCCGCGAGCCCCGCGGCATACCGTTCGACCAGAGTCGCCGTCGGAGAAAGAGTCGCCGAATTCCCCTGAAGCGCATCGACTTGGCTCGCCCTATCAATCGGGCCTGAGTCGATCGGGCTTGACGAGTCCTCCGTGCATCCAGTCGCGATCGCAAGCACGAGCAGCACCGCGACCATTGTGATTCGGTTCGAGGCCGGCCCGATTGGTTCCGATTCAGCTCTCGAATCGGCATGCGTTTGAATAATTTTGAAGAACACTAGAACTTGACTCTCACAGTAACGCCGTAGGTTCGCGGATCCCCGATTGCATAAAGAATCGACCTGCGGAAACGGGCAAGGTTAAACACATCGAGCGTATAGGACTGATCCGTCAGGTTCTCGACGAATCCGGAAATCTCAAGATTGTCGCTCGGCGCCTTATACGTGAGTCGTAGATTCATCAACCAAAGCGCGCTCTGCCCGATCAATTCCGAGTTCTCCGGACTAAAGAAGACATCGTCTTTGAAAGACCAGTCGAACCGCGGAATGACCGCTCCGTAGGGTGTCGGAATGGGCCATTGCACGAAGCCGACGAACGAGAACTCGGGCGAGTTGATCAATCGGGCGCCGGAAAAGTCGAAGGTCGATTGCGTCACGACCTTTTCAAGTCCGCCTTCCGGCGTCGCCACATCCTGTGTCGATTGGAGGGTATTCACGAAGTCGGTATATTGGCTATCCAGCCATGCAAAGGAGGCGAAAATACTAAAGCCTTCGAGGATCTCAGGACCAATGCCATCGAAGGGCCGAATGTCGATGTCGAGTTCAACGCCGAGAATATCCGCATCCTGAGCATTGATCAGCTCGTTGACCGGCACGCCTGCCGACGAGTTGCGCAGTCGGAAGACCTGAATGTCATTATAGTCATAGTAGAATGCCGCGCCGTTGATCTTGATCCGCGACTCCCAGAGGAGCGTCTTCGCCCCAAGCTCGAATGAGTCGATCTGCTCAGGCTTGACGGGGTCGGTCAAGGACGTCCCCCCTTCACCCGCGGTTGGGTTCCCGACGCCACCATTGATGTGCGGCCCTTTCCAGCCGCGTGCATACTTGGCGTAGAAGGTCACGTCGCTGGTCGGCAGATAACTCAGCGTGATATCGCCAGCGACTCCGAACTCTTCCGCCTGACTTTTGCTCGTCGCCGAGAACAAGGTATTCCCAAAGAGCGGGTTGAGCGCTTCGGAGAAGAGACTCAACTCCTTCTCTTCGTAGTTGAGACGCACTCCACCATGAAGAGAAAAGGTTTCGCTCGGCTCCCAATTGAGTTCACCGAAGACCGTGCCGTACCGGGTCCACATCGTATAGTTCTGCGTGCGACTGTCGAAGGGTGACAGGGCGAATGTGTTATTCACATTCAACCCTTCATAAAGGAACATGGCCGCCACTTTGACATCGAGCCCGTCGCCGGAATCCCAACCTACCCGGACTTCCTGCGTGACCTGGTAGGAATCGTTTCGCAGATTCGGCTCAAGCGTTCTAAAGGGCCCCCCATCGAGGTTGAGCTCAACATCGCGCTTGTTCCACTCATATCCCGTGATCGTCTTGAAGTTCCAGTCGCCGATCGCGAAGTCGCCCACGATATTCCCGCCAACGAGATCCAGGAGCTCCTTTTCGACGTTATTGTAATCGCCTGCGAAGGGGTCACCGCGGAACGGCGAGCGTGGGATGCCGTTGAGCTGAAGCGAGGGTCCTGTGCGAAACTGATTATCAGAGTCGATATATCCATCGCGGTCGCGCGTTGCAATCCCGCGCGTAATGGACGGCTTAAGAGCCAGCTGTGCCTGCTCGGCACCGATCAGCTGAAACTGGCGGGAGTCGCCGCGGTTCTGCCCGGCATGAACGTTGAAGGTCCAGCTCATATCGTCGAGGTATTCCGGGGTCCACCGGAGCACGGCGCGCATCGCCCAATTATTCACGTCGTTGACGCGATCCTTAACAGGTGCCCTCTCTCCGACCGTCCAGCCCTCAATCCCGAAAATCGGAACGCCGAGTGTGGTTGCATTGAAACACTGGTCATGGACACGCTGCCTGAATGAGGTCAGCGGATTCTCACCCGGATCATCCGCATACTTTGCCTCACCGCAGCGATTCTCCGTCGTGCCGCCGCGCCGGTTCATCTTACCCGCGATTCGAAGCGCGAGGCGATCATCTATGATCGGCGTCTCAGCCGCCGCCTCTACCTCTATTTGATTGAAGCGGCCGTATGTCACGTTCGTATAGCCGCCCGCCGTGCCTGTTGGCTTTCGACTAATGACACGAATCGCGCCCGCGGAGGCGTTCCGTCCATAAATCCCGCCTTGCGGGCCACGCAACACATCTACGTTCTCAACGTCAAAGAGCTGGGCAAGCTGTCCCGCAGGAGAATTCATGTAGATATCGTCGTTGTAGACGGCAACCGACGAAGACGAGTTCGCGTTGAAGTCTCGGAGGCCCACACCGCGGATAAACAGGGTTGGATTTGAGGCTGCAAAGGGGCTGCGGATTTCGAGGTTAGGCGTGAACTGGGCGATGTCGCCGAGGTCGCTGGCACCGAGCGCTTCCAGGTAGTCAGCATTGAATCCGACCACCGAAACTTCTTGACTCTGCAGCAGGCTTGCTGCAGACGATCCGGTAACGACCATCTCCTCAATTCCGGCAAAGGGATCGTCTGCGTTCTGCTGAGCGGAAGCCCCAATCGCATTCGCCAAGAACAAGAACAAGAATGCAAACGCCAGTAACGAAAACGAAAACGGCAGACACGCCGAAGACCCTCGCAGGCTTTCAGACGATTCAAAATAGATGGGTCGGAATTGGAGTTGCACTAGTCCTCGACCGAATAGCCAAGCGCCCTTAACTGACGCAGATGCATATCGTCCAGTTCGACTTCAGGTGCGCCGCCCTCCCATGGAGCTGTCTGCTCCAGATAGCGGTCGACACGGGCGCGTAAGGATTTCACAATACCATCAAAATTGTTTGCGACATCACGAAATTCCCCGGGATCTGTCGAAACGTCAAAGAGACGGTCGCTCTCGGGAGACTCAGAGTCATGGACTATCCTGAAATTGCCGTCCCTAATGGCGACGATAGGTGCCGGCTCGACGCTCTTTTTTCCCCACGCGCGATCGAGGTGAGCAACACTCACATCGTCGTGCTCGCCCAGCTGACGCTCGAGCAGCAGGGGGACCAGGGATTGCCCGTCACGCGGCTCTGGCAGCGGCTGACCGAGGATGTCCAGAACCGTGGGCCAGATGTCGACGTTCTCAGTTGGGATGGGCACGACGATTCCGGGCTTCAATTGAAACGGTGGGATGATTAGAAAGGGCGTCCGAACAACCTCACTGTAAACATCTCGCGCATGCCCCTCAGCACCATGCTCACCAAACGCTTCACCATGGTCAGAAGCGACAATGACCAGGGTGTTATCCGCAAGTCCCAGCGCATGCAATTCACTCATGATGATCCCGATCTGCTCGTCTTCCCAGCGAACAGAATTATCGTATGCGTCTGAATAGGTCGATCCGAAAAGCGCGTTGTCCGGCGTCGTGATGTACTGATGCACGTCCATCATGTGTAGATAAAGAAAAAAACGCCGGTCCCCATTCGCCCGTAAGAATTCGATGGCCGAGTAGACCAAATCGATATCGGTCCCCTCAATTCTTCCCGCCTTCGGCGCCTGACGACGCGTCGCGGGTGCCTGCTTTCCCGGCGGCGCTAAATAGGCATCGAAGCCCTGGGCGAAGCCGAAATTGGGAGCCACCCAGCCGTTGCGCCAGATTCCCGCCGTGACGAAACCCGCATCGCGAAATATTTCGGCGGGCATTTCCGCCTCTGCCGAGATGGCACTACGATGATTGAGGACTTCGGTTCGAGCCGGATAGAGGCTCGTCCAAAGCGAAGCCATGGACGTCTTGGTCCAGGAAGACTGCGCCCAATGTTCATCGAAGCGGATTCCCGTGTCCGCGAAATACCGAAGGTTCGGGGTGGTATCGCGTTCGTATCGGTAGGCGCTCGTCCGGTCAGAGCGAAGCGTGTCAACGAGAATGAAGAGGACGTTCAGGTCTTCGCGTTCCTGAAGCGTCGCAAGATCCGACAGGCTTCCGATCGGCCGACGATCTGTGTCGACGGGATCGGCGCGCTCGCATCCGAGTAAAGCAGCCGCGCTCGCGAGTGCGATCCACGTTGCGGCGCGTCTTCCCCGCATGCGCGCAATACAAGAGTCCAATATTCGGATCACGATCGTGATTCCTCCCGAAGCGCATCGAGAATGCGCTGGGCGTCCTCCGCTTCCGCGCTGTTTTTGAAGCCGCCGAGTTCCATGGCGCGCTCGAGCGGCACGATCGCCTTCTTCGGCTGTCCGAGTTCTGAAAGCGATCGACCAAGGAGATAAAGCGAACGGGTCGGGGAACTCGATAGTTGGGCGGCAACCTGAAACGCTTTTACCGCATCCGCGATCGCGCCTCGCTTGAGGAAAATTTCGCCCAGCATCTCGGATGAAGGACCGCGGAGTTCTTCGCCGAAGCGAGCAGCCCAGCGCGCCCAAATCAAGATCTGCTCTCCCGTCTCGTCGCGATCGAAGTCGATTCGGGCCAAGGCAGAAGCGGCGCGGCCCTGCCAGGGATGAGCACCCAGGGTTTTCCGGTAGAGCCTTTTTGCCTCCTCGACATCACCGGCCGCGAAGGCGACATCGGCCAAGCCGATCGACGCACGCTGCTCGCCCGGTTC
>JBDNFB010000054.1:0-17459 GCA_041690055.1 Myxococcota bacterium | reverse complement strand
GGTCGGCGAATCGGCCGGGATCTCGATAATCATGTTATGCGCCTTGACGTGGGGATCGTTGATGAGGTCTTCCCCTTCGAAGCTGGGTGCCGCGGCGACGCCGGCTTCTGCGAAGATGCGGCTTGCTTCGAGCTTGGTTTTATCGGCGGCCCAGGCCTCTAGGGCAGGGCGGATCACGCCTTCGAGGTTGGCGGCCCAGCCTTCGCGCGTGGAAAACCGCGGGTCTTCGAGCCATTCCGGATGGCCGATGGTGTGGGCCAATTTTTCGAATTGATGCTCTCGCCCGACCTGCAGCACGAAGAGTCCGTCGCTGGCTTCGAACATTTGCAGAATACCCGGCCAGGCCTTGAGGCTCTGGTCCACCACGCCGATGGAGGGGCCAAAGGCGACCATATCCATGATCGAAATCATGGAGTCGAGCATGGCGACGTCGACTTTCTGACCCCGCCCGGTGTTATGGCGGCCCTGGAGTGCAGCGAGGAGGCCGACCATGGCGAAGAGGCCCGTGCCGATATCGCCGATGGCGCCGGCAACGCCGATATTCGGTCGTCTTCCTGGCTCGGGGCGGAATGAGTAGAAGCCGCTCATGGCTTCTGCGACCGAAGCATAGGCGGGCCAATTGCCGTAGGGCGTCTCGCGCAGGCTGCCGAAACCCGAAGCCGAGACGTAGATCAGGCCTGGATGGAGCTCGGCGAGGGTTTCGTAGCCGATACCGAGGCGCTCCATTGTGCCCGGTTTGAAATTCTCGACGATGACGTCAAAGTGCGGCACCAGTTGTTTGACGAGGTCCGCGCCCTTCGGGTTCTTGAGATCGAGTCCTATGCTGCGCTTGCTCAGGTTATTGCGCAGGAACGTTGAGCCTTGCTGAGTGCCGTCGACTTCGGGGATGGAAGGCAGGCTGCCGCGTCCCGATTCGCCGTGCTTTGGATGTTCGACTTTGACGACGTCGGCGCCCATTCGCGCCAGGAGCTGGGTGCCGAAAGGCATGGCCTGCATCTGTTCGACGGCGAGAATGCGAATGCCTTCAAGCGGCAGCGGCTGGGAATCACTCATGGGTCATTTTCCTTCGGTTCAATTCTACTCGGGGCGGTGGGGGTTCAGGGCGTTGGTGTGCTGGGAGACTTGGGCTGAGTCGGCGTCAGAGTCGGCGCAGCCCAAGTCGCCTCTATGTTATTCGGCGTCTGCGACTTGGATGAGCTGCTTTCCGAGGTTCTTGCCTTGGAAGAGTCGGAGAAAGGTCTTCGGTGTGTTTTCGAAGCCCGTCTGAATATCTTCCTCGACGACAAGTTCGCCGGAGGCGGCCCAGGCACTGAGGTCGGTGATCGCCTGTCCGACGCCCGCCAGATGGTCGAAGAGGATGAAGCCCTTCACCGAAAGCCGATGAATCACGATCTGCATGATATTGCTCGGGCCGGGGGGGAGTTCCGTATCGTTGTATCCCGAGATGCCACCGCACATCGTAATGCGGCCGTTATCAGCCATGCGAGGCAGCGTCGCATTCAGGATATCGCCGCCCACATTGTCGAAGTAGAGGTCGACGCCGTTCGGGAATTCTTCGCGGATGCGCTTGCCAACGTTTTCGTTCTTGTAGTCGATGGCACCGTCGAGCTTCGCCTGATCCTTCAGCCACGCACATTTATCCGGACCGCCGGCGATGCCGACGACTTTGCCCGCGCCGCGCAGGCGAGCAATTTGCGCAGCGACGGATCCTGTCGCGCCCGCTGCGCCGGAGACGAGGACATTGTCGCCTTCCTTAATGGGATGCACGGCGTGGATGCCGAAATAGGCAGTAAGGCCTGTGCCGCCGAGGAGGCTCAGCATGCGCTGCGGCGGGATGCCGTCGGGCACGTTGGAGACGCCGCCGAAGGGGCCCGGCGTGCCGTCGGTGAGGAAATATTCCTGCCAGCCGAGCATGCCCGAGACGATCTGGCCTTTTGCGTAATCGGGATGCTTTGATTCGATGATCTGCCCGACCGTCGAGGCGCGCATGACTTCGCCGATCGCGACCGGCGGGATATAGCTCGGGACATCGTCGAGCCAGCCGCGCTGGGCAGGTTCGAAGGCGAGGAAAAGATTGCGGACGAGGAACTGGCCGTCGGCGACCTCCGGCAACTCTTCTGAGGCCAACTCGAAGTCGGATTCCTTGACCATGCCTACGGGGCGCGACGCGAGTCGCCATTGTCGATTGGTATATGCCATTCCTGGTTTTCTCCGTGATGCTGAGCGTGAGGTGTGAAGGTATGAGTCCGCGAAAGCGCGCGGTCTAGCGAAGGCCGAGTTCGGCCAAAATCTCTTCGGTGTGTTGCCCCTTGGTGGGCGCCGGTCTTTCGAGCGTCGTGGGTGTTTTGTCGAAGCGAGCTGCCGCGCGTGCTTGCCGAATCCGGCCAGCGACGGGATGGTCCGTTTCGATAATGAGTTCATTGGCTTTGATCTGCGGATGCTGAATGACTTCCGATAAGGGAAGGATCGGTGCGCAGGGCACTTGCTCTGCATCGAGTAGCGCAAGCCAGGTTTCGGTCGTTTCTGTTTTGAGCACATCCGCGGTTTGGTCCAGCCGTTCTTTGGCATAGGCCACACGGCCTCCGGCGGTTTTGAAGCGATCGTCTTCAAGCCATTCCGGATGATTGAGTGCGCGCGCGAGTCCCTGCCACTCGGAATCCGAAACGGCGCCCGCCGTCATCCAGCCGTCCGAGGTTTCGTACACAAGGTCCTGTGCAAGCGCATTGCGCGGTACGTCGACTTCATCGCCCACGAACGTGTGCCCCGCGAAACCCTCGGGCCAGGCAAGCGCGATCATGGCGTCGATCATGGAGAGGCGGACGTGTTGGCCTTTGCCCGTGCGTTCGCGTGAGAGAAGGGCGGCGGTGATGGCCTGGGCGGCAGTGATGGCCGTGACTTTGTCGGGCACGACGAGGCGCATCATGCGCGGTCGGCCCTGGCCGCGGTCGCCCTGAATGGTGGCGAGGCCGGAGAGGGCCTGGATGATGGGATCGTAGACGCGCTTGCCTGAGTAGGGGCCGGTCTCGCCGAAGCCTGAGATCGAGACGTAGATGAGGTTTGGCTTCAGTCGGCGGAGTGCGTCTTCACCTATGCCCATGCGTTCGACGACGCCGGGCCGGAAATTCTGGACCACGACATCGGCGGTCTCGACGAGTCGTTCGAAGGCGGAACGATCTTGCTCGGCCTTGAGGTCGAGGACGATGGAGCGTTTGTTGCGATTGGTGGTGGCGAAGGACGCCGTGATGCCGTCGCGGGGGGCGCCGAGGAGGCGCATCAGGTCGCCGACGCCGGGGGCTTCGACCTTGATCACATCCGCGCCTTGATCGCCGAGCAGGCCCGTAGCCATGGGTCCCGAGATCATGGTTGTCAGATCGACGATGCGATAGCCGTCGAGGGGGCCGGGCATGGATAAGTTCTCCGGGGGGCTCGCTAAGACCCTAGCAGCCGCGCGAGGCCGAGAGTTCGGATTCGGGGCGGATTCGAGGCTCTCCGAGGCAATTTATGTGCGTTAATCTTGAGGCATGAGCGATGCCCCCTCCGCCTCTTCTACTTCCTCCTCTCTACCCGCCGCGGGCGCTTCCTCCGCCTTATCCGGTGACGGCGCTGCCGGTGCTGCGAGTGACCCGAAGGCCAATCGCCCCGCCTTGCCCTCGGGTGTGGTCGCGTTCGTGAAGCGGGATTGTCCGACTTGCGATTTGGTTGCACCGGTTCTCGCAGCGCTGAACGGCAAGGTCCCGCTCACGGTCTACACGCAGGATGATCCGGAGTTTCCGAAGGGCGTCGACGCGATCGATGACACGGATCTGTCGGTGTCTTGGCATTACGATATCGAGGCGGTTCCGACACTTCTTCGGGTTCAATCCGGCGAAGAAGTCGAGCGCGTGCTCGGTTGGCATCGCGAAGAGTGGGAGGCTTTGACCGGCGTCGAAGGTTTGGGGGCGGACCTGCCGGATTGGCGACCGGGTTGCGGTTCGCTTTCGGTGGATCCCTCACGGGCGCATGAACTGAACGTTCGGTTTACGGGTTCGAAGTTGAATGCACGGCGCATCGAGATCGCGAGTCTCGAGGACGAGCAGGAAGCTTATTTCGATCGCGGCTTCACCGATGGTCTCCCGATTGTTCCGCCAACCGAGAGCCGCGTTATCGCCATGCTCGAAGGCACGACGCGCGCGCCGGATGAGGTGGTGGCCATTGTGCCTCCGGACCTTGCGCCCTGCACGGTTGAGAAGGTCGCGATTAACGCGGTCATGGCGGGATGCAAGCCGGAGTATCTGCCCGTGGTGATCGCGGCGCTCGAAGCCGCGTGTACGGACGAATTCAATATTCATGGGCTGTTGGCGACGACAATGTCGGCGGGTCCCGTGCTGATCGTCAACGGTCCTATCCGACAGCAGATCGGAATGAACTCGGGCAAGAACGTTTTCGGCCAGGGCAACCGTGCGAATAGCACGATCGGTCGTGCGCTTGCGCTCGTGATCCGGAACGTCGGCGGCGGACGGCCGGGCGAAGTCGATCGCGCGACGCTCGGCAATCCCGGCAAGGTCGGATTCTGCTTTGCCGAAGACGAAGAAGGTTCTCCGTGGACGCCCTTGTCGACGGATCTGGGAATCGAGGAAGGCGTGAACGCCGTGACGCTCTTTCCCGGCGAAGGGCCCCGTACGATCGTCGATCAGCTGGCGCGCGAGCCGGTCGAACTCGCGCGGAGCTTCGCCGTGGCGCTTCGGACGATGCTTTCGCCCAAGATGATCCTCGCCTTCGATGTGATTCTGGTCGTCTCGCCCGAGCACGCGCGCATCTTCCGCGAAGCGGGATGGTCGAAGGAGGATCTGCGCGCGAAGCTGCATGAGCTGACCGTGATGGATGGGGACGAGCTCGTGCGGGGTGCCCAGGGCATCGCGGAAGGTTTTCCCGACAGCGTGCGCGGCAAGAAACTTCCCAAATTTCGCCCGAACGGATTGCATATCGTGCACGCCGGTGGCGGTGCAGGGCTCTTCTCGGCGATCATTCCGGGATGGGCGAACGGCGAGATCGGCAGTCAAACCGTCTCGAAGGAGATCAAACCATGAGTATTCTTCTCGATCCCACGAGCGAACGCGTTCCCGCGGAACGCACGCGCGCAGCCAGGCTGGCGACGCTCGAAGGCCAGACGATCGGTCTGCTCGACATCGCCAAAGCGCGCGGCGACATCTTTCTCGACCGGCTCGAGTCGCGCCTCGAAGAGCGCGGCGCGAAGGTCGTGCGCTTTGCGAAGCCCACGTTCACGAAGCCGGCACCGATCGACCTTCGGCACGAGATCGCGCGCCAATGTGATGCGGTCGTCGAAGCCCTCGCCGATTGAGGTAGCTGCACGTCGTGCAGTGTGCACGACACGGTAGACCTGGAAGATCGCGGTATCCCGAGCGTTTTCGTTTCGACAATCGAGTTCATCGACGGCGCGGATGTACAGGCGAAGGCGCTCGGCACGACGCCCTCGGCCGTCTACGTCGAACATCCGATCCAGGACCGGACGGACGCTGAGATGCAGGCGATCGCTGACAAGGCGGTCGATGAGATCATCTCGAAGATCGTCGCGCCCTGAGCCCTAGGCCCTCTCGGGGGCTGAGAAGCGATCAGAACATCCGACGCGGCGCGGGCGGCCGCCCAACTAGCCGCGCGAGTTGTGCTGTTTTCTGAATCGGTTGGAGGTCGCGCAGAGTCCTGCGAGGCCGAGGCCAATCAGGAGCGCGGGCGACGGCTCGGGGATGATCGCGATGAAGGCGAAGCCATCGGATGTGCGGCCGAGGATGTGTGTGCCGTCGGCGGAGATGTCGATGGCTGAGCTCAGCCGAGCGCCTTTAAGGTTGACGCCTAACCCCTCGAGAATTTCGGCAAGGCTTCGGGCGCCGCTGACCCGATTCCAGAGAACGGCTTCGGTCGGAAGTTCCAGGGTGTTTTCGTTGCGGCCGAAATATGAGGCGTTGCCGACGGCGATGCCGCCGGCTTCACTGGCGGCGAGGAATTCCGCAGTAAATGCGTTCGGGAGCAGGTGGCCCAGGTCGATGAACCCGTTCTCTGCATCTTCCACGAAGACGCGAGAGAACTCGGGGGAGTCAGGGCGGTAGCGACCGAAGGCGACGCGTCCATCGCCTGACAGCACGGATGCCGAGCTGGAAAGCGCGCGAAGTGTTTCGGGAAGGATCTGCTCCGTCCCTCCTTCCTCGGTCCAGCGAATCGCTGTGCTGACGAATCCTAATCCGGTTTCAGTTTCATTCTGTTCGAAGCCGGCGAAGGATCGGCCGTCGTCAGAGATTGCGAGTAGGATCGTAGAGCGGTTCGGCGGATCCTCGATGGGCTCTTCGAGATTTCCCGCGGCATTCCAGCGGCGAGTGCTTGAGGAGCGCGGTGTTGAGATGCGGAAGCCGTCGTGGGAAATCCCGACGACGTCCGTACCGTCGGTTGAGGTGCGCAAGCCCGAATAGGAGAGCGGAGTCGTCGCGTCTGTTGCGACGTCTTCGAGTTGCTCGAACCCAGAGTCCGCGCGCCAGCGAAATGCGCCCGAGTCGCCGCCGTTGAGCCGGCTAAAACCCGTCCCGCCGACGACCGTTGTGCCATCGGAGGAGAGATCCGTGAAGCTGAATCCGTTACCCGTTCCGTCCTCATCCGATATGAAGGAATAGGACCGATCATCGAGATCCCACAGCGCCGAAATCGAGGAGAAGCGGAGGGCGGTCGAGTTATAGGCCTGCTCGGTTCGCACGTTCGCGAGGAGCACTTGGTGACCGCTGCCCGAGAGAGCGACGGGCGACGCTTCGAAGAATTGGATGGAGGGAGTGAGGGCGCTGGCGGAAGTATCCACCACGAGGAGAAGTAAGAGCCCCAGCCAATTGGCCGCCGAAAACCGCATTCGCACCTCGAGAGATCGCGTCCGCAGGAGAAGCCCGCGTGCCTGAACGACCGTGAGTTGCCTATCGGCTGCGATTTATCTGCGATGCATAGGGTCAACTCCCCAATCGCTGCGCGGCAGAAGCCCAACTAGCCGAGGACGCGATCCTTGATCTGATCCTCGCGCACGCCGACCCCGAGCCATTCCGCGGACAGCTGGGCCCAGCGCAGTCCTTGGTCCCGGCTCATGTCGGAGATGCGGTCGAGGTTGGCGAGCAGCAGCCGCACGCCGTCGGGATCCATTTCTGCAATGGTGTCGGCCATCTCAAGTGCGGCGCTCATGAGGTCTGCGCTTGGATGGACGGCGGTCGCAAAACCGATGCGCGCCGCTTCTTCGCCGTCCACGACGCGGCCCGTCAGCATGATTTCCTTCGCGCGGGTCACGCCGACTTCGCGGGCCCAACGGACCGGGGCGCCCCAGGAGCCTATGCCTATTCCGAGCTTCTTGAGATGCCAATCGCTGATCTGGGCGGCCCCGCCGACGAGGCGGAAATCGCAGGCGAGGGCGAACTCGGCGCCGCCGGTTGTGCAGATGCCGTCGATGACCGCGATGGAGGGCGTGAGCAAATCGTCGATTTGGTCGGTCAGACCGCAGCCTTGTTCGTTGGTGACGCCCTCGCCTTCCGAGAACGCCTGGACGTCGACGCCGGCGCTGAAGCAGGGGCGGCCGTCGGTCCGAGCCGCACCGGCGAGTAGGAACACGCGGATGTCGGGGTCCGCGTCGAGCGCCGTCACGTGTGCGCGGAGCCGATCGAGCAGCGGCCCGTTCAGCGCGTTGAGTCTATCCGGGCGGTTTAGCGTCAAAATAGCGACGCCGTTCTCGCGCCTTTCAAGTTGAACGATGTCGGAATTCGAGGTCTGCGCGCTCATTGCGATTTCTCCTGGACGTTTCAACTAGGCTCCATGATAGTGGCCGACGGGTGCTGCTGGGCAGGTTCTTCGCATGATACCCTTGTGGCCGTTCGGAAGAGACGACCGAAGACAAGACGAGAGAAGAGAGAAGAGGAGAACTGAGATGCCCGTTCGTGGACTTGATCATGTGGCTTTGACCTGCGCGGACCCGGAGGCGACGCTCGATTTTTATCGGCGCGTGCTCGGGGCGGAGACGCATTACGAAGAGGCCTGGCGGAAGGGCGATATTCCCGTCGTGATTCTGCAGGTCGGCGCGAGCCGGCTCAGCATTCACTCGGCGTCGGCGCCCGCGAAGCCGCATGCGCTGGCCCCGACTCCCGGATCGGGAGATCTCTGCTTTCGCTTCGATGGGCCGATTGCTGAGGCGGCGGCTTTACTTGAGCGCGAGGGGGTCGCGATCGAAGTCGGGCCCGAGCCGCGGCCAGCGGCGGATGGCAAGCTCGGTCAGTCGGTCTATTTCCGCGACCCCGATCAAAACCTGCTCGAGTTCTTGTCGACGGACGGATAGAGAACCCGCGCAGCCCGTGGCTTGCTTTGGTCGCCGGGCGCGCGCCGCGCCGCCGCCGCGCCCCGTCGATAAACGTGTTATTCGAGGTTACTCGAGGTTACTCAAGAAGGTTATGCCGGATCGCTTCGCGCTCCGCATCCGTCACGCCCAAGCCGTCTCGCAGATAACCGTCGAAATCGCCCCAATCTTCGCGGACCGTGTCAAAAGAAGCCTGAATATATGCCTCGCGCACGCCGACCAGCGGCTGGAGCGCTTCGTGCCAGAACTCGTTCCCGGCCGTGCTCGCTTGCGCGATAATCTGCGCCGCGGCGCGGTTGCTTAACAAGTACTGCTCGATGACCTGGTCTTCGGGCACGCCGACCGTGAGCAGGGCGACGGAGCCGGCCCAACCCGCACGATCCTTACCCGCGGAGCAGTGGAAGAGGGCGGGGACCTTGCCGGCATTGGCGAGGGCTTTGAGAAAAATTCCGTAGGGTTCGCGGCGTTCGCGGACGAGGCCGGCTGCGGAATCGCTCATCATCTTTTCGGCTTTGCCGTTTCCGAAGAGTCCTTCGAGTTGGTCCGGCGTGCTTTCTTCCATCATCTCGCGAATCCCGCGGCCCTTCACGGGATCGGGCATGGGGAGGCGCAGGCTTTCGGCCGAGCCCGGTAGCCGGTCGGCACCTTCGGCCTCGATATCGCTCGCGGTTCGGAAATCGAAGATGCATCGCAGACCGTAGGGCGCGAGGGTTTCGAGGTCGGTGTCGCTGGCTCGGCCGAGGTGGCCGCTGCGCAGCAGGCGCCCGGACGCCACGCGACGGCCGTCGTGAGTGGTATGGCCGCCTAGGTCGCGGAAGTTGGCGATGCGTTCGAATTTCTGGGAGGGGAGTTCGCGGAAGTCGGTCATTGGGGTTTCCGTTTTTCAGAGGGGTTGGGGTCGGCGAAGGTTCGGGTCCAGCATAACCCGATCGAGAGCGAGTTTGGGGCACCTTTCCAAGGCCGCTCGAGGCTCGTAGCATTGGGCGTTCGCTCGCGGGGATGCGCCACGCGGAAAAACGAAACGTAAGAGGGTCCACGAGATGCGCTGCGCGCGCTCGTGTCGGATCAGGGAGATGCAAGATGGGACGATGGAGTCGCGAAGAGCTCGAAGAGGCCTTCCAGAATTTTCAGGATGCTGCGCTAAAGGCGGGGACCAGTGGCGAGTGGCGCGAATGGGCGAATCTCTTCACCGAAGACGCGACCTATATCGAACATCATTACGGCACCTTCGGCGGCCGCGAGGCGATCTATAACTGGATCCAGAACACGATGTCCCAGCCCGTGATTCGGGAGATGAAGTACTTCCCGATCGAGTGGCACATGATCGACGAAGATCGCGGATGGATCACCTGCCATGTTTGGAATCGCTTCGAGGATCCGGGCGATGGCAGCCTGCATCAGGCAATGAATATCACGATCCTCAAATACGCGGGCAATATGAAATGGTCCTATGAAGAGGATGTGTACAACCCGGTGATCATGGGCAAGATGGTCGAAGGCTATCTAAAGCGCAAAAAGGAACTCGCCAAGGCTTAGTCGCCGGGCACGCGTCATTTCGTCCCACTCTGCGTTGCGGGGCCTTGCTGGGCGAAAGCCCAGCGCGGCTCCGCGCCTTGATTGGAACGAAAATCCATGCACCGGGTAGGGCCCGGGGTGGTCGGGGTGGGGCCGGATCTCTTGCGCCGCGTTCTAGATGTACTGCAGCACGCTTCGCGGGTACTTCTTCTTGAGCGTGCGGAAGCCGATGCAGACGGGATAGAGCACGACGAGCGTGACGGCGGCGGCGATATAGGTTTCCTGCAGGCCGCGGAACCCCATGCCGCCCGTAATCGCCATGGCCGAGCCCCCGAGCAAGATGAAGTGGAGGATGTAGAAGAAGAACGCCGTCTGTCCGAAGACGAGCAGAGGGTTTCCGCTTCGCGCGGGACCCTTCATGCGCCGCTCGTAGCGCATGAATAACACGAGAATCAGCGCCATCAGCCCAAGCTCCATGAGCGTATAAGTGAGCGCCGGCGGGTATTTGCTCATGTGAAGCCACTGCACGATCGTGGTGTCATCGCGGTAGAGGCCCATGTTGCCGTAGACGTTCTGCGTTCGAATGAATGACCAAGCGAGCAGCGCCGTCGTTCCCGACAGGAGAAGCGTCTTTTCCGCTTCGAGTCGCCCATGCTCGCTGGCGCCAAGCGCGAGCAGGCGTCGCCCAAAGGCCCAGCCGAGGAGCATCATCGCGAGCCAATGCGTCATGGGATACATGACGAAGGCGCCGTCGGCGATGCCGGGCACGAAGAGGAGCACTTCGAAGAGCGAGCGCCCGGTCGCTTCGATCGGGAAGAAGTTCATCAGAATGTACTCGCTGCCAATCAGCCATCCGCCGCCCAGTGCCACGAGCAGAAACGTGGGCAGCCGGTGCAGCAAGACCATGGCGATCATCGAAGTGCCGATCGCATAGAGCACCTGCAGGATCAGCACGCCCATTCCGGCCAGGAGTGTGATTAATCCTTCGAAGGCGAGGACGACGCCCGCACGAATCAGCAAGTGTTTGTCGAGAGCCGACTCGCTTATGCCTTCGGCGCGCCGCTTTTCGAAGCTCATGGCGAGCGACGTGCCCGAAAGAAAGAGGAAAGTCGGCGCGCAGAGATGCGTGATCCAGCGTGTGTAGAACTGGGCATTATCGAGGACGGTGCCGGGGATCCACGCGGCCCCGCCGGTCTCGAAATCAAGGAGGTAGGACGAATCTGCGGCGACCCGGCCGCCGTTATACATCTGCGACGCATGGTCGACCGCCATCAAGATCATCACGAACCCGCGCATCCAATCGATCGCAGCTATGCGCCCGGAGGTGATCTGGAGTGGAGATGTGGGCGTTTCAGGGGTCGGAGATGCGGCGGCGATCGTCATGGCCGGGAGTCTAGTCCTCGTTCCGAGTCCTTGCCGCCGGCATCGTGTAGTCTTGGCCAGTGACCGAAGAACGGCTCCCGCTCCATCTCAAAGTGATCTACGGCCTCGGCGACCATTCCACGAATGTGGCGCTTGTGGCTTTGACGATGATCTTTCCGTTCTACCTGACGGAAGTGGTGGACATGCGGATCGGGCTCGCCGGTCTCGTGCCTCTGGTCGGTCGAAGCGCGGACGCAATTTCGGATATCTGGATGGGGCGACTTTCGGATCGCACGACTTGGAAGTCCGGCCGGCGTAGGCCTTTCCTCTTGATCGGGATGATTCCCTTCGCGGCGACCTTTGCAGCGATCTGGTTCCCCGCGCATTTCGAGAGCCAGACACTCCTGTTCGCCTACTACGCCGGCATCTACGTCTTGATCAGCGTCAGCATGACCCTCGTCGTCGTGCCCTACCAGGCGCTCCTGCCGGAGCTCACGGAGAACTATCACGAGCGGACTTCGCTGGCGACTTTTCGATCGGTCTCTTCGATCATCGGCACGCTGCTCATTTTGGTCACTTTCCGGCCCATGGCAGCATGGCTAGGCGGAGACGATCGGGCGTGGGCGCTTACGGGGGTAATCTTCGGACTTTGGATTCTTTGGCCGTGGCTGCCGATTTGGTGGGTGACGTATGAGCGGCGGAGCGCGCCCGCGGAGAGCACGCTTTCGACGGAGAACTATTTCCGGCTTCTTGTGACCAACGGCAGTTTTCGTCGTCTGCTCGGCCTCTTTGCGCTGGGCCGCGTCGCGATCGATCTGCCGATGGCGCTCTTTCTTTATTACTTCACGTATGTGATCGGTCGGCCTGACGATTTCGAGATCGTGATGGGCGTTTTCCTGGTGGCGACGGTCGTGGCCATGCCCTTTTGGCTTCGCTTCTCGCGGGGGCGGGATAAGGCCACGGTCTATCGCTACGGCTGTGTGGGTTGGATCTTTGGTCTCGGATGTCTCTTCGTTAACCAACCGGAGTGGCCGTTCGCAATCACGCTTGTGGCGACGGCCTTTGCAGGCGCTGGCTACGCCGTCTGCGACATGGTGCCCTGGTCGATGGTGGCGGACGTGGCGGACGAGGACGAGATCCTCTCGGGCGAGCGGCGTGAAGGCCTCTACGTCGGCGTCTTCACGTTCATGCGGAAATTTTCGGGCGCGATCAGCGTCGCCGTCGCCTTTGCGGTGCTGGATTGGGTGGGCTTTGAACGGGGCACCGAAAATGATGCGCCCGTGGTCTGGGCGCTTCGCATCCTGACCGCGCTCATCCCGGTGATCTTCGTCTTTTTGAGTTCGCTGGTCGCGCGCGGCTACACGCTCGGCGCGATTCGACATCGCGAAATTCTCGACGAGCTCGAGGCGATGAGGGCGGAGCGGGCGCGCGCGGCGGGCACAGCGGGCGCAGCGAGAGAAACGTAGACGGCGGGTCGAACGCAGGTCCAAGGCGCGGATCAGGAGATCGAATCTGCGGTCCCGCCATCGATCCGCAGATTCGCGGCGTTGATATAGCGCGCCTTGTCGCTGGCCAGGAAGGCGACGAGATGCCCGATATCCTCAGGCGTTCCGACGATGCCGGCGGGGTTCGACATCTCTCCGCTGGCGATCTGTTTCTCGAGGCTCGGCCAATCCGTGGGGTCGCCCTTCTTTTCGGCGCGGCGGCGGAACATCTCCTTGATCTCAGCGGTGGCGATGATGCCGGGACTCACGCAGTTGACGGTGATCCCGGTATTGGCGAGTTCCTTCGCGAGAGAGACCGTCATGTTCACCAGCGCGGTTTTGGACGCGTAGTAATGGGGCATTTTAGAGTTGGGGCGGTTGTAGCCGACGGTGCTCAGGAAGAGGACGCGGCCCCAGCCTCGTTCTTTCATGCCGGGCGTGAAGGCATGCACGAGGCGCACGCCGGATAAGACGTTCTTTTGATAGATGTCGATCCAGTCTTCGGTCGGACTTTCCCAGGAGCCGCCTTCGGCGACGCCGTAATTGTTCACGAGGATATCGATCTCGCCGACCGCCTTCGCGACCTCCGCCGCGCCTTCGTCGTTTCGGATATCGCCGGCGACGGCCTTCGCGTCGAAGCCTTCGCCGCGAATCGACTGCGCGATTTCTTCCGCGGCGTCGAGCTCAAAGCCATGCACCCAGACCGCCGCGCCTTCGCGGGCGAGGACGCGAGCGAGGCCGGCCCCCGTGCCACGGTAGCTGCCGGTAATGAGGGTGCGCTTGCCGGCGAGTTCGAGATCCATGGATGTTCTCCAGATGAAGTTGCGTGCGCCGTCTTCGGAGGCACGCGGTGATGGCGCTTAGGCGGTTCGACACTTAAACCCTGGGACACTCAAACACTGAGGCCCTTAAGCGCGTAGGCACCCGAGCGTCTTGTCGATAAAGTGTTAGTCGCGTTCGAGCCGGTTCAGGATATCGGCATACTCCGCCGACATTTCTTCGGAAATTGCCGGCCACTTGAGGGGCATCGCTTCCAGCGTGTCCGCCACAATCTGGCTCACCATCGCGCGCATGCGCTTCTTGGAATCGGCGGGAATCGCGAACCAGGGCGCCCAGGGCCGCGACGTCTCGGGCAGCATCTCGGAATACGCGTGCATGTAATCGTCCCAATGCGTGCGCTCGGCCAGATCGCTCTCCGAAAATTTCCAATTCTTTTCGGGTTGGCGCAGTCGGTCGATAAAGCGCGCCTTCTGCTCGTCGAGCGAAACGTTCAGCCAGAACTTCAGAATGACCGTCCCGTTCCGAGCGAGATGCGCTTCATGATTGCGGATCGACTCGAAGCGATGCTCCCAGAAACTTTTGTCGACATGTTCGGAGTTGACGGCCGGGAGATGCTGTCCGCCGAGATATTCCGGATGCACGCGCACGACGAGCGTCTCTTCATAATAACTGCGATTGAAGACGCCGATCCGGCCGCGCTCCGGGAGGCGCTGCGCTGAGCGCCAGAGAAAATCGTGCTCGAGTTCCTCGGAAGAAGGCTGCTTGAAGCTGAAGACCTGGAAGCCCGCCGGGTTCACGCCACTCAGGACGTGGCGAATCGTGCTGTCTTTGCCCGCCGCGTCCATGGCCTGAAAGACAAGCAGGAGCGAGTGGTGGTTATCCGCGTAGAGCTTGCGCTGGAGCTCGTAGATCCGGTCGACGTTCTTCTTCAGGATGTCCTTTGCGTCATCGAATTCCGACGTCTCGGTGGGCGCATCGGCTGCGGAGAAGCGCTTCTTCGCACGGATCGTCTGAGGCGTTTCGGGAGGCAGGAAGGCATGGGGCTGCGAGTCGGCCATCGTCGATGCGGATCCTTTCTATGCGGCGGGCTGAGGCCGGATGAGGCCGTCTAAGGCGTGGTGACAGTGCGGGGTGAGGGGGCGCGACGCTGCAGATCGGCGATGGCTGAGCGGAGACCGCCAACCTGCCGAGTCGTCGAGAGTCTAGTTCAGCCGCCAAGGCGCGACCGCTCCCGCTTTCCGCCTGCTAGCCTGTGCGCGCTCATCGGATGGGTCGCTTCACAGCGGCCCGCGGCGGGTCCGCGGAGAGGTAGCCAAGCGGTTGACGGCACCGGTCTTGAAAACCGGCAGGGTGAAAGCCCTCGTGGGTTCGAATCCCACCCTCTCCGCCATTTGCGGTTCCGAACGAGTCAGTGCATCGCCCGCGGACCCGTTTCCCTGACGAAGCGCGATGAGCGCCCATTCGGAGCGCAGGGGACCGATTACCGGATAACTTATCCGGAACGAGCAAGCGTTCTCGGTCACCGATCTCGGACACAGGAGTTCCTCCATGAAGACGCATCTGATTCGCCTTGCTGCTCTGCTCGCCTTAGCGGGATTCATAGTGAGTTGCGCGACCTCGCCGACGGGGCGTCGTCAGTTCCTCCTGAACGATGAAACGCAGATGGCTGCCATGGGCGCCGCCGCGTTCCAGGAAATCCGAACGAGTTCGACGCGCTCGTCGAATTCCTCGCAGACGGCCTACGTGCGCTGCGTCGCGAACGCGATCATTTCGGTTCTCACGCCGGCCGAGATGCAGACCGTCTCCGTGACCCAATGGGAAGTGGAGCTTTTTCAGGATGATTCCGCGAACGCGTTCGCTCTGCCCGGCGGCAAGATCGGCGTGAATACGGGCCTGCTGAACGTCGCCACGAATCAGTCGCAGCTCGCCACCGTCATCGGCCACGAGGTCGGCCACGTCCTCGCGCGACATAGCAACGAGCGCGCGTCCCAGGAGACGGGAGCGCAGACGGCTATGCAGATCGGCTCCGTTTTTCTCGGCGCCGAAACCGTGGCGCAGCAGCAGATGATGGGCGTGCTCGGTGTGGGCCTGCAGTACGGGCTGCTCATGCCCTACGGCCGCACGCAGGAGAGTGAGTCTGATCAAATCGGCCTGAAGCTGATGGCGCGCGCCGGCTTCGATCCCCGCGAAAGCATCCCGCTCTGGCAGAACATGGGAGCATCGTCAGGCGGGCAGGCACCCCCGGAGTTCATGTCGACCCATCCGAGCCACACCACGCGTATCGCGCAGCTTCAGGGCTGGCTTCCGGAAGCGATGGCGCTCTATCAGCAGGCGCAGGCTGCGGGCCGCCGCCCGAATTGCCGTTAGGCGCGAAACGCGCGAAGCTTTTCAGAAGTGGATCCGCATAGCTTTTAACGGCCGCGGCGCTCTCGGCGAGATCGCTCAAGCGGAAAAGGAGACGGCAATGGAGTGGTATCTCAAGGTCCTGCAGAATTTTCTGGTGTTCAGCGGCCGCGCGCGGCGCAAGGAATACTGGATGTTCATCCTGATTCCCACCCTCGCCGTTGCCGTCCGTCGATTGCATGACACAGGTCGTTCGGGCTGGTGGATGCTGCTCAACCTCCTGCCCGGGCTCGGCACGCTTATCCTGCTCGTGTTCTTCGTCTTCGAGAGTGAAGAGGGCACGAACGAATACGGCCCGAATCCGAAGGGCGCGTAGCTTTACCGACTGCGGCGATCCATTTGGCGGCGTGATTTGGACGGCGGCCCGCGGAAATAGTCCCATGGAAATTCGGGTTCCAGAATCGGGCGATAGCCTTTCGGGAACTGGAACGGGCAGGTCAGGAACTCCCAGGTGCCGACGGCTTCTGCGGCGACGAAATATCCTATGCCTTTGACGAATCCGTAAGGCAGGCCGACGGCATAGCCGCGCTTGCGCGTCTCCTCAGTCATCTGTCCGGGGATCGAGAGCACGCCCAGCGCAATATTCGACACGCCGCGGCGGAACTTGCGGCCGGAGTTGTAGTACTTCGCCGCGAACGCGTCCGGCGGAACCAGCATGCCAAAGGCCAGCAACACAGTGAGCACGCGGAGGCCCACGCGGCGGCTGCGGCCTCGCGGAATCGTTGGCGTTTCCATTATCAGAGTCGTCATTACATCTCTTTCTTTGTGGAGTTATGCGTTCTCTGCAGATCGTTCGTTTGTTCGCGCGAGGCTGGGAGGCCTGCGCGTGCGGCGTTTAGGGGAAGACCCCGCGGCGGGGTTTAGCTTCGCAGATTCGGTCTATGCCGCGCATCATGGCGGCGCTGCGCAGGTTGATCTTTTCGCGGCGTGCGACTTCGGCGACTTCACGATACGCGCCGAGCATGAGGCGGTTGAGCCGTTCGTTCACTTCATTCTCCTCCCAGAGGAATTGCTGCAAGCCCTGCACCCATTCGAAGTCGGAGACCGTCACGCCGCCCGCGTTCGCGAGGATATCGGGGACGGCGTGGCCTTTTTGTTGGGAGTAGGTGTCCATGATCCACGACATCCACATCGCGAGCGCAGTGGTGTCGCCGAGGTTGACGCCGAGGTCGTAGCGGAGTCCGCCCTTGGTCGGGTCCATCGTGAGGAGATGCTGCACGCGGTAACCGAAGACGGTTTCGACGGTGTCGTAATCGTCGCGCCGGAAAGGGAACGAGACGACGTGCGCGCGCTGGGGCGTGCGGAGGCGTTCCCAGAGATTCGGGTCGAGGACATGCGCTCGGCGGTCTGCTCGAGCTGACTCACCGCGAGGCGATACCTCGGCATATCCCACTCGAGCTGGGCCTTTGCCTTGTCTGCAGTTTGGCCGGTCTTCGTCACCCTGCTTTTCCCTCGCTTGTGCATGTGGTCGCGCATGTGGCTTTTGATGTGGTTGGGCATGTGCTTATTCATGTGGCTGTTCATGTGTCGTCGTCGATGGCCCCAGGTTCGGTGGG
>JBDNFB010000053.1:0-10469 GCA_041690055.1 Myxococcota bacterium | reverse complement strand
ATCGAGGGCTGTGCGCATTGGGTCGCGGAGGAACAGCCCGAGGCGCTGAACGCCGAGCTCTTGGCATTCTTCGGCGAAGAGGACCGAAAATCTCGCTACACTTCGCTCGTCTCGCACACTCGGGATCAGAAATTGAAATCAGGAGAATATAATGCTCGCAGAAGGTAGCGACGCGCCTGCTTTCTCGGCGAAAGACCAGGACGGGAACGATGTGTCCCTGGCCAGTTTCGCTGGGAAGTGGGTCGTGATGTGGTGGTACCCCAAAGCCTCGACACCCGGTTGAACGGTTCAAGGTCACGGGTTCCGTGATCAAAAAGCCAAGTTAGATTCAGCCAATGCCGTGGTGCTCGGTGCATCCTTTGACTCCGTGGCGGACCAGAAGAAGTTCGCCGAGAGCGAAGGCTTTCCCTACGTGCTCTTGTCCGATGGGGACAAGACGGTCGGCGCCGCGTATGACGCGTGTCGGGAAGAAGGCGAGAAGTATTTCGAAGCCGGAATTCCGCGCCGCATCAGCTACCTGATCAGTCCCGATGGCAAGATCGCCAAGGCCTACGACGTCGAAGGCGATAGCCTCGACCTGGCCGGCCATGCGGAAGCGATCCTCGCAGATATTGCTGCCGCGAGTTAGTCCGATTAGTTTGATGAGTTCGATTAGCCCGAAAGGTCGCCAGGCGACCTTCCGGGCTTTTTCGTTCACACCGAGCGCTCCGGTTCCGCTGGCGCTCTTGATCGCGCTTGTCGTGCTCGCGGCGTCAGGGTGCGCGCCCTCTCGGCACACGCTCGAGCCCTACCGAAGTGATCCCGTCGCGGGGGCAGCACTCAGCGCTCGCGCCGCAGAACAATGCACAGAGTCTGGCCGAAACCAGGGCGTTCAGCCGGATCGGATCTTTATCACCGACGGCTGCTCACGCGTGCTCGATACAGCGTGGAACACTGCATGTTGTGTCGAGCATGACATCGCCTATTGGTGCGGCGGCGACCGAGCCGCGCGTCTGCAGGCTGATACGGAATTCGGTCAGTGCATCGCTGGCGAGACGAATGCGTTCGTCGGCTGGGTGATGAAGACCGGCGTCCGAATCGGCGGCCATCCCGTCTTCCCTTCGTCGTATCGATGGGGGTACGGGCATCCGTACCGCGCGACTTACCCGTCGGCCGTCGCTGAGTCGGTGAATTCGCCGGATTAGGATTCGAAGTTCGGGCATTGTGATCCCACCCCAGAACGCGGCATAATCTGGGGGCACGGCGACCGGCGTCCGGTCGGCAAAGTGAGAGGAGTTACCCCTTTGGAAGCGTCCCGATTCGAAGCCCCGACCGAGGTCGAAGGAGCGGTTGCGCTCCTTGCTGCAGAAGAGGGCGCGCGCGTCCTGGCTGGCGGAACCGATCTCTTGGTCCAGATGCGCCTGCGCCGTGGTGTCCCGGACTCACCTCCTCCGCCGTCCGTCATTGTCGACGTCAAGCGGATCCCGCGCCTGATGCGGACCCAGCTTGATGCCGGTGGCCTGACTCTTGGCGCGGCCGTCCCGGCTGCTGAGATTTTTGAGAACCAGACAATCAAGAACCGCTGGCCCGGTCTTGCCGAGGCCACCGATCTGATTGGCTCGACGCAGGTGCAGGGCCGCGCGACCTGGTGCGGCAATCTGTGCAATGCCTCGCCGGCTGCGGATTCGGTGCCGGCCATGATTGCGTGTGGCACGACTGTTGTGATTGCGGGGCCGAGCGGCGAGCGCGAAGTACCGGTCGAAGATTTTGCGACGGGGCCGGGCAAGACGATTCTCGAGCGCGGTGAACTCGTAGTTGAATTCAAGGTGCCTTCGCCTGCGTCCCATGCGGCCGATGCCTATCTTCGGCTGATTCCGCGGACTGAAATGGATATCGCGGTGGTTGGCGCGGCGGTTCAGCTAGAGCTTGATGAGGATGGCACGGTGCAGAAGGCAAATGTCATTCTGGGCGCCGTGGCCCCGACTGCGATTCGCGTGGCGGCGGCGGATACTGCCCTCGTCGGCTCGCGGCTTGAGGATGATGCTGTCAATGCGGCAGCGGCTGCGGCGAGCGCTGCGGCGAATCCGATCGACGATAAGCGCGGCACGATCACGTACCGAAAAAAGATCGCTGGCGTGTTGACGCGTCGTGCGGCGCATATCGCGTATGAGCGCGCGCGGGCACGCTAGTTATCTGGCTCTCTTTTAAGTAGGCGCCATCGAGATTTAGTGTGGCGCCCATCCGTCTTGATTAATCTGAAGAAGATCCAGAGGTCTCCGTGGCAAAGATTCGAGTCGAAACGACGATTAATGGTGAAGAAGCCGAGTTCCTCTGTGCAGGGCATCAGACCCTGCTCGAAGTTCTGCGAGACGACCTTGGGCTGACGGGCACGAAAGAGGGATGCACGACGGGCGACTGCGGCGCGTGCTCTGTTGTGCTCGATGGCCGGCTGGTTCCAGCGTGTTTGGTTCTTGCGCCGGAAGCCGAGGGTCGAACAGTGCAGACTGTGGAGGGCATTGCGCAGGGCTCTACGCTTTCTGCGGTGCAGCAGAAATTCCTTGAACACGGTGCACTTCAATGCGGCATCTGCACGCCGGGCTTCGTAGTCGCGGCGGAGAAACTCATCGAGAAGAATCCCGATCCAACGGAAGAGGAGGCACGGTATTTCTTGGCCGGCAATCTCTGTCGCTGTACGGGGTACGACAAAATCATCAGGGCCGTGCTCGATGCGGCGGCCGTGATGCGGGAGGGCACGGCATGAGCGCAGCAGCCGATACGACACGTGGGCAGGGCGAACGAAAATTCAAGCAGATCGGCAGTCGCCCGATTCGGCACGATGGTCTCGACAAGGTGACCGGCCGCGCGCGCTTCGGCGCGGATTACACTCTGCCGGGCATGATTCACGGTGTCTTCGTGCGCAGTCCCTACGCGCATGCGCGAATTCTGTCGATTGATACGAGTGCGGCCGAGAAGGTGCCGGGCGTGCGCGCCGTGATTACGGCCGAAGATTTTCCGGACATCGCGATGAACTGGATTCCGACGGGTCCGACCGGAATCGACTTCGGCGCGAATCAGCGCACGGTCCTCGCCCGAGAGAAGGCCCTCTATCACGGCCATGCCTTTGCCGCCGTGGCCGCGACCTCAGATGAAATTGCGCGCGAGGCGGGCAAGCTGATCAAGGTTGAGTGGGAAGTGCTCGAACCGGTCCTTTCGATCGAGGCCGCTCTCGCGCCCGGTGCGCCGATCCTGCATGAAGGGCAGGAGACCCAGGGCGCCGGCGACAAGCCCGAAGGCGATTCGAATATCACGAATCAGGTCCTCTTCGAAGGCGGCAATCTCGACGCCGGCTTCTCGGAAGCGGACGTGATCGTCGAAGGCCATTTCGAAACGCCAATGGTCCACCAGGGCTATATCGAACCCCATGCCTGTCTCGCGAATTGCCGCGAAGACGGGACGAGTGAAATTTGGGCGTCTACCCAGGGGCACTTCAATGTGAAGAGCGAAGTGGCTCTGATCACGGGGATGGATCCGAACTCGATCAAGGTGACGCCGACGGAAATTGGCGGCGGCTTTGGTGGCAAGATCCCTGTCTACCTGGAGCCGGCGGCGATCGTGCTTTCGCGCAAGTCGGGCCGGCCGGTGAAAATGACGATGACCCGGGACGAAGTGTTTCGTGCGACGGGTCCGACCTCGGGTTCGCGTATGTGGGCGAGGATCGGGGCAAAGGCCGACGGCACGTTCGTGGCGTGTGAGACGCGGCTCGAGTTTGAGGCGGGGGCCTTCCGGGGATCGCCGGTCGGTGCGGCGTGCATGACCGTGTTCACGCCCTACGAAATTCCGAACTTCAAGATTCTCGGGATCGACATCGTGCTGAACAAGCCGCGGGTCGCGGCCTATCGAGCGCCGGGTGCGCCGATTGCGGCTTTTGCCGCGGAACAGCTGATCGACGAACTGGCGGGAAAGCTCGATCGCGATCCGATCGACCTTCGATTGCAGAACGCCATCGAGGAGGGTGGCCGGGCGAAATACGGCCCGCGCTTTGAAGCGATTGGTTTCAAGCAGACCCTTCAGGCGGCCAAGAATCATCCGCATTACAAGGCGAAGATCGGTGCGAACCAGGGTCGTGGCGTGGCCGCTGGTTTCTGGTTCAACGCCGGCATGCAGTCGAGCGCCACGGTCAGCGTCAACGATGATGGCTCGGCCGTCGTGCGCACGGGCAACCCCGATATCGGCGGCTCGCGCGCGAGTATGGCGTTGATGGCGGCGGAAGAACTCGGGATCGATGTGACGCGCGTTCGACCGCTGGTTGGAGACACGGACTCGGTCGGCTACTGCGATGTGACCGGCGGCAGTCGCGTGACCTACGCGACGGGCATGGCCGTGATCGAAGCGACGCGGCAGGTCGTCGATCATTTGCGCGCGCGTGCCGCGACAATGTGGGATATCGAACTCGACAGCGTTGAATGGCAAGACGGTAACGCCGTGGCGACGAATGGCGACGCGGATAAGGGCTCGCTGAGCATCGAGGAGATCGCGCGGCAGATGCGCATGACGGGCGGGCCGGTCGTGGCGAGTGCCTCCGTCAATCCGCCGGCCGCAGGTCCGGCCTTCGGCGTGCATCTTTGCGATCTCGAAGTCGATCCGGAAACCGGCGTGACGCGCATCTTGCGATACACCGTTGTTCAGGATGCGGGCAAAGCAATTCACCCCACCTACGTGGAGGGGCAGTTCCAGGGCGGTGCGGCGCAGGGGATCGGCTGGGCGCTGAACGAGGAATATCTCTGGGACGCGGAGGGCAAGGTCGAGAATTCCGGCTTCCTCGACTACCGCATGCCGGTCGCGTCGGATCTGCCGATGATCGATACGCAGATCGTGGAAGTGGCGAACCCGCTTCATCCGTACGGGGTGCGCGGCGTCGGTGAGACGCCGATCGTGCCGCCGCTCGCCACGGTCGCGAATGCGATGCATGCGGCGACGGGTGTGCGTTTTCGGACGCTGCCGATGTCACCGCCGCGGGTGCTCGATGCGATCGAATCGCAGTCTTCCTGAGGCGGGCGGCGCATCTTGATCACAGTCGTCTTTTCCAGCGCGCAGCAGCGATTCACAAACGGTGAAGCGCAGGCCGAGTTCGAGTCAAAGCGCGTCGATGACTTGATTCGGCAAATCTACGCCCGGTATGCAGACCTCGAAGGCCAGCTCGAACACGCGGCGGTCGCGGTGGAAGGCGTCGTGCATAACGATGCACTCTACGTGCGGCTTCCGCCGGGCGCCGAGGTGCACTTTGTGGGCGCGGTTGCCGGCGGGTCGGGCGATGTCACGAGCGAGCCACTCTCACCTTCCGGAGCACCTTCCGGAGCACCGCTCGAAGCGGGAGATCCTTTGGGTTTCGCCCAGCGCTGGCTCGCGCAGGGCCTGGGGGTTGCTCTCGCGACGGTCGTCGAGACCTGGGGTTCTTCGCCGTGCCCGCCGGGTAGTCTGCTCGCCGTGAACTCGACGGGGCATTTCGAAGGTTCTGTGTCGGGGGGCTGCGTCGAAGGCGCGGTAATCGAAAAAGCTTCAGAGGTTTTGTCGACGGGAGAGCCTGCTCTGCTTGAGTTTGGTGTCGCGGATGAAGACGCCTGGGCCGTGGGGCTGGCGTGCGGTGGGCGCGTCCGCATCTTTGTGGAACGCGTCGCGTGAATATTGAAACCCTGAATGCCCTTGTGGCGGCGCGCGGCGTACGAGAAGGGCGCGTGCGAATCGTTTCTCTGTCGACGGGCAGGGAGTGGCTACTTGCGACGCCCGCGGATTTTCAGGCCGAAGATTTTGGGGAAAGCGGCGGAGCTCTGCTCGACGCCGTGAACGCTGTGCTGGCAGGTGATCGCGGTCGCATCGTTGAGCCTGAATCAGCGGCGGAGTCTTCGGCATCTTCGGTGCAAGAAGGAGCGAAGAAGGCGGCCGAGCGAGAGTCGTACTTTGTTCATCCCTTTAATCCGCCTGTCCGGCTCGCCATCGTGGGTGCGGTGCATATCGCACAGCGCCTGGCGATCCTCGCGCGGGATCTCGGCTACGAGGTTCTCGTGATCGATCCGCGTCACGGTTTTCTCACGGAGGCGCGTTTCCCAGGTGTGACGCGTTCGCATGAATGGCCGGACACAGCACTTGAAGCAGCCAAGCTCGATGCGCGTTCGGCACTCGTCACGCTTAGCCACGATCCAAAGATTGATAACCCGGCGCTCGAGGTGGGGCTGCGGTCCTCGTGTTTTTATATCGGCGCTTTGGGGAGCCGGCGGACGCAGGCGCGTCGCCGCGAGCGCCTGCAGGAACTCGGCTTCGATGATGCGGCGCTCTCGCGCATCCACGGCCCGGTTGGGCTGGATATTGGTGCGAGCAGTCCTGCCGAGATCGCGCTTTCGATTGCAGCCGAGCTGACCGAATGTCTGCGCAAGCGGGGTTAGGCGCGGGTCGCGTCACGGGTCTGATCTTGGCTGCAGGCCGCTCTGCACGTATGGGGGAAGCGACTAACAAGATGATCGTTGAAGTCGATGGATTGCCGCTGGTCGCTTGGCCTGTCGATGCAATGGTGGAAGCGGGAATTCACTCACCCCTCGTCGTCACGGGCTTTCAGCCCGAGGCGGTCCGGGCAGCGCTTTCGGATCGAGCTTGCGTCTTCTCTCATCACGCCGATTGGGCGGTCGGGATGGGGGCTTCGCTGGCGTTTGGGGTGCGGCAGGTGATGGCCGAAGAGACGCGGAGCGAAGCGAGCTCGGACGCGATGCTCATCGGCCTCGGAGATCTCCCTGGACTTCGTGCATCCGCAATTGATGACATCTTGGCGGCGGCCCGGTCCGAAGGGGTTCACGAGCAGATCGTGATCCCGACCTTTGAGGGTCGGCGCGGACATCCCGTGCTCTTCGGTCGCGCATTCTGGCCGGGTCTGGCGGCGCTGTCGGGTGATGAGGGAGCGAAGACCATTGTCGCGACGGCGGGCGAGGGAGTTGTTGAGGTCGAGGTGGAGACCGATGCGATTTTCGCCGATCTGGATACGCCCGAGGACCTTGCCGCCTGGCGCGCGCGGAAGGAGTAGGCCACGTCGGCCCTTGTGCGCGGCGACCGGCGACCGGCGGTCCATCGCGGTCCATCGCGAGGGAAGGGGGGCTGTGTTAGCAATGGAACCCCACCCCGATTCTCCTCCCGCTTCGTGCGATGAACTGGTGTCGTCTCTGGCCGTTTTTGGCCGTCTCGAAATCCCGCCCTCTGCGAAGTCAGCCAAGGACATACCCATAATGGATAAGATTGCATTCGACGATATCGCCAGCCTCCAGAAGCACGTCAGCGAAGAGTTCGGCGACTTCGGGGAAGAGTTTGAAGTCACGCAGGAAGTCATCAACAAGTTCGCGGATGTGACCGGCGATCATCAGTGGATTCATATCGACACCGAGCGCGCCAAAACGGATTCGCCTTTCGGGACGACGATTGCGCAAGGGTTCCTGACGCTTTCGCTGCTTCCGATGATGGCTGCCCAGGGAAACGCACCCTTCGCTGTTACGGGGGCGAAGAACGCCCTCAACTACGGCTCAGACAAGCTTCGCTTTCTGAGCCCTGTGCCGGCCGGTGCGAAGATCCATTCGCATAGTCGCATGGTTTCGGCGGAAGCGGGCAAGAAAGGCACGCGGATCGAGCAGGAGACCGCAGTGCACGTGGTCGGAAGCGATCGACCGGCGCTGGTCTACAGCATGATCACTCTTTATCAGGGCTGAAGCCCTTTGGGCTGAGGGCTCTTGTCAGGGCTGAAGGCTCCGTCAGGGCTGAGGGCTCTTGTTAGAGATGAAGGCTCCACCAAGGCTTAGTGGCACTCCCCGGGCTAACGCAGTTCGGGGAGTGCTTTTGGGTTGAGGCGCTTGAGTAGGACTTCGTCGAGGATACGCTCTTCGAGTCGCAGCTTTTGGATACGCCAGCCGGCGTCAGTTCTTTGTGCGTCAACGGTGTAGACGCCGATGCCGCCCATGCTGCGGTTATGCTGGAAGGTACGAAGCTTGGCGTGATCGCTGCCGGCTTCGAGCTCGATGAGATGCGTACTCATAAAATGCCAGGGTGCGGCGGTCTTTCGTCCGCCGACGTTCGTGCGCAGCCATTCTATGATCGAGTCGACTCCGTTCAGGTCCTCATGCATGGGGAAGTTGAGTCCGCGGTACTCCGCCTCGGCATCCGCTGCAAAGGTCCGCCGCAGCAGCGCTTCGTCCATGGTGTCGATGCCATGCGCGTAAGCGTGAATGAGCCGCTCGACGGCCTGGCGATCGGCTTCGGCTTCGAGTCGAGCGAGCCGGGCTTCGAGTTCAGCCGTTAGGGCCGAGGTCGGCCGCGACGCATTGCCACCGAACGTACCAACTCCAGAAAAGGCGCAGCCAGAGAAGAGCAGCGCGGCTCCGAGCGTGAAGAATGTCTGGATAAGTCGGTTTCGCATCCGAATAATGCTAGGCGAAGCGCTCCTTGAGCGCATCGAGGTCAAGACTGCTCACGCCTTCAATCAAGCCGGCTGTTTTGGGATCCTCGAGATCCTCGGGCGAGAGCCGTGTCTGAAGAGCGAGGGCCGTCGCGAAGCTCTCCGTCGTAGTGTCGAGCATGCGCACGCGCGTCTTGCCCGTTGCGGGGTCGAGAATATCGTCGAAGGGAATCGGAACGATCTTCTGGTTTTGCCTCGTAATCATCACGTGGCCCTTTCCTTCGAGCAGCGACGTGACGGCGCCGGCGCCGAGCTCCCGGGTGTATTCCTGATCAAACGCCACCGGCTGCACGCAGCGCAGCTCATAGCCCACATCCTTCACAACCATCGTGAGATTCATTCCGTGATCGGCAAGGCGCTGCTCCACGCGGTCACGAACGAGGCGGCCGAGCGGCAGCTCGGCGAGTCGAATATGGCCATGTTCGTCGAGGGGGAGGTTGGACAACTCCGTGAGGTCGGCGGGGTCGAGGCATTCGCCGAGGCCTTCGGCCAAGACGATGACGCCGTTCGGGCGGCCTTCGGCGGTGCTTTTAAGGATGGTGCCTTCGACGCGGCGAGCGAGCTGGTCGAGCTGGATCTTTCGATCGCCGTATTCCTCGGCGACCACTGCCAGCGTCGCGCCCGCCGACTGTGCGGCGCCGAGTGCGAGGTGTCCTGCATTGCGGCCCATCAGGACCACGATGTACCAGCGACCCGCCGTACGGGCGTCTTCGAGCAGCGTCCCGAGAATTCCGGAGGCCGTGGCTCTCGCCGTTTCGAATCCGAAGGTCGGCACGCCTGGAGGCAGGGGCAGATCATTGTCGATGGTCTTTGGGACGTGGACGACGCTCAGCCGGTCACCGGCGGCTTCGGCGACTGTGCGCGCGGAGAAGCAGGTATCGTCGCCGCCGATCGAGATCAGATGGTCGATGCCGAGGCGTGCGAGGCCATCGACGACGCGATCGAGATGAACGGGGTCACGGGTCGGGTTCGCGCGGGAGGTGCGGAGAATCGACCCGCCTTGCTCGTGAATACGCGAGACCGCATCTGCATCGAGGTCAACCACGTGCTCGATATCGCCCTGCATTAGCCATTCGAAGCCTTGCAGGATGCCGATGACGCGTGAGCCGCGTTGTCGGGCCGCAATCGTCGCGGCGCTGATCACGCCATTGATTCCCGGCGCGGGACCGCCCCCGACTACAATTCCGAACGTCGCCATGCGTACCTCTTTCGACTCTATTCAATTCACGATGCATCTTCAGGATGCATCCTCACGATTCCCAGGTGCTAAATGCTCTGGGTTGACTTTTCGCGCTGATTCTTGCGGCGGAAAAGTAGCGAGACCCTGCCCCGCTGGCAGCATAAATCGGCTGGAGCGGCGTCCGCGCTCGGATTCGAAGGGAGAATACGAGAACGCCCCGACCTTGAGAGATTGGGGCGTTCGCTCGGACTTCGCTTCTTCGCAGTTCTAGTGGTTCGCCATGCGTCGGGGCTTCGCAGCCACCGTCAGGAGGCCAAAAGCGAAGAGCAGGGCAGCACCCGGCTCGGGAACCGGTGCGGAGACCGTCGGAGGGCCACCCGCGACCGCGCCCTGGAGCTCGCCCACGCCCGAGAAGTGGAACGCCTCCGGGAGAGCGCCTTCCACATCTTCGAACGCCTTTCGCGCGATGGCGCCGTCGGAGAAGACGACGGTGAGGACGGCATTTTCCGCCTCACCGTTGTTCAGGAAGGAGTAGCGGCTGTCGACCGACTGACGTCCGCCCGTCTGCGCCGTGAAGGGGTCGATATCGGCCTGAAAGATCAAGAACTCGCCGGTCTGGAAATCATCGAACCCCCAATGGAGTCGCGCCGTGCCCGATCGATCGTTGACGCGGTCACCGACAAGGAGCCGCGCGCCCGTGTTCGTTTCGGTGGCGGCATGGGCTGCGGAACCTAAAGGCGTAGAGTTGAGGTCGGCCACGAAATCGTAGAAGAAGTTTTCTTCGTCTCCGATTGTGATCGAGAACGCCAAGATCTCTACGCCCGCAGT
>JBDNFB010000052.1:0-6129 GCA_041690055.1 Myxococcota bacterium | reverse complement strand
CTGGGCTCGCTCAACTTGAGTGGACCCGTGAATATGATCGTGACGAATGTGCCCGGGCCGCAGTTTCCGCTCTATCTGGCGGGAGCAAAGCTGTTGGCGATGTATCCGATCGTGCCTTTGATTCCCGGCGGTGGGCTCGGCGTCGCGCTGTTCAGTTACGAGGGAAAGCTTTGTTGGGGATTCAATGGGGATTATGAGTTGGTTCCGGATCTGCCGGCTTTGAAAGCCGATGTGCAGGCGGCCTTTGAGGCGCTTCGAAACGCGGCCGCCGGAAGTTATCTTTCGAAACGGACGGCACCGGCTGAGCAAGCGGAAGAAAGGCCAGAGCTCGACACGAAGCAAGAGAAGGAGCAAAAGCCAGAGGAGCGGCGGCGCAAGAAAAAGTCGCCCCGCACCCGCCCGCTTGCACCGGTGCAGGCGAAGTCAGAACCGGATTCGAAGCGCGTTGATGCTCGCGAAGGCGTTGCGACAGGCACCCAAGGAAAGGCGAAGAAGTCTCACACGCACGAAACCGAGGACCAGCCTTTAGCCGAGATTGCTACGGCCGTGGCGCATTAGGAAGGTCGTTCGTCCCGTCAGTCCTCAACATCGGCGATCCCGGGCGTCGCCTTCATCCGCTCGCGAATCACTCAAATCGCCTCCGGGTTGTGGGGAAATCTGTTCACGATATCGCCCGCTACAGCGAGCGTTTCGATTCCTCCCGCGAGAGCAGGAAGCCGGACTTCCCTATTCGCGGGCCCACGCCGAGTGGGAGCATTAGTGGAAGGAGATGTTCTCTGCGAGCCGCGCTGACGCAGGTTGCGTTGGGAGGGGCTCGACCAGGAAACCAGGCCGATCGAAGACGCTCCGGTCGCCGTTGGGGGCGAACGTGGAGGAGAAGGACCGGAATACGAGTCCGTCGACGATGCCCTGGACGAGATGCGGCGAATAGCTGTTGTTGAACAGGATATCGCCCGGCTCGCTTCTGTGGAGATCGCCATCGACGCCATAGGTGACCGGGTCGCTGAGCAGGTAGTAGAACTCCGGGATCACGTGGCAGTGTTCGACATAGGTCGAGCGGGGCCCCACGCGGACTGCGAAAAGTTGAAATCCGATCGCCCATCTGGCCGCGTTGCGCGGAAGATCGCCTTGTGACGAGCGATCTGGAGCATGCGGTTGACGACACTGCCTAACGGGGGACATCTTCCGACAAGAAAAATCCGCCAGAGCGAAGCGTCTCTTCGGAGAGCCACTCGATTCCGTCCGTGTGACCAAAGCTCGAGACCGACGCATAGAGCTGTCCATTTTAGGGAAGAGCCTCCCGGGCTGCGCGCAGGGCGGATTTCTGGCGAGCATAAAAGGAGCCCGGTTCGCGCGAAGCGACCGGACTACGGGGATTGGTCATTCCATGCAAAGTCGACACGTCGCCCCAGAAGGGGTACGCAGCGCCGAAAGCAGCCTGAGCGGGTTGGATATGTGGGTTCGCTCCCGTGAGGTAGTAGCCCGCATCGATATAGGCCTGATTGCCGCCCGGGGCGCCCATCGGAGCCAGAGCAGATGAAGCAGTGCGTTGTCTCCCGCGAGTACGCGTCGCCCGGCGAGTTGGGATCGAATTGGTCCCGTGCGCGGCGTTCGCGGAACTCGGCGTATTTGTGCCGTTACGGATCGGTCGGGTCGTCGACGCGGGAGTAGATTGTCGGATCGACCGCCTCCGGTCGAGTGTCGGCCCCAGAGCCCTGAACGAGGAGTACGCGTCCTTCGTGAATCGTGCCCAGCACGCGAATATCTTCGATTGTTTGGGGGGCGACCGTGAGTGGATTCTCAGCGAGCACCGTTAGATTAGCGATTTTGCCCGGCTCGAGGCTGCCGACTTCCTTCTCGAGCTGGAGGGAGTAGGCGGCGTCGATCGTGACGGCCCGCAGAGCCTGTAGAGGTGTTAGTCTCTGATGCGGGGCGGCGATATTCCCGTTCACGGTTTTGCGGTTCACGGCGCTGGAGATCAGGAGGAGCGGCTTGCCGGGCGCCATGGGCATATCTGCATGCAGCGAGACCGAAATGCCGGCGCGGACCGCCTCGCCGAGTCGGACCATTTCCTGTGCTCGCTCGGGGCCGATGCCAACTTCGCTGTATCGATCCGCAAGGACCGTCGTGTAGAAGGGATTCGCGCTGACCAGCGCTCCTAGTTGAGCGATTCGGGTGATCTGGTCAGAGCGGGAGAAGCCGAAATGGACGATCACCGTTCGGTGATCCGTGCGCGGGTTGCGTTTCATGTTCGCTTCGAGCACGTCGAGGACGAGGTCCAGTCCCGCATCCCCGTTCTGATGCACGTGGATTTGATAACCCGCGTTCCAGTAAAGTTGGAAGGCTTGCGCGAACAGTTCGGGCTCCATAAGCCATTCGCCGTCGTGGCCATCGAGATAGCCGTCTTTCATCTGCATCAGCTGGCTGAACATCGCGCCGTCGGCGAAGAGCTTCACCTGCTTAGGAAGGAAACGGGTGAATCCCTTGGCGGATCCCGCGAGTGCGTCGGTTGCTGCGATCACCTCGTTGTCCGGATGGCTGACGATCATTGATTTTCCGTCGGCGATGTAATGCATCCGGAACGGCGTGTCCGGGTCGCCTAATACTGTATTCTGCATCGCCATGAGTCCGGGGGAGACAAGGCCGCCGGGCTCCGCGACGAGGGTGCTGCCCGCCGCATGCCAATAGTCCCGGACGCGCGCGAGCGCAGGCAGGTAGCGGCGTGGCGCGAGTAGATCGGGGAAGAAGGCGGGGACGACGGCCAACGAGCCTTGTTCCCAGAAATGCCCCCGAGCAAGGTCGGTTTGTGCACGGGCGGCTTCGGGCAGCCGGTCTACCACAGTCTGGTCGACTGCGAAGAGCTCAAGGGCACGTGAGTTTAGGATCAGCTCGTGCATGGAGCGCTGCAAGACCACGATCGGGACGGTCCGACTCATCTCGTCGAGATCGGCGCGGGAGAGATCGCCATGGAAGAGCTGGTGGTAACCCCAGGTGTAGAGGACCTCGTCCGTGCCGGCGTTTGCCTCTTTGTGGCGCGAGACGAGTTCCTGGAGTCGCCGGCGGTAGTCCGCCGCGTCGACCGCACGGGGCATCGTTCGCTCCGGTAGCTCCCATTTCTCGATCGAGATGATCTCCGCGATCATGGCGATTGAAGCAAGCCAGGTGTGTTCATGTTGGTTGATCAGGCCCGGGATGAGGACCGATCCCTCGAACTGTCGGTCGACGCGGAATGTGCGGCCGGCGAGGCCACGTGCGACTTCTTCGAGCGCGCCGGTGGCGAGGATGTGGTCGCCTTCGACTGCGATGGCCTCGACCGTTGGGCGGTTGGCATCGAGCGTGACTATCTCGCGCGCGGTGTAAACGACGACCTCTTGTTGAGAAGCCTCGGCCGCGACCTCTTGCAGCGAGCGGGAGCCGTGGCTGGGGCCGCATCCCAGCAGCGGGAGTAGCGCGAGCATTGAAAGAGCGGCGCGTAGCGATCGGACGCGAATCACGGAAGAACTCCTACGGAACGGCGCATGCGGAAGACTTCCGAGGCGCTGATCTGGACGAGTTCTCAGTTTACCGGGCCAAACGGAGTTCGGGGCAAACTGATAGTTCACTCGGGATCAGGGTTGGCGGGCTCAAGAGTCTTCTCGTTGAACGAAAGTGTCGAAAAGAGGCATCCTTAGAGCGATTGCAGGACAGGACGCCTCTGGGTGGCCTACTACGATGAATGGAGCAACTTCGCGGAGACCGGTTTTGATCTGGTCGCTGCGGGTTGGACTCTCGTGCCTGAGTCGGGAACCGGCCTTAGCCTGGGGGTCGGTCTCGTTTTCTCGGCTTGCGGCGCTTCTCTTGGATTGCCGCTCCCCGCGTTTAGACCGCCAACATCGACTGCTTGTCTCTCGGATCGCGGGGAATAAGGCCTCAGCTCATAAAAGTACTGGGATTAAGAATCTGGCGGAACGCGCTGTGCGCCTTACGAATGAAGACCTTCGCGCGCTCGCGCTGCATGAGGCTCAGGCAGGGCGCTTCCTCAGGGTTGATGTTATGGATGGCCGCCCAGAAGCTCTTGTCATAGGCGTCGATCTTGAGCATGGAACCGGAATGCAGGGCAGGGAGGTCGATGACGCTTCCGCCCATCTGGTGGATGCGGTCTTCGAGTTTGGCCTCTCTAAAGAGCTCGAAGTTTCGGCCGCGCCCTTGGTTTCGAACGCAGACGATATGGCAGGAGGGTCCGACCCGGTCAAGAAACCTCGACAAGAGGCGGATGGAGTCTTTTCCGTCGTCGATCACGAACCAGAACCAAAGTGGATGTCCGAGTCGCTCAAGCAAGCTGAACACTTCTGCGGCAGCCATCCAGGTGTCGAGGTCGGCCTCGGTCTGAGCGGCGAGATCAACGATGATCTCTTCCAAGGAATCGTCGATCGCTTCGACGATTTGGTCGAGCTGCTCCATGCGGGTGACGTCGATTGGGGTGGTGTAGGCCGAATAACATCGAAGCAGCGCGCCGCTCGAACGGTCTGTGTCGAACGCAGTAAAGCTGATGGCTCGGTCGATCCAGTACTGAGCAAGGAGCCGGGCAACGACAGACTTGCCGACGCCTCCCTTTTCGCCGCCAATGAAATGTATTCGACTCATGACCTGCCTCCGGGTTGAGGTCCGTGGTTGAAACCCTGCGGTTTCGCTGCATTATCCCACCGTAGCAGCGCGAGAGGCCTGTCAAACGAGGCTCGCGATCGAAGCGCGATCCAAAGGCGAATCTCCGAGAGTTTTTTGCGAGCAGCTGTGCCGATTCGCAGCGCAGCCGGGTTTTGAATGCGCCGGTACCGGCCGTTTTGACTCATTTTCAACTCGTTCTGCCGGAATTGTTCAGCAGAGCGTCCTCTTCGCCGCTACATAAAGACACACCGCCCCCCAGGTTTCGAAAGGCTCCCCTTTGGCCATCCGCATCGCCCTTCATCACCGCACGAAGTACAAATACGCCCGGCCGGCGCTCCTGGGCCCGCAAACGATTCGCTTGCGCCCGGCCCCGCATAATCGCACGCCGGTGAATCGGTACTCGCTCGAGATTAAACCGAACGACCACTTCCTGAATTGGCAGCAGGATGTACACGGGAACTACCTAGCCCGGGTGGTTGTTCCAGAGAAGACGGATGTCTTTGAAGTCTGCGTCGATCTCGTCGCGGATCTCGAAGCCTACAGCCCGTTCGATTACTTCCTCGAAGAGAGCTGTGAGGAATGGCCTTTCGAGTACGGCGAAGAATGGAAAGCAGATATTGCGCCCTACCTCGCGGTGGAGCCCCTCACGCCGGTCCTCGAGAAGTTCATAGGCAGCCTCGACAAGTCGCGTCGCGACACCAATCACTTCCTCGTCGAAACGAATCAGGCCGTTCAGCAGGCCGTCGAATATCTGATTCGGATGGAACCCGGCGTCCAGACGCCCGAAGAGACGCTGACAATTGGCAAAGGTTCCTGTCGTGATTCGGCATGGCTGCTCGTGCAAGTTTTGCGGCGACTGGGTGTGGCTGCACGATTTGTGTCGGGATACCTCGTTCAGCTGAAGGCAGACCAGGAGCCCGTCGACGGGCCCAAGGGCCCCGAAGAAGATTTCACCGATCTCCACGCCTGGTGCGAGTGCTTCATTCCGGGCGCGGGCTGGATCGGTCTAGATCCGACATCGGGTTTGCTCTCGGCTGAAGGCCATATCCCGCTTTCGGCAACGCCCAGCCCGTCGTCTTCGGCGCCGATTGCTGGGCTCGTCGAGGACGTAGAAGCTGAATTCGAATTTGAGATGAGCGTTGTGCGCGTGGTCGATCGCGCGCGGGTCACGAAGCCCTACACCGAAACCCAGTGGAAGCGTATTCTGGAATTGGGTGAGCAGGTCGATGCCGACCTTTTTGCGGGCGATGTGCGCTTGAGCGTCGGTGGGGAACCGACCTTTGTAAGCGCGACGGATCCGGATGCGCCCGAGTGGAATACAGAAGCGTTAGGCAAAGCAAAAGAGGCTCAGGCCGATCGGTTGACTCGCCGGCTCATGGATCTCTGGTCGCCAGGGGCGGTCCTCCATCATGCCCAGGGTAAATGGTACCCTGGGGAACAGTTGCCGCGCTGGGCTTATGGATGTTTCGATCGCGTGGACGGCGT
>JBDNFB010000051.1:0-29152 GCA_041690055.1 Myxococcota bacterium | reverse complement strand
GCTTCCGAGGGAAATCGTCGTGCTCGAGGTTTTTTCCGTTCGGGCAATAGAGGGTAGTGAAATCGAGCTGCTCGGCGCCCTCGCCAACGCGGGCACGGATCAGGCGAGATCCAAAATCTTCCTGTCCCGGGAGTCCTGTATCAACGATTTCAACAGGAAGCCTTGAGAGAATCGCTACGCCGTTCCAGCTCTTCTGGCCGTGAGTGACGCAGGTGTAACCGAGTTCCTGGAAAGCCTCGTGGGGAAACTTGTCGTCCTCCATCTTGAGTTCCTGGAAGCCGACCACGTCGGGCTCGCGCTCTGCGAGCCAGAGCTTCACAAAGTCGAGACGGGCACGGAGGCCGTTCACGTTCCAGGTAGCGATGCGCAAGGGGGATCTCCTTCTCGGCGGCTTGCATGGCGCCGAGGGAATGGTTTGGCCTCCGATCCTATCACGGCTTCCTCTGCGCCTCCGCCGGGAAGGGCCAGTCTGGCTTGGTTGGGCTTGGTTGGGTGTGGTTGGGCGTGGCCGGGCGTGGCCGGGGGGAATGGTTTGGGCCGCCGCGCGAAGGATTGGGCCAACGCGAGGGCGCTCGGGAGGGCTATTGTCGGAGGGTCAAACGACGGAGGACAAACGCATGGGCCTGTTCAGCAAGAAGATGGAAATTCCGAGCGCGAGCGACGCGCTCCCGGGACGCTCGGAGCGGATGCCGGTCACGGCGAAGCATATGGTGACGGGGGCACCTATGGACGATGCCTTCGAGGGCTATGAAATGCTCCTCGTGGGCATGGGCTGCTTTTGGGGTGTCGAGCGGAAATTTTGGCAGGCGCCGGGCGTCGTGAGCACGAGCGCGGGCTATGCGGCGGGTCACACGCCGAATCCGTCCTACGAAGAGGTCTGTAGTGGACTGACAGGTCATAACGAAGTTGTCCGCGTGGTCTTCGATCCGAACGAGACGAGCTATTCTGATTTGCTCCAGTTGTTCTGGGAGGGCCACAATCCGACTCAGGGCATGGGCCAGGGGAACGATCGGGGCACGCAGTACCGATCGGGCATCTACTACTACGATGACCACCAGAAACGGCTTGCCCTCGACTCGAAAGAGGCCTTTCAGAAGGCGCTGACCGAGGCGGGGTACGGGCAAATTTCAACCGAGATCATCTCGGCGCCGGAATACTATTTCGCCGAGGATTATCATCAGCAATATCTTGCGAAGAACCCGAACGGGTACTGCGGGCTAGGCGGCACGGGCGTCTCCTGTCCCGTCGGCGCACTAGGCAGCCCCGTTGGGATCGCGCAGGATTAGAGAGAAGAGAAGGAATTCGAGATGGATCTGATTTTGCGTGAGAACGCATTTCTTGGAGAGACGCACATCGTGACGGGTGCGGCCCAGGGTATTGGCTTTTGCGTCGCGCAGGCTTTGGCCGCGCACGGTGCACAGGTCGCGATGGTCGATCTCGACGAGGGGCGACTCGACAAGGCGAAGAGTCAGATCGAAGGCGCCGCAGTGACGCCGATCGTGATTCCCGCGGACGTGTCGTCCGAGGAAGACGTGGAAGGTGCCGTCGCGCAGGTGCTCGAAGCGACGGGCAGCATCAACGGTGTCGTGAACGTGGCCGGCGTAACGCGCGATGCGCGCATCACGAAGAAGACGCTCGACGAGTTCAACTTTGTGATGTCTGTCCATGTGGGCGGGACCTTCTTGTTTATGCGGGAAGTGGCCAAGCAGCATTGGCATCCGATGTTCAAGGCCAACGGAAACTCGCCGCTTGATGACGGCGTGAATCGATTCATCGTCAACTTCTCGTCGCTCTCCGCGCGCAACGGCAATATTGGTCAGATCGACTACACGGCTGCCAAGGGCGCGATCGAGGCGATGACGCATACGACGGCGCGCGAGTTCTCGGGCTACCGGGTGCGCGTGAATGCGGTTGCGCCGGGGCCGGTGAATACGCCGATGCTGGACGGCGTGGGCGAGCAGGGCATCGAGGCCATGCGCCGCGGCACGCTCCTCGGCCGCATTTGCGAGCCGGAAGAGCTTGCGGCCACGGTGCTAGGAATGGCTTGTCCGAAGATCTCGGGATACACGACTGGCCAGGTCTTCCACGCAAACGGCGGAATGTACTTCGCTTAGCGCATATCGTCTCGCCAACGACGCCTAACTCGTTATTTTTGACGTGTGATTCGGGCGGGCAGGAGGCTGGAATAAATAAGCGGGTGGAGGCTTTGACTTCCACCCGTTTTCCTTTTAAGGGCCTCTGGTTCCTATATGTTAGTTCGGGAAGAGCAGGAGCGCCTGGGTGCCGCATCCAGCCGTGCTGTCGAAATGCAGAGCCAAGCCGATCTCCTCCGCGATAGATGAAGCGGAGTCGAGGGCGATCTCTCTGGGGCATTTGCCCGGACTGCCGTTTTGAATTCGCGCGATCGCGTCTCGGCTGAGATGTGGCGCGGTGTCATGGACTTCCAGGAAGGTGTAGGAGCGGTGTGCCAAGTTGGCGGGGCGCACTGCGATCGGATGTGCCTTTGATCGATGGCTTCGATTCTTCCGGGTTCGTCCAGAGAGAATCGTGATGCATCCGCAGGCGTTATGGGTGGCTGCGTTTGCGGAGTCGAGCAAATGCTCGAGTAAAGCTTCGAGGCGTTGTGCATCGGATTGGAGCGCGGGCAATTCGGGGTCCAGGGCAGAGTCCATCATCAAGGACGCGCCGCGTCGGCTTTTCCAGCTCATACTCACGCGAGAGGCGAGCTCTAAGAGGTCGATCCGGTCGTTCCCTCGAACGCGGGTCCGCGGGCGGCGGGGAGATCCGCTCGGGACACGGCGGAGCCGACTCGGCAGGCTGTCCTCTACGGGAGGATGAACCGCATGTGCCGTCGCGCGGAAGGCGGAGACTTCTCCCAAGCCGTCGCGCAGACTCTCGACTGTGAGGTGGATGCGAAGTTTTTTCCCCGTGGCGGTTTCGAAGGGGAACTCGACGGAGGAGGGACGGCCTTCCCTAAAATTTTGACCCACAAGGTCAACAACTTCGAGATCAATCCCGGCGTGATCAAGGAAATGTGTAATTGGCTTGTGCAGCGTCTGGTGGACCGGGAAGCCGGTCAGCTTCGTCCAGGCGTCGTCGGCAGATTCCACAATGCCCGCGCGATTGCCCGTGAGGACGGCGAGCGGGGTCGATTGCTCCGGCGGCGCGGCCTTGTTTTCCTGGCGCATGGTCATCTCCCTCGATGCGTTCAAATCTAGCGTGGCTCCGATGAAAGCCAGCGAACGAGCGTTCGTACGGATCTTCAGCTGAACGAGAGCGGGGGAATTGTTCCCGGAGGAACCTGGGCCGCTACTTGGGCACGAAGGGTGTAAACTTCCTGATCTGCAAGTGCAAAGGAGGCCCGTAGATTGTCGAGCGAAATAGATCAGCCGGACGCCAACACAGATTCGAGCTCGCAGCCGGAAGGATCGGATGTCTCGGCGACGCCCGATGCGCCTAATGCGTCGAACACGCCCAGTAAGCCTATTTCGCCTAAGACCCAAAAGGGACCGACGGCCGCGACGGGGGAGACGCTGACCGGAAAGGCGGCCACGCAGGAGCGCATCCTGCAGGCCGCGACCGAGCTCTTTCTGACGCGAGGCTACGAGAATACGACGATCGCGCAGGTCGCCGAACGCGCCGAAGTGTCCCGGGCGACCGTTTTTTGGCATTTCAGCGACAAGGAATCGCTCTTCCGCGAATGCTTCAATCGCATCTGCGAACCCTTTCGCATTTCGCTTCAGCGCGACATGTCAGACCTTCCCGCGGAGAAGCGTCTCCGCGAACTTGTTGAGCTCTATCACTCCTTCATTGTTCAGCATCGAGCCAACGTCGACGGCTTCGTGCGATGGGCGATCGAACATACGAGCTTTCGCGACTGGCTGATTCGAAGCGTGCTCGACCTGCATAACCGATTCGGCGGCGTTCTAACGGAGACGATCGCTGAGATTGTTCCTCCGCATAACGACCCGCATGCGATTTCGACGGGCGTTTTGCTCATGCTCGACGGTGGGGTTTTCTTGTCGTATCTCGATGCGGCACCCCGCTCGAACGAGATACGCCAGATCGGCGTTCAAGCGGTGATCGATATGATTCCGCGCCGTCATCCGAACCGGGCCTAGCGCGCGTGATGGGTTCTGCGCCGCGTCGGCGGATTCAGGGTGCGGCGGCGATCGGTCGCGCCCTGGACGCAAGGGTTCCGCTCGCGCTGGTGCTCTGTTTGAACGAGGGGTTGTCTGCGGCGGATTCGCAGGTTCTCGAGCGGGTGAAGCAGGCCGGCATTCCGGTCCGTGAGGAGGCCCCTCGCGAGATGCGACGAATGTCGACCGTGATTTCGACCTCAACCTCGACCTCAACCTCGACCTCAACCTCGGACGGAGCCGAGTCGCTGATCGCGATGGTTGGAGCCGCGCCGGCGACTTCGCTTTCGGAATTGATGCAGGGCGAAGGGCTTGTGCTGCTTCTCGCCGGTTTGCGCTACCCCGGCAACGTGGGATTTATTCTGCGCGCGGCCGAAGTCGCGGGAGCCGCTGGCATTGTGATCGCGAACGATTGGGAAGCGAGTCAAAGGGCCGAGGCTGACCGGATCGGCATGCACGCGAGTCGATTCTTTGGCGTTTTGGAAGAGGATGCCACGTCGACCTTCGCTGCCGCGCGGCAGGCGGGGCGGCGCATCGTGGCCTTTGAGACAGACGGCGAGCAGACTCCGTGGGAGAACGATTGGCGTCCACCGACGCTCGCGGTGATTGGGAGCGAAACCGATGGGCTCAGCGCGAACCTAACGACCAAATGCGACGCCGTGCTAAGAATTCCAACCCGCGGCTTCATCCCGTCGTACAACGTGCAAGCGGCCGCCGGCATCGCACTCGGTGAGTGGCTCCGCCAGACGGCCGCTTGATCGGGAAGCGCGATTTCCGGCTTCCGGAGGGACGCGTATCTGATTCGTCAGTCGATCAGTGCGATGATCGCGTCGCAGCGATCCAGCCGCTTCGCGTCGCCTTCCTTGATGCGCTTGCAGCGACTTTCAAGATCGCCCATGCGGCGGCTGATCCATGAGGCCGCGAGGTCGAAGCGGCGCGGATCGGCTTTGGCCTGCTTGAGTAGCTCCGCCCCTGCGATCACACTGGCGACCACTTCGGCAAGAGACTGTGCCGACATCATCGCATAGTTGAAGTCCGCAAGCAGTGCGCCCGCGGCCCCCAGGATCTGGGTCATGCCCTCAAGGACCTTGTCAGCCTGCTCCTTAAGCTTCGGATCGTCGAAGGTCTTGAGTTCTTTCTCCAGGCCTTCGAACACGACCGTGAGCGCGCCCTTACCGATCTCCTTAAGAGCGAAAGAGACCTGAATCTCCGACGTGCCTTCGTAGATCGTTGTGATGATGGCATCGTTATGCAGCTTGCCCGCTTCACTCTCGGCCATGAAGCCGAGCCCGCCGTGGATCTGGATGGCGTCGCGACTAATGGAGTCGGCCGCTTCTGTACCCATGTATTTCGCCAGCGGCGTGAGAAGCCGCACGCGGGTCGCATTGCTTTCATGCAAAGCTTCCAGCTCAACACGTTCGCCTGCGGAAAACTCGGTCCCGCCTTCTTCTGCGCGCTTGAGCGCTTTCTCGATCGCGTTGTTCTGATCGACGAGAGCGCAGGCGCGGTAGAGCAGGGCGCGGCTACCTTCGAGCTCGAGCGTCATCCGCGCAAGGCGATCCTTCATGAGCGGCTGGTCCGCGATCGGTACGCCGAACTGCACGCGCTCCTTCGCGTATTGCGCCGCGACCTTGAGCGAGGCTTCTGCGATGCCGATGCCCTGCGCAGCGACGCCGAGGCGCGCATTATTCATCAGCGAGAGCATCGCCTTGAAGCCTTCGCCGAGCTTGCCGACGAGGAAACCCTCGGCGTCATCGAAATGAATCGCGGCCGTCGGCGAGCCGTGGATGCCGAGCTTTTCTTCGAGGCGCGTCACATGCACGCCGTTCTTCTCGCCCGAGGACAGGGTGCGCGGTGTGAGGTAGAGCGAGAGGCCCTTCGTCGTCCCCTTGGACTGTTCGTACGAGGCGTCGTCGCGCGCGAGAACGAGATGGATCTCGCAGCCTCCGTTCGTGATGTAGATCTTGTCTCCGTTAAGGTAGTAGCGTCCGTCCTTCTCGGTCGCGCGCGTCTGAATCGCGCCGAGGTCGGACCCCGCTTGCGGCTCCGTTAGGTCCATCGCGCCCATCACTTCGCCCGAGGCAAAGCGCGGGAGGTATTCCTTCTTCAACTCTTCCGACCCGTATTGCTGGATGTCTTCGGCGACACCGGCTTGAAGACCGAGGATCGTCATCAAGCCGCCATCCGCGCGCGAAACCATCTGCAAGATCACGTTCGAAACGAAAGAGGGTAGACCGAAGCCGCCGTATTCTTCGTCGACGCCGAAGCTGACGAGTCCGGCATCGCGCAGCTTGTCGAGCGTTTCTTTGATGTGCGGGGGGTAGATGACTTCGTCCCCTTCGAGCTTTGCCGATTCGTACCATCCGGCTCGGAGGGCAGGCTCCTGCTCTTCGCAGATCTGTGCCGCGGTCTCAAGCACTTCCTGAAGGGCCGCCCGTTCGACGTCGAGGTCGCTGGCATCCCCCTTCTTCCAATTGAAATAGGACTCCCAGTCGATCAGCTCTTGGAGGTAGAGGCGAACGGCGTCGCCCATATATGCACTCATGGTTGTTGCTCCTTGAGGACAAAGCCTCTGGCGGGTGTTGCACCTTGGAAAATAGCCGCCGAAATCTTACGGTGGAGTCGGCCGACTTCAAGTCAAAGGGGTAGGTCGGTGAGTCATGCGAGCCAGGACGGCCTTTTGCCCCGACGCATTCGTGTGATGGATCGCGTAGTCAATGAGAGGTCGGAGCTTCGTCTATCGGTTTCGATTGTCGGAAAGATCGACATTGCTCGCGTTGAGTCCCTGTGGGCGAAGGTCCTCAAATACTGCTTTACGATCTTCTGCGTCGAGCTTTTTTTGAATCCGGGTTTGCCCTGACTTGGCCTTCGCTTTGTGTGCTGAAGACTGCGCGCCCGCTCGCTTGAGGCGTGGTCCGACGCGGGCAAGGAGCTCGTTGCTCGAAGGCGAGGCGCTACGACTGCGCGGCCCAGGGGATGCGATCTGAGTTTTAGACTGTGCATTATTCGGCAATGGCACGACGGTCTTTTGCTCTGGCGGCATACCGTCCACGGGACCATTCACTCTGCCTAGCATCGAGGGTGTGCCCGTCATTCGGCCTTGCGGATCATCTACGGTCGGGGCCTCAAAGAGAAACGCCAAGGCGAGGCCGCCGATCATTGCTGCGAGCGCGCCGAAGGCGAGGGGCTTCGCATGCTGTGCAAAGAAGCTCCCCCGAATTTCGCGAAGCTCCGCGGAACTCGGCGGCGCGGAAAGGGCATTTTCGAGCGCTTCGAGTTCGGCGTATGTTTCGCTGTCGATTTCGACATCGGGGTCGAAGCCTTCCTCATCGTCGAGGTAGTTCGCTTCGGCTACCGCGCCGCGCGCAAGCGAACCCGTCGCGTTATTTCTGCGGTGTGCGGCCGCCTGGGCTTCGTCCAGAAGTTCGATGGTCTCGAAATATTCGAGCGTCTTTTCGAGTTTGGGTAGAGGCTCGCCATGCTTCGTGCTCGTCGGCCGAATCGGCAGCGCCGCCTTATGCGACGCGAGGCGCTCTGCATCTTCTCGTCGGGATTCCTCAGCTTCGGCTTCGGTCGCCCATTCCATCCCCGGGTGTGACAGACCCGAGACATTCATGTCCGCGGCATCGTCGTCATCAGCATTGAGATCGTCATCGAGTTCGTCATCGAGATTCGCAGCGAAGTCGGCGCCAAAGCCCGCGTCGAGGTCGTCACCGAAATCGTCACCCAAGTCGGAGTTGGCATCAATCTTGGCATCGATATCGCTGTCGAGTACGTCCGTCGGGCCGAGTTCGTCGCCTGTGGGAGAAAGGGCTTCTTCGTCGCAAAATGAAGCAGTCTCGGTTTCGGGTTCTTGAGCGGCCGGGGCCTCGGTTTCGAACTCATCAAATTCATGATCGAAGTTCCAGGGCTCTTCGTCGCCTTCCGCTTTTTCGCTTTCCTCGTGGTAGAGGTCGACGAAACTCGCATCGATGAGTTCGACCCCGCATTGGGCGGCCTCGCCAAGCAGATGCTCGCAAAGCGCAGAGACATCGCCCGGGATGCCGCCAGTCCAGCCGTGGATGGCCAGCGCTGCATCCTCTGTGAAGAGTCGTCCACCGCGCCATCCCGCACGTTTCAGATGTTTCCGGATATAGGGACCTACGCCTTCGCGCGGCAGCGGTGCGTATTCGAGCTGGAGGGTTTGGATTCGGTCGAGCCACCACATCAGCGGCGGAGCCGATTCGGCACCCGCTCCACCGAGCTGGCCGAGGAGAACGCTCTGCACGACGGGATCCGCGAATTCGTCCCGGTAGCTGAGCAGCACGTCGAGATGATCGAGGAAATCCTCAGTCGCGCGTTCCGCCTGGTCAATCACCAGGAGGAGGCGATGGTCTTCCGCGGCTTCGAGCAGGCCGGCGCGGGAGAGTCCGCGCTCGTTGAGACCCCATTGCATGGCGATGGCGCCGCGCAGGGATTCCCAGGAGAGGGAGGGATCCGCGATGCCGGCCACCCGGGTCTCGTCCCCGAGAAGTTTGGGGAGGGCGCGGGCGAAGCTGGTCTTGCCGACGCCCGGCCCGCCGTTCAAGAAGACGCGCGATGCGCCTTCGTCGAGCCCCGTCTGGATCGTCGAAAAGGCTTCGCGCAGGGCCTTCGTCCCCAGCACGACCTTGGACTGGTCCGTGCCTTCAAAGGGAGACTGCTCGAGGTCGAAGAACTTGAGATAGGCAGGCATGGCGTGAGGGACTCAGCTCCTGGATGCGGCGATCCAAAGATTCCTTACTAATTTCGGTCCTCTGCAGGCTTGTCTTGAGAGATCGTGTTCAAAAAGACACGCATCTCGAGTGCAAGATCAAGATTTCGAGACAGCGTTTTGACAAGGCAGGCAGATTGGCTCGCACAAGGTCCGCGGAGGCCGGTATCGGCCGGCACAGGTCGGCCTAGCTGGGCGCATTAGGGTGCACAGGTGGGCGAAACCCGCAGGCCGGCCCGTTCGGACTTGGCGCCGAGGGTGAAGAGTCGAGGCTCGGCCGGTGTGCACAATCCGGAGCGATTCGGGCGCGACAAAAGAGGAGCGCGCGAAAGGCGAGCGTCTCATCCTCGCGTCACCGAGGTGACGCGGGGATGCTTCTGAGTGTGAGCCCAAGTGTTTCACACCGTTCGTTCTTGTTTCACTCTCTTCTCGTCTGTTCGGTTCCGATGAGGGAAGGGCTCTGTGTGCTCTCTGCGGCACTGGGTTTCTGGACGCGAGATCTTGGAAAGTCTCGTTGGCCTTTGGAAGCCTTTGGTGTGCGGGTGGCACTAGCGTAGAATCGGGGCGGCTTCTACCGAGGGCTGCCGTGGGAGCGAAACGAAGAGTGTTTTTAGATGAGAGGAAATAAAGCTTGTCGATGAGAGCCACGCTGACTGTCATGAGCGGTCTTCCGAATCAGGCGGGACAGGTCTTTTCCGTCGGCGCCGAAACGACGACCCTCGGTCGCGGGCTCAACTGCGATATCCAGCTCCCCGATCAGAGCATCTCCCGTCTGCATGCCGAAGTTGTCTGGGAGGGAGATGCGCTTTTCCTGGTTCATAAGAGCCAGGTCAACCGCACGCTCATCAACGGGGAAGAGATCCAGGGTCGCGTTCCGCTCTCGGGCGGCGAAGAGATCCAGCTCGCTGACCAGGTTGTTCTTCGCCTGAAAATTGAGTCGGCCGAAGCGGAAGCCGAATCGCCTGTCACGGATGCGTCGGGTGCGCCGGCGCCGTTGAGCGATGCTACCGAACTGGGTTCCGCGGAAGCGCCCCAGGCTTTGGAGTCAGAGCCCGCCGCGCCGCCGCCCGCTTCACCCCCGGCACAGCGTCCCGCTCCGGCCAGCGCGCCCGCTTCCGCGCCTGGCCCTCTCTCCGTTTCTGCTCCTGCTCCCGCCTCGGTACCGGCTCCTGGGTCTGCTCCCGCCGCGCTGTCTCAACCTGCCGCTCCTGTACCGCCCACACCGGCTGTGCCGCCGACACCCCCCGCGGAGCCCACTCCGAGCATTGCTCGCCCTGTGCGGGGTAAGGGGGAGGTGACGTCGATCGAAGATCTCCTCGAAGGCGGGACCCAACATCATGTTAGGCCCGTTTCGGAAGACACCCCGCCGCCGGATCCGTCGAGTATCAAGCTCGTCGTGATCGGGGCTGGGCCTGCGGGTATCGCGGCCGGTGTGCGCGCCGCGGAACGCAAGATTGAACACACGCTGCTCGAACGATCGGTTCTCGCTGATACGATTGTGAAGTACCAGAAGGGCAAGCTTGTGATGGCCGAGCCCCCGCAGTTGCCTTTGCAAGCCGATCTCAAGATGATCTTCGAGGAAGCGATTCGCGAGCAGGTCATCGAATGGTGGGCCACGGCGGCCTCCGAGGCCGGGACTAATCTCGTCGAGGCGACCGAAGTGCTCGCGATCGAAGGCGAGAAGGGCAACTTCACGATTAATCTGCGCGGTCCGAATGGTGCTGGCAGTTTGCAGGCCACGCATATCGTCCTCTCGATTGGCGTGCAGGGCGATTTGCGGAAATTTGGTGTGCCCGGCGACGACCAGCCCTGGGTCACGTATCAACTCGACGATCCTGGGGCGTACGAAGACAAGCGCGTCGTCGTTGTCGGTGTCGGCGACGCGGGCATCGAAAACGCGACCGCGCTCGCCGAGAACGGCAACGAAGTGACGATCGTGAACCGGCGCGACGAGATCGACCGCGCGAAGCCCATGAACAAGGCGGCGATCGAAGCCAAGATCAAATCGGGCGAGATCAACTATCTCACGAACGCGAGTGCGGATCGATTCGAGTCGGACGGCGCAGTCTTCAAGACGAAAGACGGCTCAGAAGTGAAGGTCGAGGCAGATCTTGTGATCGGTCGGCTGGGCGCCACACCACCGCGCTCCTTCCTCGAAGGGCTCGGCGTCGAATTCCCGAGCGCAGACAAGGAAGCCATCCCGGACGTTTCGGAGAAGTACGAATCGAATGTGCCCGGCATTTATATGGTCGGTGCGTTGGTCGGATACCCGCTGATCAAGAATTGCATGAACCAGGGGTTCGAGGTCGTCGAGCATATTCTAGGCCAGCCCGTGAAGCCTGCGGACGAACCGGTGATCGCGCAGAAGATCGAGGCGATCGGTGGATCCGTGACGGAGATGCTGCACCGCATTCAAGAAACCGTGCCGACGCTCTCGCCGCTCACGAACGTGCAGCTGCGCACGCTCATGTTCGAGTCGACGTTCCGCGTGGAAGAAGCGGGCAAGACGATTTATAAGCGCGCCGATTTCGACAATACGTTCTTCTCGATTCTCGAGGGCGAAGTCGAGCTGGCCTATCTCGATAATTCGGATCCGATGGTGCCGGAAGATCTGCGCGTCGAGCGCAAGACTTTGCGGGGGCAGGGGCAGTTCTTCGGTGAAGACGGTCTGATTTCGGGACGCCGCCGCGGTGAGACCGTGACGACGAAGTCGCGCTGCATCTTGATTGAGACACCGCGCAATACGATGAGCAAACTCACGCGCTCAGTCGAAGATGTGAACCGCGTGATCGACGCGTCCTATGTCACCTCAGCTCTCGCGACCCTCTTTCCGACGCTCGCGCCCAATGTGCGGAAGCGCCTCGCGTATCGCTCTGAAACTCTGATGCATCGTGCAGGTGAAGTGATTTTCGCGGAAGGCGACGAGCCCGACGGCTTGCACCTCGTGCGCCGCGGCACGGCGGAGGTGTACAAGAAGCACGAGGGCGTCGAAGAGCAGATCGACTCGATTCGAGCGGGTTCCACTCTCGGCGAACTGGCGGTTCTGCATCCTGGCAGGCTCCGGACGGCGACGGCTCGAGCGGGCGTGGACTGCGAGACCGTTCTCTTCCCCGTGGACATCATCCTGCAATACGTTGAGAGCGAGCGCGAGATTCGCGAGTACCTCGAACGCAAGGAGCAGGAGTTCATCATCGCCGATGCGCGGCGCCAGCATGGTCGCGGCACGATGATGTGGCTGCAGAAGGCGGGCGGCAAAGAAGCGACCGATCTTCTCATGATCGACGAGACGCTTTGCGTGCGATGCGATAATTGCGAGAAGGCATGTGCGGAAACGCATGGCGGTGTTTCGCGACTTAAGCGTGAAGCCGGTGCGACTTATATGACGAGCGCGGGCTCAGCACTTCACCTGCCGACCGCTTGTCAGCACTGCGAGAATCCGAAATGCATGACGGATTGTCCGCCGGATGCTCTGCACCGGGACCCGAACGGCGAAGTCTGGATTAACGACGAAACCTGCATAGGCTGCGGCAATTGTGAAGCGTATTGTCCCTACGACGTGATCAAGATGGCCAAGGTCGACAATGATCCGGGACCGGGACTCTTGCGTCGGCTGCTCTTCCCGAAGCGCGCGGTCAAGGCGGGCGATGAACCCAAGCCCGCAGACGGCGACGCGGCTGTGGTTAAGAAAGCAGTGAAATGCGATTTGTGTCGCGAGCTGCCGGCGAAGAAGAGCGGCGCGCCGCGAGCGGCTTGTGTGGCATCGTGTCCGACGGGCGCGATTGTCCGAATCGATCCCGGCGAATACGTCGACGAAATCTACGAAAGGCAAGGCTAGGGCTGTGATCGGGCCCCGTACTTTCCTGGAGTATCAGAACTACCGCTACCTCAAGGTGTCGCTGGTCCTCCTTCTGCTTTCGATTGGCGTGTACGCGTTCGATAGCCCGCCGGGCGGTCGCAGCGGAAGTTCGTGGACGGGCTACGGCCTTGGGACGATTTCGGCAGCGATCATCTTTTGGCTGATGTGGGTTGGCGTGCGCAAGCGGGATTATCGTTCGACCGGAGCGCCGCTTAAGGGCTGGGTCTCGGCGCATGTCTACCTTGGGACATCGCTTCTGTTGCTCGTGCCTCTGCATTCCGCATTCGAGTTCGGAATGAATGTGCATACCTTGGCCTTCGCCTTGATGTGCGTCGTGATCTTCAGCGGCATTCTCGGTGTCGCCTTCTATGCGCTCGTGCCGACCTCGATGACGCGGAACCGGAATAACATTACGCTCGATGCCATGCTCGAACGCATCGCCGAGATAGATGCGGAGTGTCGCATCGCCGCGGGCGGCCTGCCTGACTACTACGCGCGTGCCGTTGTGACGTCGATCGACGAGACGCATATTGGCGGCGGATTTCGCGAGCAGCTTTCCGGTAAGGATCCTTCCTGCGGCACCAGCCGAGCGCTTAAGAGTCTACGCACTTCCGATATCGATCTCGACGGAGAGGGTAAAGGGCAGGAGCGGAAGCTCGTCGAGCTGATTGCTCGCAAGGAACTGCTGCTCAAGCAGATTCGCAAAGATGTGCGCTTCAAGGGCCTGCTCGACCTTTGGCTCATCTTTCATGTTCCGTTTGCGTTCGCGACCTGCGCGGCGCTGATCGTCCACATTTTCGTCGTCTTCTGGTACCACTGATCCATGCGCGTTCGCCTGACTGAAATCCGACTCCGCCCGACCGGCAAGAAGGTTCGACTCGACCGTGAGGTCGACGTCGAGTCCCTCTTTATTGGGCGCGGTCCTGATAACGACCTCTCCCTGAAGGGGCTCACGATCTCGCTGCATCAGGCGACGATTCGGATGAGCGAGGGGCGGGTTTACGTCGAATCGGCGTCAGGCCAGGAGATCAACGTCAACGGCCTCGTCACGAACGGCGAACGTCTTTCTGTGGGCGATCATGTCAAGCTTGGATCGTGGGAACTGCGCATTCTCGAGCCGGACGCCGCCGCCGGGATTGACGTTGCGATTGAGTATGAAGAGACCGCTCGCGGAGACAGCGAACGTGCGGCGCTTAATGCGCGGACGCAGCTCGGTGTTGAAGTCGGTGCCTTCGCCCGTCGCCCGCTTTCCTGGCTGGGTATAGGCGTTGTGTTAGTTGGGTTCCTCGCCCTGCCTCTGCTCTGGTCACCGGCGCAGTCGCCGTGGAATACCGGTGATGTGAGCCGCGGACATGCCTACGTCGAGAGTGATTGTCAGGCCTGTCATTCGGGCGGGTTCAAGGCGGTGCAGAACAACGACTGTATGACCTGCCATCACGATATTGGTCGGCACGCGCCAGCCGAAATTCAGATGACGGAGCTCGAGAACGCTTCCTGTGCCGACTGTCATCTGGAGCATCGCGGCCGTGAAGTGAACCTGGCCGACCTCGGTTCCGGTTTCTGCTCCGATTGTCATTCCGATTTGGGCGCCGGAGTGCCCGCGACCGAGCTGCGTAATGCGAGCGATTTCGGGGAGGATCATCCGCCTTTCCAGCTGGCGCTGGTCACGGAACCGCTCGAAGAAGCGGTCTCGGTGGATGTCGTGGCGGGGCTCGTCGAGAACTCAGGGCTCAAATTCAATCATCTCAAGCATGTGGGGAAGGCCGTCTCGGGGCGCGGGGATGCGAAGCAGTTCCTGCAATGTGGCGCTTGCCATCAGCCCGATGCGGGCGGTCTTTATATGGAGCCCGTCAACTTCGAGGAGCATTGCGAGGATTGCCATCGCCTCGACTTCGATTCGAAGGGCCCTGCAGATTTTGCGCCCCATGGTGATCCCGCGGAGATCCGCAGCCGCATTCGGGGCTTCTACGCGACCCGCGTCGTGAACGGAGATGTTCGAGACGCAAAGGCGCCGCGGCGTCTCCGCCTGCGCCGGCCGGGCTCGACCCTTTCATCCGAGGAGGCTTCTCTTTCAAAGAAATGGGTCGAGAATAAACTCGCCGCCGCCGAGCGCCGCTTCTACGATCGCCCCGGGACGTGTGTGAACTGCCACACTCTTGATCCTGGAGCCGCGAGCGATGGTGGGATGGGAATTGCCCCCGTTCAGGTTCAGGACATCTGGGTCCCCGGCTCAATCTTCAGCCACGGCAGTCACGCTCCCTTTGCCTGTATAAAATGTCACCCGGCTGCCGGCGTGTACGACCCGGATCCGGATACGGGTCTTGAGCAGCCGGAATGGTCGATGGCGGGCGCGATTCCGTACGAGCTGATTCCGCGGGAGCCGACGACGCCAGTCAGCAATGAATCAAGTGATATCTTGATCCCCGCGATCGATACCTGTCGCGAGTGTCATTCGGGCGCGAGTTCATGGGGCGGCGAGACCGTGCCGTCTCCGTGCTCGATGTGTCATCCCTTTCATATTCGGGACCTTGGCCCGATGTCGGGGGGCGTCGATACGGCGAAAGCATCGGAAGCCGATGCGGCTCCGGCCGAGGAAGCGCCGGCGAATGACGCGCCGAATGACGCGCCAGAGGAAGAGGGCGAGCCGGATTCAGACCAAGCCTCGGCACATATCGGAATTCCGTTCTTAGCTATGCATTCCGGTCTTCCGTCCTCAAAGGTCCACGACGCATTGCCGGCGCATTGGGCGAAAGCCGATTAGTCCCAGCTGATCACAGAGCGACGACCCTACTTAGTTAGTGAGGCAGGGGCAGGGTGCGGTTGTGCTCCCTCGCGTGTGTGAACTCACCTCACACATTTACGGAGATTTCGCCATAGCCCGAATGGCCACCGCATCCGGAAAAAAACACCCCACCAATTTCGTTCAGGGTATGTAGAATCGTTGTTGGTCCAAGCGACTAGCCCCAGCGCTCCTTGGCCTGATCTCTTTTCTACTTTCCGGAGGCATCCGATGATCCCCCGCTTGATGGATCGACCGGTTCCCGCTGCGCTGCTCGCGCTTTTTGCGGCGATCTCGCTCTCCGGCTGCCAAGACGGGCAGATCGACACGAACCAGGTCTGCCAGTTCCAATGCGACTACTTGTTTGATCCTCCTGGGAATCCCGAAGCGGCCGCGCGGTTGACCGTGCGCGATGTCGTGCAGGTAATTGCGAATGCGATCGCCGAGGCGAATGCGAATGGGATTACCGATTTTACGATCTCGGTGAACGATCATCTAAATAACGTATTGGCGGTCTATGACACGGACGCCGATACGATCAACTATTCGCGGATTACGTCGCAGGAAAGCCCCGGGTCGGATTTTCAGCAGCTGCATCTCACGTCGTCCGCTGCCTTCCCTCCGCTCAGCGCAGACTTTCCGGTCGCGCCCACTACGCCCGGCGCAAGTCGAGCCTTGAATACTGCGCTTGACGGAGTCTTTATTCCCGCCGGCTACGCTGCGATTAGTAAGGCCGGTACAGCCAACTACTTCTCAACGCAGGGTAACGCTTTCTCCACGCGAACAGCGAATACGCTGATCCAGCAGAATTTTGTACCCGGTGAAACAGATCGGCCGGGTGGTCCGCTCTTCGCGGTCCAGATTGCGCAGCTGGTCTGCAGCGACATCAATACACGACAGGGTGTGAACGTCGTTGGCAACGATGTGTCGAATGCGACCGGTAGCTCTCCTTTTCTGGCAGAAACTGATCTGTTGGGCCCGCGCCGCTTGCCAGTAGGCTTCGCGGCCGACCCTGGCGGCCTGCCTCTATACAAAGACGGCATACCCGAGTTGGATGAGATGCTTGTCGAGACCGGTAAGTTTGGCAAGGTGGTCGTCGGTTCCGTTGGGATTGAATACAACGGCATCTACTCGCTGGACCGCGACGCGACGAATAAGGATCGCAATATTGAGGAGCGCATCGCGGTCGCAGCGACGCGCGGCTTCGAAGCGGACAAAGAGCGTCGCGCCAACCGCATTACGGTGGCAGGGCGCGCTCTTCGTTTCTTCGATGATGGGGGCACCCGGAGCCGCGCTCCGCGTCAAATTTTGCCAGGTGAAGTGACAGGCGTTGCGGCGACCATTGTGGACCTGCTCGAGACGTTCAACGACGATGGCTTGATCACGGGCGACTTCGTCAACGACAGCCTGTATTTCCCTTTTGATGCTCCGCGGGAGGGTGTGCTTTTTCTATCTCCTGAATCGGGCATTGTGGCGGCGACCTTCTTTGCAGCGGACGCGGGGTTAACGCCGGCGGAACTCAGCGATGCGCGTGGCGAAAAACTAGTCGATTCGGCCGGAGCCGATCGCTACCCCGCGATCAACTCGGTTCTTCCGATGATTGGACCGAACGGCGGTCTGACTTCTGAAGAAGTTCAGGAGCTTCTGATTAACGCGCTTCTTCTAGCTGAGAACACGCGAGCACAGACCCGCACGCCGCTCGGCGGGCCGGCGCGCATCGATGTCGCGGTCGTGGACCTCGGCGGCAACGTGCTGGGCTTTGCTCGATCGCAAGATGCCTTGCTCGATGGAGTCGATGTCACGATTGCGAAGACGCGGCAGGCGGCCTTTTGGTCGAAGGACGATGCGCGTACGCAGATCGAGAACGCCCTCGATCCGCTAGGCAACGCCGGTCTTTTGAACGCAAAGAATTTCAACGAATACATCACGGACACCGCTGATTTCTTGGGTGAGGATCCGGCAGACATTTTCAATGGATCCGTCGCTTGGTCTTCGATTGCTCTGGGCGGAATCGCTAACCCCGACTTCCCGCCTGGCGTTTTGGATGCGGACGAAGGTCCGCTCAGCCGCCCCGATGGTGAGTGGAGCATCTTTAGTACGGGGATTCAGACAGAGATCGTTCTGCCCGGAATCGCGTTGGGTCTTTGTGAAGAAGTCCCCGCGCTCGCGCAGGTTTTGGATGATCTAAATCTTCTGGGCGTCGCTGCCTCGGCTTCATTCGTACTCGATGCCGACGGTTCGCCGAACAACGACGCGTTCTGCGGGCAGGTGCGGAACTTGCTGATCGGGACGACCGATCCCGCGCAGCAAGAGACCTGCATCCAAGGCGTCCAGGACGGAATCGGCGGAGGCAATCGCATCACCGGCCTGCAAAACGGCTTCCACATCTTCCAGGGCGCCGTTCCGATCTACCGCGAGGACCCTCTTCTCGGGGACGTTCTGGTAGGCGCCTACGGCGTGTCCGGCGACGGCGCGGAGCAGGATGACTTCGTGCCCTTCGTGGCCCTCGATATCGTGAACAGGAATCAGACGCGTCGCGGTGAGCCCGCCCCGATCGGGAACGCGCCGAAGAGCATTCGCGCTGACCGAATTTCCGTACAAGACATCAATCTACGTTACGTCGTGTGCCCACCTGCTCCGTTCCTGAGCAGCAATGAGCAGAATGGATGTTCTGGACGATGAGAATGCGCACGCTTTCCACAAGACTTGTGATGCTCGGGCTCTCGGGGCTCTTTCTTTCGCCGAACGCGCTGGCCGCAACTCATCCGAACGGGCCGACGGGGCGAACGATGGGTGAGCTGCCGGAGATCGGCGACCGCGTACTGCCGCTCCCCATTCTTGAAGCGGCGCCCTCCGCGAGTGCGCTTGAATTGGATGTCGAGCCGTCGCTTTTTGAATTGGGTTTTCTGGGCATGAATGCGGCCGGCATTTCCTTGGCGTTGCCAAGTGAGATCCCGACTTATTCAGAGATCCTGCTCGCGCAGGCCGAAGACGACTCCGGCTCGCGCCGCCGCCGGCGAAGAGTTCAACGCCCGGGCGGAAGCCGGCAGGGCGATGCCGGGCTTGATCAGCAGGCGCCGCCCCCGCCCGTTGTTCCTGAGCCCACCCAGTCCCCGACTCAATCCCCTACTACGGCGACGCCCGGCACAATCATACCGACGGGACCCTCGACCACTACGACGCCCGATCGTCCGACCGTGGTTCAGCCCGAACCGACTGTGCCGCAGGCTCCGCCGCGCCGAACCGTTCCCGAGGCGGATCAAGGCGAGTCGGGTGGGACGTGGGAAGTCGCACCGCGCCGGACCGGACCGCCGCCGCCGCGCCGCCGACTGCCTGGCCGACCCGGGGACGCCCGTGACGGCGACTCCGATTCTTCAGGCTCCTCTTCGGCGAGCCGACGGCCGGCCGCTCGCTACGAGAACGAGCTTCCTGATTACGAGTTTGTCGCGGTGCCCGATCGCTGGCGCATTGTTGAGAACATCGGCGTCAACGAAAAATGGTACGACCCCTATAACCAGAACACGCTCAAGGGGGATCGCCCGATCTTCGGCACCGAAGATTGGTTCGTGAATCTGAACTTTGTGTATGACGGGCTGGTTGAGCTTCGCCGTATTCCGACGCCGACTGGGGTCGCTGGCGATAATCGACCGCAGACCGATCTCTTCGGTGACGGAGAGCAGTTCGTCACGTCGCATACCCTGATCGCGTCGGTCGCGATTCTGCAGGGCGATACCACTTTCCGCCCGCCGGACTGGGAATTCCGCGTCACGGCGGCGGCGAATGTGAACCGGGCGAAGATCAATCAGCTAGGCGCTTTGAAGCTCGATCCGCGCGAGAACGATGAGCGCTTCGATTTTTTCATTTCGATCCAGGAAGCCTTCGTCGATAAGCATCTATGGAACCGCACGGACCGCTTCGACTTCGACAGTCTCCGCGTCGGCATCCAGCCCTTCAATGCCGACTTCCGAGGCTTTCTCTTCGATAGTCAGGAGCCGGGCATCCGCCTCTTCGGAAATCTCTTCAATAACCGCGCGCAGTATAATCTTGCGTTCTTCGGTCGTCTGAATAAGGACACGAACTCCGCTCTGAATAACATTGAGTCCTGGCGCAATGACTACACGGCGATCGCTAACTTCTACTACCAGGACTTCCCGGTCCTTGGCTTCAACGTCGAGGCCCTCTTTGCTGCGAATATCAACCGCGAATCCGATCGCAAAGACTTCGACGATAATAGTAATCTCGTGATTCCGGCCCCAGTCGGCCTCGGGCGCGGCCACGACTACGAGGCCTACTACATCGGAATAGGCGGCGATGGCCATATCGAGCGGCTGAACCTGACGTTTCAATTATACGGCGTGGTCGGCGAAGACAGTTTTAATCCGATCGCGCAAAAATCGCAGACGATTCAGTCCTTCTTCGCTGCCGTCGAAGCGTCTTATGACCTCGATTGGATGCGGTTCAAGGCGTATATGCTCTACGCGATGGGCGACGACGATCCCTACGACGATAAGGCGCAGGGCTTCGACACGATCCTCGATAATCCGAACTTCGCCGGCGGCACGACTTCGTTCTGGCAGCGCCAGCAGATTCCCTTCGTGTTCGGTGGCGGCGTCGCGCTCTCGGGCGTAAACAGCATTGTGCCCTCGCTGCGCAGCAGCAAACTTGAGGGCCAGTCGAACTTCGTGAATCCCGGTCTTTGGCAGGTCGGCGCAGGAGCGGACTTCGACATCCTTCCGCAGCTGCGCTTGCTCACGAACGTGACCTGGCTCTCGTGGGATTCGGTGCAGGTGCTTGAGATCCTGCGCCAGCAGGACCGACTCGATCGCGAGATCGGCTGGGACATTTCGGCGGGTCTGATCTATCGCCCGCTCTTTTCGAACAATGTCATCTTCCGCGCCTCGGGGGCCGTCTTGCTGCCTTCGAGTGGTTACGAAGAACTCTTCGACGAACGCTCGGATGAGCCGCCGTATTCCGTGCTTCTCAACCTGACGCTGACTTACTGAGCGACCCGAGGCAGATTGAATGAAAGCCGCATCCACAATTCAGGCGCTTCTGACCGCGATCACCCTGACAGCGCTAGCCCTCTTCGCGTTCTTGGTGGCGAGCGCCACGATCGGCGGAACATCCGTCGCTTCCGAGGGGGAACATCCTCTCGAGATCGACTACCCGGTCTATCCGCCCGCGCCTGCGGATCAGAGTGAAGCGGACGCTGCGCTGAAGAGCGCGGGTTGTCAGTCGTGTCATACGAAGAGTGATTCCGCGACGATGCATCCGCAGCGATCCGTCGTCATCGGCTGCACCGATTGCCACGGCGGCGACGCTGGCGTGAAGCTGACGACGAGTGCGGCGCAGGGCTCGGCCGAGTTCGAAGAGGTTATGAGCCGGGCGCATGTGCAGCCCTCTATGCCCGAGACCTGGGAAGCGCGAAACAACGAAATCCGCACCTACGCTCTGCTGAATCTGGAGAGCCCGGAATATGTGCGCTTCATCAATCCGTCGGATTACCGCGTGGCGGACGAAGCCTGCGGCGCTTGCCACGCGACGATCATCGAAAAAGCGAAGCGCTCGATCATGGCCACGGGCGCGATGCTTCATGGCGGTGCCTCCTATAACAACGGCATCCTTCCCTATAAGCGCTACATCCTTGGCGAGGCGTATACGCGCGAGGGACTCCCGGCGGCGATCAAGGCCAGGTTCGAAGTCACGCGCGAACAGTCGGATATGGGCATTATGGAGATGGCGCTTCCGCTGCCGAGTTGGGAGACGGTTCCGCCCGCAGACATTTTCCGCATCTTCGAGCGAGGCGGTCGCAACGTCAACTCGTTCTTCCCTGAGACCGGGCTTCCGAATCCGGAAGAAGAGCCGGGCAAGCCGGATGTGCGCGCTTCTTTCCGCGGCCCCGGTACGGGCAATCGCGTTTCGATTCCCGTCCTGAATATTCATAAGACGCGGCTCAACGATCCGAACATGTGGTTCATGGGCACGAAGGATCAGCCCGGCGATTTCCGCTCTTCGGGCTGCGCGAGCTGTCACGTTGTCTACGCGAATGACCGCGAGTGGGAGAGTTCGGGTTCCTACGCGAAATACGGCAACCGCGGCCAGACGGCCTCCGTCGATCCCATGATCAACTCGCTTATGAACGAAAAGGGCGAGAAGGAATGGGGCCATCCGATCAAGCATACGTTCAGCAAGGCGATCCCAACGGCGCAGTGCATGAACTGCCATATGCATCAGCCCAATATGTTTCTCAACTCCTACCTCGGTTACACGATGTGGGATTACGAGTCGGACGCGCCGCTGATGTGGCCCGAAGAGCAGCAGTACCCGGATCTCGCCGAGCAGCATGAAGTGCTCGAGCGCAATCCCGAGGAAGCTGCTTATAAGGGCAAATGGGCCGACGTCGAATTCACGGCGAATGTCTGGGAGGACATCAACCCGAAGGCCAAGGACACGCAGTTCGCTGACTACCATGGTCATGGTTGGAACTTCCGCGCGATCTTCAAGCGCTCGCGCGACGGGACGCTTCTCGACGAGGCGGGTCTGCCTGTTCCGGACGATCTTTCGACGAAGGAAAAGTTCGAACGCGCTGTGCATATGAAGGACATTCACGCCGAGATCGGCATGCAATGCGCCGACTGCCATTTCGCGGATGACTCGCATGGCAATGGTGAGCTTCACGGCGAGGTCGCGGCGGAAGTGAATATCCGCTGCCGCGATTGTCACGGCACGGCGGACGAATACGCCACCTTACGCAGCTCCGGTCCGGCTTCTCCCGAGGGCGGCCGCGATCTCTCGCGCCTGCGCAACGCCGACAATGGTAAGCGCTTCGAATGGCGCGGGGGCAAGCTTTACCAGCGCCTCATCCTCGAGCCGCATAACGAATTCGCCATCAGCCAGGTGAAGGACAGCGTCACGCCGGGCAATCCCGAGTACAACGAGAAGGCCGCTCGGGCCAAGATGATGGCCAAGGGATACGGCCAGAAATATGGCCGCAACGTCAGCAAGGAAAATCGCGCGCATGGCGATGACGAGATCGCCTGCTTCACCTGCCATAGCTCCTGGGTGACCTCTTGCGGCGGCTGCCATCTCTCGATTCAGGCAAACTGGAAAACCGAGTCGCATAAATTCGACGGCAAGACGGCCCGCAACTTTGCGACGTATAACCCGCAGGTCGCCCGCGATCAGATGTTCCAGCTCGGCAAGCACGGAACGGTGAAGGACGGGATCATCTCACCCATTCGATCCAGCTCTGCGCTTGTCCTGTCCTCGACCGACATCAATCGAAACCGCGTCTATATACAGCAGCAGCCGACGTCCTCTTCGGGCTACTCGGCCCAGGCCTTCGCGCCGCATTTCCCGCATACCGTGCGGAAGACGGAAACGAAGACCTGTTCCGATTGTCATGTCTCCGACGAGGGCGACAATAATGCGATCATGGCGCAGCTCCTTCTTCTCGGAACCAACTTCGTCGACTTCATGGGCTTCAACGCCTGGGTCGGCACCGAGCATGAAGTCGCCGCGATTCAGGTGACGGAATGGGATGAGCCGCAGGCCGTCATCGGCAGTTACCTGCACGAATACGCCTATCCTGACTATTACAAAGAGCACGTGGACCGGGGCCTCGAACTCACAGAATTGACGCCGGGCTACCAGGACATGGACGCGGGTTGGATCAAGAAGACGCGCCAGTTCCTGAGTAAGAACCTTCCTGAATGGACGGGCGTGCGCGACGCGCTCTACGACGGTGAGTACACGCATCATTCTGGACGCGTCGGATGTCTGCAGCTGCGCGGCGAATATCTCTACGCGGCGGAAGGCAAGAAGGGCATGCAGGCCTTTGATGTCTCGACGATCGGGACGAAGGGTTTCTCGGAGCGCATCATTACAGCGCCCTGGTCGCCGCTTGGTCAGAACGTGCGCATTAAGAGTAAGAACGCGACCTGCGTTGCGCTTCCCACAACGCAGTTGCTGCGGCCGGAACGGAACCGCACGGATCTCACGCGCCAAGTGAACCTCGAACAGCCGATGCATCCGGTCTATAGCTACGTTGCTGTGACCGATGCGGAAGAGGGTCTGATTCTCGTGAACAACGAGACGCTGACCGACTTCGAGCCACGCAACAATTTCTTCAAGCGCGCAGTGACTTGGAACCCGGACGGGATTCTGGACGGCGCCAACTACGCGACTTTTGCTGGGCATCTGCTTTACGTGTCGGCGAAGGCCGGTGTGGTGGTCGTCGATCTCGACGATCCGATGAATCCGAAGGTGCTGGCGAAGATCGCGCTGAATAATCCGCGCGGGCTCGACCTGCAGTTCCGGTATCTCTTTGCGGTCGATGATGATGGTCTGAAGGTGATCGACGTGACTTTGCCGGAGCAGCCGCGGGTCGTGAGTGGCTCGCTCGTGCCGATGAAGGATGCGAAGCGGATCACGGTTTCTCGGACCTACGCCTATGTTGCGGCGGGCTCGGAAGGCCTCGTGATCGTCGATGTGGAACAGCCTGAAAAGCCGAAAGTTTTCCAGAAATACACGGCCGAGGGCACGATCAACGATGCCCATGACGTGACTGTGGCCACCACCAACGCTTCGCTCTTTGCCTACGTGGCGGATGGCGAAAACGGCCTCAAGATCATCCAGTTGACTTCGCCCGAATTGAACCCGAAGTTCTACGGCTTCAGCCCTCAGCCGAATCCGAAGTTGGTCGCCTGGCGCAAGACAAAGGATCCGGCCCTCTCGATTTCTCGGCCGCTTGAGCGCGACCGAGCGGTCGACGAAATGGGCAATCAGATCGCCGTGCTCGGTCGACTCGGCTCTCGTCCCTTCAACCTCGAAGAGATGCGTCGTCTCTACCTCACGCAAGAGGGACGCGTTTGGACGGTTCGGGACTAAAGCTAGGACTAAAGCTAGGACTAAGGCTGGGCCTGGGCCTAGGACTAGGACTAGGACTGGGATCGCTTTCGTGACGGATCAGCGTGTGCGCGGCCGTGCGAAGACCGCCGAGCTGGTGGGGCTTGTCCTTGCGCTCGACGAGCGCGGCCGACTTGAAGAGCGAGAACGCCGCCGACTCGATCGCGAGATTGGGACTCGGCATGCGGAGGCGAACGGTCTCGGTTTGCTTCGCGCATGGCTCGAGGAAGCGCCGAGTGAAAATCTGCAGATTCGGGCGGACCGCGTTCGCTCCTCGCTTTCCATGCTTGGCTGGATCTTTGCCGCGGTCGGCTTCTGCTTTGGTTGGGTCGCAGCCTCGGCGCTGCTCGCCATCGAGGTCTATGCGGGGCGGATCAATATCGTCCTGTGTCTTGGCGTCCTGGTCTTCGTTCCGCTCTTGATGCTCTTCGCAACAGGCATTGGCTGGCTCTGGGCCGCACGTCGAAGCGCCGCCGCCCGTCCGGCTTCTTTTGGCGATTGGCTTCGAGGGGCCGGGCTCGGTCGGCTCGCCCTCCGCCTCGTACCTGCTGCGCCCCGCGCGGATATCGACATTGTGCTCGGCCGCATGACGGCGCATTCGCGGCTTTATAGTCAGGTCCAACGCGGGCAGCTGCTCGCCTGGTCCCAGGCTGCGGGCCTCAACTTTGGATTCGGCGCTTTGCTCGCGACGCTCACCTACGTCGTCTTTACGGATTTGGCCTTTGGCTGGAGTACGACGCTCGAGATCGATGCCCGACAAGTGCATCGCGTGCTCGCGGCCTTTGCGACACCCTGGGCGACGCTCTGGCCCGACGCCAATCCGTCGCTTGCGCTGGTGGAGGCGACGCGTTTCTTCCGGGTCGATGCGCTGAACCGAGTCCCGGTAGAGGACGCGCTTCGACTAGGCGGTTGGTGGCCTTTTTTGGTGATGTCGATCGCGCTCTATGTCGTGCTGCCACGCATGCTTGTCGTTTTAGGAGTTCGGCGATGGCACGCGGGCGAGGTCGGCGAGGCGATGGGGCTCACGCCCGGCGTGGAGCGATTGATGACGCGGCTGGTCACGCCGCTGGTCGAGAGCACTGCGGACGAAGAAGAGGGCGAAGTCGGACATGCCGCGGACGGTCTTGTCCCGGAAGTCGAGGCTCGGAGTTGGCTCGCTTCGAAGGACGGGGAGGCCACGATTATACGCTGGGCCGAGTTGGCGGAGGAGGCTTCGCTTCGTGCGGCGCTTGGCGAAGGGGGCACGTTCTACGATGCGGGTGGGCGGCGATCGCTGGTTGAGGATTCGGCGCTGGTGGATGAATTGGCTTCTCGCTCGGGCGTAGTTGTGCTTTGCGTTCGCGGCTATGAACCGCCGGTGCTTGAAGTGACGGATTTTCTCGCGGAGCTGCGCGAGGCCATAGGGCGGGCGCGCTCGATCTGTGTCCTCTTGGTTGATGGGAGTGAGGCTGATCGGGATACGTGGCGTCGAAAGCTTCTCGGATTGGGCGATGCATCGATCTGCGTCGCCGCTCTTTCGTTAGGGGACGGGGATGACTGAATCGTTGATTGCGAGCTCGATCGCCGAGGACGCAGCCGGATCCTCAAAAGAGCGCCAGAGCGGAAATGGAAATGGAAATGGAAACGGAAATGGGAACGGGACGAACGGCACCGTTCCGCTTCTCGCCGTCGTGGGGCATCCGAATAAAGGCAAGTCGAGTCTTGTGGCGACCCTCGCCCAAGACGATTCCGTGGCGATCAGCGCGAATCCGGGAACGACGCTCCGCTCGCGGCCCTACCGAATGCGCGTCGACGGCCAGCATCTCTATACCCTCGTCGACACGCCCGGTTTCCAGCGCGCGCGCCGCGTTCTTGCGTGGCTTGAGGCCCGCGCGGAAGAGGGCGGCGCCAATGCGGGCGACCGGCCGCGTGTGGTTCGTGAATTTGTCGAGGCACCCGGTCACGATTCAAAATACCCCGACGAATGCGAACTCCTGCGCCCGCTGACCGAAGGCGCGGGCATTCTCTATGTCGTCGATGGCAGCGTTCCCTACGGCCCGGAATACGAAGCGGAGATGGAAATCCTGCGCTGGACGGGGCGGCCGAGTCTGGCCGTGATCAATCCTATTTCGAGTCGTGACCACGTGCATGAATGGGAAGCGGCGCTCGGGCAGTTCTTTCGGGTCGTGCGCGTGATTGATGCGATGCACGCGAATTTTGCGACGCGACGGCAGCTCTTGCTGGCGTTCGGGGAGCTTGAGGCGAATTGGCGTGCGCCGATTCAGACGGCCGTGCGTGCGCTCGATCAGGCGAGAGAAGCGCAGAGGCGGTTGGCCGCGCGGGAAATCGCGGAGATGATTGCGGATGCGCTTGCGCTCGTGGTTGAGCGCAAGCTCGGGCCGGACGAAGATGGGCGTCCGCATGCCGAGGCGCTTGAGGCGGAGTATCAGGCGACGCTGAGTAAGAGAGAAGCGGCGCATCGTCGCGCGGTCCAGGGCGTCTATGGCCATCATGAAATCGATGTCCAGGGTGCCGAGCTTAAACTGCTTGAGGCGGATCTCTTCTCTGAGGATGCCTGGCTGGCCTTCGGGGTCAGTCGGCGCGATCTCGTGACGGCAGGCGTGGCGAGTGGGGCAGCGACAGGTGGCGTGGTGGATATTGCGCTGGGTGGAGCTTCTCTTCTGTTAGGCGTCGCGGCAGGCGCAGCGATTGGCGGCGTCCTGGGTTGGTTCGGAGCCGGGCGCCTCGCTGAACTGAAGGTCATCGATCGCCCCCTCGGCGGGCAGCTCGCTCGCTTCGGTCCGTCGAAGAACCCGAACTTCCCCTTCGTCCTCTTCGGGCGAGCTCGCTATCACTGTGGCCTGCTGGCGGCCCGGACGCATGCCATGCGCGATGCGCTTGATCTCGATGCGGAACAGGAAATCGACGTCGGTGCCCGGTTTCCCTTAGAAAGCGCCCCGCGCAGCGCCCTGGACCGGAGCTTTAGCGCGCTGCGAAAGGCGAAACCCCGGTCCGCGGCCCAGATGGATGCGATCGATGCGCTGGCCGCCACCGCCGCCGAAATCCTGGCTGCGGATGAGAAGCGTTCTGGGCAGAACGTCTCTTAAGTGCGCCCACTCGCGGTTCTATGTGAATACACGGGCTTCTCTCGTGGTCTGAGCGCAGCCTGATTGCCTTTACTCCCTCGGAAGCTTTGGCGGGATCGAGGCGACATCGAAGGCGAGCAGGGAAGGGCGCTGGGCGGCCCTGTGGGACTCGAAGGATCTCGCCCTCCGGTGACTCGGCGCCGCCGGTAATGAGCGGGGGGATTTGGGGCCTTGGCCACATCCCGGTGCGAACTTGGCGACATCGTGTGAATCGGCCGCCGGACGCGCCCGCCAGTTCACGACCTGTACATCGGCGCGATCTACTATTCAATCTCCGACCCCGAACAACACCCGCGACGAGAGCCCCATGGCGAGCGACCGTACCCCGATTGAAGAACCCGGCCCCGTCGGACCCCCACGCGAATCCCCACCTCGATTCGGCCCCGACCTCCGAGATCGGGTCGCGCGAGCCATTCAAGTCCGCCACTTCAGTCCGCGTACCGAAGAGGCCTACTGGGCTTGGATCGTGAGATTCATCCTCTTCCATGACAAACGACATCCCAACCAAATGGGCGAGCAAGAGATCTCACAATTTCTCTCGGCCCTCGCAACCGATCAGCAGGTGAGCGCCTCCACTCAGAACCAAGCCCTCTCGGCTCTGCTCTTTCTCTATAAACGCGTCCTCAAGTCAAACCTCGGTCCCCTCGAAAACCTCGTTCGCGCCAAACGCCCTAAGACACTCCCGGTCGTTCTCAGCGTTCGAGAAGTCGCCGCCGTCCTTCGCCAACTCGACGGCCCGCCAAAACTCATGGCCACGCTCCTTTATGGCGCGGGCCTCAGACTTCTCGAATGCGCAAATCTCAGAATCAAAGACATCGATTTCGACACCCAGCACGTCCTCGTTCGATCAGGAAAAGGCCGCAAGGATCGAATTACCCTCCTCCCAAAAGCAATCCGCAAGGAACTCATCGCACACCTCAAGCAGGTTCACGCCCAACACCAAAAAGACCTGAGCGCCGGCGCAGGTCACGTCGCCCTCCCTAACGCGCTCGCCAAAAAGTATCGCAACGCCAGCCGCGAATGGCCCTGGCAATGGGTCTTTCCCGCGACCCGGCTCTACACGCACCCCCAGACAGGCCAGCGCCGCCGCCACCATCTTCATGAGACCGTCCTACAGCGCGCCGTCAAACAAGCCATCGACCGGAGCCGTATCCCAAAAAAGGCCGGCTGCCACACGTTCCGTCATTCGTTCGCCACGCATCTACTCCAAGCCGGAACCGATATCCGCACCATCCAAAAACTCCTCGGCCACACCGACATCCGAACCACCATGATCTACACGCATGTCCTAGAAAACGCGCGACCTGGCATCGAAAGCCCCGCCGACCGCCTCGCCCGAATGGAAACCGACTTAAACGACGATCTTGATGCCGCCGCCGCTGCTGAACCCGTTTCAGAGCCAGACTCAGAGTGATAGGTCGCAGAAACTTGCAGCCTATACCTGAGCTGAAAACCCAGCGCAGACTCGTAACCCTATGAAAGTGTGCGACAATCAAGAGGTCAAACGAGGCAGCCACAAATGATATGCCGCGCGGATAGACCGCATGGGCGTACTATGCGGAACTGTCTAATACTAGTTATGAAGCTCCCGACTGGCTTTTGGTCTTCTTCTTT
>JBDNFB010000050.1:0-12707 GCA_041690055.1 Myxococcota bacterium | reverse complement strand
TCTTGCTGTTCTTCCAGGGGGATCCCGGGGCCCGTGTCTTTGACATGGATGGTGACCCTTTCCCCGTCGGCTTCGCAGTCAATCGTGATGGACCCGCTTTCGGTGAATCGCAGGGCATTGGAAAGGTAGTTGCGCAAGATCTGTTCGAGCAACTTGGGTTCACTGCGGACCGCGTACGGACACTCGGGCCAATTGATGATAAGTCCCTTCTCGGCCGCTTGCGGATCGAAATCATTCGCCAGCACCCCAAGCAGATCCTGCAGCAGGAAGTTCACCTTCTCTGCTTTCACTGCACCGGCGTCGAGCTGTGAGATATCCAGAAGCGCATCAAAGAGGCTCTTCATGGCGTCCACGGAGACATTGATCTGATCCACGATTTTTTGTGTCTCAGGGGCATTCGTGGTTTCGTCCAGCACCGATGTAAACAGGCTCAGTGAGTACAGAGGCTGTCGCAAGTCGTGGCTGGCCGCAGCGAGGAATCTGAATTTCGCGTTATTCGCCCTGTCTGCTTCATCTTTTTAAACCTGTAGCTGGCCGATCAGATCCAAGTTTTCATATCTCAGTCGCAGGGACTCTTCGAAGCTGTGATTGATCTTGATGTTGAACGCGGTGAGGGCGCCCAGATAGAGCAATGAACCGAAAGTCAAGGTCCAGTGGATGGAGTCTCCCATCGAAATCAGCTTGATCGAGATGGGGAGCAATGAGATCGGGGAGAATGCGAAATAGGCGGGCAAGTAAATGCTCAGCGTAAAGGTCGACCCGCCGCTCATTGCCAATAAAACGAAGAGGATGAAGATCGGGCATTCCAGCTGGCCTTCCGGAAAGAGCAGGACTCCGGCCATTCCCCAGATGAGGCCAGCGCAAGCGCTTCCTAGAACGAGGAAATAGCTATACCGCTTGACGTGCTCAGGTTTGAAGCGCTTCTGGTACGAAATGTAGAGCAACGCGCGTACAACTAGCATTCCAAGCATCAGCCCCGTCCATAGCTGAATGGATGAATGCGGAACGACGTCCCAAAGCGCATAGGCCAAAGCGCCGGCGACGCTCAGGTTGATGAGCAACAGTGAGGTTGTCGACTGAAACAACAGCTTCACCTGTTCGGTCAGGATCTTCTCGTCGAGCTTTGTTTTATCAGTCATTAGTTTCACGATAGTCCGTAGTGTTGTCGCAGAGGGTACGTCGCAGGAACCGTCCTCGTCCCGTCAGCGTACCGCGAGTGCCTCCCTGAAGCTCCGCCGTGATTGCGCCTCCTCAAGCGGTCATGCGCAAGACTTTCCTACGCCTCGATGTGTACCGACCTTAGTCGGTACTCGTCACAGACCATTGTCCAGCTTTTCGACCTCAAGTGGCGGGGTACCTTCTGCATGGATACCCAAAGAGGGTTGCCTGTCCGGCCCATGAGTTCCGCCGCGTCTGCGGCGATCAGTTAAGAGGAAAGCCCGTGCGCTCCCAGATTCATCCTTGTCGCCGATTGTCGAAGACGCTGCGCCTGAAAAAGCTTCTTGTGGCTGCATTGTTCTCACTGTTCCTGCCGGACTCGGCAGTTGCCGGGACCAACGTCTATTACGACCTGGCGCAATGGCAGACCGCCGCCGCGGCCCAAGCGGGTTCTTGGCAAGAGTTCGAAACCACAGCGGCCAATATCGACAGGGCCAATGGGCAAGGGTACCCAGGGGACAATGAGCAGCTCGGCCCGACGCTTCCGTTCTACAAGCTCAACTCAAACACCTGCGCGAGTCTCTACTTTGAGACAAGGGAAGCAGGCGCTGGCTTCACCTTCGATGATGAAGAGTCTGGGACTCTGCAGTTCACCGAGGATGCGTTGTCGATCGGCGACTTCAACGACTATGAAGACGACGATTTCGATCTGGCCTTTTATAACGAGCGACCGCTAGCCGTCGGCTTTTATGTCCTCGGCAACACGGCCGAGGAGGCGGGCGAGAGCATCGAGGTGCTGGGCGTAAACGGCAGGTTGCTGCTCGTCGATTCCATGCCCGACTACAGCGTCAGCGGTGCCTTTGTGGGCTTCGTTTCGACCGAGGGCATTCTTCGCGTCAGTGTGAATGAAGGGTCCGGCGGCGACGACATCGCGATGAAGGATCTCTGGCTCGCCCCCAAGGTTAGCGTCGATTACGATGACGATGGTTTGTCCGACTGCGATGAAGCGAGCGTGTACTTCACCAATCCGGTCCTCATCGATACCGACGACGATGGCCTGCTGGATGGTTTCGAGGTGGCGAACGGCTTCGATCCGCTGGTTCCCGGTGAGCAGTTCCTGGACCTCGAACCCGACGGGCTCGACAATCTGGCCGAGCAGGCGGCCGGTACGAACCCCAATCTCGCTGACAGCGACAGAGACTCGATTCCAGACGGTCTTGATCTGTCAACGGGGCGGGACCCGACCGTGGCCGACTGGCTCGTCGATTCGACCAGCGCCAACGTCTGTGCACTCGACGACAACGGCGTGCAATGTTGGGGGAATGGCTTCCTGACGCCCGTACCTCCGCTCACGAATCCCGTGGCCGTCAGCACTGGAAGCAGCTTCGCGTGCGCGCTCGACGACAATGGCGTGAATTGCTGGGGACAGCCCGTCAATGGGCAGACGACCGTGCCCCCGCTGACGAACCCTGTGGCTGTCAGCGCGGGTGGCTATCATACTTGTGCGGTCCACGACGGTGGAGTGGAGTGCTGGGGCGCGGACTCGGGGTCGGGGTCGGGGTCGGGGTACGACGTTGGCCAGTCGGACGTGCCGCCGCTCTCGAATCCAGTAGCCGTCACCACGGGCTCTTTCCACAGCTGCGCGCTCCATGACAACGGGGTGAGATGCTGGGGCAATTACCCGAGTAACGCGCCGTCCCTCAGCTTCGACAAAGACCTGGATGGTCTGCTCGACAGCTTAGAGTCGGTTAACGGCACGGATCCCCTGGACCCAGACTCGGATGATGACCTTGTGCTCGACGGCGCCGAGGTCGCGGCGGGCAGTGACCCTAATAATTCCGCTGACTATTCGGTAGCCACGGCGGCCGACGATCTCGCAACCATCGACCAGAACGCGCCTGCGACCTCGATCAATGTGCTCGCAAACGACGACGACCCGGACGGAACGTCCGTCTTCACCATCGACAGCGTGACGCAGCCGACTAACGGAACGGTTGTGGTTAGCGGCGATGGACTTAGCCTGACGTACCAGCCAAATCTCGGCTACAACAACGACGGCATAACGACCGACGAATTTACCTACTCGCTGACGCCGGGAGGCGCCGTGGCGACCGTCTCGATGACGGTGCTCAGTGCAGCCCCGCCCGCGGTGCCCGGGCTCGGCGGCCTCGGGCTGCTGACGCTGGCCGGCGCGATGCTGATCGTGGGGGGCAAGCGGGCCGAGGGACGCGCGCGGTCAAACCAGGTGGGCTGAGGGTCGCGGAGGCGCGGGGCTAAAGCGCAGGGGGGGGGTGCGATTCAGCTATGGGTGATTTGCGCCCATGAGTTTCGACCTGCGGTGGGACGCAGACGAACCTTGAGCCCATGTGAGTACGCGACTACCACGGCCAAAGCCGCCGCGAGCATCTGTAGACGGTGCCGTCGACGGAGAGCTGCTCCAGCGAATCACTGTGAGCAAACTGTGACCATTTTGCGCCCGCGGCAATCGATCGGATGACTCACATCGCAGACCGTGTTCACCAGCAAATCCAAAGTGTTAGGCAATCGCGTTCAGCCCGCGAGCCACACTAGACGGAAAACCGACCTGACGACGGGAAACCAACGCGCACGTAAGTACTTGATTTTAATGGTGCGCCGGGAGGGAGTCGAAGCCTTCGGCACTCGTGGCCTTCGTGCGCTCCCCCCGTAGCTCGCTTCGCTCACACTCGTCGCCGGGGGGGGATAGGCAAAACAAGCGCCGTTTTCAGCACCACCAATACTAGGTGTTCTGACAACTAAGCCCCGGCGGGGCGACCCTGCCCTTTCCGGGGGCTGTAGCCCCGAGCCGTCGTCTCGAACTCCGACTCGGCATTCTTGCGGGGATCGATCCGCGTCCGCGGAAAGAGCTTCTTGTACCAATCGCTTTCGATTACGATCCGGCTGTCGCGCGAGTGCTTCGCCGTGAGATCCTGGGCGTAGCTCGCGCAGACGATCCGGACGCTCGGATCGTGGCCCAGCACGAAGGCGGGAAAGGCGACCGATGCACAGACCGACTTTAAGTTCCGCGGCGGCAGCGTGATGATGAGGCGCTGCGTCTCGCCACGGCGAACGCGTTCCAACTGGTGCGTGATCGCCTCGATGTGCCAGTTAGGTAGGAAGACCTGGCCGGGTACGATCGTCTGGAAGCAACGCTGCGTGAAGGCCGTGAGATCGTTCCGGAGAAGCGCGTCTATGAGTGCTCGATCATGCGACGTCATGACGGATCCTCCGCGTCATCTTCGTCCAAACGATTAGGCTTCGGCGCGCCACTGTTCTGACTGCGCCGCGCGCGAGCCTCGAACGATTTGAGGATCGCGAGTTCGTCATCGATCAGGCCGTCTTCGACGTCGGGCGCCCCTTCTACGGTATCGAGCAGTCGCATCATGGTCGACAGCGCGATCGCCGTCGCTCGGTCATCGCCTTTGATCGCGCGGTTCACCACGGACTTCAGCAGAGCGCGCTGCTTGCTGATCTTTTGAGATTGATCCCCTTCGCGAATGACGATCTTCTCGCCGAGTTCTTCGAGGAGGTCGGTCTTCAGGTTTTTCGTGCCCTTGGGTCGGCCCCGAGGGTTGCCGGATTGGCCGGGCTTGAAGCGAGTGTTTTTAGGGGGCTTGGAGTAGCCGACTCCATAGTCGCGACCCGTCGCGCCTGGATCAGCGGTGTTCTCGCCCCCCTCCCCCACTCTTCCGGCCCTTTGTTGTCAGCAAGAGCATATGGATCCCGACCCGATTCTCACCGATCAGGCCGCGCGTGCCGCGGCAAACGGCGCTGTGTGCCCGGGTGAAGCAAAGTCAATTCGCCAAATGAGTGGCCTTTCTCGGTGCGCACGCGGTTAGCGCCGGAGAGCTGCGCATCTATGGGGAATTCTCTAATCAGTTGAGTGCGGTAGGGGTTCAGCCACGATTCGGGATGGCCGATGAAGGCGAAGACTAGCACTTGGAGGACGGGAAATGTCCAATCGGCTTCGACGTATTTTAGTGATCGTCAGTACTGCGCTACTGCTCGCGACTTCCGTGAACGCGCAGACGATTTCGCAGAGCGACGCATCGAACGCTCCGGCAGTAGTAGACGTGATGATTCTTCGACCAGCGGGCTTTGTAGGCCTGGTCGTGGGCTCTGCACTCTTCTTGGTGATCTCACCGATCGTGTTGATTACACGGCCACATGAGATCGGAACGCCGTTCAACGCGCTCGTTGGCAAACCGGCGAAATTCCTCTGGATGGATCCGCTCGGCGGCCACTAGGCCTAGTGAGCCCGCCGACTGTCAGAGTCGCTTGGCCGCTCGCCCAACAACGAATGTCGCCTCGGGTGACGCGCAAGCGTGTCTTCCGGAGCGTTCGTGCGCCCGGTCGACGATCGGGTTGACGCCGTGACGATGCTGCTGAACATTTTTAGAAACGTGAGTGATGCTAGTGAGCGACGACGCTGTTCATCTAGGAATCGAGGTTCGTGATGCGAATCATCGAGACCTATCCCCGAACACGTCGCTTGCGGAGATCCGCCATGACTAAACGCCGGCCCAATCGTGTTCAACTGATTGAGGCTTGGCGTGGCATTCGCGCACTCATCGATAATCCGGACGATACGTCCCAGATATTCCGAATTATTCGGGCGCTGTCGGGGAATTCCTTTGAACGAAGCTTCCTGCGATTCGAAGCCACGCCAACGGGTGCCCAGATCCTCTCCGAGAAGCGCTCCGCCCCGGAAGGGGCAGGGTAGCCCCGTCGGGGCTTAGTTGTCAGAATGAAGAGGGTTCTATGGATAGCGCAGCCGAGCAGGAGCCTTCGGTGGGCTCGGGCGGGGTCGGCGCGGTGTGTTTAGAACTCGTTGAACTAAGCCGCCTGGCTCGTGGGTTCGTTCTTGGGGATTCGATCGAGGGCGCGTTCGTGCGGGTCGGGCGCGAGCGCGGCACGAGCCCGGGTCGTGGGCGTTTCGAGCGCGATTGTGGATCGCAAGCGACTGGGGAGGCTGTGGCATAAGGTCGGTCCCGAGTCGTAATGGGATTCAACATCGTAAGCGAAGCGCTTAAGAAGGGAGGTGGTGACCCGGGCGCGATTCGAACACGCATTCCCTTCGCGGCCTAACGTCCGCTCATACTCGTTGCTCGCTGATCGCTCGCAACTCCCTTCCAGAATCTCTTCCGAAGCTGGGGGCTGGTAATCTGAAGCTCTGCTCTGCGCGAAATAAGATGGTGACCCGGGCGCGATTCGAACGCGCGACTTCCAGCTTCGGAGGCTGGCGCTCTATCCAGCTGAGCTACCGGGCCACGATCGTCAGCGAGAATCCGACGATGGGCAATCCCGTTCAGGAGAGAGGGCCAACCACGAACAGCCGGGATGCAGGAGCGAAAACTCATCATCCCGGAAAAGCACAAACGCAGCGGCCGAGCTCCCCGGCCCCACCTGCCTCGCGTCCGTTGCTAATCCGTCCCTCAAAGCGCATACGCAAACAGGCGAGAGAAACTCCCGACCTGCCACACCGAGCGTACGCGAAAAAAAATGGTGGGGCGTAGTGGATTCGAACCACCGACCTCCGCGGTGTGAACACGGCGCTCTAACCAACTGAGCTAACGCCCCACGCGAGAACAGTTTTTAGCGATCCGGGGACAGAAGACAAGGACCCGGGGCCGGTTAAGTCGGCCCGGGCCCAAGATTCCGTCTATGCCCGGCTGCCTCCGGCCTGAGCGGGGCGAGCTGGGGCCGCTTCTCGCTGAACCTAGGCCAGCTTTGGCGTGGGCCAGTCGTCTGGGCGGGCCTGGGCGTCCGTACCGCCGTCGACGAAAATGATCGAACCGACGATGAACCGTGCCTCGGGGCCCAGCAGGAAGCCGAGCAGAGCCGCGATTTCCTCGGGCTGTCCTTCCCGACCAATCGGCATAGGAAAGGCGTCCATATGCGGGCCGATGATCGGGTCCGCCCGGCCTTCCGCGACCATCGCCGTTTCGGTCTTGCCGGGGCAGATCGCGTTCAGGTTGATGCCCTGCCCGATCCAGGCCTCGGTCGGTGCATTGCGCCGAACCCAATGGGCCAGTGCGGTCTTCGTCGTCGGATAGGCCGCCAGCGATCCGGTCTTATCCGTGAGCCTCCGCGCCTTCTCTTCGTCGCCGGCGAGCAACGTCTCGACCACTTCCATCGAGATCATTCCGGCCGGAACCGTCGTCGTGGAATTCGAGCTCATCACGACGACCGACGGCGCTTCCGAGCGTGCCAGGTTTTCGCGAAGTCCCTCAACCAAATCGACGGTGCCGAAATAGTTGAGGCTGGCAAGCAGGCTTCCCGGCCGGTCCGGCAATCCCGAGAGTCCGGCGCAGGGCACGAGGCCATCGAGTACGCCGCCACAGGCTTCCTGAATACCCTTGATCGCGCTGGCGCGACCGTCGGGGGTAGAGAGGTCCGCAAGGATATCGGCGTTGCGCAGATCGACGCTGATCACGCGGTCGCCCTCGGATTCAAGGCGGGCCTTGAGCGCTGCGCCGATACCCGACGCGGCGCCTGTAATGGCAATCTGTCTCATGAATCGGCGGCCTTCCGTTGGTCTGCCCGCTTGTCGAGAGTCGCTTGCGCGCGCTTGCCCGCGGCACGGACGAACGCTTCGAAGAGCGGATGGGGATCGAAGGGCTTCGACTTGAACTCGGGATGAAACTGCGAAGCCACGAAGAAGGGGTGGTTCGGCAGTTCGATGACCTCGGCAAGCCGACCGTCCGGGCTGAAGCCCGAGAAGACGAGGCCGGCGTCCTCCATGCGGCCCCTGTAGTCAGAGTTGAATTCCCAGCGATGCCGATGCCGCTCGCTGATCTCGGTTGTGCCGTAGGCCTCCGCGACCTTCGAGCCGGGCTCGAGCACGCAAGGATAGGCGCCGAGCCGCATGGAGCCGCCCTTTTCTTCTACGTTGCGCTGCTCGGGCAGCAGGTCGATGACCGGATGCGGCGTGTCGGGATCCATCTCGGTGGAGTTGGCACCCTCAAGGCCGGCGACGTTGCGCGCGAATTCGAGACACGCCATCTGCATGCCGAGGCAGATGCCCAAAAACGGCACTTCTTCTTCCCGGGCGTATTGAATCGCACGAATCTTGCCCTCGACGCCGCGAGAGCCGAAACCGTGAGGCACGAGAATGCCGTCGAGATGCCCGAGAGCGGGGTTCTCCCCGAGCTTCTCGGAATCGAAATACTCGATCTCGACCGCGCCACCGCAAGCGAAGCCGCCGTGATAGAGCGCTTCATTCAGGCTCTTGTAGCTCTCCGTCAGATCGACATATTTGCCGACCATGCCGATCTTGATCTTTCGGTCGGGATTGCGCTGCGCGTTATAGAGCCGCTCCCAATGCCGAAGATCGGGACGGCCCGTCCACATGTTAAGGACCTGCGCGATCTTCTCGTCGAGGTTTTCCTTCGCGAACGCGAGTGGCACTTCGTAGATCGACTCGACATCCTTCGCGGTAATCACGGCATCGTCATCGACATTGCAGAAGAGCGCGATCTTGCTCTTGATCGACTTCGAAAGGAAACGGTCCGTTCGACAGAGAATAATGTCAGGTGCGAGACCGACCGACTGCAACTCCTTCACGGAATGCTGAACGGGCTTCGTCTTCATCTCGCCGGCCGTCGACTGGTAGAGCACGGGGGCCACATGAATGAAGCAGCAATTCTCGCGGCCGGCATCCGCACGAAACTGCCGAATCGCTTCAAGGAACGGAAGTGATTCGATATCGCCTACCGTGCCACCGATCTCGACGAGGATCACATCGACGTCTTGTCCGGCCTTTTTGATCGCGCTCTTGATCTCGTCGGTCACGTGCGGAATGACCTGTACCGTGCCACCAAGATAATCGCCACGCCGCTCTGCCGAGAGGACCGCGTCGTAGATCCGTCCCGCCGTCATGTTATTCACGCGGCCGAGCGTCGTATTCGTGAAGCGCTCGTAATGCCCGAGATCGAGATCTGTTTCGGCACCGTCCTCGGTCACGTAGACCTCGCCGTGCTGAAACGGATTCATCGTGCCCGGATCGACGTTCAGATAAGGGTCGAGCTTAAGGAAAGTCACGCCCAACCCGCGCGCTTCAAGCAGCGCACCGATCGACGCCGACGCCAATCCCTTACCGAGCGACGACATCACGCCGCCCGTTACGAAAATATACTTGGTCGATCTCGGACTCATTTCACTTCCCCCACGCTCGGAGCCCATCACTCCGAAACGCCACTCTGAAACTCAATTAATGGTCGCGAATTGAAGACGTCTTGTGCAGCCATTGCCCTCTCCTCGCTTTATTTCTTCAGCGCCTCAACCGAGACGCAAAAATCATCGAACTGCTGCCTCCGGCACTCCCGCCAGTCCATCCTCGATCCGAATCGCATGAATCGGGACGAAAGGTTCCGGGAGATCCGAAGGTGAAAAGAAACCGATCTCCAGCGTCTCTTCCGGCGTCGTGATCGGACCGCTCTGCTTCGCTTCCGCTCGAAAGCAGAGATTCACAACCTGAATCCGGCTCCGCCCCGACGCGCGCCCCCTGGCATGACCAGACGCATGATCCGAATAGTCGACCACCTGCGTCTTGGGCTCCGAATACACGCCGATCAAGGACCCGATCTCGGCCTGCCAGCCGGTCTCTTCCGCAACTTCTCGACGCGCCGCATCCGCCACGGATTCACCCACTTCGACAAAGCCGCCAGGCAAACCCCAGAATCCGTTATCGGCCCGACGCATCAGCAAGAACTCCTCACCCCGCCAAACCATCGCGGAAACAGAAAGCCCAAGTTCAGTCGGATTTTCAGCGAAATACCGGGGCATCAAACACACCCCGTTCGGAATCGGACGAGTCCGTCTGCAGGCACTTTGCTCGCTGCGATCAGCGCAAAAGCGACATTGGGCAGGAGGAAAGACATGAGGGGAAGCTTCGCCGGCGACATCAGAGGCTCGTCAAAAACGATTCCTGTGATGTTCTCGCCCACCTCGCGGTGAGCCTGCTCTTGATCTTCCTCTCGGCACAAACCAACTCGTCGGACGTAGTCCGGGCGGCGTTGGCTGGTGGGCTTGAGGGGGGAGCCCAAGAGTGCGTCTGTCTGGACGCAATCGGCGATCACAACGGCATGGCCGCTGTGGTTTTTGTCTTCAGTCACACCTGCTTCGACCGGGGGGGTCCGGCCGTGTATAGCCCGCCCTCACTCTGTGCGTCAATCACTCGCAGCCATTCCCACAACCGAAAACGCTCCGCCCGTGTCAAGCGCCGTTTCCAGCAGCCAAAACAGAAACGGCCAGCTCGCCTAAACGAGTTGGCCGTCTCAATTTGCATATCCAGCAGCGTCTCTCTCAGCTTACTCGCCGCAAGGTCCGTTCTCTTTGAGCAGAGAGCCCTCGTCCTTGAGCAGAGAGCCTTCAGCAGAGAGAGCCTTCAGCCCAGCAAGCGAGGTGCAGCGAAAAACAGAGCCCTCAGCCCCGCAAGCGAAGCGCAGCGATAAATTACCGCTTCGAGAACTGGAAGCGCGCGCGAGCGCCCTTCTGTCCGTACTTCTTGCGCTCCTTCTTGCGCGGGTCCCGTGTCAGGTAGCCGGCTCGCTTGAGCGTGAGGCGCATGTTCGGGTCGAGCTTTTCGATGGCGCGCGAAATGCCGTGGCGAAGTGCACCGGCCTGGCCGGCAACACCGCCGCCTGAAATCGTCGCGTCGATATCGTAGCGACCGAGGGACTCCGTCTTATCGAAGGGCCCGCGGATCAGAATCTGGAGTGCATCTCGCGGGAAGTATTCTTCCACCGTGCGGCCGTTGCACTTGATTTCGCCCGAGCCGAGCGTGAGACGCACGCGCGCGATCGAAGTCTTTCGTTTACCAGTAGCTTGAATCACATCAGACAAGGGGAAGGCTCTCCGGCTTCTGCGAGGCATGAGGATGTTCCGGGCCCGCATAGACCCGAAGCTTGGACAGCATCTGCCGTCCGAGAGTGTTCTTCGGCAGCATGCCGCGGACCGCCGAGCGCACAACGCGATCGGAATGGGCCGAGGAAAGCAGCTGACCCGCCGTGACCGACTTGATGCCACCCACGTAGCCGGTGTGTCGGTAGTAGGTCTTCTGCTCGAGCTTGCGACCCGTGAGCGCAACCTTCTCCGCGTTCACCACAATGACGTGGTCCCCGGTATCAGAGTGCGGCGTGAAGCACGGCTTATGCTTGCCGCGCAAGATCGTTGCGATCCGGGTCGCGAGTCGTCCCAGAATCAGATCTTCTGCATCCACAACGTACCAAGTGCGCTCGACTTCGTCGGAGCTCACACTTCTCGTTGCGCTAAAGGCTCGGTTGGCCATGTTGCGTTTTCTACCTTTCGTTGAAACCGGCGGACCTATTATCGCTGAAGCTGCCGGACCTAAAGCTGAAACTGCCGGAGCTGAAACCGCCGGAGCTCAAAAAGGCGGCGAATTCGGCCGGGGTTCCAACGCGTATCTTGTCTAAAGAGGATCTCTCCCCCGCTTTCAAAGCAAGCTCTCAAAGAGAGAGCAGGTCCAATTTTGGCGCGAGGGACCCCAAAGCCTCTTACAGAGGGCCCCAGGAGCGCGTAGGTTTACCCGACGGGGCCCTCTACGTCAATGGAGCCGGATCGCCCGCGATCACTCTCCCCGCTGGGAACTCGGTCCGGATCCGTGAAAGAATCCATCACCTGGACCAGAGCTAAGCCCTGGCCGGGAGCGGTCGGCCCGGCCCGGCCCCGATCCCGAGATTCAAGGATAAGGGCCGCCTCGGCCACCTCCCAACGGCCGCGGCCGATCTCGATCAGAGTGCCCGCCAGGTTCCGCACCATATGCCGCAGAAAGCCCTCTCCCGTCACGTCCAGGATGATCTCATCCCTGCACGCGCCTCGAAGCTCAAGCGCAAGGACCGTCCGCACAGTCGTCTTCACATCGGATCCCGCTGCGCACATCGAGGCGAAATCGTGCCGCCCAACGAAAATCTCCGCCGCGGCGCGCATCCGGTCCAGATCCAGCGGATCCCGGATCCAGGCGAAGCGATCCACGCGCAGTGGAGAGCGCGATGCCCCGTTCCAAATTTGATAGCGGTAGAGCTTCCCCCGCGCCTCACGCAGAGCATCCCAGCCCTCCGGAACGACATCACAGCGGAGCACGGCGACATCCGCCGGTAGCCGGGAATTCAAAGCCCGCGCGAGCTTCCCGGGCGGGAAATCCGATGCGAGAACCAGGCTCGCCACCTGGCCATAGGCATGTACGCCCGCATCGGTTCGGCCTGCTCCGCGAATTCGCCCCGGCGCACCGGTAATCGACTCGACCGCAGCCGCCAGCTCGCCCTGCACCGTGCGCGACGGCCGATCGCTCGTTTGGATCTGCCAGCCCTCGAAATCGCCGCCCGCGTATTCAAGGACCAGGCGAAAAGTTCGAGGCGCCGAATCGCTCACGCCAAGCCAAGCCGCAAAGCGCCCACACGGAGCGCCTCTTCCGAAGCCAGGCGCAATGGATCCGCCGCCAAAAAGAGACGCCAGCCTCGCCCATTCGGCAGAGACTGATCCGGCTCCAGCCGTCCCACGAGCACACCTTC
>JBDNFB010000049.1:0-4072 GCA_041690055.1 Myxococcota bacterium | reverse complement strand
GGAGATTCAGTCGAGATCGAGGTTGATGGAGAGGCCGACCCGGGTGGCGCCTGGACTTTACATTTCTCGGAGGGAGAGCTCGTCGTGCTGCTTGAGCGCGACGAGGCGTGTGAGATCACCGTCGTCCAGAGCCTGAAGGACTGGCGAGCGGCGCTCTGGGAAGGGCGCCCCGCACTGATGGCCGAGGTCGTCTCGGCGATCCGAAACGGTGGCCCTGAGGCGCTTGCGTCGCCCCAGACAGGCGCGCCGCGAACCCCGAAAGATATCAAGGGATTCAGCGATATTCAGGGCCTGATCGAGCTCATCATCTCTGACGACTCCTCCTCAGGCGAGGCGGGAGATTGGCGGATGGGAATCCGGGTTGGGGCAGGGCCGATTCCTGAAGAGCCTCAGGCGACGATTCTGCTGGGGGCTGAGCAGGCCGAGGCGATTAGGGTCGGCGATTTACATCCCCTGGAAGCCCTGATGTCAGGCCAGCTACGGCTGGAGGGCGATCTCGGACTAATTCTGCAGCTCCAGGCGGTCGCAATGACCGCTTCGATGGCGGCGGGCGTTCGCTAGCGGGCTCCTAGAGCCGCCCGGCCGGCGGCCGGGCGGGCAAGGAATTCGCTCTGTGCGCGAACTGAGCGCATTCTGCGCTAGCGGCGGGCGCTCTTCTCCGCTAAAACTTGCGGCCACGCTGTTGCGGGCTGGTAGTTCAATTGGTTAGAGCACTGGCCTGTCACGCCAGAAGTTGCGGGTTCGAATCCCGTCCGGCCCGCCATCAGTGTTTCGCGCGAACCTCCTAATGCGCCGACAAAGCTCACGGTTTCGCGCGCCGTTCCATCGCCGCCATCGCCCCGATCGCCCCGATCGCCCAGATCGCGCCCGAAAGGGCCGCGAGCGCAATGCGAGCGGGGTTTGGCTTGAGCTCGGCTGCTTCCCGCTTGAGCGCGAGAGTTTTCGCTCGGAATCTTCGCGCGAGCGCATCTGATGCCAGGCTCCCGCAGAGTGCGTCGCGGACCTCGAACACAGCTGAGCTTAGAGCGATGATCGCGAGTCCGGTTTGCATCCCACGATCCAGTTGCGTGGACCGATGCCCCCCCCAAAAAACAATCTCGGCCGCAGGCCTACTCTTCTCGAGGCGGACGGGGATGCTGCTGGGAACTAGTTCGCTTAACCTCCGCTCCACAGAGGTTCTATTTTTCTGGCCATGCGCCTTTAACCTCTTGAGGAAATCTTAATGACCACCGTACCCGAGAGCATCCACGACCAACGGATTCACGCCCGGTACCGCGAGGCACGAGAGCAGGGGCCGGTGGCGCTAGGCGAAGACACCGGTGCGCTCTACGTGCTCCAGCACGAAGAGATCGAGGCACTCCTGCATCATCCCAGCGTGGAAGGAGTAGGGCTCAGCGTTTTTGATCAGATGGGAATTGGGGACGGGCCGCTGCGCAGATGGTACGGGCAACTGATGTTCACGAACGAGGGAGACCAGCATGATCGGATGCGTCGCCTCGTAGGCAAGGCCTTTACGCCTCGCTCTGTCGCGGCGCTGCGTGAAGGGGTTTCGAAGCTCGTGGACGAAGGGCTTTCGCAGGTCGTCCGCGATGGCGGAGGAGATCTCGTTTCGGTTCTCGGAGACATTCCGATCCGGAGCATCTGTCGTCTCCTCGGCGTGCCCGACGAACAAGCACTCTCCTACCGCGACTGGGCCGATGCTGTGAGTCCGTCGTTCGGCTTCATGGACGAGAACCAGATTGAAGCCGCGGAGAGCGCGATCGCCGAGATGCTTGAACACATGGAGGCGATGATCCTTGAGCGAAAGGCTGCACCCCAGGACGACCTCGTGACCCGACTGATCGGAGCCCAGGAGGGTGGCGAACGGCTGAGCCGCGAAGAGCTGCCGGCGATGATCGGGAACCTGATCGCAGGGGGGCACGACACGACCGCCAGCCAGATCGGCTGCAGCGTGTCTGCACTCCTGGGAGCACCTGGCGCCCTGGCCCAGCTCCGCGAGACGCCGGAGCTCTTGCCGAGCGCGGTGAACGAGACGATGCGCTTCGAGCCGAGCATCTTCGGCATCCCGCGAACCGTGACGGAGCCCCTGATGGTGGGGGGCGAATTGAGGGAGCCGGGAACCTTGATGCTGCTCTCGGTTGGATCCGGCAATCGCGACACGGCCGCCTGGGAAAAGCCCGACCGCTTCGAGATCGATCGATTCGCCACGACCGAGGGCGCGCGCGTCGTCTCCTTCGGCGCGGGCACCCACTACTGCCTCGGGGCGTCGCTCGCTCAAATGACGCTGCAGGAGGTGGTTTCGGGGATCAGCCAGCGAGACTTCGAACCGGTAGACGAGATCTCCGAGCTGCCGTGGCGTCAGGTCTTGGGTCGCAGCCCGGAACATCTTCGCGTGCGAGTCGTCTCGAACTAAGGCTCAAGCTTTCGTCGTTCGCTCGTCAAGCTAGGCCGCTGTGACGAAGTATTAGGCCTCGGGCGTTGTGCTGTGGACACCGGATTCCTCATCGCGATCGAGGCCGGCGCGGGCTCCCTAACCCGGCGGCATCCAGGTCCAGGTGAGCGATTGGCCCGGGATCTCGGCGAGAGTAAGGAGGTCGGCCGTTGTGCGGCCCCCGTCGGCAATGCGATCGGAAACTTAGACGCCGACCAAGGGCTCAAAGAGGAAGCCGCGTGCTTCACCGCTCACGATGCCTTTCACGATCAGGTTGCACTCCTTGGCTGTCGCATCGTTCTCGAGGACGAACGGTGTGGAGGCGCGCTTTTCGAAGAGCGTGATGCGATCGGTCACCGTGGCGGGGAAGGCGGAACGGTCGGCACGTCCGGGGCGAAGGCCGTGACCTGTTGTCCCACGATGGGGGCGAGAGTGGAGGGAAATGCAAGAACAAACTCGACCGCTGCCGCAATTGCTTCCGAGGCATCACTCAGGCCAAAGGCGGCAACGCTCGGTGCGAAATTGAAGATCGAAACGAAGCTATCGAGGGAATCGAAGCTGCCGTCGTGCAGGAAGCCAAGGCCGCGGATCTGATCGTTGTTCGGGTCGCCCGTCAACTGGCTCCCGAGGACCGAGAACTGTCCGTCCATGCCGAACATGCCGACCTTCTGATAGGCGTTGCGCAGCTGCGGCGGCTTGGTCATCTGGGGTTGGTCGCTCCGCGCCATCACGCCTTGTGAGCCGAAATGCCCCTGGCTTGGGTCGAGGCCGTGGCAGTCGACGCATACGCCGGTGCCGTCGGAGATGACGGGGCCGACGTAGAAGTCATGGCCCAGTTGCTCGATGGGCTTGAGCTGGTTATCGAGCGAGCGAACGGGATTCGGTGGCGGGACAAGGTCCAGAATGAAGTTGGCGAAATCCGCCATGTCGCCGGCCGGGATTTGCGTCTCGCGACCGAGGAGTCCGACGAAGGCGGGATTGAAAGTCAGGAAATGGGCGAACTCATTATCGAAGACACCGCCTCCCTGAATGGCCGTTCGGTCGCCGCGCCAATGCATGGATCCATGATGATCCATCCCACGAAAGGTCTGGGTAGTCATCGGCCTTTTGAGTGGATGGAAGGTCGGATTGGGAGCGGAAATCTGTGCTGAGACGAGGGGGTTGAGATTCGGAACGACGGGCTGTTCCGGCTCGCCGAGATTCCAGGCCAGACTGTCGAGGTCGCCGAATACATGGCAGACCGCACAGGAGCCTTCGCCATCGCTCGAGGCAAATCGGGCATCGTAGAGAAGCGGGCGCGCGCTCCTGAAATTTGCCGGCGAACGGTCATGCAGCGGGACGCTGAGCAGTTCGACGCGACGTTCGAGGTCCACGACGGCGACGGCATGATCAAAGCGCGTGTAGGCGTAGAGGAGTCCGCGCGCCGCATCAACGATCAGTCCGGCTGGACCCCCGCCCGACACTTCGATGTGATCCGCGGCGCACGGGACAAAGGTATCCGCGTAAGCGGTCAGATTCCGACGTTCTTCCTTTCGCCTCCTCGTTGATCTACTCCCCCCTCTTCACTGAGGAGAGGAGTCGAGATGCAGATACAGTCGAACGGGAAGGTGCGGCGGACCGCCGCGGAGTGGGACGCGATCT
>JBDNFB010000048.1:0-37269 GCA_041690055.1 Myxococcota bacterium | reverse complement strand
CGAATGGCATCGGCCTCGACGGCACCTTCCTGCCCTACTGCGGCACGTTCATGATCTTCAGCGATTACATGAGGCCGTCGATCCGACTCGCCGCGTTGATGAAGACCAAGACGCTCTTCGTCTTCACGCACGATTCGATCTTCGTCGGCGAAGATGGCCCGACGCATCAGCCCGTCGAGCAGGTGGACAGCCTCCGCATCGTCCCGGGACTCACGGTGTTCCGACCCGCAGACGGGGTCGAGACGGCGATGGCCTACGCGTGGCATCTGCAGGAGAGCGACGGACCAGTTCTTCTTTCATTGACGCGGCAGGGTGTTCCCGTTCTGAATCGTCCGGCGGGCTTCGAAGCCGCGGATGTCTGGAAGGGCGCATACATCGTCGACGAGCCGGCGGAGAAGGCGAACGTTGTTCTGGTGGCAACGGGATCCGAGGTCGGGCTGGCCGTTGAGGCGTCCAAGCTACTCGCGAAGGAGGGTATCCGTGCGCGCGTGGTGTCGATGCCCTGTGTCAGTCTTTTCCTGCAAGAGTCGGAAGCGGATCAGGATGCGGTGATCCCCGACGACGGCACGCCGATTGTCGCGATCGAGGCAGGGCGAGGCGAGACGCTGCGGCGTTTTGTGGGGCGGCGCGGCCTTGTCATCGGCATGGAGAGCTTTGGCGCCTCAGCGCCGTATGCGGCGCTTGCGGAGCATTTCGGGTTCACACCCGAGAGCGTGGCTGAGCGCGTAAAGGCTTACGTTTAGGCGCTAACGCACGCTGTTGTGGGCTGTGCCACCGACCGGCCGCTCGGGACCATCGACGCTTCGCGTTCGTCCTCGCCCGGGGAGGGGGCGACTGCCAAGCTTGGCACCGCAAACCGCAAATCATGCCGCCCGTCCCGCGCGAGAAAAGACCCAGAGCATGGGGCAGACAGCAGCCGGGACGCCTGGCACGTCCCATCCGGCGGTCGTCCGTGCCCGAGGAGCTACTCCTCGATGAGGACTGTTTCGAGCCCGTCCCCCCCGGCGATTGCGTCCACAACGTCCTGGCCTTCGAGGACCTCGCCGAAGACGCCATGCTTGCCGTCGAGCCAAGGCGTGGGCACGTGCGTGATGAAGAACTGCGAGCCGTTCGTGTTCGGGCCTGCGTTCGCCATGGAAAGTCGTCCGGGCTTGTCGTGCGGGAGTGCGAGTGCACCGGCCTCGTCGTCAAATTTGTAGCCGGCGTCGCCGGTGCCGGTGCCTTGGGGACAGCCGCCCTGGATCATGAAGTCATCAATCACGCGATGGAAGATTAGGCCGTCGTAGAAGCCTTCCTTGGCCAGCTTGATAAAGTTGCCCGTAGTTTCCGGGGCTTCGTCGGTGAAGAGATTGAGCTTGATTACGCCTTTGCTGGTCGTCATAGTCGCGGTGGTCATCTTTATTCTCCGTGCGGCTGCGGGGTTGCGAGATTAAGGTCGCTCCCGGTGCGCTGATCGTGGCTGTGGGCAATATTCTTGCCCTTGCCGAAGGTTGGGGGCGCGGATTGTAACGCTCCTTGGGCGGGAGGGGAGAGAGATGAACATCAAGCGCTATTTCGTTGACCAATTAAAAGTGGTCTATCAGGAGCGCATCGCTGCGGCCGGTCGGTCCGAGGCGGAAGCCGATGAGGACGCCGATCAGGTCCGGGCCGATTCGCCCGGCAAGGAAGACCAGAAGAGCGCAGAACTCCAGATGCGTCTGGCCTCGGGGCATCGCCGCCGTCGCAACCAGGCCGTCTCTGAAATGGCATCGCTCCTCGACTTCTCTGAGAAGGGCATGCCCGCCTTTAAACAGAGTCAGCGCATCGATCTTGGCGCCCTAGTCGATGTTCACATCGAGGATGAAAAGGGCCAGGAGGAGCGCACCCTTTTGATCTTGCCGGTGGGGGCGGGCGAGGAGCTAACAGGCCCCGGCGGCGACGGCTTCGTGGTCGTGGTGACGGCGAAGTCACCGGTGGGCAAGGCGCTGATGCATAAGCGGATCGATGATTCCTTTGAGATCGTCATCGACGGCCGCGACCGCGAGTGGACGGTCGTCGACCTCTGCTGAGAGAGGCGAGATCGATCGACCGGGTCTGTCAGCCTCCCCTCCCCAAAGCGATCCCCACGGGAATGTGATCTAACTCCTCATTGTCACCGAGATCGACCCGAAAAGGATTGACGTGGGAAAAATTCCCTCGTATAACAAATGTATGTGGGAAAAAGTCCCACTCTAAAAAACGCAGGGGCGCACCGGAGATCGGGCGGCCCGAGAGAGGTTCATCCATGAAGATCCAGACCCTGACTCGCTCGATTGTCTTTTTGGCCGTTTCGGCCGTTCTCGTCGGAGCCGGCCTGGCCCAAGCCCAGCAAGGTTCGGAAATAGACGATGCCCGCGGCGCCGCCGAACTCCGCGCCGAAGTGAAAGATGCCGTCGAACGCGATGTCGATACGGCTAACACGGCACTTGTGTTCAACAACGTGACACGCAGCAACTCCTACGTGGTGTGCACTGCATATGACGGCGACGGCAATGCCCTGGGCACGAAGCGCGCCTACGTCCCGAAGCGGGGCGTGAAATATCTGCGCGCTTCGGATCTCTCAAATGGTGTCGATTTCGTGGGCAGCGCCGTCTGCACCTCCCGCGAGCGCATGGCGGCCTCCGCCGTCTTCCTCGGCCCCGGCACGATCACAAACCTCGACGTGATCCAGCCGGGTACCTGGGATGCCACCCGAATTCGCTTCCCGCTGATCGCGACGTACTAAACCGTCACGAATAGCGCGCTTGGGTCTTCGTGTCCCGCCTAAGAGCACGAAGCCAGAGGGGCCGCAGGTGCGGCTCGAGTGAATGCGCCGAATGGGATATCCCATTCGGCGCTTTTCCTTTTGGGGTGGGGGGCGGCCCGATTCTGAATAGCGCTGGCTTTCGCTGATTTAAGACGACTAACGCCGACTCGCGCGATCAATGATGTCGGGCCGTTCGATGACGCGAGGCAGCGGTCGGTCTGGCAGGACCCGGTCGGGTCGCACTTCCGGCCGCTCGGGCCGCGACGGCGGATCGGGGCGCGCCGGTGGCTTCGGCTGCTCCGGTCGCGCGTCGATCCGTCGGTCCGGCTTGGGCTCAGGGCGCTCAACCTTGGCGTCGCGTGCGTCGCCGCTTCCGCTCGGAGGATTGGTCGCGCGGTCGAGATCCTGGGGGCGGGCGGGACGCAGAGGCGGCGCGATGCGAAGAATACCGTCCCGCTCCGGACGGCCTATGGCGCGCACACGGGTCCCCGGACGCAGATCGCGCGCGTCGGGGCGATTCTTTGAGGATCCGAAATCGAGCTGGAAGCGGCCGAGGCGCGGTCCGCCCGGCCCGGCCGAGACGAATCCTTCGATCGAGAGAAGCTCAAGCGGCGGGCCGTTCTCCCAGGGCGCGCCCCCGAGATCGCGCTGGATCTGAATGCGTTGGGCAATCAGGGTTGAATCGGTCCGCAGGGCGCGAATGAAAACGATCTGTCCCACCGTGAGGTTTAGCGGACCGTCGCCGCCCATTGCCGATTCGATCTGAAGCGTGGCCGGCACCTGAATCTCGAAACCGTTCACGCAGAGTCGGTCGACGTGGAGGACCGTGCCGAGGATACCTGTGCCGCCGATACCACTTTCGTCGCCGCCGCTGGGCGCTCGTCCGGTTCCGCCGATACCACTTTCGTCGTCTCCGCGCGCCATGGATGAGAAAGGCGTGCGCGGTGGGGGCTGCAAGTGCTGCTCCGGAGCGTGGCCGGTGCCGCCGACACCGCTCTCGCCGTCGCCGGGATCGACGCGTTCAAAGGCGTTTAGCGCCTGGCCGCAGGCCTCCGTGGCATGGGCTCGGTTTGGGAACGCGAGTGTAAAGGTAAGGAGCAGAGTGGCCTCGATCGAAGTCGATAGGCCTAATACTGTCAAACGCTCGATGCGCGATCGTCGCCGGGACCCGAGGCGACGACGAAGGACGGAGAGAGGCTGGTTATCGATCATCGGAACCGCCTTCTGCCTCGGGCAGATCGCCTGCCTCGTCGGACTCGATCCGAGCACGATAGAAATACGCGCCAAAACTCATGCGATAGACAGCATCGGATTCGCCCTTGTCCTGCGTTTGCAGTACGCGCGCTCGCGCATTGACCTTTTGCAGCGCTTCCATGCCCGCCTCGCTCGCGAGTTCCCGGAGCTCTTCGACGGACTCGGCCCGGAGCTGCGCGTAGTAGACGTTTCGCTCAAGCAGAGGTTGCCCCTCGCCCGCGACGTTATGCGCAGCGGCAGCGGCATGGTCATGTAGGTTGCGCCCGAAATAATGCGCCTTCTCGTCGAAGCCCTCGGAGGGAATAAATGCGGCGGAGACGAGCCGGACGGCATCTTCGGCGTCGAGGGTAGCGACGCCCAGGCGAAGCCACTCGTCGAGGACGGCGCGGGGGCGGATGTCTTTGCTGACGGATTCGACGAGGGCTTCGAAGCTTGGCCGCGTGCGGTCGCCGGCGAGGCGGGGCAGCGCGGAAGGCCCTCCCTGCGCGTCCTGATATTCGACCTCCGCCGTCCAGCGCAGCACGAGCTGCGCGCCCAGGGAGACACTCGGCGGCGTCGGTTCTGGCGCGAGCGCTTCGGCTTGGATGCGCTTGATGTCCTTGCGATGAATCCCCGTGAGCAGCGAAAGGCGGCTCTGGGTCTGGGGGCGGTCGGGTAGCCCGAAATGCTTTGTGGCCTCTTCGACGTAAACCGCCTTCAAGAGCTCAGCGAGCGCGGGATAGGTCACCTGATGCCGCAGGAGCAGGCGCGCGACAGGGCTCATCACGCGGCGGACTGCGCGGATGAGGGCGGGCGGCGGTGCGCCCGGTGTCGCGGGGTCGGAAGGGGGCATGATCGGGTGAGGCCTCGGGATTGAGCCTTAGGCTAGGAGTGGGAAAAAATACCACAAGGTGATGCCGGCTTGAATGGTGGCCCGCGAGAAGAGCGCTTTTGCCTGTACCTTGCCGGTCAGGAGGCGCATGAGATGGATCTGGGACGAGATTTCGAAGGGCGGACTGCGCTGGTCACAGGAGCAGGTGCGGGGATCGGGCGCGCGATCGCGATTCGCCTGGCGGCGGCCGGGGCGAGGGTGGCCTGCGCGGATTTGAATGAGGCCGGCGCACAGGAGACGGTCGAGCTCCTCGGGGCGGACGGCACTCGGGGCGCGGGCGGTTTGGGATGCGCGCTTGCGGGCGATGTCTCAGATCCAGCGGACGTGGATCGAATGGTCGCCGCGACGGTTTCTGAATTCGGTGGCCTCGATCTTCTCGTGAATAATGCGGGCGTGCTTTTTCTGAAGCGCTTCGAGGATTCGACCCTCGAAGAATGGGACAAGACCTTCGCGGTGAATCTGCGTGCGATGTTCCTGACATGCCAGGCGGCGCTGCCTCATCTGCGCGCGTCGCGCGCGGGGGCGGGGTCAGAGTCGGGGGCAGGGGCAGGGGCGATCGTGAACATCGCTTCGATGGCCGCGCTTCGGTACACGGTGCCCCATGTGAACTACGCGGCGAGCAAAGGGGGTGTCGTTTCGTTCACGCGTGATCTGGCCTTCGAGTTGGGTGCGGACGGCATTCGTGTGAACGCGGTGGCTCCGGGGCCGATTCGGACGAGCATGCTCGCGCAGTTGAGCGATGAGCAGATTGAGGCGTCGGGGATGCGCTTCGTGCTGGGTCGCATGGGCCTGCCCGAAGATGTGGCGGAGGCAGTGGCTTTTCTTGGTTCAGATCGCGCGAGCTATGTGACGGGCGCGACCTTGCCCGTAACGGGCGGCGCGGAACTCGCGACGCGGCCTTTACGGCCCGAGGATGCATGAAGGGGGAGCTTGCCAGAGGAGTGGCGAGGAAGAAGGCATTACCTTTGGCTTACATTGTGTCGCCGACGAACCGATCATTCGAGGAAGTCGTCAAGTTCCGTGTAGCTCTCATCGATCGCGGACATCAGGTTATCGATGTTGGTGGCGAGTCCGAGATCGACTTTGGTGCTTGCGCGGTTTTCCAGCTTTGTGAGCTTTGCTTCTAGACGCCGCCAGCGCCGCTCCTGTTGCTCCCAGATCCCTTCCCCTTCGAAGTTGAGATCATGCAGACTTCGGCGAAGCTCGGCGCGAACATCTCGAAGCCGGTCGACTTCGACCTCCGCTTCATCAACCCAGGCGGAGCCGACGACTCTACGAGTTGTCGATTTGGACATGACCCATCATTCCTTTGATGTTGAGATCTGTTCGGAACGAACCCGATCTAGCACGTGTGAAATAATCTCTCGAGCCGATCGATCAAGATCGACATTGTTGATCACCGGAATTCGCTGTCGCTGGCATTCTGAGACCAAGTGTCTTTGAATTTCGACAATCGCCTCGAAATGCTGGAGATAGCGGCTTGCGAGTCGCTTCGGCTGGCCACTTGCTCGCGCCTTGAATCGCTCCCGGAGCGTGGATTCCTCGAGTGCGGCCACAAGCACGAAGACGACGATGGCCTGTCGCGCGTAGCGATTGGGATCGATCACGCCCGGTAGCAGGGAGACCCCGTCGACCACCAGATTGGCTCCCTCCTCGATGCTTCGGTCAATCGATGCCCGGACGCCGACGCCCACCGAATCTGCCTGTGCCTGAAAGCCGGATAGGACGCCTGGCTCCAATCCCGCGAGTTTTGGCAAGGTTTGGTACGCCTCGAAGGACGACGTGTGAATCCATGGCATGAGCTCTTGCGAGATCATGAGCCGCATGACCTGACGGATTGAATCCGTCGAGAAGACTCGGCCAATACCCAGCCGGCGCGCAACCTCCAGAGCGAGCGCTGTCTTACCGACTCCGGAGGTCCCTCCGAGAAGAAGAATCACCGGAGTTTCGGACTGTTCGTATCGCCGCCAGAGCAGGTAGCTGTCCGCCGCTTCTTCTCCCGCCTGGTCGACGAGCACCTGGTGCGCAATCGAGCGCAATTCGTCTCGCTCGATTTCACGCACGTTTTGGGCGCGGATCCTCCGCTCGATCTCTCGGGCGATCTCAAAGGCGGCAGACGGCTCGATCGAAGACGCGAGCAGTGACTGGGAAAGGGTTCCTTTCGAAAAGGAAGAGCTGTTTCCTACGCCGCGTACTTTGATGTCAGGTTCATTGAGCATTGTGAAGAAGTTCTTTGGAAGACGGCGCCGACGGGCCCGCAGCCAATGTGAATAGGGCTGAAGGGGTTATTGGTCAGCCGGCTCTTGTTTACCGAATCGTGCACGCCATACAAGTGGACTCGACGAAGAACGCCCCCCGAATCGCGAAAACGCGAATTGGGGAAGCCTGGTGAGGGACGGGCTGCGGCGGTCTTGGGGAAACATAGGGGAGTCGAGGCGAGTTCTAATTCCTCTGAAACCGGAGGGGCGGATGCGCGGCGCACGACCTAACGGTAATTGTGCGCCGCCGGCATTTTAGCCTCGGCGAGATCAAGCAGCCGGATCTCCTTCGCGCGGATATGGATCACGCCGTCGACTCTTTGTAGCGGGCCCGAAATTTCGAGCAGCGAAGCTTGATGCAGCGGCACCCGGAACTCCGCCGCGATATCCGGCGTGAGCACGGCGTTCGAGAGTCCCGTCTCGTCTTCGAGGGTGACGAAGCAGAAGCCTTTTGCCGATCCCGGCCGCTGGCGCACGATCGCATGCCCTGCTGTGCGGACGAAAGTGCCATCCGGTGTCTCGCGCAGCTTGGCCGCGGGGAGGATGCCCCGGCGGTCGAGTCCCGCCCGCAGATGCGCCATGACATGCACGCCCGTTGTTAGGCCCGCAAGTCGGTAATCCGCAAGTGTTTCTTCGATTTCGGCCATCGGGCGCAGAGGCGACTGGTCTTCCGGCGATCCGGGCTCGGAGGATTCGTCGTCTTCGTAGGCCCGGGTGGGACGCGCGCGGGCCTGTCCCGCGAAGAGGGAGTTCGGATCGCGCTCGAGGGCTGCCACTTGCCAGAGCGCGCTTCTTCGCTCTTCCTTCGCGCCTTGCAATTGGGCCAGCGCCCCCAGTTCGGCCAGGGCATCCAGCTCGTCACGATGGGGCGAGACGCGGCGAACGAAATCGCCCAGATCGGCAAAGCCCTGGCCGCGTCGCTCTTGGACGAGTCGCGCTGCGGTTCTCGCGCGGAGTCCGCCGACCGAGTCGAGCCCGATGCGCACGGCAGGCGGCCCGATGCTCCGGGAAGAAGGGACCTTGCGACGGCTTGGAGGCGGCGATCCGCTCTCGAGATCCGACTGCGTCTCGGAGAACAGGACGTCGACCGGGCGCACCTCGACACCATGCCGCTGGGCATCCTTGATGAGGGTGGCTGGACTGTAAAAACCCATGGGCTGCGCGCGCAGGAGACCGACGAGAAACGCCGCGGGATGATGTTGTTTGAGGTAGGCCGAGGCATAGGCAATCAGGGCGAAGGAAGCCGAATGCGATTCGGGAAAGCCGTAGAGTGCGAAGGAAGTGATGTGAAGAACGATTTGATCTTCCGCTTCACGCGTAAAACCCCGCGCCCGCATGCCTTGCCGGAGGCGCTCTTCGATCCTTTTCATGCGCTCCGCTGATCGCTTGAAGCCCATCGCGCGTCGCAGCTCTTCCGCCTCGCCGCCGCTAAATCCCGCAGCGCTCATCGCTATGCGCAGGAGTTGTTCCTGGAAAATGGGAACGCCGAGTGTTCGCTCGAGAATCGGCCGCAGTGACTCGTGTGGATAGGTGACGGGCTCGCGGCCGGCGCGGCGATTGAGATAGGGATGCACCATCTGGCCGACGATGGGCCCGGGGCGAATAATCGCGATCTCGACGACGAGATCATAAAAGGTCTTTGGCTTGAGCCGCGGCAGCGTCGCCATCTGCGCGCGACTCTCGATCTGGAAGACGCCGACCGTGTCTGCGCGTCGCATCATGGCGTAGGTCTTGGGGTCGTCCGGCGGCAGGTTGGCAAGATCGACCTCTACGTTTTCATGCCGGCGGATTAGAGGGATGGTTTCTTCGAGCGCTGCGAGCATGCCGAGGCCCAATAAGTCGATCTTGATGATTCCGAGATCGGCGCAATCGTCTTTGTCCCATTGCACGATGCGGCGGTCTTGCATGGTGGCAGGCTCGATGGGGACGACTTCGTCGAGACGGCCGGCGGCGATGACTATGCCGCCGCTGTGTTGGCCGAGATGGCGTGGGAGGCCCTGAACGGCACCGATCAGGTCGATCCAATGCTGTACGTCCGGGGAATCGGGGTCGAGCTTGGCCTCTCTGAGGCGTGCGAGGAACTCGCGCTGGGTTTCGGCGTGCAGGTCTTCGGTTGCGGCCTCGTTTCCGCTTTCGTGTCCTCCTCGCGCGGCCTTCTTCGCTTCCGCTGCCTTGTCGTTGGCGCGGCGCTCGGCTGCGCTGCCGCGGGGCGTCGCAGGGAAGTCGAGGCGTGCGACGAGCTTGGAAAGACGGCCGACGGCTTCGGGATCCATGCCGAGGACCTTGCCCATTTCGCGTACGGCCATCTTGATCCGGTAAGTGATCACATTGGCAGTCATGGCCGAGCCCGAATGACCATATTTCGAGAAGACGTACTGAATGACTTTTTCGCGCTGGGCGCCGGAGGGGAAGTCGATGTCTATGTCGGGCCATTCGCCGCGCTCTTCAGAAAGAAAACGCTCGAAAAGAAGCTCCATGCGGACAGGGTCGACGGCGGTGATACCCAGCGCATAACATACGGCGCTATTGGCGGCGGAGCCGCGGCCCTGACAGAGGATGCGCTGTTGTTTGGAGAAAGAGGCGATGTCTTCGACGATCAAGAAATAGCCGGCGAGGTCGAGCTTCTCGATGATCTCGAGTTCGCGGGTGAGTTGTTTATGGACGCGGGGCTCGGGGTGTTCGCCGTAGCGTTCGCGGGCGCCGATTCGGACGAGTTCGCGGAGGCGGCTCGTTTGGGTCTCGCCGGGGCGAAGCGGGTATTCGGGAAAGCGGTAGTCGAGGTTTTCGAGCGTGAACTCGCAGCGCTCCGCGATCTCCCGGGTCTTGAGGATCCATTCCGGATGATGCGCGAAGCGCCGCACGATCTCCTCGCGGGAGTGGAGGTGGCCTTCGCCGTTCGGAGGGAGATGCCGTCCTGCCGTTTCGAGCGTACGCCGCTCGCGCAAGCAGATCAGCGCATCGAGCAGACGACGATCCTGGGGCGCGGGGCATCGTACGTCCCCAGTGGCAACGACGGACACGCCGCGGGACTGCGCGAGCTCACTCGCGCGGCGGCCTATGCGTTCGATGCGCCGATCGAGCAGGTGAGAAACATCAACAGAGAGACGATCGCCGAACACGTCCTTCGCACGGTCGAGCAGCGCCGGATATAAGCGCTCATCGCCGCGCAGCAGCACGCTCCAATGCCCGGCCTCGGCTTCGAGCACATCCCAGTTCACGCAGATGCGCTCCCGAGCGCGGGGATCCCGCGCCTCCAGCGCTTTATTTCTTCGCGCATGCGCCTGCGTGATCACACGACAAAGGCGTCGCCAACCCTCCGGCGACTCGACGAGCAGCAGGAGCCGGTCCGGCGTGGGGGAGAGAGCTGGGGAAGCAGAAGTGGCAGCAGCAGCGGAAGGTAAAGGTAAAGAAACGGCGATCTCGGCGCCGACGAGAGCCCGGAGACCTGCGGCCCGAGCCGCCCGGTGGAAGCGCGGCGCGCCGGAGACGGAGTCTCGGTCGCCGAGTGCGAGTGCCGGATAATCGAGGGCAGCGGCCGCTTCGACCAGGTCTTCTGGGTTGCCGCAGGCCTCCAGGAATGAGAAGGCGCTGCGCGTGCGGAGTTCGATGTAGTCACGGGGGGTGGCCATCTCTAATTTTCGTCTTATTTTCGCCTTTATTCAAGACTAGACTTGTCTCATTCTCTGCCCCAGACGCTTCTTATGGGAAATCGGAGGCCTTGGTAAGGTGGAGGTTCTGCAGGATGGGGATGGTGGGGGTGGAGCAGTGAATCGGTCCGTGACGAAACGAGGCGGTGCGGCGGGATGAGTTCATCCAAAACGGCATTGGTCGTCGATGACGAGGCACAGCTTCTTCGGCTTGTGGTCCGCGTTCTTGAGCGGGCGGGTTGGGAGGCTCGGATGGCGGAGACGGTGGCCGATGCGCTCGAGATTTTTCGCGAACACGTGGACGAGATCGATCTCGTTCTGCTCGACGTGAACCTTTCTGGGCGCGGCGGCGCAGAGGAGTTACTTCCCCTGCTGCTTGAGATGAAGCCGAGCCTGGATGTTTTGGTGATGAGCGGTGATGCGCTGCCTGATGCGCTGGCCGAGCAGCTCGCTTCAGTGGGTGGTCAGTTTCTGCGTAAGCCTTTCGTGCCGAAGACACTGATGCGATTTCTTGAAGGCGCAGGCCTTGGGGACGCGGAAGCGGCTCGAACGGAGTCCAACTGAATGGCTTCGGTCGTCGTCGTAGGCGGTGGGCTCGCGGGGCTCGTATGTGCGACCCGGCTCCGCCGCGCGGGGCATGAGGTCGAGGTGCTGGAGGCGGCGCCCTCTGTGGGCGGCCGGCTTCGCGTTGTCGAAACCGAGCATGGTCCTCTCGAAGCCGCTGTGGGTGAGATCGGCTGGGGCGATGCGAATCTACGCGCCCTTGTTGCAGGGCTCGGACTCGAAGCTCCCAAGGCGGGGCGTGTCGAGCGCGCTCATGCCCTCGTGCTAGGCGGCCGTTTACATCGTCCCCCGCCGTTGCGCGCTGCGGAGTTTTTGTTTCCGAGACTTTCGCCGCAGATGGATCGCCCGATCGATGCGGTTTTCCGTCGGCCTCCGCGCTGGCACGATCGGCGCGGTGTGGTCCACGCGCTTTGGGATTCCTTCCGTCAGACGCGACCGGATGTGCCGGATTCGGTGCAGGCGCTCGACGATGTGCCCTGGTCCCGCGCCTCTGTGCGCGCCTTCGGAACGCGCTGGTGCACAACCCGTCTTGCGCCCGTCTTGTTGGCGCGCACGGGCGTCGATCTGTCGGCGGAGGCCGCTTCCATTGTTACGCCGATGTTATGCCGCTTGCTCGCGGGAGCAGGTCGATCAATTGCGGTGAAGGGGGGACTTTCGGGGATCGTGACCGCGCTGGCCGAGCCGCTGCGCACGCGCCTCGGCTGCCGCGTCGAGAAGGTCGAAACGAATACCGACGGAGTGCGCGTAAAGTTTCGCTCGGGTGGTCGAGAAGGGGTGGTCCTTGCGGATGCGGTTGTCGTGGCGCTGCCGCCGGGTGAGATCCTCAAGATTTGTCCGAAGCTGAATCCTTCAGAGCGCGGTCATTTTGAGTCGATGCAGGCGCGGCGTTCAATCGTGATTCATCGCCAGATCAGCGATGACGCCTGGCTCTTGCGGGGCCTGGCTGGCGTGACCTTCGTGCCGGGAGAGCTGCCCGATATGCGCGACCTGCGCATTCTTGGGCCGGCCTCTGAACCCTATGCGTCCGATCCATTTTGGATCCGGGTTTCGCTTGAACACGATTCGGTGGATGCGCATTGGCAAGAGTCGGACCAGGCGCTGATCCACAAGCTCGACTCGACGTTCAAGGGGTCGCCTTTGGGTGCGCTGCCGGAAGGCCCTTCTCGGGTGGAGCGGCTCGAAGAAATTATTTCGGTGCAGGGGCGAGGCGCTCTTGGTCGCAGGGCTCGGTTCCATGCCCGGGCGGATCGCACGCCGCGGCTCGGGTTCGCGACAGAGGCGCTGACGACGCCTGATCTCGAAGGCCGGGTCACCGCGGGCATGCGCGCGGCAGCCGAGTTGATGGCCGACTTTGAACCTATGCTGGCGCATGGAGTTGCTCAGGGCCGCGTGGCCGGTGCGCCGATTGTTCCCGCTGCGGGTCAACAGGGCGCGCAAGAAGCGGCGCGGTAGCGCGGCGGATGGCGGCCGGGGACTCAGAGGAAGGGCGGAGGCAGCATCCGCGCTGTGTCCTGCACGCCGATATGGACGCGTTCTACGCCTCTGTGGAACAGAGGGATCGGCCTGAACTCCGAGATCGTCCGATCGTTGTGGGCGGGTCGAGCTCGCGTGGTGTTGTCGCGGCTGCGAGCTACGAGGCGCGTGTCTTCGGCGTCCATTCTGCAATGTCGAGCTTTGAGGCGAGGCGGCTTTGTCCCGACCTGATTTTTGTGCCGGGAGATATGAAGCGTTATGCCGCCGAGTCGCGCCGCATCTTTGAAGTTTTCCGAAATTATTCGCCGTTAGTTGAAGGGCTCTCGCTCGATGAGGCTTTTCTTGATCTGACCGGGAGCGAGCGCCTCCTCGGTCCCGCGCGGGAGGTCGGCGAGCGACTCCGGAAAGAGGTGCGCGAGAAAACCGGCCTGCCGATTTCGGTCGGAATCGGGCCGATCAAGATGGTCGCGAAGATCGCGAGCGGTGGCGCCAAGCCGGACGGCTTGCTCGAAGTGCCCGCGGATGGCGTGCGCGGGTTCCTTGACCCTCTATCGGCGCGCAAGATCTGGGGCGTCGGGCCGGTTGCGGGAGAGCGCCTCGAAACTTTGGGCTACCGCACGATCGGCGATCTCGCGCGCGCGACGCCGGCGCAGCTGAAGCAGCACCTCGGTGATTGGGGCGTTCAGATCGGTCGACTCGCGCGGGGTGAAGATTTCCGCGAAGTAGAGCCCCATCGTGAAGCGGTTTCTCTTTCGGAGGAGAATACGTTCGAGCGCGATATCACGGATCAAGTGCTGCTCGAGCGCACGATTTTGTCGCATGCCGAAGCGGTCGCTCGCCGGCTTCGACGCCAGGGGCTACTGGCGCGGACTATTGTGCTCAAGTGGCGACTCGGGCGTCGCGAGAAAGAAGGGCCGCGGGGCTACCCGGCGCGCACGCGCCAGAGGACGCTGCCGGAGCCGACGGATGACGGGGACGTGATCGCCCGCGTGGCCCAGTCGCTGCTTGCGGATGCATTGGCCGAGCCGGTCCGTCTGTTAGGTGTTGGAGTCAGCGGTCTCGTGGACGGGGAAGGGGTCGCCACGCAGCTCTCGCTCTTCGATGCCGCAGGAAATCTCGAATCGAATTCTGCGCCCCCTAAACGACATCGCCTGAACAAGGCCCTCGATGTCCTCGCCGCCAAATTCGGCGAGAATGTCGTCCGCCGCGCCAGCCAAGCCGAAACCCGCCACGCCACTCTCTCGGGCCAATGGAAAAAAGGCAGCCGCGACACCGACCGCCCCGCCGAAGAGGAGGACTAGCCAGCCTCGGTCCTTGGAAGGCGCAGGTGTGGAGCGAAGACCGTGTCTAAGTGGCCTGTTCAGACCTGTCGAGCAAGCGAGTCCGATCGACCCTACGAGCGCTAGGGACTACGAGACGTTTACCCTCAGATGTCCCATCGATAAACGCGCATCGGCGGCATGTTCAGCAACTCGAGCTGAACCGAAGCCGGGCCGAAGACCTGTTTGCCGAGGGTGTGGACCACATCGCGAAATTGATAGGCCACGAAGCGGCCGCCGGGCGCGAGGCTTTCCTTGGCGGAGCGGAGGATCGAGAGGCCGAGCTCGCGGGGCATGGTCGAGAAGGGAATGCCGGAGAGCACGACGTCGGGTGCATCGAGGTCATGCTTCGTGAGCGCGTCTTTGATGCCGGCGGCGCTGCCCTGATAAATGATTAGGCGCGGGTCATCGATGGTTTCGCGCAAGAGCGCGCAGAAATCGGGGTTGATCTCGATCGCGACGAGCGTCGCGTCAGATGCCATGGCGTGGAGCAGTGCCTTGGTCGTGCCGCCGGTGCCGGGGCCGAGCTCGATGGCGATCTTCGCCGTGGCGATTTCCGCGGTGCGGGTGATTCGGCGCTCCATCCAGCGGGAGCTCGGGATGATCGAGCCGACCTCTTTGGGTCGCTCGAGAAAGCCGCGCAGGAAGGCAATCGGATGATCCGGCTGGGGCATCAGTGGGCCTTTTCCGCTGGGGTTGGAATGGTTAGGGTCGGGCCGAATCTCAGGCAACGCAATCTCCTCGATGGGGGCTGATTTTAGTCATAGAGGCCATCGACTTGCCACCACTTCGACCGCCAATCGAAGCAGAGTCGTAAAACACAGCCATCGCTCATCTGAATATCGTAATGATCGAGGGCGAAGTGTGCCGCTTCGGACCACCAGCGCCCGGTGGTTCGCCACGGTCCAGCGGCATTGAGAATCTCACCCTGACTGACCGCGCTGCGCAAGAAAACGGGCCGACCGCCCACGATCCGGACCTCTGCTCGAACCGGCGGCCTGAGCGCCCGGAGCGTCAAGCTGGGCTGGGCGTGGGGCACATGGGGCGCGTAGGTGGCGTGGGCGTGGGCAGAGGCGTGGGCGGAGGCGCTCTGAGATGGGGCGGGCTTGGCTTTGCTGGGCGCGGCTTTTCCGCTTCGAACTGCTTCTGTAAAAGGCCGTACAGCGAAAGCGTCCGGGCGGTGATCATCGACCAGTTCGGGCCGGCCGACTCTATCTGCGCCACAAATTGAACTGAGCTCAGCGAGAGTTTGATCGAGGACCTGGGCGCTCGGACCGCGGGGAAGGAAGAGGTCGAGTTGCTCTCGCCGGAGAGGAATCCCCTCGCAGGTGAGAAGAACGCCATCGAGCGCCGCGGTCGGGGGACGACCCTCCATCGCGAGGCGCAAAAGCCGCAGCAGAACGCGCTCGTCCTGGGTCGGCGAAGCTACGCCTATACGACGACTGTCCTGGCCCCCATTTTCGAGCCGGAGACTGAGCCGGAGCTCCACGCAGCCGAGGGAGCGCAAGGCGAGTCGCTCGACGAGGCGCGCAATCAAGCCGCGGAAAACAAAGGCCAGCGGCTCGAGGCTTGCGATAGGCGATTCGAGATCGATGCCTTCTTCGAGCTCAAGATGACGCGGCTCAGGCAGCGGTGGCTCGACCTCTTCGCCGCGTGCCCGCGCCACGAGCGTGAGAAGTTCAGGCCCGAGTCGAGCGGCGAGATCACGGCGCGGCAGGCGCAGGAGATCATGGATCTGATGGATCCCGAACCGAGTGAGCGCTTCGGCCGTCCGGTCATCGGGATCGAGTAGATCGATTGGCAAAGGGGCGAGGAAGGCGAGCTCGTCCTTCGGCTGCAGAATCTGGGTAGGGGCTTCTTCAGGGTCGAAGCCTTGGGAGTGGGCTCCCTTGCGGTCGTCGCTTCCGGCGGAGCTCCCCCTCATAGACGTGCCGCTGCTTTTCATAATCGCGAAGCTGCTCTTAATAGATAGATGGCGTGCGGCGAGGCGCGCGATATTTCTCGACGACGCCAGAGCCACAACGCCGCGGAGTCCCGCGCGTTCAGCACGTGAATGACAGACCGACGCGAAGGCGCTTTCGCTGCCATGCATCGATTGTGTTCCCGAGGCATCGATATAGACCGCACCCTCCGAAATGAAGGGCCCGCTCGCGCGTGGTGCGAGTTCGGCACGCGGTGCAAGCGAGAGCGCCACATCGAGGAGCGCCTCCCGCGCGGCGCGTTCAAGAACGGGGGAGGCGATGCGGAATTCGATGCCGGGACAGACCGCGCGGGCCTGGGGGAGGGTTTGTCCCGTGCGCAGGCCCGCGGCGTGGGCGGCAGGAGAGAGCGTGATGATCTCGGCGCGGTTGCCTGTGCCGCTCACGATGGCGATGGGGAGGCCGTGCAGCTCGGGTTCGGCACGCAGAGCAGCATGTAGCGGTAGGTCGGGAATCAGCAGGCAGGCGATCCGCGCGCGGTCCTTGTCGGGCACGTGGGAGTCGGCGCGGGCGGAGTCGGAGTCGGAGGCGTGGGCGTGGGCAGATGCAGAGGCAGAACGCCGGCTCTGCGCTTTCTTCTTGGCGTTCGAATTAGAGTTCGGATTCGGCATCGATCGAAAGCGGAACCTCCTGGCCAATCGGCCGACTGCGATGACGCCGTAAGACGGCATGGGTTTCGAGGCTGCTGAGCAGAGGAGGGCTACCCGCGAAGCGGGCACCCTGGGGCTGCATCTCGAGGACAAGGTCCGCGCGTGAGCCCGTCACCGATTGGCCGAGTCCGTTTTGGGGAGCGGGCGATGCGTGAGAAGAGGCGTGAGAGGAGGCGTGAGAGGAGGAACGAGCGTGCTGCGAAATCACGACCAGAGTCGTGCGCGTGCGGTTGGCGAGACGTGCTAGGCGAAGCCAGCTGACATCGCGAATACCCGCTCCCTTTTTCTTGGGTCGTCCTCGCAGATCAAAGGCAGGCAGATCGAAGACGAGCAGTTCAAAGCCCTCGGTCTGAAGCAAGCGGTCGCAGCTGCGGAGTGCTTCGTCTTCTGTCCGCGCGCGGACCCAAAGCAGGCGACGGAGGTCGGCGTTTCGAGGGTGTGCCTGAAGGCTTCTCGCCGCTGAAACGGGATCGAAGGCATCGGCCAGATCGATCCAAGCGGCGAGTACGCCCCGCGCGAGCGTTTCAGCAAGCAGACTGAGCGCGATCGAAGTCCGACCCGAAGAAGCCGGGCCAGAGATTTCGCTCAGTCGACCGCGTGGAAAGCCACCGCCAAGGCGCGCATCGAGTGCGGCGATGCCCGTCGGATCAAAAAGAGAATCCTGCGCATCCGCGCTCTGGCCCGCATTGCGGCGAACTTGGGAACCGAGATCGACGAGCAAGGCCTCGAGCGCATCGCTCCGTGTCGACCGGAGAGCGCCCTCAGCTCCAGAACCGATCCCTCCACGCGTCGCTGCAACCGGAGACTCGACTGCCTCTTCTTCGGGGAGCACCGCCTCGGACGACAGGACGTCTTCGGGCAGGGGCTCTTCGAATTCGAAAAGAGCAGGCTGAACAGCAGCGGCGGGCGAAGCTATTCGCGTCCGCTGAGAGTCGGTTCGGGCGCCTGGGGGGCTGATTTTGAAGCCTTGGGCCTCTCGGGTTCGCCGAGGAGTACCAACGCCAACGGGACCTCCAGCTTGTCTGACAGAAGCATCAGGGCGCGCGGGTGGCATGGCCTTACTTTCGCCCTTTATTCGCTTTCGTCAAGCTCGAAAATGATCGAAGGCTCAGCCCGCGCGAATTTTTTCTGCTTGTCGCGCTCAGCCCTCCGGCAGGATCCGGGTGCGTCCCTGCTCGATCACGACCCGATCGTCGGCGATCAGTCGAATCGCTTCGGGGACAAGCTCGCGCTCCCGCGCCTGAACGCGTTCGGCGAGGGTGTCCGGGGTGTCGTCGTCTTCGACTGCGACGAGGCCCTGCAAGAGGATCGGGCCCTCGTCGTAGGCGTCGCTGACGAAATGCACGGTCGCGCCCGTCCATTTCACGCCCGCTTCGATCACGGCTTCATGCACGTGATGCCCGTAGAAGCCCTTGCCCGAGAACGCAGGGATCAGCGCGGGATGCACGTTGAGCGCGCGCCCTTCGTAGCGTCCGCGCAGCTCAAAAGGAGAGAGGAAGCCGAGCAGGCAGATCAGGTCCGGCGCGTAGGGCTCAAGCGCAGCATGCAGCGCATCATTAAACGCGGGCACGTCCGGAAACTCGCGGCGCGGTACCGCGATCGCCGGCACGTTGCGTCGCCGCGCGCGTTCAAGTCCGAAGGCGCTCTTCTTGGATGCGATGACGCACACGACCTCCGCGGGTAGTCCGGTGTCGATGTGTTCGAAGAGATTCTCAAGGCTCGTGCCGCTGCCCGAAAGCAGGACGGCCACCCGAAGCCTCTTTTCCTTTTGGATCGCGCTTGAATCCGCCATCAGCCGAAGAGGCTCTGGTAGATCTCTCGGGTCGCAGGCGAGCGGTTCAGCGTGTAGAAGTGGATTCCGCCCACGCCGTGCGCAAGCAGCTCTTCGCACTGTTGCTTGGCCCAGCGCACGCCGAGCGCATACGTCGCGTCCGTGTCGCCGTCGACGCGATTCAGTTCCGCATCGAGTTCCGGCGGAATGCACGCGCTATTCATACTCGCCATGCGGCGAATGCCTTCGACGGTGGCGATGGGCATGATGCCCGGGACAATCGGAATCGTGATGCCCGCGGCGCGCGCCTGGTCGATGAATTCAAAATACTTCGTATTGTCGAGGAAGAGCTGACTGACGAGGAAGTCCGTCCCGGCATCGACCTTAGTTTTCAGGTTTTCGATGTCCGTCGCGGCATCGGGCGCTTCGGGATGGATTTCTGGTGAACACGCGGCGCCGATGGAGAACCCACCGCGGTTCGCGATGTACTCGACGAGGCTGCTGGCGTATTCGAATCCGTCCGGCGGCGCCTTGAAGTCCGGATCATCGCGCGGCGGATCGCCCCGCAGTGCAAGCACGTTATGCACGCCGCCTGCGTCGAGCTGGTCGAGAATCTTTCCCACTTCCTGCGGGCGGAAACCGGTGCACGGCAGATGGGCCATGGTCAGGAGGCCGACTTGGCGGGTAATCTCAATCGTCAAATCGACGGTTTTTTCGCGCGTGCTACCGCCTGCGCCCATCGTGATTGAAACGAAGCCTGGAGAGAGCTGCTTGAGCTCCTCGATTGTGCGAAAAAGCGAGCGGTAGCCCACGTCGGTTTTTGGAGGAAAAAATTCGAACGAGATAACTGGCTCGGATTGCTTGTAGAGATCGGCGATGCCCATCTCGGGATCGTAGCAGCCAGACCCCCGGACCCACGAGCACTTAGCCCCTCGAAAAACATTTTCCAGCGTTGACGGAGCCGGGGAGGGCGGCGAGACTGCGACCCCGCAGAACGGATGCGGCCGATGCACGCAAGATATGCAGGATATTTACCTGCTGAAGCCACGCATCCACCCCACCTACCCACCTTACGCACTAAAGCAAGTTACGCATCAAAGCAAGACATGCCAGGAGAACACCATGTCCGTCCTCGTGACCGGCTCGGTCGCCGTTGACCACATCATGAAATTCGAAGACCATTTCAAGAATCATTTCGTGGCGGATCAGCTCGAAAAACTCAATGTGGCGTTCCATGTCCCCGGCCTGTCCAAAGTCTATGGCGGTACGGGCGCGAATATCGCGTTCAACCTTCGCCGGCTCGGTGTGGATCCGATTCTGCTCGCTACGGTTGGCCAGGATCTAGGTGCGTATGCCGATTGGATGGATCAGCACGGCCTACGCCGTGATCATCTGCGGGTGATCGAAGATGCCTATACCGCCGCGGCCTTTATTACGACGGATCTCAGTCATAACCAGATCATCTCGTTTCATCCGGGCGCGATGGACAGCGCGCACGAAGCGCGGATCGCTGATGTCAAAGAAGCGTTTGATATCGGAATTGTGTCGCCTAACGGTCGGCAGGCGATGATCGACTATGCGCGGGACTTGAAGGCGGCGGGGACGACTTGCGTTTTTGATCCGGGGCAAGGACTGCCGATTCTCGACAAGGACGTGCTGCTCGAGGCGCTGACCGGGGCCGCGGTCTACATCGTGAATGATTATGAATGGGAACTCACGAAGGACAAGACCGGGCTCGATGAAGACGGGATCGCCGAACGCGTGGGGGCTTTGATCGTGACGCTCGGCGAGAGGGGATCGCTTGTACGCAAGGGCGGGCTGGATGCGGGGCTGGTATTGGAATCAGACCGAGTCGAGATCGCGCCGGTGAAGGCAGCCGAAGTGATTGATCCGACGGGCTGTGGCGATTCGTACCGGGCAGGGCTTTTGTATGCCCTGAAGAACGGCTTGAGCGTGAATAAGGGCGCGCGTCTTGGCAGCCTGATGGGCGCGCTTAAGGTGGCGCGGCCTGGGCCGCAGAGCATTGAGCTCGACTTGAATGCAATCGGCAACCTCTACCAGGCAGAGTTCGGCGAGGCCCTCTAGCCGCCCCGCGCGGCGCGCGGAGGACGGTTTCGATGTGGCCATCGTGGGGGCTGGCGTTGTGGGGCTTGCCGTCGCTGCTGCGATCGTGAAGCGCGGGCGTTCGGTTCTGGTCCTAGAAGCCGAGTCCGGGATCGCGCGCGGCGTGACGAGTCGCAATAGCGAGATTGTTCACGCGGGTCTCTACTACCCGAAAGATAGCTTGAAAGCGAGGTTCTGCGTCGAAGGGCGAGAGCGTCTCTATGCGTGGTGCGTCGATCGATCCGTGCCCCATCGCAAGGTCGGGAAGCTCGTCGTGGCCACCCAGCCCGACGAAGAGCCGGCCCTCGACGATCTGCTCGCACGCGGCGAGGCGAATGGTGTCGAAGGCCTAACACGCATCGATGCGACGGACGTGGCGCGGCTTGAGCCGGACGTTGTGGCTCGCTCGGCGCTGCTTTCGCGAGAGACAGGAATCGTGGATGCCCATGCGTTTTGTCTTTCGCTTCAGGCCGCGGCGGAGGCCGAGGGCGCGGTCGTCGTTTTGGGGAGCGCCGTCCTTTCGCTCCAGTCGCAGAGCTTCGGGTGGCGAGTCGAGACGTGCAGTGCGGCGGGGCAGCTCGAGTCAATTGATGTCGGCGTCGTGGTCAATGCAGCGGGGCTTGCAGCGGATGGCGTGGCGGCGCTGGCAGGGCTGCCGATCGATGCACTGGGTTGGCGCCAGCATCCCTGCAAAGGCGACTATTTCAAGCTCGCCCCCGGCCTGCCCGCGCCCGCTCGCGTTTCGCTTCAGCGTTTGGTCTATCCTTTGCCGCAACAAGCGGGCCTCGGGATTCACGCCACGCTCGATCTCGCGGGTCAGATTCGCTTCGGACCCGACGTGCAGTACGTCGAGGCGCCGGGGAGTGCTGCGAGTGACACTTGGGATTTCGAGGTCGATGCGGAAAAGGAGAGCCGTTTCGGCGAAGCGATTTCGCGCTATCTGCCGAAGCTCTCGGGGGCGCGACTGGTCCCTGACTACGCGGGGATACGCCCAAAGCTCGCAGCGCCGGGTGAGGCCTTTCGCGACTTCGTCGTTGAAGAGGCCTCGGCGCATGGCGCGCCCGGCTTCATCGCCTGTGTCGGCATCGAGTCGCCTGGCCTAACCGCTGCGCTCGCGATCGCCGAGTATGTGGCGGAGCGGGTCTAGGCCGGGTCCGTCTTCCTACTTCCGCCGCCTACACCACACCCACTCCCCGCCGCGTGAGTGGGCAGCCTGTCTACTCCCCGAGCCAGACGACGGAGCAGCCCATATTATCCCCGGCCTTTTGTGCGACATGCGCGCGCATGGCTTCCTCGACCACGCCTCGGCAAGTTTCGACGGCGCGCCGATTGGGCTTCACGTCGCTCTCGACGTGCGAGACCTTCTCCAGCACGGTTGTGGGCGGGCTTTTTACGCCAATGCCCGGTTCTGAAAGGCCGTCGGTGGCGAGAATGATGGCTCGTAGGTCCCGCAAACCGCGGACGCCGATTTGGCTGTATTTCTCAATCGTTTCGCGATTGGCTTGTTCATATCCAAGGAAGGGCGTGAATTTCCAGGATGGATCTCGGCCCCCGAGATCGGTTGCCGACTGCTCATCCACGGCAAAGAGATGGCTATCACCGACCGAAAGGTGAAGCAGGATATCGTCGGCAGGTCGAATCAGGGCCAGCACGAAGGTCGTCGGCGCGGGCGGGATCTGGTTCTTGCCCGCGATCTCGAGAATGGCATGGTTCGCCCGTTCGAGAGCGTCGAGGCCGAGTTCACGCCATTCTCCTTCATTGCTCGCGGGCGGGGCCGCACCTGTCCAGGGCGCAGCGAATTCCTCGAGAATTCGCGCAACTGCGGCTTCGGAGCCCAGTTCTCCATGATGTCCGTCTGCAGCGACCAAGACCTGGCCCCCGTCACCAAGCGCGAAAGCAACGCAGTCCTCGTTGGGATCCGTATGCTTGTAGGTCTTGCGTGCGCCGCCCCTCGAAAGAGCGATGGCAGCAGGCCCCTCCGCTTCGACGGCGAGTCCGCCGACTTTTTGATGTTCTCTTCCGCGAAGAAAGGCGCTCTGCATATTGGGCTTCTATGGATCCTTGGAGGGGATCGGCGATTGCCGATCTAGAGTCGTCGTGCGTCAGTCGTGCGTCTGGGCGCGACTTTGGAAAGTGATTTCGACTCTCTTATTTCGGTCAAGTGGGCCTTTTGGAAACCCTACACGGATTCTCGCTGGGCACCTCGAATCGACGGAGCAGTCGCACTACCTTCCGCAGTGTAAGAGTCGCCGCTCTTTCAGGAAAGGCGAGCGGGGGGAACTCATTTGGCGTTTGATTTCGGCGCGCGACACGAGCTGGTTCTCGCGATCGCCCATGAGCTCGGCAATCACCTCGGCGGAATCCGCCTTGAGGCCCATCTGCTCGATGACGATCTAGATCCTCGGGAGCTGGCGCGTACGTCTGTGGAAATTGACAGCATGGCGGGGCGTTCAGGTGCATTGCTCGGATTGCTTCGGCCTCTCGTTGTGCCTGGCGAGCGTTCCTCGGGAGCGCTGAGCTGGCTTGGAATCTTGGCCGGGGTCCGGCAGGAACTGAGCGACCAGGGAACCCGCGGCGCAGAGCTGACCTTCGAATTGCCCGAGAACGCTTCGCATCCTGCACCTGCCGTGGGTTGGCTCCATCATCTCTTGATGGCTTGGCTCGGGTCGACGCTTGCCCAGGTCCAGTCGCGCAAAGGCGGGAAGGGACGTGTCCGAGTGGCATTCGTTGCCGGAGAACACGAATCCTCGATCGTCTTTGAAGACAATGCACCGGAGGAGGACCTCTCGGACGCGTCGCCGCGTCGCGAGCGGCCTCTTGCGCTGGCGATCGCACGGGTCTTGCTTGGAGAACTCGAAGGTCGCGTGGAGGCGACCTCCGCGGAGGACGCGGGGGGCGAGGCGCTGACCCGGGTAGTTTGGTCCGTCCCGAACTAGACCGGACTCACCCCGGCCCTCGCCCCGGCTCAACCTGACTCAGCCCGGCTCGATCTAACGAGACTCAACTCTCGCTGGCCCTGCGTGTCGGCGGTTCGATGCGGGGAGTCTATTGCTCGGAATCGATCAGGTTGAGCAAGACGCCCTCGCGCAGGCCCCAATCGCAGACGGTGAGCGTCCGCATCTCGAGCAACGAGAGCACGCTGGTCAGGATTTCGGCACCGAAGGGCAAGAGGTCCGCGCGTCGCGAGCTGACGCCCGGGCGCTCGAGTCGCTCTTCGAGGGTTTGTGCGGCCAGTTCGCGACCCAGGCCCGCGAGGGCTGTACGTTCCAGTCGCCGGCCTCGAACTTCAAGTTCAGCGGAGCCTCTCTTGGGAGCGTCCGCGCCTTGCTGCTCGCGCAATAAGACTCGGCAAAGTGCGCGGGCCGTCCCACCGACCGCGATGCAATCGACGGGGGCCAGCGCTTTGATCTCCTCGAGGACCGGAGCCATTTCTTCGCGAACGGAGTGTCGCAGCGCCCGGAGATCGTCTTTGTCATGAGGCTCGGAAGGCACGATCGTGCCGTGGAGCCGCGTCACTCCGAGCGGCAGACTCTTGGCGAGGAGGACGTCATTGCCTCGGCCGAGGATGATTTCGAGACTGCCGCCGCCGAGATCGAGTCCGAGGTGGACATCGCGGCCGAGATCGATGCGCGCGCGGATGGCGCGGTGGACGATACGTGCTTCGTCTTCGCCGGAGAGAAGATGCACTGGGCCGCCGATCGCAGCCTCGAGTGCGCGGATGACGTCGGGGCCGTTGCTCGCGTCGCGAAGTGCGGCTGTGCCAACGGCGACGAGCTTTTCGGCCTTATGCTCCTTCGCGAAGGCGCAGAGGCTCTGTACAGCGTCGATGCTTCGATCCAGCAGCTCTGGGGAGACGCGCGAGGAGCGGGCGAGTTCGGAACCCATGCGCAGCATGACGCGGTCACGGCCAATTCGGCGGAGCTCGCCTTCCGGCGTCCATTCGGCGACCAGGAGATGGAAGGACGTGCTGCCCATATCGAGGACGGCCACGCGCGATCCCTCGGCACTCCCAGCGCTTGCGGGGCGTTTTCCGGCTTTCTTCGAACTCGGCGAGCCTGTTTTGGAATTCGGCGAACCTGTTTTGGAATTCGGCGAACCTGTGTTGAAAAGAGTCAGGGCTTCGAGGGGCGCAATCGGTTCGCCAAGATCCCGCGCAGCGCCGCGTGGCGCGAAATAGGTCGCTCGACGCGGCTCGCCTTCGATGAACCAGGCCGCCCCCCGCTCACACGGCGACTCGATATCAAAAGAGGCGGGGCCGACGAGGGCGCTGAGCACTTCTTGAAGGATCGGTCGACTCAGACAGACGATCGCTCCGGACTCGCCTAACTCGAGGATTCGCTCGACGAGTTCGCTCCGGGGCGCTTCGGGGTCGAAGCGGTCATCGATCAGAAGATTCTTGCCCGTGGCTTCGGCGAGAGGAGCGAGGGTCTCGCGATGATGGAGAGCGGGCCCGCACGCAAGGGCGTCGAAGGAGAACTGGCCAAGCCAATCCGCCATGGCCTTCGCCTGAGCGCGACCTTCTTCAGTCAGCGGACGCGTGCCATCCGGTCCCGACCATTCTGATCGCCGCTCGGCGCGCGCAGGTCGCACCAAGTACAAACGCAATTACAGCCCCCCCCCAGCCCCAATATCGACCGGACCGACGGGCGGGTCAATGCTTATCGGCGAGTTCTTGTAATCGGAGCTGGACATCGAAACCATCGGATTTCGGTACTTGAACCCATGTCCCGTCCGACTGCAGCTTCCAGGCGCAGGCCTTCGAGTCGAGGCCGACTGAAAGAATCTCCCGCACGCGCTTCTTCAGGTCGTCATCGAGGATGGGTGCCAGGACTTCGATTCGTCCGTCGAGGTTTCGTGTCATGAGATCCGCGGAGCCCAGGAAAAGCTGTTCTTCGCCGTTCCCTTTGAGGAAGCGGTACACGCGGGAGTGTTCCAAGAAGCGGCCGACGACGGAACGCACACGAATATTTTCGGAGAGTCCAGGCTGTCCAGGCCGAAGGCAGCAGACTCCGCGCACGAGGAGGTCGATTTTCACGCCGGCTTGGGAGGCGGCGTAGAGCGCCTCGATCATTTCGGGATCGGAGAGCCCGTTCACCTTGATCGTGATCTCTCCGCCGGGCTCCTCGGCGATTGCGCGGATGCGCTCGAGGAGGCCGCTGCGCAGGCTGTCGGGCGCGAGTAAGAGATGCTTTGCCGGGATAGGGGCGCTGTATCCGGTCATATGGTTGAAGAGCTGGCCGACCTCGGCACCGATCTCTTCGGAGGCCGTGAGCAGCCCGATGTCTTCGTAGATTCGTGCGGTCTCGGGGTTGTAGTTGCCCGTCCCGATATGGCAGTAGCGCCTTAGCCCGTCCGCTTCGCGCCGAATCACGAGGACGACCTTACCGTGGGTCTTCAGGCCGACCATGCCGTAGACGACGTTCACGCCCGCGGCTTCGAGGTTGCGCGCCCATTCGATATTCGACTGTTCGTCGAAGCGGGCCTTCAGCTCGATGAGGGCGACCACCTCCTTGCCGGCCTGGGCGGCATGGATGAGTGCGCGCACGACGCGGTTCTTGCTGCCTGCTGTGCGGTAGAGCGTGTGCTTGATCGCGACAACGTTAGGGTCCTCGCTTGCGCTTTCTAGGAAGGCCTCCATCGAAGTTGCGAAGGAATCGTACGGATGGTGGACCATGACATCGCCGCGCCGGATTTCGTCGAAGATATTTTCGCGATCTTCGCTGGTACCAATGTTCTGGAGGCGCTTCTGCGTGATCGCGCGCCACGGCTTCGCCTTGAGATCCGGCCGGTCCGCCGCATAGAGCTGCCAAAGGCAGGTCGCATCGAGCAGCGTATTCTGGGTATACACATCGAGGTAACTGAGCTCGAGTTCCTCGACGAGGAGGTCGCGAATCTCTTCGGACATGCCCTTTTCGACTTCGAGGCGGACAGCGTCGTTCACGCGCAGTCGGCGATGCAGCCCAGACTGAATGGCTGAGAGGAGATCGTCTGCTTCACCTTCGTCAATCAGGAGCGCGGCATCTCGCGTCACTCGAAACGTATGCGTCGAGAGGACCTTCATTCCGGGAAAGAGATCGTCGATCTGTGTCGCGATGAGCTGTTCAAGTGGGAGCCAGCGTTCGCCGTCTTCAAGTGGAATCAGGCGGGGTAGGGCCGCTGGGGCCTTGACTCGGGCAAAGCGGCGGAGGCCGCTGCTCTCGTCGAGAACGAGCATGCCGAGATTGAGAGAGAGATTGGAGATCCAGGGGAAGGGATGCGCCGGGTCGACGGCGAGGGGGGTGAGGGCAGGTTGGATCTCGCGGTCGTAGAAGCTGCGCAAATGGCGTCGGTCGCGCTGTGAAAGGGCTTTCCAGCTGATGATTCGGAGGCCTTCTTCGGCGAGAGCCGGCAGGATCTCCTTTTTGAGCAGCTGCTGCTGGGTTCGTGCCAGCTGCGTGACCTTGGCCTGGATTTCGAAGAGCTGCTCGGAGGGGCTTCGTCCGTCGGGCGAGGCCGCCACGATGCCCGCCGCGAGCTGCTCTTTCAGGCCGGCGACGCGGACCTGGAAAAACTCGTCGAGATTGCTCGCAAAAATCGCCAGGAATTTTGCACGTTCGAGCAGTTCGAGGTCTGGATCCGCCGCCAGCGCGAGGACGCGTTCGTTGAATGCCAGCCAGGAGAGCTCGCGGTTCAAAAAACGATCGGGTCCGTCCATTTTCACGTTGAGTGCGCCTCGTAGAGTGTGGGGCCCCTGGAGCTCGTGGGTTCCGTGGGTTCCGTGGGGTCCGTGGGGTCCGTGGGATTAGCCGCAGCATCCTGGGCGTCTCGCACTCTCTTCATCGCAGCGAGCCAGCAGCATGCGGCCGCGCGGATCATGCCTCGGATCGACCCCTTCTCGCACGGACCTGAGTGAAGATTGGATGAACAACGGGAGGTTTCCTGGGCTCGTCAGGAAGGCTGAGTCGGTCGCAGGGAGGCGCCCCGCACCTCAGACGGCCATTTTGGTCCCGCGGGCTCTTTGGGCCGGAAGTCGCACGCTGGTCGGGGGCTCGCGTATCTCCCAGATCAAGCCGACTGCCTGGAGGCCGCGCAGGATGTAGTACGTGATGTCGATCTCCCACCAGAAGAAACCCTGGCGCGCCGACGCCATGTAGTGATGGTGGTTGTTATGCCAACCCTCGCCGAGGGTGAGCAGCGCGAGGAAGGCATTGTTCCGACTATCGTCGCCCGTCTCGTAGCGCTGGCTTCCCCAGCGATGAGCCAGGGAATTGATCGTGTACGTCGAATGCCAGAGGAGGGTGGTCGAAATCGAGAAGCCCCAGACGAGTCCGGAAAAACCGCCGATTGCATAACACCCCACGGCGGCGGTGATCGGGGCAACGATATGCCAGCGATTTAGCCACATGAGCTCGGGTTGCGATGCGAAGTCGCCGATGCGGTCGAATTCCGTGTCGTCCCAGCGTCCATCAAAAACCCAGCCCTGATGCGCCCACCAAAATCCCTTGCGGGGCGAGTGGAGATCGCCCTCCTGGTCGGAGTAGCGATGGTGTCGGCGATGCCCAGCGGCCCACCAGAGGGGCCCCTTTTGGGTGGCGGCAGCGCCCAGGAAAGCGAGGACGAATTGAAAGGCGCGGCTCGTTTTGAAAGTCTTGTGTGCGAAGTAGCGGTGGTAGCCGCCGGTAATCCCGAAAAGGCGGAGCCAGAAGAGCCCGAGGCAAAGCGTGATCTCGAGAGGCCCCACCTGGGTCCAGAACGCGAACAGGCAGCTGGCGTGGATTGTCCAATAGATCGCCGCGGAAAGCGTTTCCTGGCGGCGCCAGAAGCCCTCGGGGTGGGTTGCTTCCGCACCTGAGGCTTCCAGCACGGCATCGCGTGTGGCGTCTGTTACGGCGGTCTCAGCGCTCACGGGTTTTCTCCGTTTCCTGGGGGTCAAAGCTTGGACCCGGATCCTATGGCTTCATGGGCCGAGCGGCGCTCGATTGGGGTGAAAGTTCCGTGAAAACGGGCATTTGGCTCCGTCTGCGCTAGCCTCCGCGCGCCTTCGCCGGGGGGCGACAAGGCACATCCGATCCCCATGCGGTCCGTTCATATCCATATCCAGCTCACCCGAGCCCCTACCCTGCAGTTACGAAGCGAGACTTCGTAGGCTTCTTAGACTTCGTAGGTTTAGTAAGGGTTGGCCAATGCAGAGTTAGGGGCAGAGTCCAGGCTCCGGCTCGACTCGGCCCCCTCTAGTTTTAGTCGCGCGATTAGCCGCGAGATTCTATTCCAGGTTTCATCGTCGTCGCATGACGAGAAGCCCCACGCGAGAAGTGTTATGTCTGAATATTCGTCCGAAAAAACCCCGCGCACCGATCTGCGCAACGTCGCCATCATCGCTCACGTTGACCACGGCAAAACTACGCTCGTCGATGGTCTGCTCCGTCAGTGTGGTGCATTTCACGAACATGCCGCCGTCGAAGACCGCGTGATGGACTCCGGCGACATCGAGCGCGAGCGCGGCATCACGATTCAGTCGAAGAGCACTTCGATTGAATACGAAGGCGTGCGCATTCAGCTCGTCGATACGCCCGGCCATGCCGACTTCGGCGGCGAAGTGGAACGCGTGCTCGGAATGGCGGACGCGTGTCTTCTGCTCTGCGATGCCTACGAAGGCGTCATGCCGCAAACGCGATTCGTTTTGCGCAAGGCTCTCGCACATGGCCTCCGTCCGATTTTGATTGTGAACAAGATCGATCGCGCGGAAGAGCGTGCGGAAGAAGTCGTGAACGAAGTCTTCGATCTTCTGGTCGAACTGGGCGCCGACGATACGCAGCTAGAATTCCCCGTCGTGTATGCCTCGGCGAAGAATGGCATTTCCTCCCGCGAGTACGGCGGCGAGATGAAGGATCTGATTCCGGTCCTGGACGCGATTATTGAACATGCGCCGCCGCCGATGGTGGATGAAAACGGACCGCTGCAGTTTCAGGCCGTCACTTTGGGCTACGACCCCTTTGTCGGACGTCTCGTGATCGGTCGCATGATGCGCGGCCGCATGAAGCGCGGCCAGCAGGCGATCCGGATCCCCGAGGAAGGCACGCCGGATCAGTTCCGGATTACCAAGCTCTTCGGTACCCGTGGTGTCGACCGGGTCGATATCGAAGAAGCACGCGCCGGCGACATTGTGATTGTGGCGGGCGTCGAATCGATTCAGGTGGGTGACACGGTCTGCGATCCGGGCAAGCCCGATCCCTTGCCGCGCATTGCGATTGATCCCCCGACGATTCGAGTCTCTCTGTCCGTTAACAACTCGCCTTTCGCGGGCCGTGAGGGCAAGTACGTCACCAGCCGCCAGATCGCGGAACGTCTTGATCGCGAAGCGATGTCGAATGTGTCGATCAAGATCGAGCGCACCGAAAAACTCGACACCTTTGCGGTGTCGGGCCGAGGCGAACTCCAGCTCGCTGTGCTGATCGAGACGCTGCGCCGCGAAGGATACGAGTTTGCGGTGTCGCGCCCCGAGATCATCGTGCGCGAGATCGACGGCGTGAAATGTGAGCCGGTCGAAGAAGTGATCGCCGATGTGCCTGAGAACGCCGCTGGATCCGTGATGGAGAAGCTGTCGCAGCGCAAAGGGCGCATGGACGGCATGGAGCACAACGGCGACCGTGTTCAGATGCGCTTCATCGTGCCGAGTCGCGGCCTCTTCGGCTATCGCGGCGAGTTCCTGACGGATACGCGCGGGGAAGGCATCCTCTACCGAAGTGTCGAGGGTTTTGAGCCGATGGTCGAGGCCCTGCCTGGCCGCGGGGTCGGCCCGCTGGTATGTACCGAGCAGGGACGCACGACGCCGCATGCAATCTTCAAGATTCAGGAGCGCGCGATGCTCTTTGTGACCACAGGTGTGGATGTCTATGCGGGCCAGATCGTCGGCGAGAGTCGGCGTCCGGGCGATCTCAACGTCAACCTCACGCGCGCCAAGAAGCTCGATAATATGCGCGCTTCAGGCCGAGACGAGAACGTCATCATTACGCCCGCCAAGAAGCTCACGATCGAAGAAGCGCTGGGTTGGATCGAGGACGACGAGCTGCTTGAGGTGACGCCCGTTGAACTTCGGCTGCGCAAGCGCGTCCTTGAGGCAAACAAGCGGAAGCGGCTGTAGCGGCTATTTTGCGCCGATCGCGTCAGTTGCTTCGATTGCTTCGATTGCTTCGATAGGGCAGACCGCGCAGCGGTTGCACGAACACGGCTTCGCGAAAACGCAGGACCCTTCATTTATGGACCACGCACTTCAGGAAACGGAACGCGCGCAGTACGAAGAGCAGGGCTTCTTCGCGCGCGAAGCGGCTTTTGGGGCGGCGGATCTCGAAGCTTTTCGGGCCGCTGCCGAACGCGTTGTGGGCCGGGCCGCGCAGGCCTCGGATGAAGTCGCCGAGGCCACTGCTCGAGCGGAAGCCGCGAAAGAGCGCGACTACGAAATCGACGGCAACCGCTATGTCGAGGCCGATCGGTCGACTGTGCAATTCGAACATAGCGAGGGCTCAAAGACGATCCGCGTGATCGAACCCTTCCATCATCTCGACGATGTCTTTGAAGGTCTAATCGAAGACCCACGGATCGTACAGCCCCTTTGCGGTGTGCTCGAAGCCGACCGAATTGCCCTCTGGACCGACAAAATCAATCTCAAACGACCGCGCGAGGGCTCCGGGTTTCGCTGGCATCAAGACTCTCCGTATTGGAGTCATGTCTGCGGGCATTGCGATCAGCTGCCAAACGTCATGATTACCCTCGACGACGCAGACCGGGAGAACGGCTGCTTTCGTCTCATCCCCGGAAGTCACAGGCGCGGCTTCCTCCCTGGACTTGATGACGGCACGCGCCTTGCGCCGCTCTTCACGAACCCGGCCGAGTTCGACGAGGAGACCCAATGGCTCGCGGAGCTGCCGGCCGGCAGCCTCGTCGTCTTCAGCGCGCACACGGTCCACGGCAGCGAGCCGAACCTGTCAGATCGCGCCCGCCGCGCCATTGTCCTGACCTACCAGCCGGCGGACAACCCCATGTTCAAGCACGAAGGTGTTCGCAATTTTGAAGCGCGGCTCAGCGTCTAGTTCGGAGAGTCGTTCTGCGCGGAGCCGAGTGGCCCGAACAAGGCTAGAGATCGCGGAGCGAGGCCTTGGCGAACTCGTTCTGCAGCTCGGCATAGCTCTTGGCCACGGGGAACTGCGGGAACTCATCGATCACGTTCTGCGGCGGGCAGAAAAGAATGCCCGCCTCAGCCTCGCTTAACATCGTCGTGTCGTTGTACGAGTCGCCGGTGGCGATGCAGCGGTACTTGAGCGAGTGGAAGGCCTTTACCGAAGCGCGCTTTGGGTCGGGCTGGCGGATCTTGTAGTCGGTGATCATGCCGTCCCCGTCGATTTCCAGCTTATGGCAGAGAATCGTCGGCCAGCCCAGCTTGCGCATGAAGGGTTCGGCGAATTCGTAGAAGGTGTCGGAGAGGATCACTACCTGGAAGCGCTCGCGGAGCCAGTCGAGCGCGTCGCCCGCGCCCGGCAGCGGATCCATGCCCGCAATCACATCCTGGATATCCGCGATGCCGAGCTTGTGCTCCCGCAAGATCGCCAGACGTTGGGTCATCAGCTCGTCGTAGTCCGGGATATCCCGAGTCGTCGCCTTGAGCGCATCAATTCCCGTGCGCTCTGCAAAATTGATCCAAACTTCGGGGATCAGGACCCCCTCCAGGTCGAGGCATGCGATTTCCATGGCGCGATTTTTAGCAGTCCGGGAATCGCTTCGCCCCCAATTCGTAAGAGGTGGACCGAAGATTGCGCCTGGCACGGATTCTGAAATGAGGTGGCATTCAGTTGGCTTAGGACGGCCGGGGGCAGCCGAATTTCTATCCTCATCCCCTAGGCGCAATCTTCAGTCCACGTCCTAAAGATTGCCCTTCGGCGACTCGTCCGGACGGCCGATTCGGTAGGCTGTTTCGCTGCCCCCCCCCGCCCGCAGGATTCCCGGTGCCGCGCGTCTCCAGAAATGGACCGCTGCCCGCAAAGTCCGAGGAACTCGTCTTGAACGCGATTGAATCAGCCCTGCTCGGCATTGTGCAGGGGCTGACGGAGTTCTTTCCCGTCTCGAGCTCGGGGCATCTGGCCATGGCCCAGGCCCTCTTTGGGGGGCGAGAGTCCGAGGGGCTGCTCTTTGAGGTCGCCGTTCACGTCGCGACCCTCGTCGCGATCGTGATTTTTTACCGCAAGCGCATCCTCGAGCTGATCGTCGGCTTTTTCACGCGGCAGCAAGAGGCCCTCGAATACGTCGGCAAGCTCGCTCTCGGCAGTGTCCCGGCCGGTGTCGTCGGCATCACCGCCAACGATTTCATCAGCGAGCAGTTTTCCAACCCGATCCTCGTCGGAGTCGCGCTCCTTGTGACGGGCTGCATCGTCTTCAGCACGCGGTGGACGGGGTCGAGTGCGACGGCGCTCGTGCCGAGCTGGGGCGTCGCTTTCGCGATTGGCTGTGCGCAGGCCTTCGCGATCCTGCCGGGCATCTCGCGCAGCGGTTCGACAGTGGCGATCGCGCTGGCGCTGGGCATCGCACCGCTCGCAGCCGCTGAATTCTCATTCTTGTTAGGCGTAATCGCAGTCAGCGGGGCCGCAGTGCTTATGCTGCCGGATCTTGCCCAGGCTGAGCCCGAAGCCCTCGCGAGCATTGGCGTGGGCTTCGCAACAGCGCTGATCTCGGGCATTCTGGCGATCTGGCTCTTTGTGAAGATGCTCGATAAGAGCCTCTTTCATCACTGGGCCTGGTATTGCTGGGCGGCGGGTGGTGCGTTTTTGGTTTGGTCGTCGCTCGCATAGGCTCGGGCAGGACGGATCAATTCCCTCCGAGATAGGCCTTGCCTGGCCGTCTTCCCTCGATTGGCAAGCCCGCATCCCAGCTCGGCTCGTCCCCGAGATCTTCGACCAGCCAATCGATCATGGCCCGCACCTTGGGCGATATGTGTCGACTCTCCGAGTAGACCGCGAAGCAAGCTGAGCCCGGATGAACCTGGTCAATCAGGAGTGGCGCCAAGCGTCCGGCCCGCACATCGGCCGCGACGATGAAGCTCGACAAGTAGGCCACGCCAACGCCGGCGAGGGCGGCCTGCCGGACAGCGTCTCCGTTATCGGCGCGAAGATTTCCCGACACTTCGATGCGTTGGCCGGTGGAGAAATCCCAGGCTTCACTGCGGCCGCGGAAGGTGAGGCAGTTATGTCGTGTGAGATCAGCGGGGTCTTCGGGGGCGGCATTGTGCTGGAGGTACTCGGGGGAGGCGACGAGGAGTCCGCGGATGGGGCAGAGTCGGCGCATTACGTAGGTCTGGTTTCGAGGGCGACGAATGCGGATCGATAGATCGATGCGCTCGTGGACGAGGTCGACGGAACGGTCCGTGAGTTCGAGCTCGACCTGGATCTGCGGGTAGCGGTCGAGGAAGCGGTACAGGCGTGGCGCGATTTCGAGGTGCCCAAAGGACATGGGGGCGGCGACCCGGATCACGCCATGAGGCGCTTCGCGCAGGCGGCTCACGGAAAGCTCTGCGGCCTCGGCTTCCTCGACGACACGGAGGCAGCGCTCGTAGAAGACCTCCCCGATCTCGGTCAGGCTCATGCTGCGGGTTGTGCGGCGCAGGAGCTGTGTGCCCAGGCGTTCTTCGAGAGCGGAGATCTCACGGCTGATGGAGGCCTTGGAGCGGCCGAGCTGGCGGGCGGCTTTCGTGAAGCTTCCGAGCTGGACGACACGGGAAAACGCGAGCATTCCCACGATGTTGAGCGTCGATTCATTGTTGCTCATGGGAAACAATTATATCCAGAATTTGGCATTGTCCTACTCGTGGATCAGGACGATTGTATTTCTCACGCGCCCCTGAAAAGGGGTACCCCAAATGTCCAAAGCATCTGAGCTTCGGCCCGACGCTCGTTCTACTTTGATTCAGGCCGCCGCCACGGGTCCGCCTCGGCGTTCGACATTCTCCGCAGTCTGGCCCGCGCTCTTAGCGATTGGCCTCTTACTCAGTCTCGCGGCTGGTCCAGCGGCGGCATGGAACCGTTCGGTCGAGGCCGCGGAACCTGAAGCACAGGGCCCTGGCACCGTCTTTTCGAGCGTTGAGGAGGCCGCATTCGATGCCCTCCGATTCGCCTCGCTCGAAAAGGACCTTCGCTACCGCGGGCGCATCCGGGCGGGCACGATCTTCCGTGTCGGAGAAGGCTTCAGCTACCGGGAGCCGGCACATTCTCGAGAAACGATCTGGTCGACCGCTGCGCTGATTGTGCGTTTCGAATATCAGGAGGCGGACGTGGCGAGCTACGTGTTGCATCCCCGCTCGGGCCGGGCTTCGCTCGACCGCGCGAATGAAGGGCTTGGGTCTGCGCTGCGGCGGCGGATCGAACGCTCGGATTCCTCGACGCGGCCGCTCTTTCTGTTGACGCCGAAGCATCGCGTGATTCGTTACGCGCCCGGGGAGAAAGCGGAGTTTCTTTCTGGTCTTGAGAACCGAACGGTCGCGGCGCTGCTGCCCTGATTCGCCTCGCTTTCGCTGCAACTCAGTTCACAAAAGCGAGCGCCCCCTTCATCTCGAATGAAGGGGGCGTTTCTGTTTCGTCGGGAGCTGAACTCTATTGAGCTCTAGGGCTCCAGGATCGGATGAAGTCGCTGAGCCGGCTGCGTCTCGCGCAACTTCTTCAGCGCCCGAGCTTCGAGCTGCCGAACGCGCTCACGAGACAAGCCAAGAGACTGGCCGATCTGCTCGAGCGTATGCTCTTCCTCACCACCCAGGCCGTAGCGCAGGCGAAGGATGAGCTGCTCGCGCGGAGTCAGGCTGCCGATCAGCGAGCCCACGCCCATGCGCATTCGGTCATCGTCGATGCCGCCGTCCGGTCGACTCGCCGTCGCATCGGGGACGAAGTCCTCGAGGCGCTTCTCCGTACCCGCGACGTTGCTTTCCAGCGAGATGGCCTCGCGCGAAAGTCGGTCGAGGGCTTCGAGCGAATCCGTGTCCGTCCCAAGCGCCGGAGCGAGTTCCGCCGGCGTGGGTTCGCGACCGAGCTTGCCTGTGAGTTCCGCGCGCACACGCTGGCTGCGCTGCAGCCGGTCATGCACATGGGAGGGCAGGCGGATCGTGCGCGAATGGTTCTGGATTGCGCGGACGAGTGCCTGACGAATCCACCACACAGCGTAGGTCGAGAACTTGAAGCCGCGTCGATGGTCGAACTTCTCGACCGCACGAATCAGACCGAGGTTGCCTTCCTGGATGAGATCCGGGAATGACAGGCCGAGGTTGCGGTAGTCCTTCGCGATCGCGACCACGAGCTTCAAGTTATGCTCGATAAAGCGGTTCTTGACCGTGGACATCGCGTCGTGTGCATCTTCGACCGCATTCGTGAGTTCAAGCATGCGCTTCTTCTCAACGCCGGCTTCCAGTTCGAGTTCGGTGAGCTTCTTGGTTCGCTTGCGCGCCCGTCTCATATCCGCAGACAGGAAGATGCTCTTCTCACGAAGCTCGTGTAGAAGGGCCAGCGAAAGCTGAGCGCTATGCATTTCCTTGTGGACCTTGGCGTCGATCTTCTCAAGCGTGTCCGAGTACTCGAGGCCTGATTTCTCAAGCTTCTTCTCGCGATCGTTCAGCTGCGTGCGCAGCTTCTTTACCGCGCGCTCAACACGCGCAGCGATCTCGCCCGTCTCTTCGTCGCCAACCGATTCAGAAAGCTTCGCACCCGTGTGGGACAGCGCGCGGAGCGCATCCCAGCGTGCCACGACATGCTTCGCTGAAATCGGGATCGCGTAGAGCGCATCCCGAAGCGCCGCAGTCGCCGCCTCAAGATCCTTCGCGAGCACGACTTCTTCTTCGCGCTTCAGCGTGCGAGTGCCACCGATCTCCTGGAAATAGGATTCCAGTGGGCGCCGCTCACGGCCCGGGTCGAGCTCATCAGCCGCAACCACCGCCGTGGCACCGTGGGTATCCCCCTTGGCATCCTTGGCGCCCTTGGCATCTTTGGTACCCGTCGCCTTCGCGTCGGCAGCCTTCGGGTCCGTCGCCGCCGCAATCACGGCTTTCGGATCGACCTTTTCCGTCGTCTCGGCGGGTTTGGCCTCCGCCTTCTTCGCAGCGGGCTTCTTGGCCGCGGTCTTCGTCGAAGACTTTGCGGCAATCTTCGCCTGAGCCGCAGCCGTCTCAGCTTTGGAGGCGACTGTTTTGGCAGACTTAGCGGGGGCCTTCGCCTCGGACTGGGTTGCAGTCTTAGCGGAGGCTTTGGCAGCAGCCTTAGTTGGAGCCTTAGTTGGAGCCTTAGTTGAAGCTTTAGTTGAGGCTTTAGTTGAGGCTTTAGGAGCGGCTTTCGCCGCCGCCTTCTTCTTGGCTGCGGGTTCGTCCGATGCGGCCGACTTCTCTTTATTCTCTTGAGTCTTCACTCGGTTCCTCTCGCTCCCCGGTGCAATTCCCAGTTAGGGATACCGCCCTGCTGGAGCAGGTTTCGTCCAATTACGCTTGTCCGTCTCGCCGATCTCGTAGGGCCCGTCTGCTGTGACTGAGTCTCGCTGCCCCTCGTTCTACGCCTTGGCTGATAGGTCCCTGCGGGGCCGCTCTCTTTTCTGAGCGCGCGCTCCGTGTTCTCTATTTTGCTCGT
>JBDNFB010000047.1:0-3724 GCA_041690055.1 Myxococcota bacterium | reverse complement strand
CCTCCACCTCCACCTCTGCCCCCGCCCCCGCCCCCGATGCGGCGCCCGATTCGAAGAGCTTGCTCGATGCGCTCGCCGCCGAGAGCGTGAAGGGCGGGACACTCTCCCGCGCGGAACTTGCGGAGGAGACGGGCGTGCCCGAAGCGCTCATCGGTGCAGCGATTGGGTCGGGCTTGATCTCGCCCATCCAGGTCCAGGGCGAAGAGCGTTTCCCGCGTTCCGACCTCGAAATGGTTGCGGCCGCGCTCGAGATCCTCGGCATGGGCATGCCGCTTGACCGACTCCTCGAACTCGCGGCGCAGCATGCCGCCAATGTCGACGCGCTCGCTGAACAAGCGATCGACCTCTTCGACGATCATGTGCGCAAACCGCGCGGCAAAGATGAAGAGAGCGTGCGGCGCGTCTTCGAGCGGCTCCTGCCTCAAGCGACGCAAATCGTCGCCCTACATTTTCAGAGAACCGTCGTGTCGCGGGCGCTTGCCCGCTTGCACACGAACGGCGATACAAGCGCGCTCGAAAAGGCGCTCGAAGTGACTCAAGCAGCCCGATTGGAGGTTCAGTGGCGTTAGGTGATCTACCCACCGGAGAAGATAAGCGCGTTCGTGTGCGCGAGATGTTTGATCGCATCGCACCCAAATACGATGCGCTCAACCGAGTCATGTCTATGGGCATGGACCAGCGATGGAGGCGACGTTCTCTCGACAAGATCGGGGTCAAGGCCGGCGAGCTGGTGATTGATCTCGCGTGTGGGACGGGCGATTTCTGTGAGCTCGTCGAAGAACGCGGCGCGAAGGTCGTCGGCGTCGATTTCGCCATGCAGATGATGCGTTCGGGACATGTACGTGGACTCGATTTTCGCGCGGTGCAGGGCGACGGCGAATGGCTGCCCTTCAAGAGTGCCTCCGCGGATGTCGTCACGTGTGGCTTCGCGCTGCGCAATTTCGTTTCGCTCGAAGGCGTTTTGCGCGAGATCGCTCGGGTCGTGAAGCCGGGTGGGCGAATCGCTCTGATCGACGTGGGCCGCCCCGCCTGGGCTCCTATCCGCGCGGCGCATTCGCTCTATTTTGACCGGCTCGTTCCTTTGGTTGGCGGCATCGTCTCCGACAAGAGAGCCTATCGCTACCTGCCGCAATCGACCGCCTACCTGCCGCCGCCGGATGAGCTTCGTGACATGCTTTCGAGCGCTGGATTCCTGGAACTCGACCGAGAAGTCCTGCTGCTTGGTTCGGCGCAAATTCTGACCGGAGTGCGAGGGCCGCTTACGCCGGTAGGCGGAGGAGCCGCGTGTCTCGTGTAGAGAAGGCCGCTCGCGACCCGCATCTGTACCCGCTGAACGCCGCCGAGCAGGCGCGTGTCCGGGATGCGGTGGCGCGTGCAGCATCGGCTGGTCGAACGCATTGGCTCGCCCGCGTCATTGCGCTTGAGGCGCTTGAGGCGACGACTGCATCTGTGCTCGAGCCCGATGGGCCGGGCGACGGTCTGACGTGTTATGCAGCGGCGGGCACTCGCGACCGCTTTTACTGGGAGACGGTTGAGACCGGCGACTTCTTCTGTGCCTGGGGTGTCTCTGATGAACTGGAGGCGTCCGGGCAGAGCCGGTTCGCCGACGTTCGAAGCTGGGCTCGTTCGGTGGCATCGCGCCTGGAATGGATCGGCGAAGCGAGACCGCTCTCTGCCCCGATCTTGACCGGCGGCTTTGGCTTCGAGGAGGACGGGCCGCGCTCAGAGGACTGGAAGGCTTTTCCCGCTGCGCGATTCGTTCTGCCCGAGATCCTGATCGAACGATCGGACAAGATCCTTCGTGCCGTCTTCTTCGTGCGGATCGAGCCCGGCGCGCAGGAACGCCCGATCTTTGACACGCTCGCGCGGCGCGCCGAGGAGCTGGTCTATGCTCGCCGCCCTGCCGAGGAGGAGCGCTCTCCGGCGCCGCTTGCGAATCCGGTCGAAGCGATTGGCTTCGACGAAGGGGAGGGCGCGGGGCCGGAATACCGTGTCCGCTCCGATCGAAGTCATCTTGTTTTTGAGGGACAGGTTTCCCAGGCGCTCGCCGCGATTGAGGCAAGGGAATTCGAGAAGGTCGTTCTTGCCCGCTCCCTTCGCGTTGATCATGACGGCGAAGTCGATGTGCCGATATTTCTTGAACGTCTGCGCGGGCTGTATCCGACCTGTACTTTGCTCGCGGTTGGGCGAGGGCAAGACACGTTTCTGGCCGCGACGCCTGAAACGCTTGTGCGTCTTGAGGGCCGCACGGTTTCAACGGCAGCGCTCGCAGGGTCCGCGCCACGCGGCCGTGAGCCGGGGGAAGACGCGCGCTTCGCGGCAGCGCTCACCGGCTCAGAAAAAGAACGCGCGGAACATGCCTATGTAGTGGATGCGATTCGGGATGCGCTGGACCCATTTTGTGCCGAGCTCACTGCGCCCGCGTCCCCCAGCCTTCGGAAGCTCTTCGGAATTCAGCACCTCGAGACCCGCATCGTCGGAACCTTGCACGAAGTCCCCAGTGCGAAGGCAGGTCAAGAGGCGGGCGAGGAGTCCGACACGGCGGATCTGCTCGGGATTGCGGCGGCGATGCATCCGACCCCTGCGGTCGGAGGCGCGCCTTCTCTTCCTGCGCGGGAATGGCTGCGACGATTCGAAGGACTGGACCGAGGCTGGTACGCCGCGCCCGTTGGATGGATCGACGGCGAAGGCGGTGGGAACCTTTGCGTCGCGCTGCGTTCCGGCCTGATTCGCAACGGACTGCATGGCGAGGAGGTCGGCATCTCGAGTCGCTCTCTGCTCTTCGCGGGGTCTGGCATCGTTGCGGGCTCGAATCCGAAAACGGAACTCGTCGAGACGCGCATCAAGCTGCGCGCATTACTCGCGCCGCTGACGGAAATTTAGAAATGAACAAGGACGAGGTCGGCAACCCAGGTGCTATGCCGCGAGAACATGCAGGCGCTTTCGAGGCCGACGCAGAAGCGGTCTACGCTTTCACGAAAGTTTTCTTTCAGGCGCTCGCTTTAGCGGGCGTGGGGCATATCGTCATTTCGCCGGGCTCGCGCTCGACGCCGCTTGCCATCTCGGCTGAACGAACGGAGGGTCTCCGGACCTGGATTGAACTCGATGAGCGGGCAGCCGCTTTCTTTGCGCTGGGTCTCGCGAAGGCGACGGGGCGTCCCGCGGCTGTAGTTTGTACGTCCGGAACTGCCGCAGCGAATTATCTGCCGGCTGTGATCGAAGCGCATTACTCGCGCGTGCCTTTGCTCGTGCTGTCCGCAGACCGGCCGCCGGAACTCCGGGATTGGGGCGCGGGGCAAACGATCGAGCAGCAAGGTCTTTATGGGCGTTATCCGCGATGGGTCGCCGAGGTGCCTATCCCCGTCCGCGGCGACGATGCATTGCGTTTTGCGGCGCAACTTGCCGCGCGTGCGGTCGAGAATGCCGTCGGATCGCCGGTTGGGTCGCCGGCTGGAGCTGTGCATCTCAACTGGCCTCTGCGTGAACCTCTGGCACCGCCCGTGATATCGGACGAGCGCGCTTCGGGTTCGTCTGAGTCCGCCGCGCGGGAAGCCGCCTTTACTCCACCCCGCTTCTCGCATGGCCGCGCGGTCGCGGCTGCTTCCGATGTCGCGGACCTCGTCGAATGCGTGCGCACTCAGGAGCGTGGGGTGTTATGCGCAGGGCCGATGGAAGCGTCGGAGGATCTGATTGCGGCGCTCTCCCGTTTTGCACGTCTTTCGGG
>JBDNFB010000046.1:0-3466 GCA_041690055.1 Myxococcota bacterium | reverse complement strand
CTTCGCTCCTCAACCCCAAGCGCGGGGGCCGGGTGCCCTTCCAAGGCCATCTTCTTCCTCTCTGTCATTAGTCCTTACACTCCACCGCCCTACAGTAATTAAACAGGGTCCTGGTGTCTCACCGACGTTGGCAGAGAGGGGGCGGATCCATGTTGATGAGGTGACGCACGCTGCGCCGGAGCTCGCCCGTCGTCGATGGAGGAGGACTATCGGGGATGACCGCGAGCCGAGGCTCGTTCAAGAATCGCTCCGGCTGGCTGGAAAACCAAAGCAGATCCGCTCTCCGGACCACCGCCCAAAACCCCGGCCGTTCTGCCATGTCGAAATAACGAAGTGGCGCTTCCTCTCGAAGAATTCGCCACGCCTCGTGCGGATACCCCCGCTCGGCATAGCCTCGCGTGCCTACAAGATCCTCGGCAGATAGTTCGTCGGCGCGCGCAGCAGCCATTCTTCCTCCCAGCCCGAAAGTATATGCATTCGATCGTAGCGAGCCGGCATCGGGTTCAAACCCTCAACAAGAGACTTTGGGTCGGATCGGTCGTACCTGTCAGATCGATCGGGTCGATCGGGTCGATCGGGTAGATAGCCGAGTGACTTCCGAATCGACTCCGCGCGGCTTATCGTTTCCACATTCAAAGGAGAGAACCAATATGCGCTTCAACCCGAGCCCCAAGACGCCCACTTTCCGAAACCGCATTCGGCGCTGGATCGCGCCCGTCGTCACCGTGGCGGCGATTGCCCCAACTGCCTTGCTTAGCTGCGCCTCCCCGGCCGTTCCCCCTTCCGCCCAGGCGGCCGCGGCCGCAGCCCGTGGCCCAATCCTCGACTGCGTCCCGAAAGACAATGCCCGCCCGATCTGCGGGTTCACGAATCCAGAGGACATGGTCGTGCTCCCGGGCAATGGAGCACTCATCATCGGCGAGTACGGAGGGAGCGCCGAGGAACACAACGGCGCGCTTATCCTCTTCGATCTCGAGTCAGAGAAAACGACTTCGCTTTTTCGGGCGGGCTCTCAGGCCGGACGAGCAACCGACGGCTGGGGCGATCCCGCCTGCACCTCCGCTCCGACTGAAGTGTTCAACGCGCACGGCATGGACTTGGTCCGGCGAGCGGATGGTCGCCTCGCTCTGCTCGTCGTTCAGCATGGCGAACGAGAAGCAATCGAATTTTTTGAAGTCGAGCGAAGCGCACCGGACTACGAGTGGCGACTCCAGTGGCGCGGCTGCGTCCCCGCTCCCGAAGACGCCTCTCTCAACGAAGTGGTCGGACTCCGGCGGGGCGGATTCTATACAACGAAGATGGCCTCGCTGCGCGGAGCACTCGATTTCGCGAACGGCATGCCCACTGAACCGACTGGGCACGCCTATTCCTGGTCTGCCTCCCGGGGCTACCAAAAGATTCCCGGCACCGACGGCATCATGCCCAACGGAATCGTCGCCTCCCCAGATGGCTCGATTCTCTACATGAACGCCTCGGGCAATAACTCTATCCGAAAAATCGAAGTGGCCACCGGCAAAGAGCTCGGCGTCGCGCGCGTTTTCTCGCCGGACAACGTGACGTGGGCACCCGACGGCCAGCGATTGCTCGTCGCTTCGCTTAAAGGCTTCGACCCCGCCGACTTCGAGACCTGCCTGACGATGACCCGCGGCGCCTGCCCGATCCCCTTCTCGATCGAGGCCATCGACGCCACAACCATGACGCCCCTCGGCCCTATCTATGAGAGCACGGGCGCTCCGATGGGCGCTGGGACCGTAGGCCTCCAGGTCGGCTCAGAGCTCTTTGTGGGCTCGTTCAAAGGCGATCGCATCCTGCGTGTCTCGCTCGACTGAGCACCGGACTCGGCGGAGTCGCGAGGCAGGGGGGGGGGGCAGGACGGCGGCCACATTCCCAGGAAAATCAGTGCTAGTTCCCGACGCCGGCCCCCATCAGCCCAGGCCACCAAAGGTAATGAAAGCCGGGGCGCCCAAGAATTCGATCCAGCCCGCGCAGTGCTAACGCTTCGGTCTGACCGGAATAGGCGGCGGCCGCGACGCCGGAAAACGCCCCTCCGCGCGACTGAAAAAATCCGCCGCCTGAATACGAGCGTGTGTAGAGGTTTCGGCGAGTCTCTCGAGAGCGGTGGTAACTCACGACGCGGGATGCGCTGACTCCCAAGCGATTCTCGATCGCGATCACAGCTTCTTCGATGGTACCGAGCTGGTCCACCAGGCCCACTTCGAGCGCGCCCTGCGCGCTGTAGATGCGGCCGTTCGCGAGTTCAGCGACCTGCTTTGTTGAAAGCTCCGGGCGCCCCTGATCAACGATATTCCGAAATCGGGCATGCATATCATCCACGATCGACTGAAGCTGAGCGCGTTCGTCCGAGCTCAGGCGACGATACGGGGAACCCATATCCTTAAATTCGCCGGCCGTGATCGTTTGATCCTCGATGCCGACCTTCTCCATCAATCCCGCGAAATTCATGCTCGTAAAAATGACGCCGATTGAGCCGGTCACGGTCGTCGGATGCGCCTGAACCGTGTCGGCGGCCATCGCAATCATATAGCCGCCAGAGGCGGCCGTCGTGCCCATCTGAGCGATCACGGGGACACCGCGCTCTTCGCGAAAACGCTGGATCTCGGAGTAGATCTGCTCGCTCGCAGTGGCCGTCCCGCCGGGACTATCGATGCGGATCAGGAGGGCGCGCACTTCGTCGTCGGCCCGGGCAATGTCAAGCGTCTCGCGCACGCGTGCGACCATGCTGACCGGTGCCGACCCGAAGAGCGAGTCTACGATTTCCGACCCACCGATGACCCCATCGATCTCAACCATCACGATCTTCGGACCGCTCGTGCCCCGCACGACGGATTCGACGAGCGGCGACTCGCCTCCACCGCCGAACAAGTCCACAGAGATACATCCGGTCAAAAGGCCGGCACAGCCGATCAGTAGCAGGGCAGATCGAAGCGAAGTGGCCAGCGAGGCCCCCTTGTTTTCCGGAATCACTCTATGCATCACGGGTCTCCTCCAAAAGAAAAACGCGGCGGTCGATCGAAATCCGATCGCACCGCCGCGCTTCGTCTACTTACGTTCCTGTCGCGCGAAGCGCGGGCAGGCGAGCCATCAGCCTTTCAGGCGTCAGACTCGTTGGGATTTAGCTGCAGCCGCTCGTGCTTCCACAGTTCGGACACTTGTAGCAAGCGCCGTTGCGGATCATGATCGAACCGCAGTCCATGCAGGACGGCGCATCCGCCTGATTCACGAAGCTCATCGCCTGAGACGGAGGCGAAGCGGCCTGAGACGTGGCGTCTCCTGACCCGCCCGCGACAGCACCACCCGCTTGGAGCGGAGTTGCGCCAGTCGCAGGAGAAGTCGTCTGAGAAGCGGACTGACTCCCCGCCGACTGGATCGAGATCGGAATCGCCGCGCCGCCGGTCTCATCCGAGACTTCGTCGGTCTCTTCGCTCTCCAGGTACTTGTCGCCCAT
>JBDNFB010000045.1:0-72376 GCA_041690055.1 Myxococcota bacterium | reverse complement strand
TCGATACCATCCTTGCATCGTCGCTCGTGGGTCTCTTGCTCGGCGGGGCGTGGGCTCTGGCGGGGGAGGCGTTGGGCAAGCCTTTCGGATTTGCCCCTGCAATTGCGCTCGGCGCACTCGCGACACTCTTCGTGCCACAGCTCTGGCTTGGGCTTCTGGTCTAGCCGCAGAGGGTGTTGCTCCGGCTGCTGTGGTGGCTTCTCGGCGGTGCTGTCTTATTTGTATTAGTCGCCTGATTCGGCGATTCGCGTGCGGATCCAATCCGCCGCCTGATGCAAGCGACGCATTCCGCGCTCGCGCCCGACGATTTCAAGCGTTTCATAGATTCCAGGAGACGCGGCCGTGCCCGTGACTGCAACCCGGACGGGCTGCGCAAGTTTTCCGAGTTTGAGGTTATCCAGGGAAGCGCAGGTGGTCTCGAAGGCGTGTTCGAGTGAGGCGAGTGTCCACTCACTATGCGCTTCCAGCGTCGTGATCAGCGCCTCAATGGGCCCGAGCGCCACCGGCCGCAGATGCTTCTTGCCCGCGGCCGGATCGATCTCGATGTCTTCAAGAAGGCCAAACCGCGCTTTCTCCGCCATCTCGATGAGATGATTTGAACGCTCTCTAAGGAGATCGAGCAGGCGATCGAGGGTTTCGTCGCGCTCAACAGAGCCGCCGACTTCCGCTTCCAGGAAGGGCTTCGCTACTTCGAATAGTTGTTTGGCAGAGCATGCCTTCAAGTAATGCTGGTTCAGTGAGTCCAGCTTCGCGAGGTCGGCCTGCGCGCCCGATCGCCCCACATGGTCGAGTCCGAAATGCGTCACAACCTCGTCCGCCGAAAAGATCTCTTGATCGCCATGGGACCAGCCCAGCCGAGCCAGCCAATTGATCATCGCTTCCGGCAAATAACCATCGGCTTTGAATTTCTGGATCGAGACAGGGTCCTTCCGCTTCGATAGCTTGCGTCCGCTCTCGGCCACGATGAGAGGCACGTGCGCGAAGATCGGAGGCGTCGCGCCTAACGCCGCATAGAGTGCGAGCTGGAAGGGCGTGTTGCTATGGTGATCGGCGCCGCGAATCACATGGCTGATTCGCATGTCGAGATCATCAACGACAACGGCGAGGTGATAGAGTGGGGTGCCGTCGCTGCGCCTAATGATGCCGTCCCCGATTTCGGCCGCATCTTGACCGCTTGGTCCGAAGACGAGGTCATCCCAGCGCAGATGGGCCTCGGGGTCGACGCGAAGCCGGACCGTATGCGTTCCACAATCGGGGCCAAGGTGAAGCTGGCGACATTTGCCGTCGTAGAGCCCCTTTCCACCGGCAGCGAGTTCTGCCTCGCGCCGCGTCTCCAGCTCGTCCTTCGTGCAGACGCATCGATACGCTGCGCCCGACGCGAGCAGCTCCTCGACGACTTCCGCGTGACGGTCGGAGCGCTCCGTTTGTCGATGCGGTCCTTCATCCCATTCGATACCGAGCCAGCGAAGCCCGTCGAGGACGGCCTGCTCGGATTCACGGGTGGAGCGCTCGAGGTCGGTATCCTCTATGCGCAGGACGAACTCGCCGCCGAGCTGGCGGGTGAGGGCCCAGTTGAAGAGCGCGGTGCGAGCACCGCCAATATGCAGAAACCCCGTGGGGCTCGGCGCGAATCGAGTTCGGATTTTGGTCATGGAGGACGGATCATATCGCAGGCCTGCGCCTCGGCCCGCAGGGATTCCACGCGAAATCCTTGGCGCCTCGCCCGGCCTGCGCTAACTCCTCGCCCGCATCCGGATCTGATCCAAGCTCCTGGATTCAAAAGCTTTTATTCGATGAACGTTCGCAGGCGGCTCCGGGCCCCCGCTGCGCTCTCGATCTCCCCGAATATTCATCGCTCAGGACACACACCACGTCATGTCGGATTTTCCCATCCAGGTCGAGCGCCTCTTGAGTCGCCAGGACGCCCGTAAGGACGCCCGTAAGAAGGGCGTGGCCGCTGCTCAGTCCCAGGCGAGCGATGGCGCTCAGGCAGGCGAGAAGGCAGGTGAGGGCGCGGAGATCTACCGATTCGATGTTTCGGCCGATTGGTTGGAGGCGCGAGATGCCGAGGCCTCCGCCGGATTGCTCGAAATCGAGACGCCGTTTTGCTTCAATCTCGCCGCTGAGGCAAGCGGTGAGACGGTCCAAATCGTGGGGGATTTGCAGGGTCAGGTTGCTCTAGAGTGCAGCCGCTGCGGCAAGCGCTATTCTCAGCCGCTTCGTGAGTCCTTCAGGCTCGTTCTCGAATCCGCCAAGACGGCAGGGGCCTCTGGTCCGAATGCAGGTCAGATGGATCCGGAAGGGGAGCAAGCGCTCGCGGAACATGGACTCTGTCTCGGGGAAGATCTCGAGGCGGGTTGGTATAAGGGGCCGGTGATCGGGCTCGACGATTTTTTTGGAGAGGTGATCGCGCTTGCGATACCGCTCCAACCTCTTTGTGATGAAGCGTGTCCGGGGGTCTGCTCGCATTGCGGTGCAGGCTTCGCGGAGAATCGATGTGACTGCGAAGATGAAAAGATTGAATCGCCTTTTGCCGTGCTTGCTGCGCTGAAGACGAAGAAGGACTGAACCATTCACTCGCGATTCGTCGCGGAACCGGACGCGGGGCGTAGGCCTCGTATGAGACGCGACTGCGTCTGCGACAACCGGGAAACACGAGCCGGCGTAAGCCGGATCGAACGGGGGATACGGATCAAATGGCCGTACCGAAGCAAAAGACTTCAAAATCACGACGCGATAAGCGACGAAGCCATGACGGCCTCAACACGCCCGCAACCAGTACCTGCCCGCAGTGCGGCGCGCCCAAGGCGCCCCATCGCGTATGTAATAGCTGTGGCTCCTACAAGGGCCGCACGATCATCAAGATCGACAACGAATAGCGAGATCTGAATTTTGCTGGCACTCCTTTTTCCGGGACAGGCTTCTCAGGAAGTCGGCATGGGTCGTGACGTATTTGATGCGTCTCCGGCGGCCCGTCAGGTTTTTGAAGCGGCCGACGCGGCGCTGGCGAATTCACTTTCCCGTTCGCTTTCTTCGATTTGTTTCGAAGGGCCCGAGGAGGAGCTTCGGCTCACCGAGATTCAGCAGCCCGCGATTTTGACCACGAGCATTGCGCTTCTGCGTGCGCTTGAGGAAGCGGTCGGTCCGCTCACTCCTAGCTACGTCGGTGGGCATAGTCTTGGCGAGTACACCGCGCTGGTGGCGGCCGGAGCTCTGCCCTTTGAGGACGCTGTCCGCACGGTGCATCTGCGCGGCAAACTGATGCAGGCGGCGGTTCCGGAGGGGCAGGGGGCGATGGCCGCTGTTTTGGGCGTTGCGCCCGAGGTGGTTGCTGAGGCCTGCGAGTACGCTGCGAAAGAGACGGGGCGCGTTGTGACGCCGGCGAATTACAATTCGCCGCAGCAGATTGTGATTGCCGGTGATGCTCAGGCGGTCGAAGCCGCTTGCGAGAAAGTGCGCGAGCTGGGGGCCAAGAAGACGGTTCCGCTGCCCGTATCGGCACCTTTTCACTGCGCCCTGATGACGCCCGCGGCCGAAGGTCTAGAACCCGTGCTGAATAGGATCGCCTTTCAAAAGGCGGTGCCGCCCGTGGTGACGAATGTCGAAGCGGCGCCGAATGGCGATCCCGCGCGCATGGTTGGGCTGCTCTGTGAACAGGTAACGGCGCCCGTGCGCTTTACCGATATGATCGCGTGTATGAAGAGCCTGGGTGTCGACGGATTCCTTGAAGTCGGTCCTGGGCGGGTTTTGTCTGGTCTAATTGCGCGCATCGAGCGACGCGCCAAGCGGGCGAACTTTTCGTCCCTGGCCGAGCTCGACGATGTGCGCGCTTTTCTGAATGAAAACCATTCGACGACCGAGGGAGCGGACTGAATTCTAAATTCAGCCGGCCCAGCAGCGCCTTACGGGGGTATCGCGCTAGCTTTTCGGTCACATGTCATCACCGAGTGGTGGAGTAAATTCCATAATGTCCTTGGAAGCACGCGTCACAGATTTGATTGTTGAACAGCTGGGTGTCTCGAAGGAGGAGGCGGTCCCGAATGCTTCGTTTATCGATGATCTCGGGGCCGACTCGCTCGACATCGTCGAACTGGTGATGACGCTCGAAGAAACCTTCGATATCGAGATCCCCGACGACGACGCTGAGAAGATGCAGTCGATCAACGATGCGATCAATTATCTGAAAGAGCGCGTCGACAGCTAGCTCGCCCGGAACTTTTCATTCCGGACGTGCCCGTCGATGCAGGCCTATGCCGGCGTATGCCGGCGTATGCCCGGTGGCTCCGTGCGTTTCGGTGGACCGATGCGTCTCTCACTTCGGAGGTCGTTTGTGCGTAGCACCGACTCCGGCCGCCGCTATCAGCGCCTTTTTCGACCTACATGGGATCACCTGATCCTGTTCAGGGTTGGGGTCTGCTCGGATTGGGCGAACAGAGCAGTAGGTGAACAACTGGGCCCGGAAGTCCAATTCAAGCCTGACCCGGGGGCATCGGCCCGCTATTCTCTTGTCGGATCCTCGCTCCCAAAATCGCTCCCGTTGGATCTCGACGGCCCATCGCCTTTGGATGTGACCTGAATGAGCCGAGTTTAGACGGATCGTCCCGCGAGTGGGCGGGAAGTCGGACCGCGCCGATCAAGTTGCCCGGCGATGGACGCAGGATTCGCAAGCAGGATCCGCAGAACGAATTTAGGTTGACCGGCGCTGCCGGACCGCGATCGAGGAGCAAGCTTCATCATGTCTCATTCCGTCACGCCTCATTTGGATCAGGTCGACCCCGATGTCGCCCGGTACGTTCGCCGCGAAGGCCGCCGCCAGGGACTCTCCCTCGAGTTGATCGCCTCGGAGAATTTTGTTTCCGAAGCGGTGCTCGAGGCCGTCGGCTCCGTGCTGACGAATAAATACGCCGAGGGCTATCCCGGACGACGCTATTACGGTGGCTGCGAAGAGGTCGACGAAGTCGAGACCCTCGCGATTGATCGCGCCAAGGAACTCTTTGGTGCGGACCATGCCAACGTCCAGCCCCACTCGGGTTCTCAGGCCAATGCCGCGGTGTACGAAGCGGTGCTTAAGCGCGGCGATACGGTCCTCGCTATGAACCTCGATCATGGTGGCCACCTAACGCACGGCAGCCCCGTTAACTTTTCGGGCAAGCATTTCACGATCGTGCCCTACGGTGTTTCGCAGGAGGATGAGCGCATAGACATGGATCAAGTGCGCGATCTCGCCCGCGAGCATCGCCCCAAGATGATTCAGTGCGGCGCCACCGCCTACTCACGCACGATCGACTTCGATGCGTTCCGCGCGATCGCGGACGAAGTCGACGCGGTCCTCTTTGCGGATATCGCACATATCTCAGGACTGGTGGCGGCGGGCGTGCATCCGAGCCCGATCGGCAAGGCGCATATCGTGACGACCACGACGCATAAGACGCTGCGCGGACCGCGCGGTGGTCTGATTCTCTGCGACGAGCCCTGGGCCAAGAAGCTGAACAGCGCGATCTTTCCTGGACTACAGGGCGGGCCGCTCATGCACGTGATCGCGGGCAAGGCAGTGGCATTCAAGGAAGCGCTCGCGCCTGAATTCCGCACCTACTGCGAGCAGGTGGTGGCGAATTCGAAGGCCATGTCCGATGGCGTGCAAGCCAAGGGTTACAAGGTGGTTTCCGGCGGAACGGATAACCATCTCTTCCTGCTCTCACTCGTAGGCCGAGAGACGACGGGCAAGACGGCGCAAATTTCGCTGGACCGCGCGGGGATCACGGCGAACAAGAACATGATTCCCTTCGATCCGCGCAAGCCGATGGTGACGTCGGGCGTGCGCATCGGCTCGCCGGCGGTCACTACGCGCGGCATGCGCGAAGCGGAGATGGGGCAGATTTCAGAGTTCGTCGCACGCGTGCTCGAGAACCCCGAAGATGAGGCGAACCTCGACGGCATTCGGACTGAGGTCGCGGAGCTTTGCCGCAAGTTCCCGCTTTATACCGAACGCTGGAACGAGACGGATTAATTCGTGCAATGCCCCTTTTGCGCTGACGATGGCAATCGTGTCATCGACTCCCGTCTCGGAAGAGACGGAGGGGAGATCCGCCGTCGTCGGGAATGCGACGAATGCGGGCGGCGCTTTACGACCCGGGAACGGGTGGACGTCATTCTACCGCGTGTCATCAAGGGCGGGGACGAACGGCGCGAGGGGTATAATCGCGACAAGCTGTTGCGTGGGATCGAACATGCCTGCGTCAAACGGCCGGTTTCGACTGAAGCTGTTATTCGCTTGGTCGATCGGGTTGAGCGCGGACTGCAGGAGTCGGGCGAGCGCGAGGTGACGAGCGATTATATCGGTCGGCGAGTTCTTGAAGAGCTCTCGGCCATCGATGTGCTGGCCGCAGTTCGCTTCGCCTCGGTATTTCTCGATTTCAGTAGTCCGAGCGATTACGAAGCTTTCTTCGCCGAGATCGATGCACCGACCGGGGAGGCGGAGGACCGAAAAGTGAGGCCGCTGAGCGCGCGGCGATGAGCCCTTCCGCAAGCGGGAGCGCAGCATCGAGCAGCAAGACTGCCGGCCTCGACGAATCGATGATGCGGCAAGCACTTCGCGCAGCATCGCGCGGCGACGGCCGGACCTTTCCGAATCCCAGTGTCGGCGCCGTCGTCTTTCGCGGGGATACGGTCCTCGGGCGCGGGACCACGCGCGCGCAAAGCCAGGGGGGCGCCCATGCGGAAGTCCAGGCGATCCGAGCCACGTCCCGCAAGCACGGCGATCGCGCACTGAGAGGCGCGCAGATTGCGGTGACGCTTGAGCCCTGCAGTTTTAAAGGCCGGACGGGCGCTTGCACCGAGGCGCTCCTGGAGTCGGGCATCGCCCGCGTCGTCGCGGGGTGTCGCGATCCGCATGCGCGCGTTTCCGGACGCGGCTTTCGGCAGCTTCGACGTGCGGGCATCGATGTCACGACGGGTGTCCTCGAAGCCGAATGTCGGGAAAAACATCGCGGCTTCATTTCCGTCTGCGAACGAGATCGCCCCTTCATCACACTCAAGCTGGCCACGACGCTCGACGGACGCATCGCGACGGCGGCGGGGGAATCGCGCTGGATCACGGGACCCGAATCGCGCGCATTCGTGCATCGCCTGCGCGATCAGCATGACGCTGTGCTCGTCGGCTCCGAAACCGCACGCGCTGACGATCCAGAGCTCAGCGTCCGGCGCGGTAGCAAGCTCGTTCGAACACCCGTGCGGGTTTTGCTCGATGGCCGGCTCCGGGTGCCGCGAAGCGCAAAGCTCTATGCGGTTTCGCCCGAGGCAGCGACCTGGGTGCTCTGCCGAAAAGGTGCCCGTGGTCTCGCATCCGCGCGCGCGACGGGTGCGCACTTGATCGAAGTGGCGGAGGGGGACAAAGGGCATGTGGATCTCGGAAAGGCGATGAAAGCCCTCGCATCGGTAGGGCTGACGACGCTCTTGGTCGAAGGGGGCGGAACTCTCGCGGCGGCGCTGCTGCGGGCAGATCTCGTTGACGAGGTACACTGGATGTTCGCGCCCAAGATGATTGGGGCGGAGGGCCGGGCGGCCCTTGGGCCGCTCGCTTTGACGCGGCTTGCGGATGCCGTTGCTCTGCAAGATCCGCAGGTCCGTCGCCGCGGGGACGACTTGCATCTCGTGGCCAAGGTGAAGCGTGCTGGCAACACGAAAAAGCGTCGCCAGACGCGTGGGAAGGTCTAGGATGAAGTGCACTGATGTGAATGTCAGAGTGCGGGTGAGAGGGATAATGAGAGTTCCAAGCAGCATGAAGGGCGCAAAGGCATGAGGGTCATCACACCTTCGGTCGACGCTTCGGGCCTTCGCGTCGCGCTGGTTGCCTCCCGCTTCAACCATTTGATTTCGATTCGTTTGATCGATGGCGCGCGCGAAGCGCTTCGGACGCACGGCCTTTCGGACGAGGACCTCGTTCTGCATTGGGTGGCAGGCGCTTTCGAAATCCCGCAGGCGGCGCGACACCTGGCCGAGTCGGGCGACTATGATGCGATCGTGACGCTCGGGTCAGTGATTCGCGGAGGCACTCCGCATTTTGAGTACGTCTGTCAGGGCGTGACCGATGGGGTTCAGGCAGTGATGGCGGACACGAACGTGCCCGTCGGGTTCGGCGTTCTGACAACGGATAATATTGATCAGGCGCTGGCTCGAGCGGGGGGCAGCGACGGAAATAAAGGCGGCGAGGTGGCTCTGGCAGCGGTGGAAACCGCGCGGCTTCTTCGAGAAGTTCCGGGAGGAGCATCAGGCTCCGGCTCCGGCTCTAGCAACGGAAGAAGGGCAATCGGTTGAGCCACGGCGATAAAGAAAAAGCGGGCGGGAGGCATTCGGGGCGCGAAGTCGCGCTTCAGGTGCTCTACGCCGTTGACCTAGCGGCAGACCCCGAAGCTCTCGCGGCGCGCCTCTCAGCCGAAGCGGCCGAGGTGGAGGCTTCCCTCGCGCCGGCGTCACCGCAGCCTCCGACCGGTCCAGCGGCCACCCGCAGATCCCGCGCGGCGATGGCTCGGCCCGTGGAGAAGGTCGAAGACGTCCTTGCGCGCGCGGCCGCACGGGCCGCCGATGCGGCGCGACTCTCTGAGCTGACCTCCCCGCGTTCGCCCGAGGGCACAACCGCGATCTTCGACAGTACAATTGAGCATTTCGATGTGCCGCGCAGTGCTGTGGAGTTTGCGCGCCAACTGGTGGGCGGCGTGGTCGCGCTCATTGAGCCCCTCGACGAAATCTTGGGACAGCATGCACGGAATTGGCGGGTGTCGCGGATGGCCGTCGTAGATCGCAACGTGCTTCGCCTGGCGATCTTCGAACTCCGAGAAACGGATACGCCGGTGGCCGTTGTGATTGACGAGGCGGTCGATCTCGCTCGGCGATTCGGCAGCGATTCTTCTCCTTCGTTCGTGAACGGAGTGCTCGACGCCGTCGCGAAGGTGTTGCGCGCCGCATGAGGAATGTGATCGAAATCATGCTCAGCCCGAGTCCGATCGAGCGCATCGACGGAGACGTTGCGATCGCCGGCTTCTTCACGGACGAACGCCCGCTGCGCGGTGGGGCAGCTCGAGCCGACTGGCGCCTCTGCGGCGGTCTTTCCGCACGCATTGAGACCGGTGACCTGTCGGGCAAGAGCGGCGAAGCGATGTTGATGGGCTGTGGCCGGGCGCTTCGCGCGCCGCGGTTGTTGGTCCTCGGCCTCGGCGATCGTCATGCCTTTGATCAGCTTCGAGTGACCGACGAGACCCGAGAAGCCTTTGGGCGCTGCCGGCAGCTTGGCTGTAGGCGCGTGGTACTCGCGCCGCTGGGCATTGCCTCTGATGACTTGCCGCGGCACGCAGCCGCGCTGATGACGGGAATCCGGGCCGGCTGGGAAGGTGCGGGCGGCCCGCTGGAACTCCAGATTTGCGTTCCCCGCGGAGAGATCGTCGGTGTCTCTCGCGCGCTCGATTCCGCCGCGAAAGCACTTTCGGCGGAAGAAGTCATCGTGATGGCGCCCCAGGACGAGCCAGCGCGGCGCTGAGTCCCCAGGCCTGATCGGACCATCTTACCCCTGCCATTTTTCCGCTCCACCCGGTCCCTCGCCCGCCCCGCCGGAGTCCATCGAGCGGATTTCCCCTGTCGAGCGGTCGGCGCATTCCCCGGAGGGGCCCTTCCTCACTGCTTTCCAGGCCAGCGTCAGAGCAGGTCAAGTCCCGGAGGCAAAGGCCGATTCAGAAGACCGGGAGACGTTCGTCCGGCGGGCGAACGGCGCACTCGCTTTGAGCGAGCCTGTGGAGTTTAAAACGGTGGGGGCCGCATGAGTCTGGTCGGCAATCTCGAGGATCTCAGCCTCGGGGACATTCTGCAGATCATTAGTCTGTCGCAAAAATCTGGTGTGCTCGCGCTCGAAAGTGCGCAGGGCTCGGGTCGGGTCTTGTTTCAGAACGGACTCGTCCAATCGGCCTGCGTGAAGGGCCACGCGACGGATCTGCAGAGTCTGCTTGTCGGTGGTGGAATCATCGATCCAGCCGGCTTCGAAGCCTGCAGCTCCCGCGCGACGGATGCAGAGCGAGGGCTCGAAGACGCTTTGATCCAAGAGACCGACCTCACGGAGGAACGGCTCCAGTCTTTGATGCAGGAAGCCGTGGAGTCAGCGGTCTTCGAGATGTTCTGTTGGGCATCGGGAGATTTTAGTTTCGACGTGCGCGCAGGAACCGAGTCCGAAGACCCGCAACTGATTCTCGCCGCGGGGGCGAACGCGCAGTACCTCGCGATGGAAGGCATGCGCCTGCTCGACGAGAGTCGGCATGCTTCCGGCGGCGCTGTGCCGGCTGATCCGGTCGCACACGCTTCCGAGCTTGAGACAGCAGGCGGCGAAGGGCAGATGGATTCCTCCGAGACTGCATTTCAGTCGCTGTTCGGCGATGAGCCCCTTGAGACGGACGATCTCGAGGGCGGCGCGGCTACATCAGAGACTTCGGATCCGCTTGCGGAGCTGGAGCTGGAGAGCGAGTCGCCGCTTGCGCCGGCGCCGGCGCCGGTGAAAGCGGATGCGACCGAAAGCACGGCGCCTCATGTTGTTGCCGCTCGCGCGATCGAGCGCGAGGCGCCGGGGGGTATCGAACTCAGTCCGGCCGATCTCGAGGCCATTCGCAAACAGCCCGTCGTCGTCATCGAGCCCGATGTTTCCGGGTTGGAATGGATCAAGGCTGCGATTGGCGCGGGTTTCGTGCGCGTTCACGTTTTCCAGAAAGCGGAGCAGGGCCTCTCCCGCATTCGTCAGTACATGATCCGCGGTGAGTTTCCCGTCGTGCTGATCTCGACTGCAGTTAAAATTGATCCGCTGTCGGGAATCCACGGACTCGGCGATTTCGTCAAGCGACTCAAATCACAGGCAGCCCGAATTCGCGTCATCGGCATTCGCGAGTGCGCCGAAAAGAATACGCCTGCGAAGGATCCCGGCATTCCCGCGCTCGATGCGGTGCTTGAACGCCCGTCGCAGCGACAGATACGCGAGTGGGGCGGGAACGAAAACGCGGAAACGCGCGCGGCCTTTGCGAGGTCACTTCAGCAGACATTGGCGATCTCAGCGCAAGGCGGCGGAGAGACGCCGAAAAAGGCGCCGGCGGCGGATGTCCAGTCGGAGATTCAGCGCCTGCGCGATATGACGGAAAAGCTGCAAGCGGCGTCCTCACGGGGTGAGATCCTGCCCGCCGTGCTCGCCTTTGCGTCGGAGCATTTTGCGCGCGCCGCGATCCTGGTCGCGCGGGATCAGGAGATCTTCGCGGTTGCAGGGCATGGCATAGACGCCCTCGAAGTCGATCCGCTTGGCGCTGCTCAATCTGTCTCGGTCCCCGCCCACGAAAAGGGCTGGATTCGCAGCGCGGTGGATTCGGGCAAGCCCGTCCAGTCCGCGCCGCAAACCGAGGCCGATCGCTGTCTTCTTGAGCGCTTCGGGGGACTGATTCCCGCCGCGGCCTATCTCGGACCGATCTCAAGCGGCGGTGGCGTCGTCGCTGTGCTCTACGCTGATACCGGTGAGACGGGGGCAAAAATCCCCGATGTGAGCAGCCTTGAAGTGGTGCTCCATCACGCGGGCGTGGCCCTCGACCGAGCTGCGCTGGAGCGCGCTCGCTGGGAAGCGGACGAAAGCAGCCGCTAACGGCAGGTCTGGCGTTCTCCTCGCACTAAAGAGTGGCTTAAACCCTACGCATCCTCAGTTGTGCGATCTTGCTGGATCCGAGGGGGACTCAAGGCTGCGCCTGCGCTGCCGATAAATGGGAGCGAATTCCGCGTCGTGAATCGGCGCGAGGAAACCGTTTGGGGGCAATAGTGCAGCGAATTTTGGTCGTAGAAGATTCCGCGACGATGAGATCTTTGATCGTCGCGAGTCTCGAGGAGCTCGAGAGCCCAGTCAAGATCGTCGAGGCTGAAAGCGGTTTCGAGGCCCTGCGGTATTTGCCGCGCGAGGAATTCGATCTGGTCGTCACCGATATCAATATGCCCGATATCAATGGCCTCGAGCTCGTCTCGTTTATCAAGACGAACGAGAAGTATTCGAAAATTCCACTCGTCATCGTGTCGACCGAAGGATCCGAGCGCGATCGCGATAAGGGCCTCGGGCTCGGCGCGGACGCATATCTTGTTAAGCCCTTCGATCCCAAAGACCTCCGTCAGATTGCTGCTGACCTTCTCGCTCAAGATCGAGTGGAGGGCTAGCTCGCCGTGGCGGACCAACCCCCGAAGCGCGGAGGCGAAGCACCCGGCAGCCGTCAGGCGCAGGATGCCGTGGCGAGCGATCGTCGCGAGTTCGTCTCGGAGGCCGAAGAGATTCTGGAACGCATGTTCGAGGACCTCAGCGAACTTCACGAGCAGCGCCACTCGGACCAGGAGGTTGAGCCCGATCTGGTCAATCGCATCTTCCGCTCCGCCCATTCGCTGAAGGGGCTTGCTGGGATGTTTGGTCTCGATGCGATTGGTGACCTTTCGCATCATCTTGAAGACATTCTCGACGGCCTCCGCCTCGGCCGCGTTCCTTTTGATTCGCCCGCCGTCGATTTACTCGACGAGGGGGTGTCACTTTTCGCCACGATGATGACCTCGCTCGAGCGAGGTGAAGAACCCGGCGAGATTGAGGCGCAGACGACGGCTTCGTTTATCGAGCAGATCGCCGCAGCTGTGGAGGCGCCGACGTCCGCGGGCGTCGATGAACTCGATGGCCTTGAGCTCGATCCCTCGCTGCTTCGTGCGCTCACAGAATATGAGGAGCATCGGCTGCGCGAGAATATCCGTCGCGGTCGACATATCATCCTGGTCGATTCCACCTTCGAGATGGCGGCCTTCGAAGAGGGACTCTCCGAGCTCTCCTCTGCGATGCGAGAAGTGGGAGAGGTTGTTTCAACGCTGCCCTCACCGGGCGCCGTACCCGAGAGCCAGATCCGATTCTCGCTGCTCGTGGCGTCTGAGATTGATGCGGCTCGCTTGGGGACGCGCCTCGGCGATCCCGATGTGCAAGTTCAACCGGTTGCGTCTGCGCATTCGCCGGCGTCTGCAGCGAAAACAGCGGCGCAGAGGGATAAGGTCATTTCTGAATCGGTGGCGAACGCCGGGGAGCGGAACGAGTCCAAGGCGGAGGCGAGGTTAGATGAGAGCGATGCTCCGGAGGCAGCGTCCACAAGCAGCCAAGGTGGATCCGGCGGCGGAGACGGGCAGGGCGGCGGTTCAGGCCGAGCGTCTTCGACGGACTATCGGCCTAACGCGGGGGCTAGCCGGGAAATCGAAAGCCTACGGTCGATCAGCGAAACCGTGCGCGTGGATATCCGAAAGCTCGACGAGCTCATGAACCTGGTTGGGGAACTCGTGATTCAGCGCAACGGCGTAGCCGACGTCGCACAGCGCCTCTGTGCTGAAGCGGACACGGCGCGTATTGGCGCTGATCTCACGAAGACGCATAAAGCTCTCGACCGGAAGATCAAGGAATTGCAGACCGGCGTGCTCGACGTGCGGATGGTGCCGCTTCAACAGATTTTCGAGAAACTTGCTCGCGTGGTGCGCCGACTCCGTCGTGATATGGGCAAAGAGGTCGAACTCGACTTCCAGGGCTCCGATACCGAGCTCGATAAGCTGATTGTCGAACAGCTGATTGATCCGCTGGTCCATATCGTGCGGAACGCGTTTGATCATGCGCTCGAATCGCCTGAAGAGCGCGAGGCGGCGGGGAAACCTGCGGCAGGGCGGATCGGCATCAAAGCCTTCCAGCGCGGCAATCACGTTGTGATCGAAGTGCAGGATGATGGTCGCGGGATGAATCCGGAAGCGATCCGTGAGAAAGCGATTGCAAAGGGCCTCATCACGAGCCAGGAATCGCTCACGGAGAAGGAACTGCTCAATCTCGTTTTCGAAGCCGGTCTCTCGACCTGCGAAGAAGTCTCGGAGACGAGCGGACGGGGTGTGGGCATGGACGTTGTTCGTGCCAACCTCGCGCAGATGGGTGGCATGGTGGATCTCGTCTCGCGCGCGGGCGAGGGGACGACGGTCACGATTACGCTCCCGATCACGCTGGCGATCATTCAGGCGCTGATCGTGGGAGTCGGCGAGGAACGCTATGCGATTCCGCTGAACTCTGTGCTTGAGACGATGTCGCTCGAGCCGGAGCAAATCGGCAGCAGCGAAGGGCGCGAGGTCTTGAACCTGCGCGGCGAGCCTCTTCTTCTTCGACGGTTGGGCGAGGAATTTGAAGTGCCCTGCGGCGGGCGCGACGAGCGACAGTTTTGCGTAGTGCTCGGGATGGGCGAGCAGCGCCTCGGACTTCTTGTCGACCGGCTGAAGGGGCAGCAAGATGCCGTGATCAAGCCGATCAAGGGGCCGTTTCAGCAGATCAGAGGCATCACGGGAGCCACGGAACTCGGCGATCGCTGTGCGATCCTGGTGATTGATGTTTCGGCCATTGTGAGCGACGTGCTTCGGCGAAGGGAGGCGGCATGAGCGCGGCTACCACGCAAGGGGCGAAAGAGGGCAACGGCATCCAGGATTGGGAGCGTGTGGCCCGTGCCGCGGCCTCGTCCTATTCGGCGGGAACGGACGGGGAAGAAGTGGGTCTGCGCCGGGAACTTCTGGTGCTCGGGCTTGCGGGAAGCGCCTATGCGATTCCCGTGGAGCGCATCCGCGAGATTGTTCGAATGCGGGAACTGACAACGATTCCGCGTGCGCCGGAATGGCTATTAGGCGTCGTGACCCTGCGCGGCGAAGTAGTCGAAGTAGTCGATCTGCGTCGCCGACTTGGACTCGAGACGTCGGAGTACGGCCGGACGACTCGCATCATCGTGCTTCATGGCGACGCCGATCGCGTGACCGCTGTTCTTGTCGACTCGGTGAGCGAAGTGATTCGCGTTGCGGAAAGCGAAATTACCTCGTCGCAGGGGCTCGACTCCGTTTCAGTAGTGGAGATCTGTCGTCGCGGTGAAGAGTTTGTTTCCATCCTCGATATCGAGCATGCACTGGGGATGAACGATGGCTGACTTGCAGAATGCGCTCTCTGACGATGAACTGATCAACCTCGCCTGTTTCGAGGTTCGTGGGCAGGAATATGCGCTTCCGGTTGCGAACGTCCGTGAGATCGTCCGGATCATGCAGATTACGCCACTTCCGAATGCCCCGATGATGATCGAAGGCGTGATTGATCTACGCGGCGCCGTGGTTCCTGTCCTCGACCTGGCGAAGATTCTCGGGCGCGGTGTCGGCGATTCCGACCGAAGCGCGCGGATCGTTGTTCTGGAAGTCGAGGGCCTCGTCTTCGGCCTCTGGGTCAGCGCAGCGACCGATGTACTGACACTTCGCCACGAGGACCTTGAAGATGTACCCGCCCTGGCGACCCAGATCGGTTACGACGTCGTGCGCAATGTGGTTCGTCGACCGGATCGGGCACCGATCATGGTTCTCTCTCTAGAACACATGATCTCCTCGGTGAAGCGGTCTTCGGGCGGCAATCCTCTCGGGAAGGAGGCAATCGCGTGACGCTCTCTGTGGACGAAAATCGGATTCCGCTTCTTCAGAAGAAGCTACGTCGGATGCCGATACTGGGTCCTGTTCTAGGTCTCTCGATCGCGGCGCTCTGCCTCGTCTTGACTGTGGATGTCGGGGCGGCAGCCGGGCTCCGTTTCGTGCTTGGCGCAGCACTAGCCGGAGGACTTTCCGCGCTTGCTTTCCAGCCCGTCCGGGAGGCGATCTGGCGTCCGCTGATGTCGGGCGAAAGGGCGACCGACGAGATCGACAGGGCTGACAGGGTGGACGAGTCGTCACGCCGCGACGGCATCCGCCTGAGCGTTCCGGCGCGCCTCTTTAGGCAGAATTGGGCAATGAGCGGGCTGGCATGCTTTGGTCTCGTTCTGTTGAGCCGTGTGTTGAGTCTTGGTCCGCTTGGCAGCGCTGCGACCGGCACCGAATCCCATGCCGTCCATTTCGTTCTTCTCACGATCATACTGACTGCTGCCTCCTCGCTTTGGGTATTTGATGCGGCGAAGCGATGCTGCGTTTCTCTAAGCGCAGGAGAAGTCGATGTGTCGTCGCAGCACAAAACCCCACGCGGAATCGATTCGCTGACGGTGCGTTTATCGACTGCCGTGTGCGTGCCCATCGCGTTCATCTGGATTGTGCTCGGCTTTGCGCCATCGGGCGGAACCGACCGGGAAGTGATGCGCTCTGTGCAGCTCGCGCCGAACCAAAGGATCAGCGAGCTCCAAAACGAGATCTCCCCGGCGCTCCTGGTTGCGGCGCAGGCGCGTCTTTCGGAAGGGCCTTTGGAGGGATGGATTTCTCTGGGTGACTCTGCTTTTGGCGGCGGATTATTGCCGCTATCGGATGGCTCGATTCTGATTGCGGAAATGCATTCCGGGAGTGCTCGTCCGTTTAGATTGGCGCCGCGTTCGATGCTGATTGCGGCGGTCTTTGGATTCGGCCTTGCTCTCAGTCTTGCGCGCTTGGTTTCGCGCGATGTGTTGGCGGCGATCGAATCGATCGGTCGCAATATTGCCCAGTTTGCCGACGGCGATTTTCGGGATGCGGGTGTCTACAACGCCGAAGACGAGTTCGGGGCTCTCGGGCGATCGATGCGCCAAGCCTGCGCCGCGATTCGCCTCACGATTGGCCGGGTCTCGAGTGCGGCGGATCAGGTCGACCAGACTGCTTCCGCAATCTCCCAGGCGGTTTCCGGGGTGGCTTCTGCGAGTGCCGATCAGTCGATCCGAATTCAGCAGGCGCATGAGCTGATGGCTTCGATCGCCGAGCAGGTACGCGGGATTTCCGGTTCGGCTTCCGAGCTGACGATCGCCATCGAAGAATCGAGCAGCTCTGTTCTGGAGCTGGGCGCTTCGGGGGAAGAGCTGAAAGATACGGCCTCGGTCCTGACGTCGAAGATCGATGCAGTGTCGAACTCACTCGAGCAAATGGTGCGCAGCGTTAAAGAAGTGGGCTCCACGACCGATCGCCTTGCAGCGGCTTCCGAGGAGACTTCCTCGAACATGGAAGAAATGGCGAGTGCTATGCGTGCCGTGGACATCTCTGCGGAAACCACAGCCAAGCTTTCTCGCGCGGTGGTCGACAAAGCGGAGCTGGGCCAGGCCAAGGTCGTGCAGACCATCGTCGGCATGGAGAATATTCGCGAGGCGACGGATACGGCGGAGCGCGTGATTCGCGGGTTAGGCGACCGAACGAAAGAGATCGGCAGCATCCTGGACGTGATCGACGACGTGGCGGACGAAACGAATCTGCTCGCACTGAATGCGGCCATCATCGCGGCACAGGCGGGCGAGCACGGTCGAGCCTTCTCGGTCGTCGCGGACGAGATCAAGGAACTGGCCGATCGCGTCTTGGCGAGTACGAAGGAAATTGGTGGGCTGATTCGTTCCGTGCAGGAAGAGACCGAAAATGCGATCGGTGCGATCGAAGTCGGGTCTGCGAGTGTGATGAGCGGAGTCGACCTCTCTGCCGAAGCGGGCAAGACGCTTGAGGAGATCACAGAGGCTTCCCGGGAGAGCGGCACGCGCATCAGCGAAATCGTTTCCTCCGTCCGGGAGCAAACAAAAGCCGCCTCTCATGTCGTCGGCTTGATGGAGCGGGTGCGCGACTCAGCCGAACAAATTGGTTCCGCCAGCGTCGCTCAGGACCGCGGCAATGAGGTGGTGTACCGGACCGCGCTGGCTATGCGCGAAGTTGCGCAACAAGTGCATCACACGACGGAAGAGCAATCTCTCGGTTTCGGCCGAATTCGCGAGAGTGTCGAGGGTGTGCGCTCTGCGGTCGAGCAGATCACGGGATCGATTGATGAGCAGTCGGATGCCTGCGGGAAACTCTCGGAGTCTCTCAATCAGGTCTTTCATGGTACGCGCTCGAACGAAGAAGCAGCGAAACAAATGGAAACGGCCATGAAAGAACTGGCCGAACAAACGGAAAATCTGCGCGAGGACGTCGCGCGCTTTAGAATTTGATCATTTTTCGCGTTGAGCGCGAGTGTTAGGGAGAATAAAGGATGATTGCTGGGTGTCCCAAATGCAGTGCCCGATATCGTGTCGATGCTGAACGCGTCGGTCCCGACGGAGCGAAGCTGCGATGTACGAAGTGTTCCGCGATCTTTCTTGTGCGCGCGCCCGAGGCGAAGTCTGAGGTCGAGCCCGCAGCGCCGTCTCCGTCTCCATCTCTGGCCCCGTCCCCGGCGAAGCAGGCGCCGGAACCCGTCACTGCGGCGTGGGGGACCGGAGTCGTCCCGACGACTGACACGGCAGGAGATCCTGGAGCGGGCGAATTGCAGCCAATGTCCGATGTCGATCGGGCTCGCCTCGTGATCATCGCCGACCCGGATGAAGAGCGTGCGAAGGCGAGCGCCGAAGCGGTTACGGGCTGGGGCCTGCTCCCGCATGTTGTGCACGACGGAGTCGAGGCGATGCTCGCGATTCAGCGCATGCTTCCGGCGGCGGTCGTGTTGGATGCGGCGCTCCCGAAGATGTTCGGTTTCCAGGTGTGTGAGGTAATTAAGCGCAACGATAGTCTGCGGCATACCATCACGGTTCTGGTCGGCGCGATCCACCATCAAGGTCGGTATCGCCGCAGCCCCGCCGAGCTCTACGGCGCAGATGTCTACATCGAGCAGCCCGACTTGCCGGACGGTTTGATGCCGGTTCTCCGGGAGGGGGGACTCCCTATCGGTTCGAGGGCCCCCGCAGCTCCTGCCGGAACGCCGCTACAGGCCGTTCCATCCCGCGGAATGCAGGCCGAGCGAACGCTCGATTTGCCTGTGCCGGATCCAATGCCGGAGCCGCAAGCGGACGAAGAGTTCGTGGGAGGCTTTTCGCCGCCTGCTGCTGCCGCATCGGAAGCCGCCGCACCGTTGATGCGGGAAGCGCCGATTGCGCCGCCGCCCTCGATTGAAGCGCCGCCTGCCCCAGTGGACGCGCCGCCGGTTGTGAATGAAGACCCGAAGCGCGTCGAGGAACGCGAGCGCGCTGAACGCTTGGCGCGCATCGCGGTCTCCGAGATGCTGCTCTATCAGCCGGAGAAATTTGATCGTGCAGCACGCGACGGAAACCTGGAGAAAGTGCTCGATATGGAGATCTCCGAGGCTCGCGCCTTGTTGCGTCAGCGGATTGGTGAAGAAGTGCGCGCCGAAACGGATTTCGTGATGGACGAGCTTTTCCGCGTCGCGAAGGGTCGGAACGCACAGTGATCAGCGAAACAATCACGCATGAAAGGGTCGTAGAGCCATGAACGGAATGCGGATGCAGGGACGGAGCTTACAAGGATGAGCGGAATGCTCACGCAGGCAGAGACGACATCGATTCTCGAGGGGCTCTCGAGTTCGGATGCCGAGGTTCGTCGCCTCTCTGCGGAGCAGCTTCTTCAGTTGCCGGTCCAGGAGGCTCTGCCCCGATTGATAGATTGTCTCGGGGATCCCGATTGGCGCGTTCGCAAGTCGGCGGTCGAGCGATTGGTGTGTTGTCGTGAAGTCGAGGCCGTCGCGGAACGTCTTATTGCCGCGCTCGGGGATGGCGAGAACTCGGGCCGCCGAAACGCAGCCTTCGAAGCGCTGGTCGGTTTGGGTTCAGGAGCTTCGTCCCAACTTGTGCTTTCGATTCAAAGTCCAGATGTGGATGTACGCAAGCTTGTCGTAGATGCGCTGGCCGCGATCGGTGACCCTGATACTCGCTCCCCCCTGGTGGAAGCCTTGGCGGATGAGGATCCCAATGTGCGTGCCGCCGTGGCCGAAGCTTTGGGCGTTGTGGGGACTGGAGATGATGTCTCGAGTCTGCTGAACGTCGCGAGGAGCGCGAGCGAGGAGACGATCGTTCGGCTCTCGGGGCTCCGTGCACTCTCTTGTTTGGAGGCTGATATCTGCGCCGCGGATCTTTCCGACACGCTCTCGTCCTCCCTTCTGCGTCCCGCTGCGTTCGAGTTGCTGGGGCACTCTCAGGATTCGGTTGCGCGGGACGTCCTTTTAAAGGGCCTCTCGGAAACGAAGCAGACGAGCCGTGAAGCGGCGATGAGCGCATTGCTTAGATGTGTGGCGGATGAAGGGCCTGACGGGGTGGCCGAGCTTCGCCTGCGCCTCCAGGAGACGGCCGCGTCGGACGCGTCGATCATCGAGTTCGCGTGCGAGCGCTTAGCGGCAGCAGACCTTCCGCGCCGAATCGTGCTTATCCAGTTCTTGGGAATACTGTCCGATGCGCGCGGGGTCGTTCCGATTCTTGTGGCCGGACGGGACGAGGCGTTGACTGAGCTCGCTGACGCGACGCTGGAATCGTTTGGCGACACGCTCTCGAGTTCGCTGGCTGGAGAATGGGATGAACTCGAATACGACCTGATGGTACGGGCTTGCAGTTTGCTTGGGCGAGTAGGCGGCGAGGCTGCAGAGGAGATGCTCCGCCGGTCCCTGGTTTTGCCTGATAGCGAGCTGCGCTGCGAGGCGGCGATGGCATTAGGCGCCGGTGGCTTCTTCGAACAATTGCCGGAGCTCGTACGCTGTCTCGAAACGGCCGCCGAGAGCGAGACTTCAGATTTAGAAGACGAGGTTGCCAGCCTGGTCTCGGCGATTGCTGCACTCGCCGAGCGAGCAGAAGCTTCCGGTTCTGCGGCGAGCGCACAAATCGTGGAATTGCTCACGAGTCGGCTCGGCGGGGCATCCATTCCGATTCGCCTTGCAATCGCTAAGGCGCTTGCCCGAGTGGGCCGAGCGCAGGACCAGGAGATCATTGCGTATCTCTTGAAAGATGAGTCGGCCGAAGTCCGCCGCTCTGCGGTCCAGGCGATGGCGCGTTTTGATTTCGGATCAGCGCGGGATTCGCTTCGCCTGGCGCTTGGCGATGAGTCCGGAATTGTTCGCATCGCGGCAGCGCAGGTGCTCGGAGATACGACTGAACCTGCGGCGAAGGAGGATCTCGTCCGGCTCTTGAACGATCGGGACTCCGCAGTTGTCGCCGTTTCGGTGCGCGCGCTCGGGCGCCTCTGCGCTTCGCTCGGTGAAGTGCCGGCGGAGTCCTTCGAACAAGTCGCGCCCACTCTTGAGGCGGTGCCGGTGGTTGCGCTTGCGGGAATCGAGGCGCTGATGTTGATGGGCGGCGAGGAGGCGGCTCGTCTGGCGCTGACGATGCTGAACCATCCGGAAGCGGAAGTGATTCGCGCGGCACTCGCCGTGGTGGGGACGCACGGTACGCCCACAGATTTGATGGAAGCGAGTCCACTCGTGGCTCATCCGGATTGGTCGGTCCGCGCCGAAATTGTCGAGACGCTCGGCAGCCGGTTCGTGAAAAAAGGTCTGCCTGCTTTGCTGCGGCGTCTCGAAGTTGAGCAAGACACTTTCGTTCGAGACGCAATCCTTCTCGCGATTCGAAAGCTGGAGGAGTAGATCCTCCTATGCAGCCGCCAGACGCCGTGCAGACGCTCACAGACGCCGAGTTTCGGATTTTCACCGAATACTTGCGCGAGCGCTGTGGTTTGCATTTTGACGAGGGCACGCGTTACCTCGTTGAGAAGAGAATCCTCCGCCTGATTAGGGGGCGGGAGTTTGGTTCTTTCTCGTCCTACTTTTTCGCGCTGCGTCATGGACCGGACTCGGAAGCGGAATTTTCGGCGGCGATTGATCTCCTAACGACGAACGAGACCTATTTTTTCCGGGAGCGCTCTCAGCTGACCGCTTTGGTCGACGAGGTCGTTCCAGATCTGCTTCGTAGCCAGAAGGGGGGCGATCGTCCGGTTCGAATTTGGTGTGCAGGGTGCGCCAGTGGCGAGGAGCCTTACTCGATCATCATGATGGCGCTGGAGCGTGGCCTGACGCCCGGTCGTGATCTGCGCGTCTACGCCTCTGATATTTCGCGGGCCGTACTCGCCAAAGCACGTCGCGCAATCTATCGCGAAGCCTCTTTTCGCGGCGTCGAAGAGTCGCTCCGCATGCGATATTTCGCGCAGAAGGATGGGCTGACGCGGCTTTCGGATGAGGTGAAGCGCAACGTCGACTTCATGCATTTGAATCTGATGGATGATTCGAAGCTGGCTCTGCTCAGCACGATGGACGTGATCCTTTGTCGGAATGTGATCATCTATTTCGATCTCGATAGCAAGAAGCGCGTGATGCGAAGCTTCCACGACAAATTGCGACCGGGGGGATACCTCTTGCTGGGTCATTCGGAGTCGCTGATCAATGTGACGGCCGACTTTGAGCTGAAGCATTTGAAACACGACTTGGTGTACCGCCGCCCCGTTCCTGGGGAAGAAGTCGTGGATGCCTGGCACGCGATTGCCCGCGTCGGGATTCGCGAAAGCGAGCGGGAGGGAGGCGCATGAAACGCGTCTCCGCACTGCGCGTCCTTGTGATCGATGATTCTGCCTTTTCGCGGCAAACGATTACGCGGATGCTTGAACGCTCGCCTCTCGTGGAGGTAGTGGGTGTCGCTCGCGACGGAGAAGAGGCGCTTCGCAAGACGCTCGAACTTGGGCCGGACCTCATAACGTTGGATCTAGAGATGCCGCGAATGGATGGCTTCACATTTCTACGTCTGGTGATGTCGAAGGCGCCGACGCGAGTGATGGTGATCAGTAGTCGCTTCGCTGAAGGGGACGTATTCAAGGCGCTCGAACTGGGCGCGGTGGATTTTATCGCGAAGCCGAATGCCCGAGCGACGTTTGAGCTTGAGCAGATCGAAGCGGAGCTGATCCTCAAGGTGCACGCGATGCGAGAACTTCGCATTGAGAAGGTTTCGGAGCGCATCAAGAGCGCACCGCCCGTTGTGGTGGGCGGGATGGCCGATCCCAACGCGTTGGCGCCGGTCGTGGTTGTGGGATCGTCGACCGGTGGGCCCGCGGCGCTGATGCAGATATTCGGTGCCTTCACGGATGTGCCTGAATGCGCATTTCTGGTTGCGCAACATATGCCTGCAGGGTTTACCCGAGGCTTCGCTGAACGCTTGAACCGCCTAACGCCTTTCAATGTGAAAGAGGCCTGCGGTGGAGATTTACCCCGAGCTGGAACGGTGCTCATCGCTCCGGGCGGATCTCATATGGAATTGGATACCCGCGGGTCGGCTCACACCATTCGGCTGGACGCGAATGCAGGTGCGGAGCGTTATGTGCCCTCGGTCGACCGCCTATTCACGTCTGCAGCGAAAGCCTACGGGGAAGACCTTCTGGGCATCGTGTTGACGGGAATGGGAGACGACGGCGCAAAAGGTGCCTGTCAAGTCAAGCAGGCAGGAGGACGAGTCATTGCAGAGTCAGAAGAAACGGCGGTGATCTACGGGATGCCAAAACAGGTCGTGAATCTGGGAGTGGCGGACGAAATTCTGCCGCTGCACGAGATCCCAGCTGCGGTTCAGCGAGGACTGGGCGGGCTTCGTTCGCGAGATTCGATGCCTCGAGGTGGTAAATGAGCGAGACGGAAGACAGTCCGGGAGTGGATCGGGGAGAAGCGGTGCTCGCGATATTTCAGCGCGGCGCGGACTTTACCCGACAGATTTTGGACGAGAACACGCGGCTTCGACAGGAGCTTTCGGGCTTGCAGCTTCGACATAGCAATGCCGCGCAGAGCGATGATGAGTGGGGGAAGCTCCGGGAAGAGCTGAACTCCAAGATCGAAGAGCTTGAGAACGCGAACCGGAGCATGATGGAAGAGCTGCGTTCCATGGAAGGGGAGAACCTTCAATTTGCGGAACGCTATGTCGAGGTCGAGGAAGAGAATAACAACCTCGCGAACCTCTATGTCGCCAGCTACCAGCTTCATTCGACCCTGGATCCGAGCGAGGTCGTCAAAGTTATCCTCGAGATTGTGATCAATCTCGTAGGCGCTGAAGTTTTCGCGGTCTACGTTTGCGAAGAGGGTGGGGACGAATTGATGCCCGTCGCTTCTGAGGGCGCGGCCGTTTCGGGTTTTCCGACCCTTCGTCTTGGCGAAGGATTCGTAGGCGGCAGCGTGACTTCGGGTGAAGTCGTATTGGGCGACCCCGCCGCCGGAGGCCTTGAGCCGAAAGACGGATGTGAGCCCGTTGTTTCGATTCCGCTTCACGTCGAAGGTGAGCCGATCGGCGCGATCGTGATCTACAAGCTCCTGCAGCAGAAGGATGGTTTCTCGGCGCTGGACAACGAGCTGTTCGCGCTGTTGGCCGGGCATGCGGCGACGGCGATTTTTTCCTCGCGCCTATATTCACAATCTGAGCGGAAGCTGAGCACCATCAAAGGGTTCATCGATCTGCTGACGAAGTAATTTTCTGGAACGAGGGGGAAGGCTTCCGAGTTCCGGTCCAAGTTCGAGCTGAGGAGTTCCATATGGCGGGTCAGCGAATTCTGATCGTCGAAGACAGCCCCACGATGCGGCAACTGCTCGTGTTCGCTTTGAAGCGAATGAAGGGCGTTGAAATCGTCGAGGCTCAGGACGGCATGGACGGTCTCCGAAAGGTGACGAGCGACCATTTCGATCTCGCCTTCGTCGATATCAATATGCCCGTGATGGATGGGCTGAAACTAATCAGCCTGATCCGCGGCGAAGCCAGTCTGGCTGCAATGCCGATCTGCGTGATCACGACGGAGGGCGCGAAGGAAGACCGCGAGCGCGCGCTCTCGCTGGGTGCCAATGAGTATCTGACCAAGCCGATTCAGGCCAATAAGGTGCTGACGGTCGCCCAGTCCCTGCTCAAACTGGACACGTAGATCCTCGGCTGAGCACCGGCTGACCACCGCCTTCCCGCATGCTATCGGTGTGCGATGGCGGACGTTCCAAACCATTCACACGCGGCTTTTCGTGCCTTTCGCCGGTACTGCTCTGTTGACTGGTCTCTCGGCATTTCTCTAGACATTTCTCTAGGTTTTGTGCGCCGCTTGTCGCGAGGCTCGCAGCAGCGCCTGTTCCTGCGCGCGCATTCGCCCGTCCTGCTTGCAGTCGCGCTATTCACCCTAAGCTGCGGCTATCAAAGCGTTTTGGGTCCTGTACCTGCCGCTTTGTCTGAGAGCGGGCAAGCGCAAGAGCCTACGCGCATCGTCGTTATGGCCATTCTCAACGACTCCCCCGAGCCTTGGCTGGATCGCATTGTGACCGATGCCATGCGCCGCGAGATGAGTGCTCGGGGTGCATTCAACCTGGTCGATGAGCGATCGGATGCGGAACTGATACTGCGCGGCCGAGTCCGCCCACTCGGAATTCGCAGCAAGAGCTTTTCGGGATTTGTGGCAGCGCTCGAGTACGAACTGACGGTTGTCCTCGATCTGGATCTGGTGCTGGCATCAGGGCAGGTCGTGCGGCTCGATCCGCGAATGCTGTCCGAGAGCGACGTCTATCTCGCCAGTGCGGATATCGAGGTGACACGGACCAATCGACTTGAAACGCTGCGTCGGCTCTCCGACCTCCTGTCATCGCGCGTAGCGGATTCGATCGAACTGATTCAGCGCCCGATGCCCGCCAAGGCACCTATGCACGCTCCTATGCCCACGCCCACGCCTGAACCCGCGGCGGCGTCCTATAAGGGTGTGGAGGGGCGATGATGAACGTGCCCGAGCTTCTGAAAGAGTTGGCAGGGGGGCATGTCCGGCCTGCTTATTTGCTGGGGGGGGCGGAGCCGCTCTTGCGCGATGATGCCCTGGCGGCGATCGAAGCGACGGTGCTCGCGAGTGGTCCCCGCGATTTCAATCTGGCGATATTGGAGGTGTCGAAGGCATCACCGGGTCGCCTCGAAGAAGAGCTGGACAGTCTTCCGGTGATGGCGGAGCGCCGCCTTGTGGTTTTGAAGGAGACGGAAGGCCGCGGTTCCAAGCTCGATGCGAAATGGACAGCGGGGATCGAGTCCTGGCTCGCCCGCGCGGATGCGCAATCTGCCTCCGTCCTCGTCATCATTGTGAACAAGGCCGACAAGCGCAGCAAATGGGTCAAGTCCTTCAAGGATCCATCCGCATCAATCGATTGTGATCCGCCGAAGGGCGCACGTGACCTCGCATCGTTTCTCAAGCAGGAGGCGAAACGGCAAGGCCTGGAGCTCACGGCCGAAGCGGCGGGGCTTCTCGGAGAGCGCGTCGGGCCGCAGCTCCTCATGCTTCGGCAAGAGCTCGAAAAGGCGCGACTCCTGGCCGGGGAAGGTGTGCCGGTTGAACGCAAGCACGTCGAGATGTCTGTTTCGGCGGTCGCCGAGGAGCCGATTTGGGACCTCACGGATGCGATCGGGCAGGGCCGGACCGCGGAGGCGGTTGATCTCTTGTCCCGTCTTCTCGCTCAGGGAGCCGCTGCGCCGGCCGTCCTGGGTGCATTGGCTTCCCATTTTCGAAGACTCGTCCGCGTCGGACAGGGTGAGAGTGTCGGGGGGCCGCCCTTCGTGGTGCGGAAACTCGAGCAGCAGGCGCGGCGCTATCCCGCGCGGCGTCTCGTCGCCTGCTTGCGCGCGATTCATCGGGCGGATGTCGAGCTGAAAGGCGCGAGCGTGATGCGCCCCGAGCGCGCTTTGGAACAGTTGGTCTTAAGCCTGGCGGGCTAACTCATGTTTAGCGGGCTGACGCATGTCTGGTAGCTAACGCAGCGATGCCCTCGTCCAAAGGCGACGTATCGCTCGGGGAGGGCATGGCTGAGTTCATGTCTAGATCAGACTGACTTACGCCAGGTCGGCTTCTGCGTCTTGCTTATGCCAACGCGTTGAGGCGTTTGGCAAGGCGACCGACGCTTCGGTCCGCGCGCTGCTTCGGGATGATGCCCTTAGTCGCCGCGCGGCGAATCTCTCGTTCGGCAGCGGTGAACGCTTCCGAAGCCTGCGTCTTGTCCCCTGATTCGAGGGCCTCGCGGCATTTCTTCACAACCGTGCGCATCTTCGTGCGGACGTGCTGGTTGCGCTTGCGTCGGGTTTCTGACTGGCGAATTCGCTTGAGGGCGGATTTATGATTGGCCAATTCGGCCTCTCCTAGTTCGTGGGCGCCGCAACATAGGCGGCGTGAGGGCGATCGTCGAGGGGCCGAGGTCCCGCATTTACGGAGAATTTCGAATCCCCGGGGGACTGGCTTCAGACGCCGATGCGATCGGCCGATATTTCAAGTCGAATCCATCCGTCGCAAAGGAGCTTGGGTTGGCCTTTCGCCACTTGCTTGCACTCTTGATCATGACTGTTGCTGCTGGGGCGCCCTCTTTGGGGCTGGCTCAGGAGGGGGTCGTCGATCTCGCCGACGATCCGTGGCTGGCCGAGCAGGGGCCGGCTGTCACACCGACTGCTGCGCCCCGCGAAGATCGCGTGGTGACGACCTGGCAGGCGGCGCCGCCTCGAAGTCACGCCCGTACGGCCGCTCTGCATCGCCTACGCCTCGAATCGGGGCTCGGCGATCTGGTGGCTCCAGCTTATGTCGTCCTCGCCAATCCTGTTGGCGAAACGCCCGAGGTGTATTCTGGGCTTGCTCGCGATCTTGCTCCGGGAATGCCTTCAATCCAAATGGCCCACGCGCGTGCGTTGTGGGCGGCAGAGGATATCGGTGGATCTGTGCGCGCCGCGGTGCAAGCCGGCACTGCGATTCTCTTCAATCTCACGGTTCAGCTCTGGCTGGTCGAAAATGTGGCTTTTCTTCTGCTGATTGTGGTCTTGGCCGCTTCCCTTGGGTTCCTACTCTTGGCTGGGCTTCAAGTTTTCTCTCACGCTGCGCATGATCTGGGTGATTTCCTCTCGGGTCGGACGCCGGGCTTTGCACGAGTTGCGGCGCTAGCCGGACTGCTGCTCTTGCCCCTCTGCTTTGGCGAGGGTGTGATTGGCGTGGCGCTTGCGTTCTTTGCGCTGGCTTTTGTGTACGGAAAATCGCATCAGCGAAGCGTGCTCGTAATCGCGTCGGCGCTGCTTGTGATCGGGCTTCACCCACTCGCGCAGCTCGTCTCGGGCGCGACCTCGATCGCCGAGCGCGACCCAGTTTTACTGAGTGCCTTGGCTGTGGTGAACGGCACCGAATCGCCTGCTGATATCCAACGACTTGAAACGGCCGCGGGGGAGGACCTCGCAGCGGCCCATGCGATGGCCTATCGCGCGCGCCGATTCGGACAGATCGAAGAGTCGCGTGAGCGACTCGAAGGAATCAGCGAACGGCATCCGAGCGACGCGATTGCGCTCGCGAACCGCGCCAATATCGAAATGCGCCAGGGCAACAAGGATCGCGCCCTCGACTTTTACGAGGGCGCTGCGAATCTCATTGAATCGCCCGAGCTGTTATTCAGCCTCAGTCAGGCCTACGCGAGCAGCTTCCGGATGGAAGAATACGAAGGGACGCTCTCTCGGGCGCAGAAGATTGATGACGACCAGGTCACGGCGCTCTCTGGTTTTGATGACGCCAATCTTGTGGCAGACCTCGGCTATCCGATGGAGCTTTTGCGCATTCGTTTGGTTCAGCTCGCGCTCTCGGTTGAGCCGAAGATGACCGTCGCGGAAGTTCTTGCCCCGGGTGTGCTCGGCGAAAAATGGATGGTGACCAGTGGCGCGTTCGTAGTCGTCGCTTTGATGAGCCTATTAGTCGCGAGCCGATTCGACCATGCGAGTCTCTGTGCTAGGTGCGGTCATCGGATCTGTACGCGCTGTGAAGAAACAGTCTGGAGCGAAGAGATCTGCGAAGATTGCCATCATCTCTTCCAGTACCCCGAGGCGACGGACCCATCCCTCCGAATGGCGCGACTACAGGCGCTCTCGGAACGGGAAGTGAAGATCAGCCGTGTTTGGCTCTTCTTGTCGCTGATCTGTCCGGGAGCCGCCGGGATCGCCGCGAAGCGACCTGATTTCGCGATGTTCGGCTTGCTGCTCTTCTCGGTGGTAGCCGTTTGGGCGATTTGGCCCGCTGGCGCATTTCATGATCCGCTGATGATGGGTGCGGTCGCCTGGATCTTTTTCGCAGTCCCCGGTGTGCTGGCCCTCTTGGGTTACGCCGGCGTCACTTTCGCGAGCATCGTCGCTCGCCAGAATCTCTAGGGGGGGTATATGTCCGTTGCGCTGCACGGGAATCTTCGCGATTTCGGGATCGCCGAAGTCTTTCAGCTGATTGGACAGCAACGAAAGACGGGCGTGCTCGTCGTAGGAGATCCGGATGACTCCATTTTTCTCGCTTTCGACGCGGGCTGCGTTGTGCGGGGCGGGCCGATGGCGAATCAGATCGATCGCGAGCCCATTGGCCCGCAACTCGTTCGTTCCGGCTATCTCACTCGTGACCAGCTCGAAAATCTTCGAATTGAGAGTGCGCGTTCCGCACGACCGATGAACGATCTGATCCTCGCAAGCGGCTTGATCGACGAGGCGACGCTCAGTGAAGTCCAGTACGTGCTCACCAAAGAAACTGTTTTCGACGTGATGCGTCGCAAGGGCGGCGATTTCAACTTTACCGCCGAGGCGGTTGTCCACGACACAAAGCCCGAGAACCTCCTCGGTGCGGAACAGATCTTGATGGACGGCCTGCGCATGCTCGACGAATGGCAGACCTTTGCGTCTGTGATTCCGTCCGAGGATCTGGTCTTTCGGCGTGTCAGCAACCTCGAAAACGCAATCGCAGCGACAAAAGGCGATTCGCGTGCGCGGGTCGGCAATGTCGAGCGAGTCCTTCAGCTCGTGGACGGACGACTCAGTGTGCGTCGCGTGATCGACCTGGCTCGGATCGGCACCTTCGAGGCGATGCGCGCCCTGGCGGAGTTGCATGAGGCAGGGGTCATCGATCTCGTCGCTCAAGCCGCACCGGGGCGATCGCAGCCGCGTCTAAAGGCTCCACGAAAGCCTCTGATTCCGATTCTTCGGGCGGCGCTGGCCACCGTGCTGCCCTTTGTTCTGCTGGGCTGGATTGGAAGTACGGCGCTCTTACGGGGCGACGCAACTGGCGGAGTCGCGGGCGTTGCGATTCCCGAGCGATCCGTCGCTCAGCTGGGCGGCCGCTACGAGACGGACCGGATCCGTCAGCTTCTCGAGGTTCATCTGTTCGAGACGGGGGCCTATCCCGAGCCGCTGCAGGAGCTGGTCCCGACGGCGGCGCGCTACGGCGCGGAGCTCGACCCCGGGCGGCTGGGCTCGTATTACTACCGCGTCCGCGGTGACGAAGTGGTCCTTCTCGCACCGACCCGCTGAGCCCGTCTTGGCTCCGCACTCAGTGCGGAGCCCCGCGACCGGACCTGCTCTATTCTCCGGATGGATCCCGTCTCTCGGCTTTGGCGCAAGCACACGCGCCCGATGCTGGGGCTAGGGCCGCTCTGCGGTTAGGATCCGTGTGCTCGCTCCTGTGGCCGGGGTGATCGTCGGAGACTCCGGCGGAGGACCGGGCCGAGGACCTGCGGGCGGGGAGTGCCATTCTGACCGAAGAAAATGCAGCCGCTGAAATTCTGAACTTTGAAGACAATTCGCTGGCCGTTTCGCTCTATGGCGACGGCGAGCAGACGCTCCGCCTCATCGAGCGCAGCGTCGGGGTTGAGATTCACGCGCGCGGAAACGAAGTCAGCATCGAAGGTCAGTCTCCCTCTGTCGAGCTGGCCAAGCGCGTGCTCGAACAGCTCTACGGACTGCTTGTCTCGGGTAAGGGGGTGCGCAACGCGGACGTGCGTCATGTGATCCGCATGTTAAGCGAAGAACCCGGCGTTCGGCTGAGTGACGTCTACGAAAATATCCTTCGAGGTTCCCGAAAGACGATTCGCGCGAAGAACCTGGCGCAGCGACGTTATGTCGATTTGATGCAGAAGCATGACGTTGCCTTTGCTGTTGGACCGGCGGGAACGGGCAAGACCTATCTCGCAATGGCGATGGCAGTGTCCGCGCTGAATCGAAAAGAGGTTTCGAGAATCATTTTGACGCGACCGGCTGTAGAGGCGGGCGAGCGACTTGGATTCTTGCCGGGTGATCTCGCCGAGAAGGTCGATCCGTATATGCGCCCACTCTACGACGCTCTCCGCGACATGATGGATATGGAGAAGGCGGAGAGGCTCATAGAGAAAGGCACGATCGAAGTCGCGCCGCTTGCGTTCATGCGCGGTCGAACGCTGAACGATTCTTGCGTGATTCTCGACGAAGCCCAGAACACGACGGGGGAGCAGATGAAAATGTTTCTCACGCGGCTCGGCGACAACTCGAACGCGATCATCACGGGCGATGTGACGCAGATCGACTTGCCAACGGGAACTCAAAGTGGACTCGTCGAAGCGACGCGTGTGCTCAAGTCGGTGCGAGGCGTCGGTATTATGCAATTCGAGCCGACCGATGTCGTACGCCATCCCCTCGTGCAGTCGATCATTCAGGCCTATGACCGCGCCGCGAACCTGCGGAACCAGAAGAACGACGCTAAGAAAGCGGCGCTGGGGAGGGGGGACGCCTACGACGACGACGACGACGAAGTAGTAGGTGCCCGGTCTGGCATCGCACAAGCCGGGAAACAAGGACGGAGCAAGACAAAGACCGCGGGCGATGAGGGTGACGGCGGGAGCGCCGGATGAGTGTCGCGATCTCCGGACCGCCGCCCGCAATCCGAGGATCGCGCGTGGATGTCAGGGTCTTGCGTCGCCGGGCGCGGATGATCTTGAAGGCGATCGGTGAGTCGCGTTCCGAGCTTTCCATTGCGCTCGTGGCGGATTCCGAGATCAAATCCTTGAACGGGCAATGGCGGAACCAACCGCGCGCGACCGACGTCCTGTCTTTCTCCTTGATCGAGGGGGATCACGCGGATTGGCGTGGGGGCATGCTCGGAGACGTCGTGATCAGCGTTGAAACTGCCTCTGTCCAGGCGAAAGAGCGCCACCGCAGTCTCGACGAAACCGTGGGCCGCTTGCTTGTGCATGGGGTGCTTCATTTGATCGGGCACGACCACGAAGACGACGATGAAGCGCGGGAGATGGCAGCCGAAGAGCGCCGCGTTTGGAAAGCCTGCAGCGCGTGACCCGTTTCGAGACTCGCCACTTTGATTCTCGCCGGCGGTGGGCGCTGGGGCTTTACGCTCTGCTGACGCCGTTGGCCTTTCCGCATGCTTTGCCGGGCGGAGGATCCGTCGATTTCGGGATTGTCCTCGCATGGGGCGTCCCGGCCGCGCTTGTTCTCGGGATTGCCGGGCTGGCTCCCCGTGCCGCAGCGCGTTTGGCCTTTCTGGCCAGCATGGTCGGGCATTTCCTCCTCTTCCACTGGTTCATGGTGGTCACCGTTGTGTACGGCGGGATGCCCGCCTGGCTGGGTGGGCTCGCGCCGATCGTTCCAGCTTTTTACGTCTCGATTTTTACGGCCCTCTTTGCGGCCGGTTGGGCCTTGCTTTCCGGCGGTGGTCGGCCGACGAGCGCGTGGTTCTCTTCACCGTTCGTGCTTGCTCTGTCGGGGGCGGCGCTTTGGGTGGCAGTGGATTGGGCGCGCGCCCATTTCCTGGGCGGTTTTCCCTGGGCGACGCTTGGATACGCACTTCATCTCGATCTCCCACTGCTCGCCTGGACGCGTTGGGGTGGCGTCTATGTACTTTCGTTTTTGGCGGCTCTGTTAGGCATCGCGCTTGCGCTTTGGATACGGGGACGAAGTACGGCGGCGCGGAACGATCTCGTGGGGTGCTTGGTCGGCATCGTACTTGCGCATGGCGTTGGCGTAATGCTGAAAGGAGGGGTGGCCGAAGGAGCGCCCAGGCTCCGAGTCGCGGCGATCCAAGGCAATGTCGAGCAGGGCCAGAAATGGGATGCGAGTCGCCGCCAGGAAATTTTTGACACGTACCTTCGGCTCAGTGAAGAGGCGGCGGTGCAGGGGGCCCAGTGGATTGTCTGGCCCGAAACCGCTGTGCCGGGCTACCTCGAATACGACGCGGCTCTGCGCTCAAAGCTGGCGGAGTTGGCCGGCCGATACGATGCGACGTTTATAGTGGGCGGGATGGGTCTCGATCTGGACGAGGAGAGCGGGCGCCCCTCCGCCTTCTACGACAGCGCCTTCGTGATGGATCCGACCGGGCGACTCGTTGATCGATACGATAAAACGCACTTGGTGCCTTTCGGGGAATTTGTGCCACTGCGGGGACTCCTTGGCCAGGTCTTTGAGTCCCTCGCGACGGGGCTGGCGACTTCCGATGTGACGCCCGGTCCGGCGCCGAGGACGCTGGTGATCGAGGCCGGAAGTCGGGACGCCTCTTCTTTTTTTGGATCGCCGCAGGCGCATTCTGGGTCGCCGCAGGCACATGCCGGGTCGCCGCACGCGCCTGGGGCATCACCGGTGCTCGAGTCGTTACAAACGCTCCCTTTGACTCATCGAGTGGGCATTCCGATCTGTTACGAGCTGCTTTTCCCGCATCTGGTTCGGCAATTCGGAGCCCAGCAGGCGGGACTCTTGCTCGCGATTACCAACGATGCTTGGTACGGTCGGACCGGCGCCCCCCACCAATTCTTGGCAATGACCGCGATGCGCGCAGCGGAAAGTGGACTCTTCACTGTGCGTGCTGCGAATACGGGCATCTCTGCGGTGATTGAGCCGAATGGTCGGGTACGTGAAGCGAGTCCGCTCTTCGAAGAAGCGGTCATAGTGGGCGATATCCGAGTTCAAAAAGGCACTGAAGCGACGTTTTACTCGCGCTTCGGAGATATTTTCGCGGCGCTCTGCATAGGCTGGACCGGTCTTTGGGGAGCGCGCATGTTATTGGACCGCGGCAAGGCTCCGGCCGGCGCGCGGGAAGAGGGCTGAAAAGAATGAGTGGCGAGAAGGGCGCGGGGTTTGACGTCAGCGATCACAGCGACCGGCTGCGAGATTTGCGAAGGCGCTTCGATGAGTTCCGGGGGCGTCTTTGACGTAGCTTCGCTGCGGGCTCAGCTCGAAGAACTAGATATCGAGATGGCTCGTCCCGATCTCTGGGACGATCCAGAGAAAGCCCAGGAAGTCGGCCGCAAGAAGAATGCGGTCGAGGACGAACTCGCACTCTACGATCGCGTCGAATCCGGCTTGGACGACGCGGAGGTCTTGCTCGAGCTCGCCCATGAAGCGCAGGACACCGAGACGGCCACTGAAGTCACGGAGAAATGCAACGAAGTATCCGGCATCCTTGAACAGGCGGAGCTGAAACAGTTGCTGGGCGGCGAATACGATTCCGCCAACGTGCTGCTTTCGATCAACTCGGGCGCGGGGGGAACTGACGCCAGCGATTGGGCGGAGATGCTGCTTCGAATGTATCTACGCTGGGCTGAGCGGCGGGAATTCAAGACGGAGATCCTGGATATCCAAGGCGCGGAGGAGGCGGGTATTCGCGGTGTGACCCTGCGCATCGAAGGTCCGTACGCCTATGGCTATCTGAACTCGGAGCAGGGCGTGCATCGCCTCGTGCGCATCTCGCCTTTTGACTCCGCGGCGCGGCGACATACGGCGTTTGCGAGCGTGACGGCGGTGCCGGAGATCGACGACTCGATCGAAGTGGAGATTGATGAGACTGATTTGCGCGTCGATACCTACCGCTCGAGCGGAGCGGGCGGACAGCACGTGAATAAAACAGATTCGGCCGTGCGGCTCACGCATCTTCCGACGAACACGGTAGCCCAGTGTCAGAACGAACGGTCGCAGCACAAGAACCGCGCGACCGCGATGAAAATTATGCGCGCCAAGCTCTTCGAGATCAAGCGTAAGGAGCAGCAGGCGCGGATCGAAGAGCTGACTGGAGAGCGTCGTGATATCGGGTTCGGCAGCCAGATCCGTTCCTACACGCTTCATCCTCAGCAACGTGCCAAAGACCATCGCACCGACTTCGAAATCGGAAATGTCGAGGCGGTGCTCGACGGGGATATCGATCCCTTCATTCGCGCGACGCTCCTCGCGCAGGGTGCTCGGGTCCGAACTCAAGGCGGCGGGGAATGAACAGACATCATGGATGAACTCTTCGCGCGCTTTGCCGCGTTTCTGAGCACCGCGGGCGGCGGCATCGCGGTCGCTTTTATTATCTCGCTGGCGGCGGGCATCATCGCCATGACCCTCGTCTACGTGGGTTCGGCGCTGCTCGTGCTCGACCGTTTTGCGCGGGTGGCGAAGGGATGGCTTGGGCCCATCGCGGCCGGAGTGGCGGTTGCGGCAAGCGTCGCTCTGCTGTCGACTGTCGAGAGCTTTCCGCCGGACTCGGTCTATACCTGGGTCGAGTGGCGGGAGAGCTTCCTCTCCCAACTGGGCAAGAGCCTGGCTTCCGGCGTCTTCTTTTTGTTAGTCGCGCGTTTCGCGACGCTGAAACTCTCGCAGGGTGGTCTGGGGCTGGGCGTCACGGTCGCAGCGGCTGTCGCCGTCGGCCTCGCGCTGGCGTCGACGGGCAGTGCTGCGATCGCGCCGAGCGCCTTCAGCGTAGCGCTGGGACTCGCCCTCGCGCTGTTCGCGATTCGGAAAGCGCGCGGCGTCGTGGAGCGCGGAACGGTCGAGCGCTTGCTCTTTTTTGCCGCGATCGGGCTCTTGCCGGGCGCGCTCGTTGCCGTTTCCTTCTCTTTGGCCGCGGAGGCTTCTTTCTCCGCCCTCGAATGGGCGGCCCAGATCTCGAGTCTGCTCTTTGGCCTCCTCACCGGCCTGATCCTGCTGGGCCTGATTCCGCTCGCGATCTCGGGCTTCGTCTCCATGCGCAATTCCGTCGAGTGGTTCATCGCAATCCGCTACCTCGTTGCCCAGCGCCGTCAGGTCTTCATCTCGGCGATCACGGCGATCTGTGTCGGCGGCATCGCGGCGGGCGTATGGCTGATCATCGTCGTGCTCTCCGTCATGAACGGCTTCGAACAGACCTGGCGTGAAGAGATCCTCGGCAACCGAGCCCATTTCACCGTACACAGCAGCTTCGGCCCCTTCGTCGACTACGAAGAGATCCTGAAGATTGTGGAGAGCGTGGACGGCGTGGAGGCGGCGAGTCCGTATCTGGACGCCGAGGGCATGGTGCGCGGCGCCCAGGGGCAGATCGCCAGCGTGCGCCTGCGCGGCGTCGATCCTTCGACCGTCGGAAACGTGACCGATTTGGAAAACGATCTTCAAGTCATAGAGGGCGAGACAACGCCTAACCTGGTCGCTCGCTTCGAATCCCTCGGCGAAGACCCGGACGCCCCAGGGATCATCATTGGTGGCCACCTCGCGCTGTCGATGAATCTCGACGTGGGGGATCGCTTGCTCTTGATCTCGCCCTTCGGCGGACCTCCGACGCCGCTCGGCCCGGGGCCGAAACTGAAACGCTTTACGGTGGTAGGTGTGTTTCAGTCGAGCTTCTATCAATACGATGAGGCCTTCACATATACGACGCTCGAAGCCGCGCGGGATTTTCGGAAATCGGGGGAGGTCGTCGACGGCATCGAAGCGAGGACGACGGATCATTACCGCTCGCAGCTCGTTGGTGCGAAGGTCGAACAAGCGCTTCAGTATCCGTACCGAACGCGGGATTGGAAGGAAGTCTTCCCGGCGTTTTTTCAGGCGCTTAAGACCGAGCGCGTCATGATGTTTCTTCTACTGACGATGATCATGGTGGTGGCGGCCTTCGTGATCGTCGCGACGCTGGTGATGATGATCATGGAGAAGTCGAGCGATATTGCGATCCTGAAAGCGATGGGGGCAGAGGACGCAATGATCGAGCGGATCTTCGCTTTGGAAGGGACTTTGATCGGCCTCTTCGGCACTTTAATCGGCGTGGCCGCGGGGATCGCTGTCACCGGGCAGCTGGGCTGGATCCAGAGCAAGATCGAAAGCATCACGGGGATCGATACTTTGCCAGCCAGCGTGTACCAGTTCTCGGAGTTGCCCTCGAAGGTGGACCCCTTGCAGGTTGCCGGGGTCGCGGCCATCGCGATGGTTCTTTCACTCGGAGCGACGCTGCTTCCGAGTCGCCAGGGGGCCCGGATCGACCCGGCCGCGGGACTTCGACATGAGTGATGTGAAGCAAGCCAATCCAAGCGCGCCTCTTCCTAAGGCAGGTGCACCGCTTACCGAATCAGGTGCACCGCTTACCGAATCAGGTGCACCGCTCGTCGAGATCGCGGGGCTCGATCGCTCCTTCGAAACGGGAGGGGGTCAGGTCGACGTCCTTTCCGGACTTGATCTCGTTATCCACAAGGGAGATCGGATCGCCATTGTCGGTCAGTCTGGGGTGGGCAAGTCCACGTTCCTGCACATTCTTGGCACGCTGGATCATCCAACGGCCGGCAGCGTCCGGTTCCGCGGCGAAGATGTCTTCGCGCGCTCGCGGGAAGCGCTCGCGGAGTTGCGAGGTAGCTTTCTTGGCTTCGTTTTCCAGTTCCATCATCTGCTTCCCGAGTTCAGCGCAATCGAGAACGTCATGATGCCTGGCCTGATCCAGGCCATTCCGCGCGCAGAAATGTATGAGCGCGCCGAGACCATGCTTCGCGACGTCGGTCTCGCGCATCGCATCGATCACGCAGTCGGGAAACTCTCCGGTGGCGAGCGACAGCGTGTTGCTGTGGCGCGGGCGCTCGTGCTGAACCCCCCGCTTGTTCTCGCGGACGAGCCCACGGGCAATCTCGATCCCGCGACCGGCGATCAGGTGGCGGAGCTCCTTTTTGAGATGAACCGCACACGCGGGACGACGCTGGTCGTCGTGACCCACAGCAAGCGGATGGCGGATCAGTTGGGTCGAGTGATGGTGCTGAAAGGCGGGCAGCTTCACGAAGGGGGCGGGGGCAGCGCGGTCGTCTGACTCATTACGGCGGGCTGAAGGCTCATGTTACGGCGGGCTGAAGGCTCATGCGATGCGCTGAGGGCTCCATCTCAGCTGAGGCCTCCATCTTAGCTGAGGGCTCCGATCCTAAGCTGAGGGCTATGTCCTAGTAGAAGGTGAAGGCTCAGGGAGGCGCTGGGTGGACGCTGGCAAGCCGGTTCGGACACCCCGGAAGCCGGAGCAGTTGCATCCGCGGAGGGCTTTTTCAGATCCCACGATCGTGTCCATTGAAAGAGCGCTGAAACACCCCTAAACCCCTGTGATATCGACGCTTTCCTGCCTCAGGGTGGTTGAAAGGGGACAGGCGCTCGCATACCTTTCGGCGCCTCGAAAGAGCGCCTTTGGGCGTGCTTCGGAATGCGTCCGGCGGAGCCGGCGGGAGACCCATTGAAGCGGAGTGAAGGACGAGTCCGATCGCGCGTGATGATTCAGATCGCGCTGAGCGTCCTCCTCTGTCTATCGACAGGGACAGGGGTAGGCGTAGGGTTAGTCCTGCTCGCGCCGAGTTCGGCGGGAGCACAAGGGCTCGTTGAGTACGGGGCGATTGACGCCGAGACTCCGCTGCGCGCTTCGAAGCAGATCGTGATTCTGCCCTTTCGGCTGAATAGCCAGGATTCGCAGGCGTTCCTCTCCGATAGTCTGGATGAACTTCTGGCTCAGAGGATCGAGGCCGGCGGTGAAGTGAGCGCGATCGCGCAGAGCGACCTTGAGGAGCGCTACGGGATTGCAGCACCCAGTGCGGAAGCGGCGGACGATGAGCTGCGCGCGTTCGCGACGAAGACCGGTCTTGATGCCGTTGTGACGGGAAGCCTGACGGAACTCGCGGGACGATTCAGTCTCGACGTTCGAGTCACGCCCGCTTCGCGCGGTGCGGCCGGTAAGAGCCTGGTTCTCACGGCGGGGAGCGACCGCGAATTGCTCGACCGCCTCGGCGAGCTCGCCGACCGCGTGAGCGCGACCGTGCGCGGTGGTTTGCCGGACCGCATCGTCGGCATTCGATTCGAAGGGGCTGACTCCATCGAAGGCGAACTGCTCGGTAAGCTCACGCTTCGCGAGGGCGCCGTCTTCAATGAGGCGAAACTCGAAGATGACCGCCGCCTGCTTGCGACGGACCCCAGGATCGCCCGCATCGCGGTGCGCTCGCAGCAAACCGAAACCGGCATCGAAGTCGTCTACAAAGTTGTGCGTGCAGAGCAGCTTCTTGGCGCCGAGGGCGTGCAGCAGGGCACGGGTGAGATGATCACCGAAGTCGTAGTGCGCGGCAATCGACGCATCGACGCGGAGGAGATTCTCGTCAGGATCCGGTCGGCGGCGGGAACGAGCTACGACGCGGGCCAGGTCGCGCGCGATGTGAAGTCGATTTTTAAGCAGGGCTTTTTTCGCGACGTGCAGGTTCTCGTGGAAGAGGCGCCGCTTGGCTTGCGGGTGATCTTCGACGTGACCGAAAGTCCTGTGATTCGCGAGATTGCGATCACGGGCAACGATGATCTTGAGGGCGACAAGATCAAGGACGCATTGACGATCACGACCGGGGCGCCGCTCGACTTCCCGCTCTTGCGGGAGAACGTTGAGCGTATGACGGCGCTCTACCGGAGCGAGGGGTACTACCTCGCCGAGGTGTCCTACGACATCGAGGACATCACGGAAGGTTCGGTCGCGGTCAACTTCGATGTGCTCGAAAAAGAAAAGCTGCGGCTGAAGAAGATTGAGTTTTCGGGCAACGAAGCGTTTTCCGAGGATGAGCTGACCGCGGGCTTCTCGACCAAGACCTGGCAGTTCTATTCGCTGGCGACGAGCTGGTTCGATCGCACGGGCACCTATTCGGAACCAATTTTTCTGCGCGACCTGCGGCTGATCGAAAAACTCTACACGGATAACGGCTATGTCCAGTCACGCGTGATCGGGCCCGAGGTCGATCCGCGCGAGGACGGACTCTTCCTGAAAGTCGAGATCATTGAAGGTCCGAAGTTCAAGGTGGGCAAGCTCGGCGTGCAGGGCGACGAGACAATCGACCTTGAGGTGCTGCGCAAGAAGATTCAGCTGGTAGAGGGGGAGACTTTCAGTCGCTCGAGTCTGACCTCGGACGTTGAGATCCTCGAAGCGCATTACACGGATCGAGGCTTCTTCTTTGCGAACGTGAATCCGATTACGCAAACCAATCAGGAAGAACTCTCGGTTGACGTCGACTTTGTCGTCGAAAAAGGGCCGCTCTATTTCGTCCGCAATATCGACGTCAACGGCAACACGCGCACGGTTGATTCGGTGATTCGTCGTGAGATTCGCCTCGTGGAAGGGCAGCTCTACTCTGCTCGCGCGCTCGAAGTGAGTAGCTTCCGAATTCGGCGACTCGGCTTCTTTGAAGATGTCGCATTCGAGCCGAACACGACGGAAGATCCATCCCAGCTCGACCTCGATGTGAACGTCGTTGAAAGACCGACGGGTGCCTTTAGTTTCGGTGCGGGCTTCTCGTCCGCGGACAACTTCATCTTTACGGCCTCGCTCTCACAGTCGAACCTGTTCGGGCGTGGCTACGGCGCGAATGTCTCGGCCGATATCGGTGGCAACTCGAGCCGCTACTTCGTCTCGCTGACGGACCCCTATTTTCTGGGCAGCACTTTCAGCTTCAGCGCGACCGCCTTCCTCACCGAAGTGCGCTTCAATGATTTCGAGCAGGATCAGCAGGGCGTCGAATTCTCTGTTGGCCACCCTCTGACCATCGACAACAGCGCCTCGATCTCCCTGCGCTACGGCTACTCACAGCGCCGCGTTACGCAGAACACAAACCTGAATGCGCTGGCCTCTCCAATTTCACGGCAGGTCCTGCAAGGCAAGCAGAGCACGAGTCGCATCGGCATCTCCGTCGGCGTCGACACACGCAACGATCGCTTCGCCCCGACCTCAGGCTACGCCGCCACCGGCTTCATCGAGTACGCAGGGCTCGGGGGGTTCTCCAAATTCCTGAGCCTCGAAGGTCGCGCTGGATATTATTTCGGGGCCCCGGATTGGCTCTTCGAGCGGTCGACCTTTGTTGTGAGTACCCGACTGGGTTATGCGCTTCCGTTTAACAAGCTAAGCGATTTCGATCTTCCAATTCAAAACTCCGCGGCATGTGCCGATCCGTCGAACTGTATCAATGCGGGCAACCTCGATAAGCTCGACAACGATATTCGCCTGCCGCTCACCGAGCGCTACTTCCTGGGTGGCTTGGGCAATACGCGACTTCGCGGTTTCGAGGGACGTTCCGTGGGGCCGCGGCGACCTGAACTTCGGTTCACCGATTTGGGTTCCGGTCGTGTCTACCACCCAGTGGGAACCCGTCTGATCAGCAATCCCGCCACGGGACAGCGGACCGCAATTTGCGACGATAATTTTTTGAGTCGAAATTTTGGGAACGGAAACGGTCGATGTAATTCGGTCGGCGACAAGGAATTTGAAGATTTCAAAGATGTTTCAGAGTCGCAAACGATCGGCGGCGCATCCTTTATCAGCAGCAGCGTGGAATACCGCTTCCCCATTTCCGAGGAACTCGGCCTCCTGGGCATTGGCTTCATCGATATGGGCAACGCCTTCGCCGAAGGCGAACTCTTGTTCGACGTTTCGCAGTGGCGCTACGGTTATGGCGGTGGGGTGCTTTGGTTCTCGCCATTTGGCCCTCTGCAGCTCGTCCTTGGTTTCCCGGTGGACCCGCGCTCGAACGAGCAGAGCCCGGTCTTCGAATTTTCTGTGGGCGGTCTAGGGATCTGATACACGTTTGGTTCCCTCTAATTTTCGCCTGAATCGCCTGATCAAAAACGAATTGAACTCTAAATCGAACTCTGCATTCAACTTGAAGGTACGTGCCATGAAAATTGACAAAATCATTCTCTTGCTCGGAATCGGGCTGGTACTCGGCTGGGGCGTCGCTGCGACAAATGACCCGGTCAAAGTCGGCTTTGTCGACGTAGAACGCGTTCTTGCGACTTCCGACAAAGGCAAAGCAGCGCGCGACGAGCTTGAGCGCAAAGGCCGCGAAGCACAGGGGCGCCTCGCGCCGATTGCTGAGCAGCTTGAAACGAAGGGCAAGGAACTCGAGTCGAAGCAGTTCGTGATGTCGGAAGATGCCGTTCGCGCGAAGCAGCTCGATATGGTCGAGCTCCGCAACCGCTACGAGAACAAGGCGAAGGAAGAAGAGGGCCAGTTTAAAATTGAGCAGCAGCGCCTCTTGGCGCCGTTGGTTCAGCGCCTGTCAGACACGATCAAGGAAGTGGGCCGAGAAAATGGCTTCTCCGTGATTCTGCGCACGGATACGCCCGGCCTCGAGTACCGCCGCGAAGCCCTCGACGTCACGGAACTCGTGATCAAGAACTTCAACCGCAAGGGCTAAGAGCGCGCCGCGTGCCGGATATTCACCCTACCGCATGTGTCGAAGACGGCGCCGTCCTGGCCGACGACGTGGTGATCGGTGCGTTCTCCTTCGTGGGGCGTGAAGTGGAATTGGCGACCGGCATTGAGGTCGCGCAGCATGTCACGCTCCTCGGTCGCACGGTCATCGGGCCGGATTGCCGGATCTTCTCCCATGCCTGCCTCGGTGGGGAACCCCAGGACAAGGGGTTCAGCGGCGAGCCCACGAGTCTTGAGATCGGCGCGCGCACTCTGATTCGAGAGCACGTGACGATTCACGTCGGGACGGCACAGGGCGGCGGTTGCACGCGGATTGGTGAGGACAATTTCCTCATGAACAGCGCGCATATCGGCCACGATAGTCAGATCGGTGACCATACGATTATCGCTAGCTTCTGCGGTCTCGGCGGGCATACCTCGGTCGATGATTATGCCGTGCTTGGGGCATATACCGGCCTTCATCAATACGCGCGGGTCGGCGAGTCGGTGATGGTGGCGGGCGGCTCGAAGCTCTCGTTAGACGCTGCGCCTTTTACGATGGTGGCGGGTGATCGGGCTCGGCTCGTGGGCCTGAATGCATTGGGGCTTAAGCGTCGCGGATTTTCTAGTGAGACTCGTTCTCAGATCAAGCATGCCTTTCACCTGATCTTTCAGTCGAAGCTTCGGCTCGAAGAAGCGCTCGCTCGGGTTGAGGACGAAGTCGGCGGAATTCCGGAAGTGGAGCGCCTCGTCACGTTCTTGCGCAAGACCGAGCGCGGTTTCTGTCGCTAGCGTGGGGCGTTCCGGTGGATCGGCTCACGAGGTCTCAGGTCCGCGTGTGATGGGACTTTTGGCGGGGGCGGGAGAGCTTCCTCTCGAAGCCGCCCGGATGCTGCGCATGCAGGGGCATATTGTGCGCGCCATCGCGTTTTCTGGAATCGCAGACGAGCGACTCGCCGAAGAGGTTGAGGCGCATTGTTGGATCCCGCTTGGGCAGCTCCGCGAGACGCGTTCCGCTATGCAGCGACTTGAATTCGATTCGGTCTTGCTCGTCGGGAAGGTTCCGAAAGCGGTTCTCCGCGGCGGAGAGATGCTTTTTCAACCGGACGCGGAGGCGCTCGGACTCGTGAGCGGTCTGCGCGAGGCCTCCGATGAATCTTTATTAGGCGCCGTGGGGCGCTGGCTCGATCAGAACGAAATCCTCGTCGAACGGCAAGATCATGCCTTGGCGCCTCTTCTCGCCTCGGTCGGCCCTCTTTCGACGCGGCGAGCGACGGAGGGGGAGCAGGCGGATTTCGCTGCGGCGCAGGGCGCACTTTCGGCGCTCGGGCGCGAAGGCAGCGGGCAATGCGTCGTGATGGCGGCAGGCGTTGTGCTCGTTCGGGAGGAAGACGCGGGGACCGACGATGCGATTCGACGTGCGGGTTCGACCGCTTCGACCGCTCCGAGGGAAATGACTGTGGTGAAGGCAGCTCGACCCGGTCAGGATCGGCGCTTTGACCTCCCCGCTGTGGGACCGGAGACGCTTCGGGCGATGCGCGAGGTGGGCGCGACGGCGTTGGCAGTTGAAGCGGGCGCCACGTTAGTCATTGACCGAGAAACGTTTCGGCGCGAGGCGGATGAGGCAGGCATCGCTGTTTGGGGATTCTTCCCGCATGAGGCGAGCGCGTGAAGCCTGTGCGCGTTTGCATTGTGGGTGCCGGGCACATGGGGCAGCTGCACGCTCAAAAGATCGCGCGAGTCGTGGCGGTCGGGGATCCTTCTGAGATCACTGCAATCGTGGATCATCATGCGATTCGCGCGGGCAAAGTCGCCCAGACGTCGGGCGGCGTCGTGATGGCGGATCTGGATGCTGCCTTTGCTTCGGCGGATGTGGCTGTGATTGCAGTTCCGACAGCGAGTCACGGCGTGGTCGCCGAGAGAGCGCTCGACGCAGGGCTCGATGTGCTGGTGGAAAAGCCCATGGCGAGCGAAGTAGGGGAGGCCGAGTCACTGATCGCGCATGCATCCGCACAGGGGCGGATCCTGCAGGTCGGACATGTTGAGTGGTACAATTCGGCGTGGCGCGCCGCTGCTGCTCGCGCCGGTATTCCGCGCCGCATCGAGGTCGACCGCATGACCCCTTCGAATGCCAGGGGCCTCGATCTGGATGTCGTTCAGGATCTCATGCTTCATGACCTCGATTGGGTGACGCGTTTCGTGGGCGAAGAGGTGGTTGGAATGTCTGCGGAAGGAGCCTGCGTCGAATCGCCGCGGCTGGACGTGGCCGCCGTGCAGCTGGAGTTCGCCTCAGGGTGCATAGCGACACTCCGCGCGAGTCGTGTGCATTCGGGCAGGCGTCGACGCGTGCGCATCGTCGGCGACGAATCGACACAGACCGCGGATCTCTTGCAGCCCGCTGGACCGGACCCCCTCGAGCAGCAATGGGCCGCGTTTCTGTCAGCCGTGCGGACGCGGGCTGTACCCGAAAATTCGGGCGAGGTGGGGCTTGCGGCGCTTCGCTGGGTGGAACGGGTGCGCGCCGAGATCGCGAGTGCGGGCGGCGCGGACGAATGACGACGATTCTCATTTCGGCAGGCGATCAATCAGGGGAGATGCATGCAGCGGAGCTGGTGAAGATGCTCTCCCTTCGTTTCCCGAACGCGCGCTTCGTCGGGCTCGGCGGCGGGGCTATGCGGGAGGCGGGTGTGGAAATTCTCGTGGATCAAAGCGAGCTTGCCGTTGGCGGCATAGTGGAAGTGGCCTCGAGTCTGCCGCGCGTGCGGCGCGCACTCCGAGCGCTTCTGGCAGGGGCCCTCGAAGCCAAGCCCGATCTCGTCGTGCTCATCGACTCCGGTGGGTTTAATTTGCTATTTGCACGGGCGATTCGTAAACGGCTCTCCGTCCCGATTCTCTACTATATCGCGCCGCAGGTTTGGGCGTGGCGACCGGGGCGCGTGCAAAAGCTCGCGGAGCGCACGGATCGCATCGCCGTGATTCTTCCTTTTGAGCCGGACTTTTATGCGGCGCGGGGAATCCCGGTGGACTTCGTTGGGCATCCCTGTGTCGATGCCTACGCGAGGCAACTCGAGGCGGCTGCGGCTGCGGGTGTGGGGGCGGCGTCTTCGGCTCGCGCGTCGCTGCGCGCCGATCTTGGCTTAGCTGAAGACGCGCCTCTGCTTGGGGTTTTCCCGGGGAGCAGGCGCAACGAATGGGCGCGACATCTTCCGGTTCAGCTCGAGGCTTTTGCGAAGCTGCGTGAGCGCGGGGCTGCCGGCGGGAATTTGCACGCCGTCGTGGGGCTCGCGCCCAGCCTCTCCCATGAGGAACTTGCGCGGGCCATCGCGGAGTGCAGCGCTCTTGATACGGCGGGTTCTCGGGAAGCGCTCTGCCTGGCGCAGGCCGGAGACGAGCGGGTTCTGGGCGGGGTGGATGTGGCGCTGGCCAAGCCGGGCACGATCACGGTGGAGGCCATGCTGCGGAGTCTGCCGATGGTTGTGATCGCCAAGGGCCATCCTGTGAGCGTCTGGATCGCGCGTCGGAGTGTGCAGGTGGAATGGCTCTCGATGCCGAATCTGATTGCCGGAAGGGCCATCGTGCCGGAATTGCTACAGGAAGCGGCCACTGCCGATCGAATCGCGGACGAACTTGCGCCACTCTTTGAAGATGGCGGCAGGCGCGACACGCAGATCGCTGCGTTGGGGATGGCGTTGGCACGGCTCGGCGGGCCAGGAGCGACCGGACGCGTGGCGAAGATCGTAGAGGAATTGCTTGAGACTCATCACGCATAGCATCGCAGCTCTTTCCGCAGTAGCGCTCGGGCCCTTGCTTGCGGGCGCCTATCTCACACGTCCCTCGCTGCGGCCGGGATTTTCTGCGCGCCTGGGTCGGGGACCCTTTCGATCAGCCGATTCTATTTCGCGCATCTGGCTGCATGCTTCAAGCGTGGGCGAGGCGAAGGTGGCCTGCCGCTTGGCGGATGCACTTGAGGATTCGGGGCACGCTCTACGCGCGACGACGATGACACAAACAGGGCTCGAGCTTTTCGAACGCGACCGGCCGGGGCTGCGCGCGAGCTTCGCGCCCTTCGATCATCCCTGGTGCGTCGAGTCCGTGGTGCGAGGCGGCGCACCGAAGCTCTCGGTGCTCATCGAAACCGAGCTTTGGCCGAGCTGGATCGGAGCCTGCGCTCGATACGACGTGCCCGTCGTGGTGGCGTCGGGCCGATTGTCGGATCGCTCATTCCCGCGCTACCAAAAAGTGCGTCGGCTCATGCAGCCGACGGTCGGGCGAATTGATGCGGTGGGGGCACGGACGGATCTGGACGCGGAGCGCTTCGTCGAGTTAGGCGTGCCTGAGAACCGAGTTCGCGTGACAGGCGATCTCAAACTCGACCCGCCTGAGGAGCAACCTGCGCTCGCGATCGATCTGATTCGGGCGCTTGCCGACGTACCGGCCGTAGTCGGGGGAAGCACTCATCAAGGCGAAGAGGCTGCTCTGCTCGATTCGCTCGAGGCGGCCGAAAAGGCCGGCCATGGTTTCGCTCTGATCTTGGCGCCGCGTCGCATTGAGCGGGCCGACGAACTAGTGCGACTCTGCCAATCGCGACACCGTCGTGTCTATCGCCGCAGCGCGCTTGAGGGACGGCATCTTGTTCCCGGTGAAGTCTTGATCCTCGACAGCTTTGGCGAACTTGCCGCCATGTACGCCACGGCGCAGGTGGCCTTTGTGGGCGGAACGCTGGTACCGATCGGAGGACATAACGTCGTCGAGCCTTTGCATACGGGCTGTCCTGTGCTTTACGGACCCCATACCGAGAATGTACGCAAGGTCGTCGAGATCATCGAAGTCGGCGGTGCGGGCGAATGCGTCGAGTCAGCCGAAGCGCTTAGCGCAGCCGTCGTCTCTACCTTCGATGACCTGGAAGCGTCGCGACAGAGGGGCGAACTCGGCCGCGAACGCCTCGGGGCGCATCGGGGAAGCGTGGCACGCACCGTCGAGCTCATCGAAGAGACTTTGGTTCGGAAGAAGATGTCGGGGGCCTCGTAATCCGCATGAGTAACGCCCGCGATCGTCCGTCGTCGTCGGAGTGCTTACCGTCATCGCCCCCGACCCCTCCGACCCCTCCTCCGTCGACCCCGCCACTGACCACGCCTCTCGCGAAGGTTCTGAAGAGCACGGGTCGCCTCGCTCTAAGCGGAGCGGCTTCTCTCTATCGCCTGGGCGCCTGGGTCGATCGGACGGTGCATAACCGGAATGCAGCCGCCCGTGGGCGTCCTGCCTGCGCGATTGTTTCCGTCGGCGGAATCACGGTAGGCGGGGCGGGCAAGACCCCGGTCGCGGCGGCGCTGGCGCGCGACCTCGCCGCCAGGGGCTGGCGCGTCACTCTGGCCAGTCGCGGCTATCGTGGTTCGAATCGCGAGCGGGTCAAACTTGTTTCCGACGGGCAGCGCGTTCATGCCTCCGTCAGTGAAGTCGGGGACGAGGCGCTGCTGCTGGCCGCACATGCGCCAGGCGTGTCGGTGCTGGTCGGACGCGATCGGCATTGGGTCGGTCATCACGCGGTAGCGGTCCTCGGCACGGAGATCCTCGTGCTCGATGACGGTTTTCAGCATCATCGGCTGCTCCGCGATATCGATTGCGTTTGCCTCGACGGGGCCTCCGCGGCGGGAAGCGGCAAGCTCTTACCTGCCGGACCGCTTCGCGAGCCGGTTTCGAGTCTGGCAAGGGCCGACTGGATTGTCATCGTCGATGGCGCGCCGAGCGACGCTGCGCATGTTCTTGCGGAGCCCTTCGTCTCGCCGGACGGAGCGGGCGCTAGGACGGGCGAGGGTGCAAGGCCCGCGGAGGCTGTTCGGACGGTGCGGCTTGCGCAAGCCAAGCGCGTCCCGACTCGCCTTGTATCGCTCGATCTTCGTACGGCGGAACCCTTGTCTTGGCTGAGCGGTCGGCAGGTGGGATTGCTGGCGGGGATCGCACAGCCAGGCACGCTGCGGCGGACGCTTGAATCTCTCGGCGCTGAGATCGTGTCGGAGCGGCGTTTTGCCGATCATCACGCGTACGAAGCGGCAGATCTCGAAGGGCTCGACCCGGCCGTTTCGATCTGGATCACGACCGAAAAAGATGCGCTCAAAATTCTGCCGGAATGGGATGCATCCGGTTCACTCTGGGTACTTCATATCGACGCGGGATTTCCGGAGGAAGAGGATTTCGTCGGCTGCATTGAAGCCCAGCTTCGCGCGTGCGGCCGGTTGCCCGAGCACTGACGCGAAGATCGATCAGGTTCGGCGTTAGGTGCCGGGGCTATTTCCGACCTGGCCCAGCGACACGTCCCGTCCGGTCGACGGTAAATCGAGCGATTTCGCTCGGCGACTGAAAGAGGTAGAGCCAGGGCCAGCGCGGCGCGCTGATCAGCCGGACAGAGAGGCGCTCCGCGTCGCCTTGGCCGACTCGTTCAACGCGCGCGAAGCCCAATGAGATCGCTCCGAATCGCGCTGCAGGATGGTTCGGCGCAGCGAGCGGACCTTCTGCGCGAGCGCCGGCGCCCAGTCCGATCTGAAGGAGTCGGGCGGGCGCGGTCAGCTCGAAGGCCTGCAGATTATGGTGATGCGCGCTCAGCACGAGCTGCACGGGATGTCCCGCTTGGGCGGCCTCTGCGAGGGTTTCCTGGACCATCGTGGGATAGCCGCCTTCCGGCACTCCCCCGACGTCGTCGGTCGCGATCGGACGGTGGGTGGCGACGATGCGCCAGGGACCGCGTGCGGCCATCACTGCATCGAACAGCGCACGTCGGGTCGCTGCTTTGTCGCGAATTGCGACTTCAGATTCGAGGAGAATCAGGCTGATCCCTTCTTCGACCTCGATGACTTCCGCGAGGCCGCGGCTCATCTGCCAGCCGGGCAAGAACTCGGGGACGACACGCCTTTGTAACTCGGGGCTCTCGGCGGTTTCGAGATCGTGATTGCCTAGTACGGCATAGACGGGGACGGGCTGGCGCGCGTTGGTCTCGAGGGAACAGGCCGAATCAATCTCCGAGGAGCGCGGGCCACTGAGATCGAAGAAATAGCAGTAGGGGACGACTAGATTCCGCCGCAGGCGTTCGAGGAGGTGTTCCCGGTCAAGACCTCGCCAATAAAAATTATCACCTAACAGGACCAGGGCATCGACCGAATCGCGCCGCGCCTCCTCGGTCATGGCCCGGGCGACGGACAACTGTCCCTCGGTCAGGGATTCCAAGAAAGCTGATGAGCCCGTGCGTCCGGTGTCCCCCGTCGCGAGTATTGACCAGCCCGACTCGTTCGCTGCGGCGCCCGTTTCGCTTCTTTCGGTTGAGGCATCGCGACAAGCGAGGGGACTGATGAGGATGAGCGCCGCAGCGAGGTTAAGTGCCGCAGTGAAATGAAAGGCGGCGGCGAGGGAGGGGAGGGGCTTGCCGCGGAGGCGCCAGCCGATCCGGTGGCGTGTGAGCCGAAGCCGTTCCGCAGGCAGGGCCCGCAAGAGCGCCGCACGCAGCCCTCGATCCGAGCCGCAATAGGCCGATAGGAAGCGCGCGTGGTGACGTGTTGAATCGGCGAAGGGGATCCCCTGTTTTTCCGCCGAGCGTAATAACCGCATTAAGTCTCGGAGGCGTTCGGTCGGCGAGACGGGATCGCGAAGACGGGCATCTGCCAGATCCACGAGCCAGCATTGGATCGCCTCTTGACCCGCGGAGTCGCCCGCAGAGCCGCCGACGGGGTCGCCTGCAATGCTGTGGGAAGAGCCGCTGGTTCCCCGCTCGGATGACCGTTCGTAGGAGCGAATAGGGCTCGCTTCAAAGAGGAGGTTCCGGAGGTTGAGATCGCCGTGGACGCAGCCGGCATTATGAAAGGCGCGAATGCTTCGCGCACAGCTGGCGAGGGCCGCGGGCCAGGATGAGCACTTCTCGGGATCGCTGAACCAGGCCAGTCCGTCAAGCGCGTGCGGGCGATCGAGGGTGGCAAAATGAAGCCGCCAGAGTCCACGCTTCCGCTCCGCGCGGGCGAAGACGGCTTCGGGAATCGGGGCCCCGCGCATCTGCAGCGTTTGCCAGAGGTGGAACTCCCGGATCGCCCGTGCGGGGCTCGCGAACACGCTGCGCGCGAATCCGCCGATCCATCCGCCTCGGTGATAGGTCCGGATCCGAATCGCAGGGGCCTCGCCCTTCGAATCCGCCAGGAGGACGTGTGGGCCGCGTCCGCCGGTGACCTGCGGCGCTTCTCGGAGGGCGCGCTCGAAGGTCTCAGGATCGTCTAGGCGTGTGGCACGAAGACGGTCCTCGAATTGCGGAGCCATCGTCATCCGAAAGGTCCGCGGACTTCGAGATGTTCGTAAATCGATCGGGGCGAAGGAGCGGCCCTTCATCGGGGGATGCGCCTCTGCTCTTGTGTGATGAGGAAAAGCGCGCCTAATGCGAACACCCCATTCGGGATCCAGCGCGCCAGCGCGGGGCCTATCCAGTCGCGGAGCGCCCACTCTTCGGTCAGCGCGCCGAGTGCGTAGTAGCCGAAGGCGGCGACGAGCACCAGCAAGAGGCCGACGCTGCGGCCGCGTTGTTCGCTCGCTAGTGCGATGGGCACGCCGATGGCCGCGAAGAGCAGGGGAGCCAATGGGAGCGCCCGGCGGCGATGGATCTCGAGCGCGTATTCGCGCGGATTGCGCTGGTCGAGTTCGCGCAATGGGTCACCGGCTTCGGCGCGGGCCAGCACGTCTTCGAGTTCGCTGAGGTTCATTTGTTTGGGGCGCACGGGACCAAAATCGCCGCCAAGGATATGCCCCACATCGACGCGATAGGAAAATGCATCAAAGCGCACGCGTTCGTAGCGTTCGGGGGCGTCGGGGCGGGCGGCCAGATGCAGATCGCCGTCGAAGAGATCGAGTTGGATCGCCGTGGCCTGTTCATCAAACGAATAATGGCCGCGATCGGCAAAGACGCGGTAGGGCTGGCCCTTGGTTCCGCGGTCGTAGATCATGATGCCGGAGAGTTCGCCGTTTCGTTGTCGGTCTTCGACGAAGATCAGGCGCGAGCCGATGCGTCTGAATTTGCCGGGCTCAAGAATCGCGCCGCGCGCGGCGACGGACTTGAAGAGCTGGACGAGATCGCGGCGTGCTTCGTGTTCGGAAAAGTTGATTAGCCAGCCAAGCAGGGCGCTCGCCAGCAGGCCGAGCACGAGATGCGGGACGAGAAATTGAGCCGGACTCATGCCCGCCGCTCGCATGCCACCGAGCTCGCCGTCGGCGCCAAAGCGGCGGACCGTAAGCAGGATTCCGACGAGAAAAGCCAAGGGGATCGAGTAGGAGAGGACCACCGGGAAGAGCGACGCCAAAACGACGCGGAGGTCGGCGCCGGTCATGCCGACCAAGAACAGATCGTCGAGGCGCCGGAGCAGGTTCTGCGTGAGCAGGACGAGGGTCATCACGCCGAACGCCAGTACGCAATACACGATGGTTTCGCGCATCACGTGTGTGGCGAGGGTGCGCGCGATTCGCATGCTCCTTATCCTATCGGTCGGGCCCCTCCTCGGCGAGGCATCCGCTCATCCCTATGGAATCTTCTTCTCCCAAGCCCTCTAATTCGTCCACGGCTGCGCCCATTTCTGCGGCCATGCCTATAACTCCCACGCCCGGGTCGGTGACAGAGCCCACGGACGCGACGGCGCTCGCGCCAGCGGATCGCGTGTTGATGATCCGATTGGGGGCGCTCGGGGATGTGGTGCGCACGCTGCCGGCGGCGGCGGCGCTTCGGCAGGTGTACCCCGGGGCGCATCTGGCCTGGCTTGTGGAGCCCGCGGCGGCGGGCGTGGTGGATGCATCAGGAATCGCAGATGAGACGCTGATTTTTCCGCGACGGGATCTCGTGGAATCGCTGCGCGATGGGGACGCGCAGGCCGCGATCAGTCAGCTTTGGGCCTTTACGCGAAAGCTGCGAGCGCGGCGCTTCGACATTGTGCTCGATTTTCACGGCATCTTGAAAAGCGGGATGCTGGCGCGCTTGTCGGGGGCACCGCTTCGCGTGGGCTACGCGCCCGGAATCGCGCGGGAGGGGGCGGCGCTCTTTGTGAACCGACGCGTGAGCCTGCCCAACCCGCATGTCTCTCGATTCGAGCGCAACGCAGCCCTCGTGCGCGCCCTGGCGCCGGACGTTTCCATGCCTACGCGGCCCTTGCTTGCGCCTTCACCGCTGGCCGCCGCTCGGCTGACGGCTCGGCTTCGCGTGTCGGGTCGTGAGAAGTCGAAGGGATTCGCATTGATCCATGTCGGCAGCAGCACGGGGGCTGCTTATAAACGGTATGCGCCGAACGAATGGGCCCGCGTGGTGGAGGATCTCGTGGCGGCGGACGTGGAGGTTTGGCTGGTTGCAGGGCCGAACCGCGCAGAGCGGAGGCTGGCCGAGGCCGTGCAGCGACTCTCGCAAGGCGCGGCGACCTTGGCGCCCGAAACCCGTTCGTTCGAGGATCTGCTCGCGCTGATCGCGCGAGCTTCGGTTTTCGTTTCGAGCGATTCGGGTCCGCTCCACGCAGCTTCGCTTTCGGGGACGCCCGTTGTGCAATTACTCGGACCTACGGACCCCGTACACAATCAGCCGTGGGCAGAGACGCCCTCTGCACGGGTGTACGTGCCCCAGCCCTGCAGTCCGTGTCGTCGCGGCTGTGCAGAGGCGCGCTGTATGCGGGCGATCGATCCCGCCGACGTCGCGGAGCGCGCACTGAGGCTGATCTCGGAAAGACCAGAAGCCGATGGGGTTTCTTGGTCAGGGAGCGAGCGTCCGTGACGCGCAGGGGGGCAGAGTCGGGTCGAGGTGAGACCCGCCGCATTCTTGTCCGCTGCCCGAACTGGCTGGGCGATGTCGTGATGGCGACGCCCGGCTTGCGTCGGCTCCGTCTCGCTTATCCCGACGCGCGGATCGTGGCGCAATTGCCGGCGCCGCTCATGCCGCTCTTGGAAGGCAATCCGTCCTGCGATGAAGTCTGGCCGCTCGCCTCACGCGACGGAGGGCGCGCGGGCTGGTGGGCCGATTGCGCGCGGATTCGAGCGGGCGACTTTGATTGGGGCGTAGTGATTCCTGAGTCGATTTCTTCGGCGCTCTTAATGCGGCTCGGAGGCGTACGGCGCACCAGCGGGTTTTCGCGCGACCCCTTTCGACGTGCGCTCTTGCACGATGTTGTACCGGCGCCGCAAGAGTGGGGTCGTCGTAGGCTGGTGTCGAAGGAGCGCTTCGTCCTTCGCCTTGTGGACCAGATCGTGGCGAAATCGGGATTAGGTTCATCGGGCGAGCCAGCGCCGCCCGACGCGGAGTCGCTCCGACTCGAATTAGGGGTGACCAAAGCCGAGGCCGAAAGGCTTGATGCCGCACTTGATGCGAATGGCGTTCGTTATGCGGGGACTTTAGGAGCGGCAGGGGCTGCGGTGGTGTTAGGAGAGACGGAATCGCTGGACCGTCGCCGCGTGATTCTCGCGCCCGGCGCGAGCTTCGGACCCGCTAAATGTTGGCCGACGCACTCGTATGCCGCTCTCGGAGACCGCCTGGCGGAGCGCGGGCATGCGGTCTTTGTGGTGGGTGGGCCGGGCGAGAGCGACCGTGTGCGGGCGGTGGTGAGCGCAATGTCGAGTCGCCCCGTCGTGCTCGATGCATGCCTCGATCTCGGGGCGTTCAAGGCGCTGCTTCAGACGGCGGATCTTCTTGTCGCCAATGATGCGGGGGCACGCCATGTCGCGGCGGCGTTCTCTGTGCCGAGTGTGATCTTCTTTGGTCCGACTTCCGTTGCGAAGACGGCGGATCATCTCGATACGATTGAAGTCCTTGAAACGGAGCATGATTGTCGGCCGTGCTACGAGCGGGTTTGTCCGATCGATCATCGATGCATGACGGGGATCGACGTCGATCAGGCGGAGGCGGCGGCGATGCGAAGCCTGGACCGCGCTCCGGCTCGAACCCTGCAGTTGGACGGAGCTGCGTCGTGATCGATCTGAGTATTCTGATCGCAAGTTATGAGGCACGCGATGCTCTGGAAAAATGCCTGCGTTCGATTGAACGCGCCTGCAAAGCGCATCCTGAAGTCGAAATTGAAATCATCATCGTGGATAACGGGTCGAGGGATGGCAGTGCGCGGGTTGCGAAGGACTCCCCGCTTTCTCCGCGCGTGATCGCCAGCGCTGAGAATCGAGGGTTTGCGGGGGCCATCAACCGGGGCTGGCGAATCAGCCGGGGACGGCACGTTCTGCTTTTGAACAGCGATGTCGAACTAGATCTCGAAGCTTTGTCGCTAGGCATTATGCTGCTGGATGCGTCGAGCGACGTCGGAGTGGTGGGGGCTGCGCTGGCTCATTCGGACGGTCGGCCCCAGAGGAGTGTTCACGCTTTGCCGGGATGGGCGACGGAAGGACTGCCCGAGCCCCTATTGCGCAGGATGCGACCGCACGGCTTCGATTCAGCTCAAGGCTTGGATCCGAGAGGAGAAGGCGACGACGCGAGCGCGGCGCGGGATGTCGAGGCGGTTCGGGGCGCGGTTTTCTTTATCCGCGGCGATTTGGCCGAAAAAGTCGGGCTCCTCGACGAAGGCTATTTCTTCTTTCTTGAAGAGACCGATTATTGCCGGCGCGTGCGCCGGGCGGGGTTTCGCGTTGTCCATTCGGCGTCGATTCGCGCCGTCCATCGGCTGGGCGCAAGCAGTAAGGCGCGTGCGCCGCTTGCGACGCGCATCGAATTCCATCGCTCGCTCTACCGTTATTTGGACCGCGAGGGTGGAACCGCTCTCCGGTGGACCGCTCAGGCGATGCGGACGCTCCGGAGCCTGGGGAGTCTTCTCCTGCTTGCTCCCCTTGCCCCGGTCTCGGCGGACGCACGCGGGCGTTTTTCGGAGCGCTTGGGATTGGTCCTGTGGCATCTTCGGGGCTGCCCTTCGGAGCCCGCGCTCGCAACGGTCTTGCGTGAGCGGGCGGTGACGCGCTCGGGCCACTTCAATTGAGCCTTTCTTGGCTCCCAACGGAATGCGATCGCGGATGAGCATACGATGAGCGAATTCAGTCTCGACGACCTGGAGCGGAGACTCGATGCGATACGCGCGTTGCGCGTGCTCGTCGTGGGCGATGTCTTGCTCGACGAATACCGCTTGGGTGACGTCCACCGCATCAGCCCCGAGGCACCCGTGCCGATCGTTCGGGTCCGGGAAGAGCGTGTGGAGCTCGGCGGCGCGGGGAATGTCGCCCGGGGTATCGTCTCGCTGGGCGCGGCATGCGATCTCGTCGGCGTCGTCGGCGCCGACCGGGAAGGCGAGGCTTTTCGTGCGCGGGCTGCCGAAGTCGGGGTGGACGCCGCGGGCCTCATCGAAACTGCCGATCGCCCGACTTCGCATAAATTGCGCATCGTCGCTCGGGGGCAGCAGATGCTCCGCCTCGACCGAGAGGAAGATCACGCCCTGTCCCCGGCCATTGCAGAGCGGGTTCGAGAAGCGGTGCTCGCTCGGCTGGATGAATGTGATGCGGTCGTGCTCGAGGATTACGATAAAGGGCTCTTTGCGGAGGGCGACGGGCCGGCGCTGGGGAGATGGATCATCGAGGCCGCAAAAAACAGGGGCTGCTTTGTGGCGGCGGATCCAAAGCGCGAGCTGAACCGCTTTCGGGGTGCAGGGCTTGTGAAGCCGAACCTTGAAGAGGCGCGGCAATTCATTCCCGGACACGCGCGCGATTTCGCCGGTCGCCGCGGCCTGCTCGAAAAGTTGCAAAGAGAGCTGGGCGGTGGTGAAGTGGTGGTCACGCGCGGCGCACAGGGGATGTCCGCGCTCGATGCGATGGGGGAGGCTTTCGATGTGCCGACTCGCGCGCTCGAGGTCTATGACGTGCAAGGTGCGGGCGATACTTCCATCGCGACGCTCGCGCTCTGCCGCGCCGCGGGGGCTTCGCTTCGCGAAGCCTGTATCGTCGCCAATGCGGCGGCTGCGGTCGCTGTCGAAAAGGTGGGGACCGCGGCTGTCACCCGCGATGAATTGTTGGAGCGCCTGACTTAAGCGCTTTTGCGGTGCTTCTCTCGACGCTTTTTTTTGCGCTTCTTTTTACGCTTCTATATACGCCTATTCCGGACGAGGAGAGATTGTGATTCAGAGCATGACAGGATTTGGTCGCGCGGGCCGCGAGCGAGACGGCTTCAGCATCGAAGTCGAAGCGCGCAGCGTGAATCATCGCCATCTGGATCTGCGGGTGCGCCTCCCGCGTAGCCTCGCCGAGCTGGAGTCACCGATGAAGGCCCGTGCGCAGGGATCGCTTTCGCGCGGCAAGGTCGACGTGACGGTGAGCCTGGTGATGGCGACGGCGCAGAGTTCGGTGGAGATCGACGAGGCCATTGCAAATCAATACGTCGAGGCGTCGCGCGTGCTGTCGGAGCGGCACGGACTCGCCGGGGAGTTAGGCGTTGCGGATTTGCTCGGCATGCCGGGTGTGACGCGGGTCGTGGATACGGAACTGGATACCGAAGGCCTTGATGCCGTGATTGGCGAAGCGATTGAGGAAGCGATTACGGCGCTGATCGCGATGCGCGCGGCGGAGGGGCGTTCGCTGGCGACCGAGCTCGAGGGACGCATCGGCCGTGTGGATGAATTGGCCTCGGCGTTTGAGGCTCGGGCGGGCGAGGTGCTCGCCGTGGCGAGGCAGCGCCTCCAGAAGCGGGCGGAGCAGATTAAGCGTGAGGTGGGTCTGCTCGACGATGCGCGTCTGCACCAGGAAATCGTGATTGCCGCGGATCGCCTCGACATCACGGAAGAGTTGGTTCGGCTCCGCAGCCATGTTGTGCAGTTTCGCGAGACGATGGCCTCGGCAGGAGAGGGGCAGCCGGTTGGGCGCCGTCTCGACTTCCTGCTTCAGGAACTCGGGCGCGAGGCGAATACAGTGGGTTCGAAGGCGAGCGACGCACCGCTTGCTCAGGACGTGGTGGAGTTGAAAACCGAACTCGAACGAATTCGCGAGCAGGTGCAGAACGTTGAGTAATGTGAGCGCGAAAGAGCGCTCCGCGCGGGACCGCAACGTCGCGGCCGCACCGACAATGGTGAATGTCGGGTACGGCAATCTCGTAATGGCCGCCCGCGTGATCGCGATTGTTCAGCCTAGTTCTTCGCCGATGCGGCGTTTGCGCGAAGAAGCGGGCCAGAGGGGCAAACTCGTCGACGCGACGGAAGGTCGGCGAACGCGGTCGATCGTCGTGACCGACAGTGACCACGTGATCTTATCGGCGATTACGCCGGAGACGATTGCGACGCGCCTAGCGCCTGATTTCGATGGGGAGAGCGGAGAATCATGAGTACGCCTTCGGGGACCAGCGACTCCGGGCCCCTGGGCCACGTTTTCGTGATCGCGGCGCCCTCGGGCACGGGCAAGACCACTATCTGTCGACGGATTCTGGAAGCCGACCCGGCGCTTTCTCTGTCGACTTCGCACACGACGCGCTCGCCGCGCACCGGCGAGGTGAACGGTCAGCATTACCATTTTGCCGACGGTAAATCTTTTCGGGCGATCGTCGAAGAGAACGGCTTCCTCGAACATGCCGAATACAACGGCTCTTTGTACGGCACGAGCTGGGCTGCGATCCAAGCGCCGCTGAAGGACGGCGGCGATGTCGTGCTTGAGATCGAAGTTCAGGGCGCGCGCCAAGTGCGTGATAGGATGCCCGAGGCCTGTCTGATCTTTCTTTTGCCGCCGACTTTGCGCGTGCTTGAAGAGCGTCTTCGGAGTCGGGCGACCGACGAAGAGTCTGTGATTCAGCGCCGCATGGCTCTGGTCGATCGAGAACTTGAGGCGGCCGAGATCTTCGATTTCGCGGTGATCAATGACGATCTTGATCGTGCCGTCGATGAGGTGCTCTTCGTGATCCGCTCCGTACGTGAGCAGCGCGAGCAGGAAGCCGTGGCGCAGCATGGGCGCGAGGGCGTGATGACGAATTGGCGAGCGGCGCAGATCTAGAGGCAAGCTGGCTTCGCTTGTTGTGGATAGCCGCGATGTCCGCGATAGTCGCCACCGGCGTCATACCCGTCACAGCCGCCATTGCGGGGATAGCCGAGCCGGGAGCCGCTGTCATTTGCCGAGCCCGCGTTGCCTTGCGGAGGCGTCGCCGGTACCTTGGAGGCAACGAGGCGCAGGGTGAGTCACCGATCCAAAGACTCTTTCGCAAAAGACTCTTCCGCAAAGTACTTTTTCGCAAGAACTTCTTCGGAGGTCGAATGCGGGAGGGGGCGATTAGGAGAGGAGGAGTGCCCGAGTTCTCGGTCGATTCTCAGCGTAGGGCTCTTCAGGCATGCTTCGATTCAATGACATCGCCGACCGCATGTTGGAATACAACCCGCAGGCCGATCTTGAGCGCCTGCAGCGGGCCTATGTATTCACGGCCAAAGTGCATGATGGGCAGGAGCGCCTCTCCGGCGAGCCCTACCTGATCCATCCCCTTGAGGTCGCCGGCATCCTTCTCAATCTGCACGTCGATGAAGACACGATCATCGCCGGTCTTCTCCACGACACGCTCGAGGACACGCTGACGACCCGCGAGGAGATCGACCGTCTCTTTGGGCCGAAGGTTGCGTTTCTGGTCGAGGGACTCACGAAGATCGCGCGGATGGAATTTCGGAGTGCTCGCGAACAGCAGGCCGAAAATTTCCGCAAGATGCTTGTCGCAATGTCAGAGGATATTCGCATCCTTCTTGTGAAGCTCTCGGACCGAACGCATAACATGCGGACGATCAAGTACATGAATGAAGAGTCTCAGCGCCGCATCGCGCAGGAGACGATGGATATCTACGTCCCGCTCGCACATCGCCTGGGCGTGTACTGGATGAAGCAGGAGCTTGAGGATCTCGCGTTTCGGACGCTCGAGCCCGAGGCGGCGCAGGAACTCGAGGCGCATCTGAGCCTGAGTCGGGACGAGCGCGAGAAATATATAGAGAACGTCATCGGCATCATCTCCGACAAGCTCAACGAGCTTGATATCGAATGTGAGGTGCAGGGGCGCGTCAAGGATATCTCTTCGATTCACGCCAAAATGAAGAGCCAGGATCTGGAAGTGGAGCAGATCTACGACGCGATCGGCTTCCGGATCATCTTGCCTGCGGGAGTCGGAGATTGTTATGCGGTGCTCGGGCAGGTTCATGCGATCTGGTCGCCGGTGCCGGGACGCTTTAAGGATTATATCGCGCTTCCTAAGCCGAACGGATACCGGTCGCTGCATACTACGGTCATCGGCGTGCACGGCGAGCGGATGGAGATTCAGATCCGGACCGCCGAGATGCATCGCAACGCAGAACTCGGCATCGCGGCGCATTGGAAATACAAAGAAGGCCGCGTTGGCGCCGATCAAGACGACAGTAAATTCGACTGGCTGCGTCAGCTCGTGGAGTGGCAGCAGGATATCTCCGACCCGCATGAGTTTCTCGATGCGGTGAAGATCGATCTCTTTCCGAATGAAGTCTTTGTGTTTACGCCGACCGGGGAGGTGATCAATCTGCCCGCGGGCTCAACTCCGATCGATTTCGCCTACGCGATTCATAGTGAAGTGGGTGCCCGCTGTGCGGGAGGCAAAGTGAACGGCCGGCTAGTGCCACTACGGCATATCCTGAAGGATGGAGACACGGTCGAGATCGTGACGAGTCCATCGCAGGAGCCGCGCAAGGACTGGCTTGAGTTCGTGACCTCGACGAAGGCGCGCAGCCAGATACGGCACGCGATTCGGCAGAAGGGGAAGGATCGAGCGGTTGGCCTGGGCCGCGACATTCTTGGGCGCGAGCTGCGCCGAAAGGATTTGAACCTCGCGAAGTTCGAAAAGGACGGCACACTCGACCGCTATCTGGAAGCGGAATTCGGTGGCAAGCCGCTCGATGATCTCTTTGCAGCGATCAGTTACGGCAAGGTCGCCGCAAGTCAGCTTGTCCGGAAGCTGACGGGTGAAAAGTCGGCCGAAGACAAGGAAGTGCTGCCCTCGACGGTCGTGCCCAAGCGGCTTCGACAGCTCTTTTCGCGGGAGCGAAGGCGATCTTCTTCAGGTGTCCTGGTTTCGGGAACGCCCGACGTACTCGTGCGTTTTGCAGGCTGCTGCGAGCCCTTGCCCGGAGATGAGATCATCGGGTTCGTCACTCGCGGCCGGGGCGTCACGGTCCATAGCCGCGGATGCGTGAAGGTCTTTACGCTCGATCCAGATCGGCGGATCGAGGTTGATTGGGAATCGGATACCGAGGTGCGTCGTGCGGTCGAGATTCGGGTCACGTGTCGGGACGAGCCGGGGATTTTGGCCAAGGTGACGAACACAATCTCGGCGGCCTCTATTAATATCGGCTCTGCCAGGGGCGGTCCCAACGAAACCCAAGGCAAGCTGGCCCAGTTGAGCTTTGAGCTCTGGGTGCCAGATGTTCAGTCGCTGACTGTCGTGATGCGCGAAATTCGCAAAGTTAAAGGCGTTCGGTCGGTTGAGCGCGTAAGGGGATGAAGCGCCTGCTCAGCGTCTGCCTACTGGCGTGTAATGAGGCGGACGAACTTGCGCGCGCGATCCGGTCCGTGGACTGGGCGGACGAGATCGTCGTCGTTGTCGACGCGAAGAGCGAAGACGCCTCGGAGCAGGTGGCTCGTCAGATGGCCTCACGGGTCGAGCGCCGCGCCTATCAGGGAGACGTTGAGCAGAAGCGCTATGCGGCTTCACTCGCGAAGCATGACTGGGTCTTGATCCTGGATCCGGATGAAGTCGTCCCCGAGGTTTTGGGCAAGTCTATTCAGCGTGTGCTGGCCGAGGGCGATGCGAAGGGTTCGGGAGAAGACGGCGCCGATGCCCCGGTCGCGTACCGACTTAATCGCGCGACCTATCATCTCGGGCGCTGGATTCGGCATGGCGACTTCTACCCGGACTGGAAGCTGCGTCTCTATCGACGATCGAAGGCGCAATGGGTCGGGAGGGATCCCCACGGCCGCGTTGAGGTCACGGGTCGAGTGGGTGAGCTCGCCGGGGACCTTGAGCACTACAGCTACCGCGACCTTGCGGATCAGATTGATCGTATTCAATTCTTCAGCAGTCAGGCGGCGGATGCGCTTATGCGAGACGGCGTATCCTTTCGCCTCTCCGATCTTGTACTGCGCCCGTTCGGCCGCTTCCTGCGCACTTACTTCCTTCGGACTGGCTTTCGGGACGGACTTCCGGGCTTTGTGATCTCAATCGCGAGTGCGTTCTACGTGTTCCTCAAGTACGCGAAACTCTGGGAGAAGACCCGAGAGAAAGCTCGCGAGAAAACCGGCGAGAAGAAGCGGGAAAAGACGCGGGAAAAGAACGTGGAGACGCCGCGCGCTTGAAAATCTTGCAGCTGGTGAGCGACTGGAAATGGACGGGGCCGGCGGAACCGATGCTGGTGCTTTCGGCTGCGCTGCGCGCGCGCGGGCATCACGTCGAACTCGTCTGTCCTGAGACGCCGGCCGGAGCGAATCGAAGTCTTTGGCACGAGGCGTCGCTTCGTGAAATCGATCCGATCCAACCGATCGAGCCCTTTCGCAACGCGCTCCGGATGGGCGATGCCGAGCGCGTCGATCGGTTGCGGGATTGGCTGCTCGGCGAGACGCTCGGTGGTCCCTACGATATAGTTCAGTGTTGGCACTCGCGGGACCATGTCTTGGCGGCTCGCGCTCTGGGCATCGGGCCTCGGCTCCCCACTTGGCGGGAGGTGCCGAAGGGTGGGCCGCGCCTTGTGCGTTTCCTGTCGCATGCGGACCCGATCGGGGCCTGGCCATGGAATCGCTGGCTCTTTGGATTGGGCTGTGACGGGCTAATCGGGGTGAGCGAAGGGGTCACGCGACAGCTGCGGCCTTTCCGGGGAGGCCGTGCTCTGGCCAGCACGACGGGCGCCGTTGAGTTCTCGCCGCTGCTGAAACCGAAGCGAAGCCGGGACGAAGTCAGGGCGGAACTCGGTGTCGCGCCGTCGGCGCCGCTGATCGGTATCGTCGCCCGCATGCAGGGGCATCGCCGATTCGACTTGCTCCTTGCCGCATTTAAGAGCCTTCTCCGGGATTATCCCGAAGCGCGACTTATGTTAGTCGGCCGCGGCAGTCGGATGCAGGAGGTTGCGGTGGAGCCCGCTAAACGGATGGGGCTCGAAGAGAACGTGATCTTCGCCGGGTATCGCAATGCCGACTATGCGGACGTGCTCCGTGCGATGGATCTCTTCACGTTTCTTGTGCCGGGCTCAGACGGGACGTGTAGGGCTCTGCTTCAGGCGGCCGCGATGGGGCTTCCGCTTGTGGGCACGCGAAGGGGGGCGATCCCCGAGATCATCAGTAACGGTCAAACGGGTCTGCTTGTGGATGAGGAGCCCGAGGCGCTTGCCTCCGCCTGGTCTGCGCTGATTCGAGACCCTGCGCGGCGACAGGAGATGGGCCGTGCGGCGGGGCAGGACGCGCTTGAAAGATTTCAGCCCGACCGCTGGGCGGCCTGGATGGAGCGGTTCTACGATGAAGTACTGCGACAGGAGCGGACGCGCTAGTTCGGCTGTGGCTCGTTCATGCCGACCAGCTCGCGGTAAATTCCGGGCCGATTCATCAACGTTTCATGGTCGCCGATTTCGGCCACGCGCCCTTCGTCGAGCACGACGATGCGGTCAGCGTGACGGATGGTCGTGAGGCGATGGGCAACGAGGAAGATGGTGCGCTGACCGCGAAGCGCTTCGATGGCGGTCTGCACGGCGCGTTCGGTCTTGGCGTCGAGGGCGCTTGTCGCTTCGTCGAAGACGAGGATCGAAGGGTTGGCCAAGATCGCGCGCGCGATGGTGATGCGCTGGCGTTGGCCGCCCGAAAGGCGCAGGCCAAACTCGCCGACCGGTGTGTCGTAGCCTTGGGGAAGCTGGTCGATGAATTCGTCTGCAGAGGCGGCTTCGGCGGCAGCGCGCACCTCGGCATCGCTCGCTTCATGTCGCCCGTAGCGAATGTTCTCGAAGATCGTCTCGTCGAAGAGGAAGGGCTCCTGGGTGACGACGGCAACATGGTCGAGGAACGACTCGCGTTTCAAATCGCGTAGGTCTATGCCATCGACTTCGATCGCGCCCTTCGTCGGGTCATGAAAGCGCAGCAAGAGGTCCATCAGCGTGCTCTTGCCCGTGCCCGTGCGGCCGACCACAGCAATCACTTCACCGGGCGCGACTTCGAGGTCGATGCCCGCAAGGATTTGGCCCTCACCGTAGTCGAAATGGACGTCCCGGAAGCGGATGCCTTCCTTGAGGCCCGTCATGTCGATTGCACCCGGTCGGTCAGGAACTTCGCCGGGCATGTCGAGCACGTCGAAGAGTCGCCCGGCGCCGGCGCTCGATTCCATGAGCTTCGTATACGACGCCGTCAGGCTCTTCACAGGCTTATACACCGTCGTCAGGATCAGAGCGAAGGTGCCGAGCTTTCCGATCGTGATGCCCCAGAGATTGTTGAGCGCAAGCCAAACGCCCACGCCCAAAATGATGGCACCAATCGTCTGGTTCAGCGCCTCGGTCGAGACCTTCGCCATCACGCGATTCCAGATCACCTTCATCTGACGCCGGAAATAGATCTCCGTCGCTTCGTCGAAGGCGCGCTGCTCCACGGCCTGACCCTGGAAGGCTTTGATGACCTTGATGCCAGACAGAATGGAGACCAGGCGATGGGACAGGTTGCCCTGGGTTTCCTGGCGGCGCTTGGTTTTGCGCTGAATGCGCTTGCCAAAATAATTGAGCGTGACGAGCAGAGGCGGAACGGTGGAGAGACTGAGCACAGCGAGCTGCCACGAGGTCATCGCCATCGCGATCCCGCCGCCGATCAGCAGCGTCAGGTTCGGCATCATGTCCTTGTAGAAGACATCAAGCGAACCGCAGGCGAGCTGCGCGTCGGTCAGGGCTCGGGAAAGCAGTTCGCCGCTTGATCCGCCGCGATGCTTGCGGAGCGGCGCGTCCAGGAATGTCGCAGCGACTTCGCGGTCTACATCCCGCCGCACGCGCGCCACGATCCAATTGGATAGGTACATGCGACCAAACATGATCGGAGGCGTTGCGACCAGAATGATCAAGAGAATCGCAGCCAGCGGGATCAGCTGATCTTCGAAGAGCGCGGGGTCGAAGCTCCCGGAATTGATCGAGGGGACGAGGATATCGTCGAGCAGCGGTGTAAAGAGCCACGTGCGGATATAGCGACCCGCCGAGAAGACGAGGGCGAGGCCTATTGCGGCCAAGGCAGCGCGCCAATAGCGAAAGGAGAGCTTGAACATGCGCCGGAGATGACGCGGATCAGGGGCTTGCGCCACGGGGAGAGTGGGCGCTGCGATTTCTTCAGAATTCGCGGGAAGTTCGGAACTCAAATCCGTGAGGCTCTCTGCGGGCAATTCTCTGGACCAAAACGGTTCCATTCGGGACCCGCGTCCTGACGAACTAAGCCAGCTCCGCCGCAATCGCGTCGCCGCCGCGCCACCCGAGCAGGAGGTCTCCCTCCAGGCCGAGTCCGGCGACCGCGGAACGATCGAGGTGATATATGGGGGGTCGCGAAGAGAGTCGCAGGTCCACGTCGGAAGGCCAACCCGTCCCCGACTCCGGGTCCTCAAGCCAGCCGTCGTCCGAGTCCCAGAGGGGCATGTCGACTTCAATTGCGAGGAGTTCGTCTCCGGCAAAGGGCATCAACGCGCGCAGACGCTCCGCGATCTGATCCCGGATCCGCTTCGTCTCGGTCGGGATTTGGTCTGGATCGCTCAAATTAAGGACGGCGCGGACCACGAGATCGATGCATTGGGGATGCGTTTGGCTCGGGAAAGCGGTGAGGAACGCTGTGGGCTCGCTACCGCCTTTGCCGGGCAAGATGAGCCGGGCGCCCATGCCCTCGGGCAGCAAGGCTGTGGGAATTCGGTATAGGAATACACCTCGGTAAGCACGGGGGAGGTCGCGGCAGAGCAGGCCCGGTGCCGGGCGCGTCGGATCTTCCCCGTTCGCGCGGTAGGCATCGCGCAAGGAGGCGGGCGGTACGCCGAGCACGAGTGCTCGCCCCAGCCAAATCTCTCCCGTTCGGCCTATGCGAATACCGGGTTGGCCTGCGACGGTCACGAGGTCGAAGTCGCCGGACAGCGTGCGGATATCGCCGTAGAGGGCTGTTACGCGTTTGCGTAGGAGGTCGGCCAGCCAGGGCGGCTCGCCGGTAAAGCCCACACCGCCGGCGAGGCCGAGACCAAGGAGCCGTGCTTCCGCCTCATGCCCCGGCGCCTCGTGCCCGAGGTTCGAGAGCGCTCGAATCTGGGCGGCAACGACGCGACCGAGCGGCGTTTGAGGATCAAACGCGTCACGAGGCAAGCCGCGTCGCGCTCCAGAAAGTCCCGGCACCTTGCGGCCCGTTCGTACGAAAGGCGATTGCAAAAGCAGGCCCCGCTCTGTTTCAGAGGCGTCGACCATGGCGCGCACGAGCTGCTGGGCTTCTTCGGGCTTGGCGAGGCCCCAGGCGACGAGCTCTTCTGCTGCGAGGCCGGGTTGGCCGACGTCGAGTCGGTAGGGATCCGCTGCCACCTGATAGGCCAGGCGTTCCGTCGCGATCCGTCGCCGATCGATCAGCGGCACGGCCAGCGCGCGCAGGCAGGCATCAACCACGCCTTCATCCCGCAGTCCGCCTAGAAAGAAGGGCTCCTTCAAGGCCGGGGGGAGTGTCAGTCGCCGGTCTTCTTCGACCATGAGCACACGCTGTCCAGCCGCACCGATCCGCGCGGCGGCGGTCAGGGCAGCGAGACCGCTGCCCAGAACGAGCGCATCCCAACGTCTCGCTCGCGACGCCTGGCTGGGATCAAGGACGGGAATTTCGATGTTCGGCTTGGCCATAGGCGGGGATTAGGGGCTGGCAGTGATAGGCGGGCAGGGGAGAGGGAGGTGATAGGAAGGAGCTAAGAACGTTCGAAGAGGCGCTAGGACCGTATAAAGAGATTCTAGGAGGGTATTAAGGAGGTGCTAGGAGGGCCTGAAAAGAGGTGCCTACTCGCCGGCGAGGAAGCCGGGATCGAAGAGGATCGAAGGTTCGTCTTCTTTCTTACGTTCGATCGTGCCGATCTTGTAGCCGCGTTCGCCGAGGCCATGGAGGCGCTGGAGAACTTCGTCGGCTTGTGAGGCAGGGACACTGACAATCATGCCGATGCCGCAGTTGAACACGCGGAGCAGTTCGGTTTCGGGCAGTTCGCCTTCCCGTGCGATCCATTCGTAGACATCCGGGCGAGGCCATGCCTTCGTGTCAATTCGAGCGCGGACGCCGGCGGGCAGGATGCGCGGCACATTGCCCTCGAAGCCGCCTCCCGTCACGTGAATCATGCCGTGGACATCGAAATCCTTGATGAGGTTGAGGAGCGGCTTCACGTAAATCTTAGTGGGGGCGAGCAGTGCGCTAGCAAGGCTCGTGCGCATGCCGTCGGGCTGGTCGAAGAGATCGAACTTGCCCGCCTTCATGCCCGCGTCGAGGACGGAGCGGACGAGCGAGTAGCCGTTGCTATGGAAGCCGCTTGAGGCGAGGCCGATCAGGACATCGCTCTCTGCGATGGTCGAGCCGTCGATCACTTGTTCGCGTTCGACCACGCCGACGCTGAATCCGACGATTTCGAGTTCGCCCTTGGGATAGACGCTCGGCATCGTCGCGGTCTCGCCGCCCAAGAGTGCGGCACCGGCACGGCGGCATCCCTCCGCGATACCACGGAGAGCATCGCTCGCGGTCTTCTTATCCAAGTCGCCCATCGCAATATAGTCGAGGAAGACCAGAGGCTCGGCTCCCTGGACGACAAGGTCGTTCACGACCATTGCCACACAGTCGATCCCGATCGTGTCGTAACGGCCAATCTGGGCAGCCAGCTTGAGCTTGGTTCCGACCCCGTCCGTGGCGGCAACGAAGATCGGATCCTTGAACCGGTCGGGGGCCTTGAACATGCCCGCGAAGCCACCGATCGAACTCAAAACTTCTGGTCGAAAGGTACTTTTTGCGATTTCCTTCACGTCTTCAATGAAGGATTCGTCATGGTCCAGATCCACGCCTGCAGCAGCATAGGCCGGGGCCGAGGTCTCGGAAAAGGAAGTCTTGGCGGAGTCGCTTGAATCGGTCACTGCCGAGTGATAGGCAAAGGCCGAATCACAGTCAATCGAGCGCCCCGACTTCGGTGGCTCGGTCCCCGGAATGCCGCCCGGACGGCCCTCGGGCGGGCTTCCGCGGCTCGACCAGAGCAAAGAGAACGCCGTCTGGGCGGAGCAAGGCTCATGCATTCGGGCTAGTGTCCTCGGGGTGACGATTTCGGTCGTGATCCCAACCCTCAACGAAGGTGCGCAGCTGGCGGACACTCTGTTGAGTGTCCGGGAGGACGGGCTCGAAATCATCGTGGTCGACGGGGGCAGTGAGGACGAGACTGTCCAGCTGGCCCGCGAAACCGGAGCCTGGGTCCTGGAAAGTGACCGAGGGCGCGCCCGCCAGCTCCGGACAGGAAGTGAACAAGCGACGGGGGAGATCATCCTCTTTTTACACGCGGACACGACGCTCGCAGAGGGCTGGGTGTCTGCTGTAGAAGCTGTGATGGAAGATCCCCAATGCGCAGGCGGGGCCTTCGAATTTCGTTTGGCCGAACGCGGGTTTCGGGCATATTGGATCGAGTTTTGGGTGCAGGTTCGGATGGCGCTTTGGTGCCTCCCCTATGGAGATCAGGCGCTGTTCATGCGTCGTGAAGTGTTGGAGCGAATGGGCGGCGTGCCAATCGTACCGGTAATGGAAGATCTGGATTTGGTCCGCGGGATCAAGCGCGCGGGTGAGCTGCGCGTGCTTCCGCTTGCGGCCACTACCTCGGCGCGTCGGTACAACCGCAGGGGTACGGTCCGCACGGTCGGGGCGCATCTCTACGCGCTGGTCGGCTGGGCACTGAATTGGGATCGCCAGCGGATCGCGGAAAGGATCGGACGATGAGCGCGGCGGGCAAGACAGCGGACGATGCTGCGAACAGCACCACCACCACCACCGCCACCACCGGCAATGCCGACAATACCGGTCAGGCGGGTGTGCCTGGTGCGGAGACCCCCGTCCGCCACGCGCTGAAGCGGCTTTCCGTCTATCTGCGAAAGAATTGGCGCTACTACCTCAAGTGGCTTTTCGTTGTTCTGCTCTATGTGACTGCTTTTAATACGCTTCCTCTGGCTGTGGGCTGGGCAATCAACGGTCTGATCGATCCCGAGGTGAGCCGCGAGGCGGTGATCGAGCGCTGTTGGATCCTTTTCGGTCTAGCGATCGTGGGCGGGTTGCTGCGCTTCTTGTCGCGGCAGCTTGTCTTTAATGCCGCGCGCGAGATCGAGTACGAAATCCGCAACGATCTCTTCGAGCATCTACAGAAGCTGCCCCAGTCGTTCTATTTCAGATGGCGCACGGGCGACCTGATGAGCCGCTGCGTGAACGATCTCAACTCGGTTCGAATGCTGCTCGGGCCAGGACTGCTCTCGGTAGCCCAGAGTCCAATTCTCTTTCTGGGCGCGTTCATCGCCATGGCTTCCATGAGCCTGAAGCTCGCGATCCTGATGATGCTGCCGTATCCGCTTTTCATCGTCATCTCCCGGGTGCTCGGGTCCAGGCTCTACCAGCGCAGTCTCGCCTCGCAGCAATCGCTGGCCGCGATGTCGAACCGCGTCCAGGAGAGCATCGCCGGTATCGCTGTCGTGAAGGCCTATGCGATGGAAGACGATCAGGCCGCTCGCTTTTCCGAGGCGAATGAGCATCTCCGCGATCGGCAGCTCAGCCTCGTTCGGACCAGCGCGGCGATGCCCGCGATTACGGGACTGCTGCCCGCAGTCGGCCTCGCCATGGTGGTCGGCGTTGGCATCGGCGAAATCCAGGCCGGCGCGATGGAGACGGGCGACCTCGTCTCGTTTACGATCTTCGCTCGTGTCCTCACCTTCCCGACTTTCATCATGGGTTACTCGATCAGCCTCGTTCAGCGCGGCGCCTCCGCCATGCAGCGCATCGACGAGGTGCTCTCAGTCGAACCCTCGATCGCGGACCAACCCGATAGCGTGATCCTCCCGGACGTCGCCGGTCGCATCGAATTCCGCGGCCTGTCCTTTGCGTACGATGCGGACGAGGTCGCCGAAGGTTCGGAAGACGATCCCGGCGTGCGCGACGCTGCCCTCTCGGATATCGACCTCGAGATTCCGGCGGGCAGTTCCATCGGCATTGTTGGCCCCGTCGGCTCAGGTAAATCGACCCTTGCTTCGATCATCCCGCGCCTCTACGAAGTCGAAGACGGCATGGTCTTCATCGACGGCGTCGACGTGAACCGAGTCGCGCTGAAGAGCCTGCGCGAGTCGATCGCGATGGTGCCTCAGGACTCATTCCTCTTTTCGATGTCCCTGCGCGAGAACGTGGCTTACGGCCTCGCACCGGGCACGTCCCTAGAAGAAGTACAGAGCGCCGCAGAGCGGGCCCAGCTGAGTCGCGACGTTGAAGATCTGCCGCGCGGCTACGACACGCTTGTTGGCGAGCGGGGCGTGATGCTCTCGGGCGGCCAGCGACAACGCACGGCCCTCGCGCGCGCCCTCGCGCTCGATCCGAAAATCCTGATCCTGGACGATACGCTCTCCGCGGTCGATGCCGAAACTGAGCGGCGCATTCAGGCGGGTCTTGATGAAGTCTTTTCCGGACGCACCGTGATCGTCGTCGCGTCGCGCGTGAACTCCGTGCAGCACCTTGATCAGATCGTCGTGATGGACGGCGGGCGGATCGTGGAGCGCGGCAAGCACGCCGATTTGATCGCTCAGGGCGGCCTCTACTCGCGGCTTGCCGAGGAGCAGGAGGGGGAAAAGGAGAAGCAGGCGAGAAAAACGGAACAGCACCCAGACGACCAGGGCGAATATCCTGAGCCGAACGCTCAAGCCGCGGGGGAGGGCGCATGAGCGACGCTAAGAAGAAGAAGCAGGAATCTCACGAAGAGGAAGAGCTCGGCAAGGTCTATGACGGCCGGATGCTGATGCGGCTATGGCCTTTCGTGCGCCCCTATTGGGGGCAGCTTGCGGGGACCATCCTGATCTTTTTCCCGATCTTCGCCCTCGAGTTGGCTCCGGCCTTTGTCGTGAAGGCGGGCATCGATCAGGTCGTCGCGGACTCAGTCCAGAAGGCGGCCCGCAAGGCGGTCGAGGCTGGTGGCCAACCCATCTTGGCCGCGCCGGAAAAGCTCGCGATGGTCGATGCGAACTCGCCTTTTGCCGGAATTGCGGAGAAGCTTGAGCCCCTTCAGGCGATTCTCTCGAACCCGCCGGAAGGCATGCCGGTGGCGCTTTGGCTGGCGATCATTTATTTCGGCCTTTCGATCTCCCTCGGATTCCTCACCTACGGGCATCAAATCCTGATGGCGACGACGGGCCAGTACGCGATGCGCGATCTGCGCCGCACGATCTTCGCTCATATTCAGAAGCTTCCTATGAGCTATTTCGATGTGATCCCGGTCGGTCGCCTGGTGACGCGTGCGACGAACGATGTCGAGAATCTCTCCGAGATGTTCTCGCAGGGCCTGGTCGCGCTGATCACGGACGTGATCAAAATGGCCGGTTTCGCAGTCGTGCTTTTCGCGATCTCCCCGAAGCTGGCGGTTTGGGCCTTTGCGATTGTGCCCGTGCTCGCGGTGGTGGCGTTCATCTTCCGCTTGAAGGTCCGCGAAGCTTTCCGCTCGGTGCGCGTGAAGATCGCACGCATCAACACGCATATTCAGGAAACCGTGACCGGCATGAAGGTGGTGCAGCTCTTCAGCCGAGAAGAGCGCAACCTGCGTGAATTTGATCAGATGAACGCGGATCATCGGGACGCCTGGCAAAAATCGATCAAATACGACTCGCTGCTTTTCTCGACCATCGAAGTCGCGACCGGAATCACGATGGCCGTCATCATCGGCGTCGGCACGGGCGTCGCCGAGGTCGGCATCATGTACGTGTTCATCGATTATATGCAGCGCTTCTTCCAGCCCCTGCGCGATCTGTCCGCGAAGTATTCCGTCATGCAATCAGCCATGGCAAGCAGCGAGCGTGTCTTTCAGGTACTCGATACCGAGCCCGGCGTCGCCGATCAGGTAGAGACCGCACCGCCGTCGGATCCGGCCCAGCGCGGCCTCGTTGAATTCGAAAACGTCTGGTTTACCTATGACAAGAACATGCCCGTCGCGGGCGACGCGGCTCCCCAATCGGAGAACGCAGACGACGGCATCGACTGGATCCTCCGCGACGTAAGCTTCACGGTTCGCCCCGGCGAGAAGGCCGCCTTCGTCGGCGCGACCGGCGCGGGCAAGACCACGATCATCAAGCTGCTCACGCGTCTCTACGATGTGAATCGCGGGACGATCCGCGTCGACGGTGTGGACGTGCGCGATATGCCGCAGCAGGAACTTCGCCGCCGAATCGCGACCGTCCTCCAGGACGTCTTCCTCTTTAGCGGCTCCATCGCCCGCAATATCGCCCTCGGTCGCGAAGACCTCGACGAGGTCGCGGTTACCCGCGCCGCCAAAGCGGTGGAGGCCCACGCCTTTATCGAGCGTCTTCCGCGCGGCTACCAAACGGAAGTCCGGGAGCGCGGCACGAACTTCTCCACGGGCCAGCGCCAAATTCTGTCCTTCGCCCGCGCGCTTTCCCACGGTGCCCACATCCTCGTCCTCGATGAAGCCACAAGCGCAATCGATACCGAGACCGAGGCCGCAATCCAGCGCGGCATCCGCGTCCTGATGGAGGGCAAGACCGCGATCGCGATCGCCCATCGCCTCTCGACGATCCGCGACGTGGACACGATTCACGTGCTGGCGGGCGGACGCCTTGTGGAGTCGGGCGCCCACGAACGGCTGATTGCGGCGAATGGGCATTACGCGCGACTCTATCGTCTGCAGTCCGAGAACAGCGAACCCAAGTCCGTCCAAGAAAGACCGGAGCGTCTGCGTGGCGAAGCCTGAAGACCGCGTTCAATGGATCATCAAGAAGCTTTTTCCGCGCTCCTTCGACATCAAGAAGCGAGCCATGACCGCGTGGAAATTTCACACCGCGGATGCGGTCGTCGTCTCGTACCCGAAGAGCGGTCGGACCTGGTTGCGGGCCACGCTGACTTTCTATTTCGCGGAGCGTTTCGGATTATCGAATCCGCCTCTGCTTGAGTTTGCGAATCTGCATTATCTCGACGCGCGGATTCCGAAAATCTTCTTCACCCATGATGACGATCCGAACGCGCGACCAGATGAACTCGGCCGGGACAAGTCGGAATACCGCCGAAAGCGTGTGCTCTATCTGGCACGGGATCCCCGGGACGTTTGCGTGTCGATGTATTTCCATCGAACCAATCGCGACCTCGATCTCGATGTGCCGATCTTTGACTTCGCGAACGGCCAGGACGGTGGGCTGCGGACAACGATTGCCTTCATGAATGTCTGGGCCGAGGCGCTGACAGAGATTCCGGAGTCGTTCGTGATCTCCTA
>JBDNFB010000044.1:0-5681 GCA_041690055.1 Myxococcota bacterium | reverse complement strand
GCGATCACCGAGCCCGAGGTGGCACGCCGGATCCTGGAATGCCTCGACATGCCCTCGCGGGCGCCTCCGCTCGGCAAACCGAAAGGAGGGCCCGACGAGTTGCCGCGCGAGGAGTCCGCATCCGATCTGCCCTGGGACGTCGACCCCGGCTTTGATTTCGACCCGTCGCGTCCGGACGACAGTTGATCGCCGACCGCTGATCCGCGAATCCGGGCTGCTCGACACTTCGAGTCGAGACGGCGTCCAAGAATGCAGGTCGACTCGGATCGGGCAAGCGGACTCGCTCGCCCGCGTCTCGGCGACCCTGCGGGCGATTGCGCGTCGCGAGTCGCCCGGCACGCGATAAGCTTGAAATCGTCCCCAGAAGCGGCCGAGCAGCCCCGTCGGGGCCTATTTGTCAGCATGCCCTAGTGTCGCGACGGTGCTGAAAACGCGGCTTGTTTTTCCTATTCTCGGCCGTCGTCGGTCAATTTGGTTTCAAATGCAGAATGGGACGCACCACTGTGAATGCATGGCGAGGGGACCACTGCTGCCGGATGGGCCATGCGCTTGTACGGTTGTAGCCTGGGCTCTTACTGCACTGGACGACGACCGAATGGGGGCAAGGACACGATTCGATGTCTCAAATCTATGAAAAGCAGAAGCGGCTAAGAAACGGCGCGTTTTTTCTTGTTGTAGTGCTGACGTTACTCCTTCAGATGGGTCTTTCTGTCTGGGCCAAGCCTACGCCGTGGAGTTTGTTTATCAGCTACTTCACTAGCATCAACATTGTGACCTGGATCGTGTTTTTCCATGACAAGCGCATTGCAGGACGCAAAGGTGTCGTGCGCGTTCCAGAGAATACCTTCTTCCTACTCGCCGTGGGCGGTGGCCTGCCAAGCACGCTGCTCGCAATGCAGGTCTTGCGTCACAAACGGGCTAAGGCCTCATTTAAACGGACGCTCTTTATATGGTTTGGCGTTGTGTACGGCACAATCGGTGGCCTGTATTGGTATTGGGTGACGAGCTGACGACGCTTGTTATGTAAGGGGCGCATGCGCCCCTCCATGCCGATGGCGTAAGGTTCTTACCGATCCTATTGTCCCAAAACTCAAAACTCAAAACTCGCTTCGAGCGCAGAAAGGCCTGGTTGTGGACCCCGTTAGTCAGGGTGCTCTTGGTGCGGCGGCCGCACTTGTGGTTGCGAAACCGGATCAGGCTCGGTCCGTTTCAATGCTAGGCGCACTTGCAGGCATGGCGCCTGATCTCGACGTGTTTATTCGCTCGTCGGCCGATCCGCTCCTGTTCCTCGAGTATCACCGGCAGTTCACTCACGCTCTGGCGTTCATTCCAGTAGGCGCGCTGATTTGCTTCTTGGTATTGCGACCGCTGGTTCGCGGGCGCCTGTCGCCGCGTGCGATCTATTGGGCCTGCCTGTTGGGTTACGGGAGTCACGGGTTGCTCGATGCGTGTACGTCTTATGGCACTCAGTTGTTCTGGCCGTTCACAGACGCGCGTATTGCGTGGAACAGCGTATCGGTGATCGATCCGCTCTTCACGGTTCCGCTCGTCATCGGCGTTGGCTTGGCGTGTTGTCGACGCTCGCCTCGCATGGCCCGAGCCGCTGCTATGTGGGCGCTGGCATATCTGCTGCTGGGTGTTGCACAGCGTGAGCGCGCTGAGTTCTCGGGATCTCAGTTGGCTGCCACGCGGGGGCATACTCCTAGCGAGGTCGTCGCCAAGCCCGCCTTCGGGAGCCTGCTGCTTTGGAGGACGTTCTACGAGTATGAAGGGGCCTACTACGTAGATGCGGTGCGGCTGGGCTTTGCGGCAAAGATCTTTGCCGGCGAGCGCGCCGCGAAATACGATTCGGCACGAGATATGCCGTGGCTTTCGGCCGACAGTCAGCAGGCGCGTGATGTCGAACGCTTCAGGTGGTTCTCGAACGACTACCTGGCTCTCGATCCCAGCCATCCCCAACGCGTAATTGACGTTCGCTACTCGATGGTGGCCAATCGCATAGAAGCGCTTTGGGGAATCGAGCTTGAGGCCGCCGCCGCTCCGGATGCCCACGCGCGCTTCTTTACCGAAAGGCGTCCCAGCGAAGCCCACCTGCAGGAAATGCTTCGCCTGTTGACGGACTGAAGCGATCCCAGCAGTGGGTGAAGCAAACACGTCGAGGCCGATACGGGGCTTGAATGGCTTGTCCGCCCGCGCCATCTATTCATGCTAGTCAATGGTCGTATGCTCGCGCCTCTCGCAAGGCGAGTGTTGACCTGGGGGCAGGAAATCAATGCGTACGTAAGGGCTTGATTCAAATGGTGCGGCGGCGGGCGGGCGGCCGAGCCAGCCGAGTAAGTCGCAGCCTTCGGCTGCCTCTCCCATAGCTCGCTTCGCTCACAATCGTCGCCTTCGGTGACTCCCCCTAAGGTTCGAAGCCTACGTGCCGCCGACGGATAGGTGATGGTGCGCCGGGAGGGAGTCGAACCCCCGACCCTCAGGTTCGAAGAACGAATTGTCCCCCCCCCATCAAAAACAGGAAGTTACGCTCTCGACGTGTCAGGTAGCGGCATAGCGCGGTCTCAAGCGGCACCCCCAAGGTCACTGGAGCACCCAACGTCACTATACGTCACCGGGATATTGGGTGGTGAGGTCCCGTGCGAGGTTTTTCGAGATCCGGCACCTCGCCCCTCTTTGGGGGACCGATTCATGCCTCTTCAGGAGAGAAGTATTTACCCGGAGGGTGTGGTGATCACCTGGGTGGTGCGGGTGAAGCTCTCCGAACGTAGACGAGGGATTGAGCCTGCTCCCCGTTGATTAACGACAATTACTTCTGCCGCACGTTCATTAATAGTTGACGCCAGTCAATCCGGCAATCGAGTGAGCCTCACGTGTGTAACGTGATGGTCGCGTCTTGAATTGAAGACGTATACAGAGTCCATCTTGGTGGCGTCCGTCCCGAGGCGTTTGAAACCGCCTAAAAACGTGGCCTCGAAACGTCCACGAGATCAGGGGAAGTCCCACGCATCTACTTAAGGTCGAGTCAATCGTGTTCCAGGACGACCTCTGGGTCCCATCGCGGAGCCATCCCGTGCGACCAAGTGGAGGCGGCTCGCGCGGAATTACTCAAGAACCTTCGTCTTCGCGGGAATCGTTGCGGGCAAACTCGGTGGGGCTCTCGCCGGTCCAGCGCCGAAAGGCCTTGTGAAACGCACTGCCATCGGAAAAGCCAAGGGCATGTGCGACCTCGGTCACCCTCCGCTGCTCTTGGACGAGATACCGCCGCGCCAGCTCGCAGCGAACCTCGTCGAGGATGTGCTTGTAGCTCGTGTTTTCCGCTTCGAGTCGCCGACGCAGGTTCCGCGCGCTCATGCGGAGCTTCTCAGCCACGGCCTCGGCCGAGGCTCCCGAAGGAAGCAGCGATGCGATTACATGTCGCACGCGGCTCTGTAGATTGTCGCCTAACGGAAGCGTTGCGAGAAGCGCCTGAGCGTGGTGTTCCAAGGCCTGCACGAGGGCGGGGTCGGAAGCGGGGTTCGGGTCGTCGAGCATGGATGCGGAGAAGACCACGGCATCGTAACTGGCGTCGAAGTGCACCGGTACCCCGAGAATTCGCTCGTAGTCGTCTGCGTGGTCCGGCGGGGGGTAGGCGAACCACGCCTCCTCGGGGCCCCACGAGTGCGAACCAACCGCACGGCTCGTTTGAACGATCGTCCCCACCGCATACTCGCGCGTGGGGACCGCGATCTCGAAACCGGGGTTCCAGTGATAGCGGACAACGGGACGCTCGCTACTGGCGTCGAGTCCGATGTCTGCAAGTGTCGACATCAAGGGGAGCAATTCTTGAAGGGACTCGAAGGCAGTACGACTATCTCGACTGGCAGCGGCGATGTAGGTGAGAAGGCCAAACTCCGCCAAATGCACGCGCCGCGCGGCTCGTAGCGGGAGAGAGGGATCGCCCGTGGCTTCGATCGCGCTCTGCCAAAGACGCTCCACGCTCCGATAATCGATGCGTGTATCGGGGTCGCTCAAGCCTGTACGGTCGATCCCCAGGCACGAGAGACCGCGGTCTTCCGAAAACCCCAACGCATCCAATTGGTAGAGGATGGGTGCGACACCTCGCATGAACGACGTCTGCTCAGCCATGACAGCAAGCGTACCGTGGAGAAGGGAAGTTGGGCTGGTCGCCGCTCGTACAGATGGTTGGTTTCGGGTGTTGGCCGCGACGGACACGAGCTTTGGCCTGTCCCGACAGATTTTTCGGACGCGAGCGGCGGGCGTCCGAAAAGGACGACTTCTCAGACCGCCCCAGACCGGAACACAAAGTCATGGGCGCATACCCTGGCCACGTCAATCCTGTCCTAGGCAAGGAGCCAGAAATGCAAACTCTTGAACGGAAGCTGGACTTTGTGGGTGCTTTTTGCGCCCTTCGTGCGGCGATACGCAACCCGGATGATACTGAAAGTGGCGTTAAGCTCGTCAGTAGTCTTGAGGGCCGATCTCTTGAGCGCTTCTTCCAGCATTTCATCGCCGACCCCGCCGGAGCGGCCATCGTGCGAGAGCAGCGCTGTCTGTTCGCGTTGCTGGACGACCGTGAGGCGCTCGCGAAGCTGCCGCAGGGCTCTCTTGGTCGCGCCTACATCGAGTGGACGGAGGTCGAGGAGGTCAACGCAGCCGGACTGGCAGCTGCAGCCGAGGGTTGGTTCGCGGGCGGCGAGCTCTCTGAAGATCGACGCTTAGTGATGGAGCGCTACCGGGACACGCACGATCTTTGGCATGTCCTGACTGGCTACGGTCGTGATCTCGTGGGAGAACTGGCCTTGCTGACTTTCAGCCTCGTGCAGATCCGCCACGCGGGATTAGCCCTGCCGGTGGTGTTCGGGTACCTGGGCCACGTCTTTGATCGACCCCGCCGCAGACTTCTAAATGACGCCTGGCGCCGGGCGCGGCGGAGCGTGTGGCTGCCCGTCCAAGATTGGGAAGGGCTAATAGAACGCCCTCTCGACCAAGTACGTGAGGAGTTGCGAGTCGGTCCGCCGCCGATCTACGAGCCGATTCGTTCAGTGCACGCACCACCAGCGAAAGCACATAGTTAATCCGAGAGACTGAAAGGGGTGAACGCGCTCGCCCGGAGCCAGCTTCGCTGTCGAGAGGTCAGCGAAACACCGTGCCGCCGCGCGAGGAGACGACCTGGTCGAGTGACTCCGCAAATTGCGCTCGTCGCGGATTCGCAGTGCTTTCAGCCCGTGTCTGCTTCGTCGCGTTCAGGATGGTCTGGGTCATCACTTTCGGCGCAGGTGCTGCGCCGAAACTAACAGACCTATCGGCCTTCGAGGGTACATGGAGCCGGACTCGGATAGAGCGCGACTATGCCGCGCGCGAGGCCGAGATCGTACGAGTGACGGAGTTCATGTCATCACTCGCCCTTGGGATTGCGCGTTTGCTGATGTCGAGGCGCATGCGGCCCCATGCCTCACTCAGAATTTTGCGTGACGAAGCGAACCTGGTTGTGCGCTCGGAGGCAGATTGGCACCTGATGAAGGAGAAGCGCGCCGGAAGGGGCAGGGTAGCCCCGTCGGGGCTGAGTTGTCAGAATGAAGAGGGTTCTATGGATAGCGCAGCCGAGCAATGACCTTTGGCGGGGCTCGGCCGGGTTCGGCGCGGTGTGTATAGAACTCGTTGAACTAAGCCGCCTGGCTCGC
>JBDNFB010000043.1:0-8404 GCA_041690055.1 Myxococcota bacterium | reverse complement strand
GCGCCTTAGGGACGGTCTAGAGAGTAGGGGGATCAAGGCGCCTCTGCAGATCATGGAATCGTCCGGGGGTGTGATGGCCGCCGATGTTGCGGCCGAGCGCGCGGTGGCGACTCTTGAATCCGGCGGTGCGGCCGGCGTGATGGCCGCGGCGAGATTCGCCGAGGTCTATGACCTGCCGCGGATCATCTCCTTCGATATGGGTGGCACGACCGCGAAGGCCGGCGTTATTCACGAGGGCCGTCCGTCGGTGGTGCGCGAGCTCCATGTCGGTGGACGAGGAAGCTTCGGGGGCAGTCGGGCCGGAACTGGTATGCCGATCAAGACGCCGACGATCGATCTCGCGGAAGTCGGCGCAGGCGGTGGCTCGATTGCCTGGCTCGATCCTGAGGGCGTATTGCGCGTTGGACCTCGTTCGGCCGGGGCGGATCCGGGACCTGCTTGTTATGCACAGGGGGGCGATGCGCCGACGGTGACGGATGCGAACCTTGTGCTGGGCTATTTGTCGCCGGAACGCTTTGCCGGGGGAAGTCTTACGCTCGATCCCGAGGCTGCGCGCCGGGTGATCGAGGAGCAGATAGCGCGTCCTCTTGAAACGACAGTCGAGCGCGCGGCCTGGGCTATCCATGAAGCCGCGAATGCCAATATGGCCTCAGCGATTCATGTCGTCACGGTTCAGCGCGGGCTCGATCCGCGCGAGCATACTCTGATCGCCTTCGGAGGAGCCGGGCCCATGCACGTCGTCGGCGTGGCGAACCATTTCGGGATCGACCATGTGATCTCGCCGCCGCAGGCGGGGGTCGCGTCCGCGATCGGGATGCAGTCTACCGATCTTACGGCAGAGCATGGGCGCACCCACCTGGTGCCCGCGGAGGATTTGACCCCCGGAATCGCCGAACAGATCTTCGCGGAAGTGGAGGCGGGCGCGCGGAGAAAGATGGGTATGTCCGCAGAAGAGCCCGGACTGATCGTCGAACGCCTTCTCGATACGCGCTTTGTTGGACAGGCGCACGAGCTCTCGATCGCCGTGCCGGATTTGAGCAAGCTTGCGGAGGTCCCCGACGCGTTCAAAAAACAGGTCGAGTCCCTCTACGGCATCGCGCCGAGTGGCCGCACGGAATTCGCCGCGTTCCGCGTTCGCCTGCGCCTTCCGGTGGCACGCCCACAGCTGGTTCGCGAGGAGCGCGCTGAAGAAGACGGTTTCGCGCCGCGGTCGGGAATGGCATGGTTCGGTCAACTGGAGAGCGATGTCGCGGCGATGCCGACGGGATTCTATCTACGAGAGGCGATGCCCACTTCGCGATCCTTCGACGGCCCGGCGATCGTTGAGGGCGCCGTCGACACGTTGGTCGTACCACCGGGCTGGAGCGTTTCGATGGACGCGGTAGGCAGCCTGCATGTGCGCCGCGACTTAGACATGGGCCGCGGCGCAGTAAACTCAGGAATGGAGGTTTGATGGAGAATCGATCGAACGAATTTGAGGGCCGCGTTGCTTTCGTGACTGGTGCGGCGGCGGGGATCGGCGAGGCGGCCGCGCGACTCTTCGCGATGCGAGGGGCGTCCGTTGCCTTGGTTGATCTGGACCCGCAAGGTGAATCCGTGGCGGCTTCGCTTCGTGAGCAGGGCGCATCGGCGCATTTCATCGCGGCCGACGTGTCAGACGACTCTGCGGTGGCATCCGCAGTGACTGAAACCGTTTCGCGCTTCGGCCGACTCGACTGTGCATTCAACAACGCGGGAATTTCCGGCCCTCCTCATCCCGTTGCGGAGATGCCCGTCGAACAGTGGAGCCGGGGGCTCGACGTAATGCTCTCCGGCGTGTTCTACTGCATGCGGCATCAAATCCCGCATCTCTTGGCAGCGGGAGGCGGCGCGATTGTGAACTGCGCATCTGGAGCAGGCTTGATTGGCTTTCCGGGCCAGGCCGCTTACGTGGCGAGTAAGCACGGAGTGATTGGCCTGACGAAAACTGCGGCCCTCGAATACGGTTCGCAAGGCATCACGATCAACGCGATCTGCCCGGGTACGGCGCGAACTGCGATGGTCCAGGATGTGATTAAAGAGACGCCCGAGCTCGAAGAGGAACTCTACCGTCTGCATCCGATCGGCCGCATTGCCGACCCTGCGGAAATTGCCGAAGCAGCGCTCTGGCTCTGCTCGGGGCGAGCCTCTTTTGTGCTGGGGTCTGCATTGGTCGTGGACGGCGGCTATGTCGCGCAATAGCGGAGGCTTTGATCTTGTGGTGCGGGGTGGGCGAGTCGTCGATGGCTCGGGCCTCGGCGCTTATCAAGCGGATATCGGAATTCGCGGGGACCGGATTGCTGCGATCGGTCGGATTACCGAGCGGGGGCGCGAAGAAATTGATGCCGATGGGCATCTCGTGACTCCGGGCTTTATCGACGGGCATACGCACTTCGACGCGCAGGTTTTCTGGGATCCGCAGGGCGCGAACTCGTGTTGGCAGGGCGTCACAACCGCAGTGATGGGGAATTGTGGCTTCACGCTTGCGCCCGCGCATGCAAATGCGCGCGAGCTCGTGGTTCGGAATCTGGAGCGCGCGGAAGATCTGGATCCCGAGGTGCTCGCGGCGGGAATCCCCTGGAGCTGGGAGACGTTTCCGGAATATCTCGAAGCCGTCGATCGGACGCCGAAAGCGATTCATCTCGCAGCGAATATCGGGCACTCCGCTCTGCGGACATTTGTGATGGGCGAGCGGGCTTTCGAAGAGGCAGCGAGCGCAGAGGATCTTGCGGGCATGGAGGCCGAACTCGAATCGGCGCTTCGTGCGGGCGCGATTGGCCTAACGACTTCGCGAAGTGAGCATCACGAGACCTCGGATGATCGCCCCGTCGCTTCACGGCTGGCTACGTGGGAAGAGGTGCATCATCTAGCGGGGGTGATGAGTCGGCTTGGGACTGGGATCCTCGAAGGGGGGACGGAGGCGATTCTCTCCGGTGATCCCCAATTGGCGGAAGAAACTTGGCATTGGGTGCGGCGGATTGCCGTTGAATTGGGCGTCCCCATGACCGCCGGCTTGATCGCGACGAAGGAGGGTGGGCCGAAAATGCTCGCCCACTTGGATGCCGTAGCGAGCGAAGGGGGTCGGATGTTCGGGCAGAGTCATTGTCGGGGGATCTCGGTGTTGCTCTCGTTTCTCACGCGCATGCCCTTTGACGTACTGCCGGAGTGGAGCGAGCTTCGAGCGGCGCCGATCGAAGAGCAGAAACGGCGCTTCGCCGATCCGGCTCTTCGCGAGCGGTTCGCCGAGATCGCTATGCGGGGCGACTATGAAGACTGGCGCGGGATTGGAGCGTTGCCGAGAAAGCCCGACTATGACGGGATTCGCGTTTATACCTCGGGACTGCCGCCGAATCCGACCGTGCGCGAGGTTGCGGAGCGGAGAGGTGTTTCGCCCGCTCGGGCGATGATTGACCTCGCCGTGGAGTCGGATTTCGAGCAGCTCTTTATCCAGCCAAGCCTTTATCCTCAGGACGATGCGGTTTTATTGGACGTGCTTCGACATCCGCGGACCGTGATGACGTTTTCGGATTCAGGGGCGCATCTCAGTCAGATTGCCGATGCATCCATTCACACGCATTTACTGGGGCATTGGGTGCGCGACCGGCAAGTGCTTGGTTGGGAGGAGGCGATTCGGATGCTCACATTCGAACCGGCGCTCGCGTGGGGATTCTCGGATCGGGGTCTTTTGCGAGAAGGGCTTGCGGCGGATCTAAACGTGATCGATCCGGAAACGGTTGGTCCCGAAGTGCCCGAACTCGTACGCGATCTGCCGGGCGGTGGTCTGCGGCTTTCGCAAAAGTCGACGGGCTTCCTCGCTACGATCGTGGGCGGTGAGGTCACCCTTCGCGGAGGGAAGCCTACGGGTCATCGGCCGGGTCGGCTTCTTCGAAATCGTCTGGCGAGAAGCTGAGACGTGTTCAGCTATGAGCAAGGAAGGGGAGACGATGTCTCGGGATGAAAGTGGGAAGGCTTCGGCACCGAGCGAGGAGGAGCTGGATCAGCTCTTTCGTTCGCTCTCAAATTGGGGACGCTGGGGAGAAAACGACGAGCGGGGCATGCTCAATCATCTTCAACCCGAGCATAAGGTGGCTGCGGCGGCGACCGTGCAAGAAGGCCTCTCGATCAGCCTTGCCCATGATCTGGGTACGACGCCCTCACCCGAGAATCCATATCCCGCGCATCATCATATGCTCGCGGCGGGAGACGCCCGGGCCGATGCGGGCATTCCGGGATACGAAGCCTCGCGCGATTATGTGGGCGCGCACGTGCACGGCCTGGGCGTCACGCATATCGATGCCCTCTGCCATATGTTTGTGAAGGGGGAAATGTACAACGGCTTCCCGGCTTCGGATGTGCGAAGCAGCGGGTCACTCCGCAATACGACGCTCTCATTCGCAGATGGCGTCGTTGGCCGTGGGATCTTTCTCGATATTGCCGATTTGAGAGGGCTTCCGTATTTACAGCCCGGTGAGGTGATCCGCCTTGCGGAGCTTGAGGCGTGCGAGGCGAAGACCGGCGTTCGCGTGGGCCAGGGTGATGTGCTGATTGTGGGCGCTGGGCGAACGGCCTTGCGCGAAGAGAAGGGCGGCCCGCTCAATCCCGCGGAGGGGATGACGGGGCTTCATGCCGAATGTCTTCCCTGGCTTCGCGCGCGCGAGATCGCTCTGCTCGGAAGTGATGGGATCTCGGACCCGATGCCGGGGCTCGGAATTCCGAACTGGCCCTTCCCGATTCATCAAGTGGGCATCGCGGGGATGGGCCTTCATCTGATCGACAATCTGGCGCTAGGCGAATTATCCAAAGCCTGTGCCGAGCGCAGGCGATGGCATTTCCTGTTCACGATGGGGTCGATTCGGGTTCCGGGGGGAACGGGATGTCCCGTGAATCCGATTGCGTTGCTCTAATCCTCTAGGTTGAAGAATTCGCGGTGCCGACGCGAAGCGCGTTATGCTGCGTCCCGCGAATTCACTTCAATGAAAACGGAGAGAGGCATGCGATATTTGACCGTCCCAGTTATTCAGACTTTTGCGCTCATAGTGATGATCGCATTCACCGCGGGATGTGGACCGACGCTGCTCTTTCCGGGAGGTGCACTCGCAGGCGCCGAAATGTCGGCGCCCGCGGACTGGGCATTCGCGGAGGAGATTTCCACGATTCAGCTGGAGACACGTCCAGAAGATCCCTATTCCGTGAATATTTGGGTCGCGGGTCTCGGCGATCAGCTCTACGTTCATGCCGGAGAAAATAGGGCGACCTGGGTAGAGCATATGGAGGCGAATCCGCTTGTGCGCGCGCAAGTCGGCGAGCATCTTTTCTCCCTACGCGCCTCACGCGTCACGGATGCGGAGGAGTTTGCCCGCTTCGCAGACGTCTATGAGGGAAAGTACGGAACGCGTCCGCGAAACGAAAACATCGCGGAGATCTACCTTTACCGCTTGGGCGCCCGCTAGTTGCGGAACCCCGTCGAACGCCCTCGTGATTCGCTTCGCAATGTCTCATGAAGGGACCTCATGAAGAGTGAGGTCACGGCGCGGAGTGTCCTGATCGTCCTCGGCTGTTTGGTCTGCCAAATGGGAGCGGGCTATTTTTATGCGACGCGTGCACTCGCGCCGGAAGTGATCGCGGATCTGGGCTGGACGCGGACGATGTGGTCGTCCGGGATGGCCCCCATGCTGCTCGTTTCCTCGGTGGCTCAGGTTTTCGTGGGCGCCGCCTGTGTCCGCTTCGGCGTTCGCCTGGTCGTGGTCACCTCCGTCCTGCTGATCGCAGCAAGCGCCCTGGCTCTCGCGACGATGCAGAGTCTTCCGCAGTTCTATGCGGCGATGGTGCTTTTGGCACTCGGTAATGCAGGGATCGGTGACGTCTCGATCGGTGGCGTGATCACGCGATGGTTCCATCAATACCGCAGCATCGCGCTCGGCTTTGCGATGGTCGGGACGAATTTGGGTGCCGTCGTCTTTGTGCACGCGATTACGAGCTTGTCGCAAGAAGTCTCTTGGCGGCGTGCCGCGGTCACCGTTGTAGCGGGTGCGATGGTGGTGATTTTGCCCTTCGCGATTTTCGTCGTACGCGATCCTAAACGCGGGGAGGGCGCCGCGTCGGCCGAAGCGCCCGAGAGTCTGAACACCGAATCCGCGTCGGAATCTGTGCCAGAATCTGCGCCAGGGACGGAGGCGTCTGAGACATCGCCGGCCGTCGATTCGCCGCTCCGCGAAGTGATTCGCCGCCCTGCTTTCTGGGCGCTCTTCTATGCGCTTTTCTGTTATTCGTTCATTCAGCTCGGCCTCTACGATCATCTCGTGCTCTACTTGCAAGACCTGGGCTATTCGCGGTCGGAGGCCGCCAGTGCCCTCGAACTCGCGGTGGGCGCGGGGATTATCGCGAAGCTCGGGGCGGGCGTGATCGCAATGCGCGTTCCGGCGCCGACGGTGTTCTTCGTGAACACGGCGATCCTGACGATTGGAATCGCGCTCGTGCCTTTCGCGGCTGATTCGCAGATTCTTACGCTCTTTGGCTTGCTCTTCGGTGTGACGACTTCGGCGCGGGATGTCCTGCTTCCGCTGGCGGTGGCAGATTTCTTCGGCGTGCGATCGTTCTCGAAAAACTACGGCATGATGATGTTGGCGTTCATCCTCGGTGGCGTGCTGGGTCCAGTCTTGCTCGCACGGATTCATGATCTATTTGGAACCTATCGCCCCGGCTTCACGGGAAGCCTGATTCTCCTGATCATCGCGACCATTGCGCTGGGCCTGCTTGCCTTGCAGGCCTCTCGACCGCGCACGCAATCGGCTTAGGCGCGGGCGATTCCCCCGGGCCGAACGGGCAAACTGCCGAAGCCGCGGTTGGTATCGGAAGGGAGCCTCGTGAGGTCGTCAACGAGCAGCTCATAATGAGGTGCGCGGCGGAGCCATTCGGCGAGGCCGATCTGGAGCTCGAGTCGTGCGAGGCTTGCGCCGAGGCAAAAATGAATGCCGAAACCGAATGAGAGGTGGGGATTCTTTTTTCGCGTGATGTCGAAACGATCGGGGTCTTCGAATACGCGGGGATCGCGGTTCGCTGCTGCGTAGAGGAGGTGCACGCGTGCACCGGCCGGAAGTACCTGGTCATGTATCTCCACCGGCCGTGTGAGGGATCTCGAAAGTCCCTGGACGGGGGGATCGAAGCGCAGGATTTCCTCGATAGCGCTGGGTAGGAGCGACGGATTCGCGAGCAGTTGCGCGCGCGCATCGGGATGATGTTGCAAGAGGAGCAGTGCATTTCCGAGCGCGCTCGTCGTGGTCTCCGTTCCCGCGACCAGAAGCAAAAAACAGAGCCCGAGGAGCTCGTCATTCGAAAGCGCCCGGCCCTCGTCCGAACTCGAGAGGAGCAAGCTGATCAGATCGTCGCGCGGCTCTATGCGCCGCTCTTCGAAAACCCCACCCAGGTAATCCGTGAGTTCACGCTGTGCCTTTAGAAGGACTTCGGGATCGGCGCCGCTTGAGTACACAATGGCATCGCCACAGCGCTTGAACATCGGCCGCTCTGCCGCGTCGACCCCAAGTAGTTCCGCCATGACATAGATCGGTAGCGGATCCGTGAATCCTTCAAAGGCATCGACGATCGGCCCCGAAGCTGCGCCGGCCCCGGTTCCCGCCCCGGCACCAGAGGCGCCGCTTGATTCGGGAGAGGCAGGCGAAGCAAGCAGCGTGTCTAGAAGCTCCGTCGCAAACTCTCGCACGCGCCCTTCCATCGCAGCCATTCGGCGAGGCGTGAACGCGCGCATCACCGCTTTTCGCATCACGCCGTGATCGGGTGGGTCGAGCACGATCAGGGTGCGCTTCTCTGGCACGAAACCGCTCGGGACGACGCCCTTTGCGGAGGAAAATGTTTCGGGATTCTTGATCGCTGCAAGAATGTCAGCGTGCCGAGAGAGAACGAAAAGATCGCGTTCGGCGACAAAGTGGACGGGCGCCGTTTCTCGCAGAGCCGCGTACGTGGGATGGGGATCGTCAGCAATCGTTTGGGGAATCGGGTCGAGGTCCATGCCGTCATTTTATCGAGTGTGGGCGAGCCCGGCCACGCCGAACTACGCCGAAGTGCGCTGGGTTTTGCTGCGATGCCCCCTGCCAGAGTGCCCTCTGGGCGTGTTAGAGTTCTGGGCCCGCAGGAGGATGGAATCATGAAGGTCGGACTTTGCTTTCCCTATACGCAGGAAAACCTTTCGCGTGACGTGATGCTGGAATGGTTTCGCCGCGTCGACCAAGGCCCTTTCTCGACACTTTCGTGTGGTGAGCGAATGGTGGGTTCGAGCGTCGACATGATGGCGACACTGGCGGCTGCGGCTGCAGTGACCGAGCGGGTCCGAATCGCGCCGACGCTCTATGTGCTTCCTATGCATCCGGCTCTC
>JBDNFB010000042.1:0-2564 GCA_041690055.1 Myxococcota bacterium | reverse complement strand
CCGAAGCCCAACTGGTCCATCACCATCTCTGGACTTTCGCTGCCCTGGGAGAGATCGCAGACTTCATAGACCGTCACCTTGTCGATCCGGCGACAGAGCGCACTCAAAACCAGCGGCAGCCGATCCCCGGCGAAGCCCGGGTGAATACCGCTTCCGTGAAAGGAGACCCCGCCGACCCGGCAGGCCGCTTCGAGACGCGAGCCCAACGTCGGGTCTTTCACGAAAGAAAATCCCGTCGGTGTGACGATGTTTTTGCCCGACTCGAGAATCCGGCACATCTCATCCACGTCGGCGAGCAACGGTGCATACAACACGCAATCCGCATCCGTCGCCAGGAGCGCCTCGACGTCTCGCGTCGCCGCGACGCCAATCGGATCGATGCCCGCGATGATTCCGGCGTCCTGCCCTTCTTTCGCTTCGCCGTGAACCCAGACGCCGGCCAACTCGAGCGAGGGATCTTCTGCGATCGCGCCGATCGCATAGCGGCCGATACTTCCGGTTGCCCATTGAATAATCCGCAGCGGTCGTTCGAGGCCCATATCGATTCTCCTTCTGGTCTTTGGTGCAAGTCTTTCGGAACCCGTCCCGATCGTTCAAGCCTAGGCTCTTCGTAAGGAGGTCGCACGGAGTCCGATCGAAGCGGCACGTGAGGGGAGAGCAACCGGAGCAGCATCATGCCCCCAGGTCGCAGAGGCATTGGGTCAGAGACGATCCCCGAGTCATCGGTTGAGGAAGTCGTTCCAGCTGGGCGCCTCTTCCGCAGAGCCTCCATCGGACTCCGCGCGACTCTCCTCCCTCGAGTGACTTCGGCACAGCGGTTGCGTTCGCTAGGTGCCGTGCCCCGCTCCCCGAGCCTCCGTGCATAGCCGGCGTCGGCCCCCGTCTGTCTCCAGCACGTCGCGGTGCATGGGCCGTCCTCCTGCAGAGCTTCTTCGAAATAGATGCGCTTCGAAGGCTGCAAATTGATTGATCCAGCGCAGGGCCGATATGCGCGCCCGGCTCGATCGGGGCACGGCCGACTGCCATCCCCGCGAGGGACAGGCGCCGCGGAAGCTTGAAATCGCCCCGGGAAGGGGCTGATGTGCCTCGTCTGAGGTCTATTTGTCAGAGCGTCTTGTAACGGTGGTGCAAAAATGGGGCTCAATTTGCCTATCCGCCCAACGCTGTTTTCCGATCTCTAACTCGGATCTGTGTCGTCGGAGGAAAACTCTTCGCCACTTCAGATGGCGTTCGCCCACTCTCTCTTTAGGCAGCATGCAGATCGTCCACTCTCGGAAGGGAAGATAACCATGTCAGATCGAGCGACCACGACGCAATCGAAACGCATCCGCCGCTTCGCCCCGCTATTCGTTTCTGTCCTGCTCGTCGTTTCGGGCATGGCCACCCCAGCGGCGAGCCTGACGACCTCCGGATACACCCTCTCGGGCGGCGCGCCTAACTGTAACCTCAGCGGAAGTGCTACGGGCGGGGCCGTCGGGGGATCGATCAACCAGTCGGACTGCGGATCCGTTTCGGGGTCGAGTGGCTCGTTCACGTTCACAGGACAGGGTCGGGCGAGTCATGGCGTGGTTCGAGCCAGCGCCGGCGTCACCTACGAAGATCTCTCTCGCGAGCATCCAGCGAGTTTGCGCGGGGTACAGCAACCGGGGGCTCCACTTTCCTCGATTCGATCATACTCAACGCGCCGGGAAGATCGGGAGAAGTCGTCGATCTGGTGTTCGCGATCGCTCTCTCGGGCGATGCGAATGCCTCGATCAGCGGCGTCGGTGGCCAACTCTTTGGTGTAGCCAGCGGTGTCTTGAATGTGAGAGTCAACGGCGCACCAATCAGGGCCCTTCAGGAGGCCACCACGAGCACCGAAAAGCAGATCGAAAACTCGGGCCCAGGAAGCGTCCAAATCACACTCGGGGAGGCTTTCGACGTCAGTGCGCAACTCTTGGCGCGTGCTTCCCTCGACAACTTCAGGGGTGGATTCAGCAACGCCAACGGTTTGGCCTCCGCCGTATTCGGCAATTCTGGAGGCATCACCTCCTTTGCCCTCTACGATGCCGCAGGGTTGTCAATCGACGACTTTTCGATGTTTTCTGAGTCTGGGGAATTTCAGTTATATGTTTTTCCGGAGCCGAACACTGCGCTGCTCATCGGGCTGGGACTCACGGTCCTCGGTAACGGCAGCAGGCGTCGCTACGAACGCGCTGCGAACAACTGAAATGAAGCTTCTCAGCCGAGCCCCGGAAGAGGGAGTCGCTCGCGATTGTTGAGCGACGAGTATAAGTGGTCGCAGACCGACCCGTATAAGAGACCACTAGCCACCGCTGATACCGGACATTGAACTAAGCCGCTTCCGCGGCAGGGCAGCTGGACGTGGCGCTGGGAGCTAAGACCGCCTCCTGGGCCAGTACATCGTCTGCCGCCCGCCGTCTTCCTCTCGCTCCTCCACCTTGACCTCCACGTGCGTCATTTCGCGCACGCGATTGGCCGTGCTCCTGCGCGGCCAAGGAGGTCCCCCCATGACAAAGCTCCGCGAACAGATGATCCAGGACAGGGTCCTGCGCGGCATGGCT
>JBDNFB010000041.1:0-107851 GCA_041690055.1 Myxococcota bacterium | reverse complement strand
TCGCTTTCCTTCACCAGCTTCACGGTCTCAGCTTTGAATTCTTCCGTGAACCGTCTTCTCGTTCTCTTCTTTTTCGGCATTTTGGACTCCTGGAGAAAGACTAGCTTCCTCCGATGAGTCCACTTTTCCGGGCAGGGTCACCGCGATACCGAGGGTTTCTCCACCGCCGAGACTGCAGACCTTTTGGAGATCTCCGAAGGCGCGGTGAAGACACGTCTCCACCGCGCGCGCACTAACCTTAGAGAAAGGCACAGCCTCTCTTCGAGGAAGACCTTCAATGACTCGCAAACTAATAATGAAGCTAGCCCTCAGATTTCGAAGCGAGGGGAAGCCAAGCCCGACCCAGAAACGGGTCGGCTCATGGATCCTTCGCAACGTCCCCGGAATGCTGACCTGCGAGCAGATGGAAGCCTTCGTGCACGACTATCAAGAGGGCACCCTCCCCGAGAAACAGCGACGCCAATTCGATTTTCACCTGGCCCTATGCCCAATGTGCGCGGTCTTCTTCGAAACCTACCCGCGATCGATTGAGCTCGGGCAGCGCGTCTTCGAAACGGACGGACTGCCGACCCAAATGCCGGAAGAACTCGTTGGGGCGATCTTGTTGGCAGCGGTAGAGACAAGCTGAAAATCTGCGACCGTGAGATCGCCGCGCGCTAGCCTTTCCTCCGTGACACCCGACCAAGCTTCACAACTCGGCCGGGATGGCGTCGCCGCTCTCGCGCCAATTCTCATCGCGATTATTTTGCCCACAATCAATTTGAGCGAGCGGAATCTGCAGATTCTAGGACTACATGCTTCTCAGTTCGCGGGTCTGGGCGCGATCGCCGCGACCATCCTATTCGCGGCCTTCATACTCGCCCTTTTCCGGCACAAGCACCCAGCGTTCGAGTTCTTATTTGACGCCTACCTCCTCCTCGGCCCTCTCTGGATCGCGCACGTCTTGGCGAGCGCTTGAATTAGGGAATCATCCGCGTTCCTGGCCATGCTGACTCTTGCGGTCGCGAGCGCGGCACTCCTTCTGAAAAGGCATCGCTCTCAAGATATCCTTTCGTTCGGCTCTGCCGTATTCACTATTGGACGTCTCGCATCGGCAATCATCAACGTCCACGGCCTCTAGTAAGGAAGCCGAAGACTGGCGCGAGAAAGATCATCGCGCCTTTGGCTCCGATCATGCCGTCCGTGCATCATTCGAAGTCAAGAAAAATGCGTTGCCGGACATTTACCAGTTGGTCGTCGATGAATTTCAAACGGAGCTCTTCGAAGCCGTCGCTACACCTGACCAACTCGAAGGCCTAGGTGGATTCACTTTTCCCCGAAGCGACCACCCCATACGGCCGCACAGACATGGCGCTCGGAGCAACCTTCTCTGGCCGGCCCTTCCCGTTCCGTGGCGAGCCATACGCCTACATAGATGAGGCCTTCAACGGAAAACAATCCTGACTCACGGCGTTCAAAAAACGCGGCTATCAAACAACAGGCGTTGTGCATCAGGTCTACCCGGCAATGTCACCCATGCCCTTCGATCACACACATCAACATATTCGCTACGCGGACATCGGAGGCATAAGAAATCAGAGCGGGATTTTTCGGTCCCTGTGGATCGCAGCAAGCTTCCCGGAATCTCTCGCCGAGCGGACAGACCTCTACGATATCTACCCAACGATTCTCCAAGCGGCCGGCGCGCCCGCAGACCCCGGCGCGGTCGGTCAGTCTCTGACCCACCCCCGACGTTCCCGAGGAGCCGGCACTACCATTTCTATGAAAAAGCGATCGACCAGCGCAAGCTCATCAAGGGCGACCTCTCTCGGTATCTCGTCACCCAGGACGGACTGGCTTTCGACCAAAGCGTGGCGATCGAGAGATAGCCCGCCGAAGCGTTCAAATCGAACGTGCACACTTCCCGCCGTCGACTCCCGGCCGCGTCCGCCAACTCAGAGACAAAGAGCTTAAGCCCGTCTCGAAAATCGAGTGGTCATCGCAGATCAATATCTTCATCTGCCGGCACACTACCAGTAAGGACGGGGATTGACCGCCAAACGAGGCGTGTAAATCGTAGTCTCAGGGAATCGGCAACGGATCGATAGCCTCTCGCTCTAGGCCCTATCCTTGTGATCGCCGAGCAACCCGCTTGGGCTTCCGTCCACCCGGAGAGACGCGCTTTGCCGAATCGGCAATCGACTGTCGTTCTCTTCGTGCTGCTCCCGCTGGCGCTGAGCGTTCTCCTTCTTCATGTGCGCGAAGTCGCCCGGACGGGCCTAGCACAGCCCCCTGTCTACGCCGTCTCCGGCATGCACACTGCGGATTATCCGACCGTAGGTGGAACGACGGCAGAAGTGAGCGGCGCACATGACCTGGAATCGGGAGACCGACTCATTCGGGTCGGCGAGATCGACCTCGCTGGCAAGGGCTATCTCGGCTTCATGGGCGCCGCGTTCAGCGCGGCAGGCGACTCGCTATCTGCGACCTTGACCTTCGAGCGCGCAGGCCGTCAGCAAATAACAGAACTTCGACTTGTTCCCTACTCCGTCCCGTGGCTTCGCATTCCTTTCCTCGCAACGATGCTCTTGCTCGTCACGCTCCTGTTATTCCAGCGCCCCAATGATCCTTTCGTGCGACTCAGTACCATCACCTTTGCGGCCGTCGTTTTCGGAGAGTCGATTTTCGAGGGAGGCGGTGAGAAACAAGTCCTGGTCGCGAAGACGATCTTCATCCTCGGCGGCGCCCTTTGGTGGCCTATGTCGCTCTATTTTTTGACGGCCCTCCCCGACGGACGACGCCTCCCTAAATTGCAGACTGCCTTGCCCGCCCTCTCTATCCTGGTGGCCTTACTCTGGACGGCGCCCAAACTGCTCTACGTCTTCGGCAGCGGCCCGTTCCCCAGCGAGTTCATTCCCGCCCTCGTTTCCGGCGCGGACGCGATCACAATCACGATCCCCGCAGCGCTATTCGCGATCACCTACCGAAGCTTCGGATCAAGCGAGCGCCATCAAATGAGAGGGTTCGTCTACACCTCTTGGACCGCCGGAATCGTCATGTTCGCCACGCTTGCGATTCCCCTCGTTGCTCCCGGTTTTTCGGGATTCCCCCAGATGCTCGCCCTGGCTGGCCTCACGGCCGCGATCATTCCTGTTGGATTTGCCGTTGCGATCCTCGAGTTCCGCCTCTTTGAGCTCGACCGCCTAATCGGTCAAACCGCATCGCTCTCCGTGCTCGCTGCGCTCCTTCTAGGGGCGCTCTTCACTGTGATCCCACCCCTCAGCGAAACTTTCGCGCGGGAATTCGCCGTCGATCCGGCTTCAGGGCGACTGGTCTTGTCGATGCTGCTCGCCGGGCTCGCCATTCCCACCTATCGCTGGCTCGAGCCCCAGGTAACAGCCCGCTTTTTTCCCGAGCGCGAACGGCTTGAACAAGGCATGCAGCGCCTGATCGAGGAACAAGCACTCCGAGGAGATGCCCGTTCCGTAGCCACGCATATGGCCGACCAGCTCCACGCGATCATGCGACCCACCTTCTGTGCGGCTTATCTCCTGGACGCCGATTCCGGCGGCTACGTCCTCACAGATCAGCCGGGCGACACACGATCCTTCCCCGCGACCGACCGAGCCGGCACTCAGGGCGCAAGCGATTTCCCAAAGGAGATCGGACGCGACGACCCGCTCTTGCTCAGGTTAAAGACGCGAGGCGGCGAGCTCATCTTCCAACCCGAGCCCTCCGTTCTCGCACGACGCGCGACGGACAGCGCCTTCTTCACTGAGCGCGTCGAAGCCGCCCTCGTCTTGCCGCCCGGCGAAGAAATACTCGATGGTGATGCCCTTTCGCGCATTCCTCAACCCGTGGGTCTTGTTATCACGGGACGAAAGCAATCGGGCGATGGCTTTTCGACCGCAGAATTGAGTTTGCTGACTGCTGTACTCCTCTCCACTTCGAGGCATCTCAGACTGCTCCGGCAAACCGCTGATCTCGACCGAGAAAGAGACCGATCAGAGGCCCTCGAATCGGCTCATCTCGCCCGGTCGCATTACCTCGCCTCCGCAAGCCACGACCTCCGCCAACCCCTGCATGCACTGCAGCTTTTCAGCGAGGCCCTTCTCGAACGGGTGACTGGCGAAGAGGAACGTGCAATCTCGCAGCGGATCAGAACGAGCGCGGCCGCGCTTCAGGAAATGTTCGATTCCCTAATCGACCTTTCCCGAATCGATCAAAACCAGCTCGTGCCTAACCGTTCAAGCTTCAGAGTTCGCCCCTTGATCGAACGCCTCGCCGACGAAGCGCATGCCTTCGCCGACGCGAAAGGGCTTCGCCTCGAAGTCTCTGCCGCTGACGTCCGCGTCGACAGCGACCCCGTCCTGCTCGGGCGAATGGTTCAAAACCTGATTACCAATGCGCTTCGCTATACACCTTCGGGTTTCGTCGCGATTCGTGCAGAAGAGGAGGCGGGCAGCCTCCGCATTCTCGTCGAAGACTCGGGCAGCGGGATCCCAACCGACCGCCAGGAAATGATCTTCGAAGAATTTGTGCGGCTCGAAGAATCGAATGCATACCGCGGGCTCGGCCTTGGGCTCTCGATCGTCCGCCGGCTCTCCCAACTTCTGGACCACCCCGTCTCACTCCAGAGCGAAGTCGGGCACGGCTCTACCTTCTCGCTTCGAGTGCCGATCGCTGCCACAACCGCACAGGCCGTGAGTCTCCGCGATGCAACGGTTTTTACGGACCGTCCGATCTTAATCATCGATGACGATCTGGATATCCTGCTCGGAACACGGGCTCTGCTCGAAGGCTGGGGTGCGGAAGCGCGCGTCGCAAGCAACCGAGAAGAGGCGATCGCCGCGATCGCCTCAAGTGACTCCAGCCTCAACCCGATCGAACTTCTGCTCGTCGACTTTCGCCTCGTGCCGCCTGAGGATGGGCTTTCTCTCATCGTCGCACTGCGCAGTCATTTCGAGCGAGACATTCCCGCGATCATCGTCAGCGGCACTCAGTCGGAAGAGCTGAGTCGCCGCGTAGCCGAAGCGGGACTCACTCTGCTTCCCAAGCCACTCGCCCCCGCACGCCTCCGCGCGGCCATTTCTCAGGTCTTCGCCACTCTTGGGAACTAAGCCGCTCGCCCCCACCATCCTACTCGCAGGCGAGAGCTACTGGCTCGTGAATAGCCCTCCGCCTGGCGTCGAAATCGGATGGGGCACCTACGCCAGCGGCGCATTTCTGAACGGCGCTTTCCGCAGCTCCAGTACAAGCGTTTGGAGTTCCTTCGACACGAACGTAGCGGTCCGTATTGAAGGGACGCCCATCCCCGCGCCCTCGACTGCTTTGTTGCTGGGGATCTCTCTGGCCGCACTTTCAGCAGGCCGAGCTAAAAACTAACAAAAAGAGAACCACCAGGCCAGCAGAAGCCACCTCCCGTTCGTTGACCGAGGGGCGCGAGGATGATCAAGACGCGAGAGGAACCCCTTTTCCTCCGCGATCGAAATGCGCCCGCTAGACTCGCCCCGAGATCTGGCCGCACCGACTAGACTCCATTGGAACCGCGCGGGTTCGCCCTCATTCCTCCGAGATGCCCAACCCAATGCCCAGTCCAAAGTCCAGCCCAATCGATCGCCTCATCGCCCGACTCGACCTTGAGCAGAGCGCCCCGCAAACCTTCGTCGGTGGCTCAGGTCGCGGCGGCGAGGGCTTTCAGGGTCGTCTCTATGGCGGCCTCGTCGCTGCCCAGGCATATGTCGCCGCTGCTCGAACCACGGACGTCGGCCCGATCCATTCGCTGCACGCCTATTTCCTGCGACCCGGGCGGTCTTCGCTTCCGATTCGCTACGAGGTCGAAACGATCAAGCAGGGAAGAAACTTTCAAGCGAGACAGGTACGGGCTATCCAGAACGACCAGGTCATCTTCCAGATGATGGCGAGCTTTTCACGCGAGATCGGCGGCGTCGAGCATCAAGACGTTATGCCGGAGGTCGCGGACCCGACATCCTTGCCGAACCGGGATGAGGCGCGCGGCAAGCCGGGCTGGGAAGAGCAACCCATTGACCTGCGCACGGATGATCCGAACAGCGATCAGCAAGCGCCGGACCATTGGGTGTGGATGCGCCCCATGCAGCCGATCGGAAGCGACCCTATTAGGCTGACCGCCGCGCTGGTTTTTGCGACGGACCGAGCCCTTGTCCGCACCGCCGCCCTCCCCCATCGCAACGCCGGCGAATTCATCGGCGCAAGCCTCGACCACACGATCTGGTTCCATGGCCCGATCGACTTTACGGACTGGCATTTACACGCGATGCATAGCCCCGTTGCCCGCCATGAGCGTGGGCTCGTGTTCGGTGCGATTTACCAGGCCGACGGGAAGCGGGTCGCTACAACGGCGCAGGAGGGAGCGATTCGCTTCGCTTGAGCGGCCGCCCCAAGCAGCTTCAGCCTCCCACGCGCGCCAAATCCCAGGCGGAAACGTAAAACGTGAACTGGATTCGGCGAACTAGCCGTTCGTTGGGAGTCCCTGCTCCGCCCAGGCGTTCGTGCCGCCGTTCAAGCTGCGCACGTTTCGGTAACCAAGCGACTGGAGCATGAGCATGCCTTGAATCGATAGGTTCCCACGGGTGCAGACCGTGACGATCGGGTGCTCGCGATGGTCCGGGAGCTCGCCCTTGCGATCGGCCAACTCCCCGACAGGAATATTCAGCGCCCCTTTGACGTGTTGGTCCTCAAAAAGCTGATGCATACGTACATCGATCACGACCGGTGGTACATCGCTTTCGAGATCCACGCGGAGATCGTCGATCTCGCAGGTATTATGTTCGTTGCGAGAGTTTTCAACGAGCGTGGTAAACAGCTTTTCGTTCTTACTCGGCTCGCTCGACGCCGCCGCCACGGACGGGAACGCGGAGCGCACTTCGGGGAAATGCCGCTCGAACGTCGAGGCGTACTTGAAGGCGTTATCGGGAAAGATGATGACGACGACCGCGTCGGGCTCGTCTTCGATCAGTTTGAGTGCGCCGACGAGTGCCATCGCCGAACTCGGTCCCGCAATGATGCTTTCTTCGCGATTGAGGCGGAGGCACATATCGAAGGCTTCTTTGTCGCTGACTTCAACAAGCGCGTCGTACTCATTCGGCAAAAAGAGCTTCGTGAGTTCGAGCTGCTTAATCGAGCGCACGCCGGGAATGTCATGGCCTTCCGAGGGATGCACTCCGATGACCTGCACGCCAGGATTCTGACTCTTGAGATAGCGACAGTTGCCCGTGATCGTTCCGCAGGTGCCGAGGCCCGCGACGAAATGCGTGACCTTACCTTCCGTCTGGCGCCAAATCTCGGGGCCGGTCGTACGCACATGCGCCTCGAGGTTTGCTTCATTCTCGTACTGGTTAGGCATGTAGAACTCGGGCTGCGCGCCCAGCTCGTTAGCCCGTGCGATGGCCCCCTCCGGGGACCCAGGGGCCGGTCACAAATCGTCCTCAAGTTCTTCGACGTTCGTCCCAAACATCCGGAGCATGATGCGCTTCTCGGCGGGAATCTTGTTCGAGAGCGGCGTGGTGAGCGAGTAGCCCTTCGCGTTGGCCAACATCGCGAGCCCCATGCCGGTATTGCCGCTTGTCGGTTCAACCAGCTGCTGCCCCTCGGAGAGGAGTCCCTTCTCTTCCGCGTCCCGGAGCAAATTCTCCGCAACACGGTCCTTGACCGACCCGAAAGGGTTGTACCACTCAAGCTTCGCGTAGATCTTGGCGTGCTTATGCGGCACGACGCGATGGAGCCGCACCATCGGCGTGGGATTCTCTGCGGTGGAGAGCATCTCCACCATTCCGTCATAAACGCGTGTGCTGTGATTCGGCATGGGGTCTCCGGATTGGCGCATTGAATATATCGCGGCACGCTCGCGATGGCGCGGAACTCTCAGCGCAACTGTCTAAAATGCTTCGTACATTGAACGATCGGCATCTCCGTACGTAAATGCCCAACTTTGCTGCAGGAGTGACTCCGGCTACTTCGCTTGCTGCCTCAATCGACGAACGTCGCCCAGTCTTCGAGCGGTGCACGATCCGAAACCAGCGAGTTCACCGGCGCATCACCATCTCGGTACCCAATGGCCATCCCGCAGAAGAGCATGAGTTCTTCGGGCGCTTTCACAAACTGGGCGACGGTCTGAGGACGGCCCGCCCAAGCTTCCTGAGCGCACGTATCCAGTCCAGCCTCCTGCGCCAAGAGCATAAAAGTCTGTAGAAACATTCCGAGGTCGGACCATTGGGGCGGCCCCATGATTCGGTCTACGAAGCAAAAGAACCCGCAGGGTGCGCCGAAGAACTCGAAATTGCGCGCGAGATGTCCGAAGCGGCTGGGCTTGTCGTCCCGCGCGATGCCCAACTTCGCGTACATATCCTCCCCGACCTTGAAGCGAGAATCGCGATAGGGCGACTTCAGGTTGGGCGGATAGATCGCGTATTCAGGTTGGTCCTGAACTTCGGAACTCTTCAAGTATTCAAGAAAGCGCGGCATCGTCGGCGTCGGAATTACGGAGATGCGCCAAGGCTGTAGATTGCCACCCGACGGGGCGCGCGCAGCTTTATTCAGAAGGTCTTTCACCATTTCCGTATCAACAGGCGTGTCCAAAAAACGGCGAATCGACTTGCGCACGTTCACAGCATCAGAAACGTTCATCTAGAAAGTCCTCTTTCTCAGTCTTCGTTGACCTCTATTTCTACTTCTGTAAGGCTGCCTTGTCCAATCCCCTCAGCGGGCGCGGCGCTAACCGTGCTCCTTCGAGACGCAGAACTCCGAGCCGAAGAGAGGTGGTCTTGATTTCTGATCTGCACTCCACTGCCGCGCGCACCAGCGTTTCCAAAGGTACGGCTGCGCGCCACCCAAGACGGTCAAGCCAAGTCCACTTTTGGACGCAGCAAATAGCCAGGGGATCAAGGACAATGTCTTTGATCATTGTCCTGCTCGACGGCATCAACGACGCATGACAGTCGGTCGCACTGTTCCTTCAGAAAAACAGCGAGCCCGAAGCTGGAACGACCGGACCCGCGGAACCTACCTTGGTTTTCTCTGCAGGTGCACAGCGCTGCGCCTTCCAGTTCACGCACTAACAAGGGAGATCCGATCGTGCCCGAACCCGCCATCTTTCCGCAGGCCGGAGGGCGAATCGCCCTCGAGCACTCCTGACGCCCGCTCACACCAAATTCGCGTTCACGCTTCTGCGTTCGCATTCGAGGCTGATTCCACTGTCTTTTCGGCGGAGATAAACGTCCGCTTCGGTGGCGATTTGAACGCTCGGATGCAGCTTGATTCGGGACGTTCTGGCTTAATGCACGCCCTGGCTCAGCCTAGCCCACGCCCAGCTCACATAGACATTAAGGTCGTTCTCCAACCATACAGACTCTCAACCGCTCACACTCATTCCGCTGTATCTAGGCCTGTGCATCCCGACGGCGACGACGTCTCGTGCGCAAGAAGAGGATGAGAATCCGTACGGACGGGCAGGAGCTTATTTTGGTGCCACCCTCCTGGGCGGCTCGGACCTCTCCAACGGGGACAAGCTGGCCGAAAACGTCACCGCCCGCCCCCTTCGCGCTCGCCGGCGTCGGCGGAGCAGACGTCGACGTCACAGAAAACGGGGTCCCCACTTTTCCCTTGAGTCCGTCTTGCCGGGCGCCTCGCTCAACGACTTCGATTACATGTCCTACGGAGCGGCTCTTCAGTACCGGTTCTAGCCCGTCGCAGCTCGGACCAGCTCAGCGATCGACTCTTCGAACGCGGCCTCCATGTCCCATAGGTCAGGGACGAGCTCGCGGCAGGCGATCAGGCCGAAGTCCAGATGATCGCGGTAACTCACGACGGTTACATTTAGCCCCTGCCCGTCTGTGACCGCGGAGACCGGGTAGTACTGGAGCAGCTTCGCTCCACCGAGATACAGCGAATCTCTCGGCCCTGGCACATTTGAGATGATCACATTAAAGGGTGGGTTCATCCGGTCCAGAATCTTCGTGCGCGATGCGATTCTCGCCGCCTGGGCGAGAAGCGCTGGCATAGCGAGCTCTGTTAAGTCAGTCATCATCGTCGCGGGCGTCGCCTGCTGCATCCGCTTCGCCTCTCCCATCGCCTCATGAATTCGTCGCAGCCGCGCTACCGGATCCTTCTCGTCCGTCGCGAGTTCAGCAATAATACTTGTCACTCGATTCGTGTATTCATGCGCTTGGGCCTCCGTCCGCACGGAGACAGGGACCATGGCCTTGAGCGGATCTGTCGGCAATTCGCCATGCGATTCGAGATAGCGACGCAGCGCGGAACCTGTCACCGCCATTACAACGTCGTTCAGCGTCGTCCCGAAGGCGTTCTTGACCGTCTTATAGTCCTCAAGAGAATGCGAAAAATAGGCGAAGCGACGATGCGCTGTGATTCCGACATTCCAGGGCGTGCGGGGTGCCGGCGCCTGCGGAATCCGGTCGGCGTCAACCTCCGCCCCTCGGCGTCGCAAAAAAGAACGTGCTAGGGGTACGCGGTCGAGCCCGACAGTGCGAGCTACAGCGCCGAGCATTTCATTACTCTCCCAAACGCTGCGCGTCGTTCGATAAAGAGTCCTTGCGATCCGCCCAGGCTGAATCGCTGCGCCAATCGTGCCTCGCACTAACATCTCGACTGCCGTGGGATCACTCTCAGGGACCCACGGTTCTTTCGGAAGCTCGACGTGATCGCCGCTCGGCAAGTGATCAAGCAGCTGTTCCATCATCTGAGAACCAGAGACGCCATCGATCGTCGCATGATGCACTTTCGAGTAGAGCCCCACTTGGCCGTCCTCCAGGCCATCGATGACATAGATTTCCCATAGCGGGCGCGAACGATCGAGAGGACGGGAATGCAGTCGGGCGATCAGCTCGGCTTGCTGCTCACGGTCTCCTGGGGGCGGGACGGCGATATGCCGGAGATGGAAATCGAGATCGAAATCGGCGTCTTCGATCCAGTAGGGCCGGTCAATCCCGAGCGGTACTTGAACGAGCTTGCGTCGGTACGGAGGAAGAAGATGCAGTCGCTCTTCGATCGTTCGCCGCAGGGACTCAAAAAAGCTCCCCGCCTCAATCGTCGAGCCGTCGTACACCGTATAGGACGCGATATGCCCAAGCTGACCGCCGGTTTCGATGATCAGAAAGCTATTGTCGAGACCAGAGAGCTGAAGCATCCGGGACTCCTCTATTCAGGGGGTAGTATACCCGACGACGTCGCCGGATTGGCGCGCATTCCTAAGGGCGACTCGCCTCAGAAATCATGGAGACTCGATGGCCGAAGACGGCAAATCACAAGTCAGGATCGAGGGGACCGTTGCGCCCGGCTTCGAGTCCGTGCGGACACTCTACGTGCATAATATGCGGACGCTTGAAGAGCGAAACACTCAACTCTGCATCTACTTCAAGGGTGAGTGTGTCGTCGACCTTTGGTCCTCGGCAATCGGCGACAAGCAATTCAGCCCCGATAGCCTTATTAATGTCTTCAGCAGCGGGAAAAGCCTCGAATCCCTCGCCCTCGCGTCGCTCGTCGGCAAAGGACAGCTCGACCTCAAAGAGCGAATCAGCACCTACTGGCCCGAATTCGGCGCGAACGGCAAGCAGGATCTCACCGTCGCCGACCTAATGCGCCATGAAGCTGGACTCGCCGCATTCAACACCTCGATTTTGCCCGAAGACCTCCACACAGAGGGCATCAAACAAAATCGCGTTGGGCGGATCATCGAACAACATCCCCCCACTTTCCCGAATCGAACAGACACTCGGCGGGAATATCACGCCATCACGCGAGGCTGGATCGCAAACGAACTCTTTCGAAGAGTTGATTCCGCGAGTCGAACTATGGGCGAGTTCTTCCGCGAAGAGATCAGCGGCCCGCTCGAGGTCGACGTCCATATCGGATTACGCGAACCGGAACTCTCCCGCGTGTCCCCTGTCATCTTGCTTGGCTTTGGCTTTCAGTTCCTCCAAAGCCTGATCCCCAAGTTCCTCGGGCGACGGATTGAACATAACATCTTCCAGATACTGGGAAGGATCCTGCGCATCTTGCCAGGGATCCGTCACGCGACGACCCGCAGTGCGCCGCCGCCCTATGTCGGCATGAAAACGGTCGAGTTCTTCAACGAACCGTCTGTCGCCCTGGGCGAGACTCCGTCGGCCGCCGCGAACTGCACAGCGAGAGGCCTTGCGAAGCTGGCCGCACTCATCTGCGCGAAGGGTACTTGGAAAGGCACTCAAATCCTCTCGGCCTCGGGCCTGGAAGCGATCCATGCCAACCCACAATTCGCCGACATGAGCATCATGAAGACCGTCTTCTCGGAGGGCGGAGTGAACCAATTTAAGACCGTTGGCGCGGCGGGGTCCGCCCTCGAACGCGGCCTCAATGAAGGGCGCGAAGGCTTCTGGGGCTGGATGGGTCTCGGTGGCTCGATTTTCCAGTGGCATCGCGAGCTCGATATCGGGTTCGGATATGTGCCGACTTCGTTGAACGTGCTCGACCTGATGAATGAGCGAGGCAAGGGGTATCAGCGCGAGGTGCTGGGCTGTGTGGAGGGAATGGAACAAGGCAACAGCGTGGCAGGAGACTCGAGCCCGACAGCCTAGGATTACCGCACCCCCAGACCGTCTCGAATCGCGTCCCGAAGCTGGACGGCGCCAAGCTCTCGAAGCCGCCGGCCATTCACGAAGAACGCCGGCGTGCCGCGTACACCGAGCGCGATCCCATCGTTATTGTCCTGCTGGATTGGCTTCTGGTTCGCCGGGCTATTCACAAAGCGCTCAAAGGAGCCCATATCAAGCCCCACCTCCCGCGCATATTCCGGAATAAGGTCGGGCCGCGGCTGATTATGGTCGCCCCAGATCGGCTGTTTCTCGAATAACAGGTCAAGCATCTCCCAGTACTTCCCCTGTTCACGAGCCGCCTCAAGCGCAAGTGCCGCATAACCCGAATTCTTATGCAGCGGGCGATACCGCAATACATAACGCACGCGCCCTTCGTACTCGGCCAGCAACTGCTTCACAATCGGATGCATGGACCGACACGCTTCGCATTCGGGGTCCAGAAACTCGACCACAACGACCGGCGCATCTTTTGGTCCAATCGTCGGGCTGTGATCGCGCTCCAGCCGTGCGGCCGACGAAGCAAGCTGTTGTTCTACCGCGGCATCTTCTTCTGAGATCTCGGTCTTCTGGTAGTAGAACGTCGCAGCGGCTAGGCCGCCCAGCGCCACGAGTGCAATCAGCGCGAGTCGAATCATATCCCTATTCATGAGTGGAATTTCCGATCTGCCGTTGATGAAAGAGAAGAAGAGAACCGATGAAAGCGAACGCGCCCGCAGAGAGCATTGGGATCGTGATGAAGCCGAAGAGCTCGAGCTGCTTTTCGCCACACGAAGAGGTTCCCGTGCACGGCGTCAGCGTTTCGGGGATCCAGCCGAGCTGCACTCCGTTGTGATAGAGAGCGATGCCGAGGCCAGCAAGGACGAGCGGTGCGGCATAAATTCCAAGCCGACGATCTCGAAGCGCAATTCCCACTGCCATCACGGCGACCAACGGGAAGAGACAGATCCGCTGGTACCAGCAAAGCGTGCACGGCGGCAGTTTCATGACCTCGCCGAAGAAGAGGCTCCCGAGCGCGCCGGTCAACGCAACGATCCACGCCGCGTATGCGAATTGAAAGTCTGTATTGCTCGATGACATGGATGCGTTTCCTGCTCCTTACCCCCAGTCTAGCTTGCCGGCGCGACCTGCAACGCAAACGACCCGCATGCGCGAAACATGCGGGTCGGTCGGCGGCGGTAGGGACGGTCGTTCAGAAATTTTCGGGCTTCCTTTTCGCGTCGCAGGCTACAAGTCGTCGGCCAATATCCAGCGGGCGCGCTGCTCGAAGATGCCTTCTCGCTGGCTAAGCACGCGCTCGCAGGAGAAGCCCGCTGACACACCATTGAACGGCACGCGGCATCCCCAGGCCATGGTGAGGCCTGCTACTCGGGCTGGAGAGCGAACAGTCGATCGACAGCGTCGACGTAGCCTTCCACCAGGCCCATCACGACTTCGCGAACCGGCCGAACGTCGTTCATCATCCCCACCGTTTGCCCGACTGGATTGAAGGAGACGGCCTGAGACTGCGGTGAGGCCGCATAGCGACTGGTCCGAACAATCGCGTCCATAGTCACCATGTTCTGCAGAGGCATACCCAAAGGATCCGGTGTATCCGTCTCCGCCCAGGCCTCGGTCCAATCGTTTCGCAACATTCGACACGGCTTTCCCGTAAACGAACGCGACCGAATGGTGTCTTGGCTCGATGCACCCAAATACGACGCCGTCTGCGCCGGCGGACATTCGGCCTCTCGCACCGTGAGCCAGATCGAACCGGTCCATGCGCCTTCCGCGCCGAGCGCGAGAGCCGCAGCCACCTGGGCTCCGGTTGCGATTCCGCCCGCAGCAAGCACGGGCAGCGGCGAAACCGCTTCGATGATCTGCGGCCAGAGCACCATGCTGCCGATTTCCCCTGTATGGCCGCCGCCTTCCGTGCCCTGGGCAATGATGAAATCGAGCCCCGCATCGCGATGCGCGATCGCCTGATGCACTTTTCCGCAGAGCGCCCCAATCACGCGCCCCGTCGACTGCACCCATTTCACGATTTCCGGAGGTGGAGTCCCGAGCGCGTTGGCAATCATTCGGACCTTGTCGTGGGAAAGCGCAACTTCGAGTTGCGGCGTTGCCGTCGCGAGACTCATCCCGAGCAGCTCATGATGCGCCTCTTCCGGCGGAATCTCAGGCACGCCGTGATCCGCGAGCAGCTTGGAGGCGAACTCGCGATGCTGGGCCGGAATCGCTGCCTTGAGCTGCGCTTCCAACTTTTCTGGATCAAGTTCACCCATGCCTTCGTAGTGCTGCGGAATAACGAGATCCACGCCGTAGGGATTGTCTCCGACATGGTCATCGATCCATTGGCACTCGATCTCCAGCTGTTCTGGACTGAAGCCGACTGCGCCGAGCACACCGAAGCCACCCGCGTTAGAGACCTCGGCCACCACGTCCCGGCAATGGCTGAAAGCAAAAATCGGTAGTTCGATTCCAAGCTGATCGCAGAACTTTGTGCGCATCGATATTCCTTTTCGCGTTCGTACGCGTGTCTCCCGACAATACCAAACGCCGGCCGCCAAACGCCCAAGATCGACTCGAAGCTCGGCCTCAATCAGGGCGCCGATGATTCGCCAACAAGTGCACGCATTTCGCGCCGCGACATCGCATCGGCCAGGCGGTGATCTCCCGCTTCCGCCGAGGCGCTCTGCCTCGACCAGCGATCGCATTGTGGCGGTTTGCCACAGAGCACACGGATGGAGCGAGTCTTTAGGCGTTCTCGGCAAGGAGAACCCCCACCCGCTGGTCTGATTCTTGCGTACTCATTACACGAAGCGAACGGCATCCGGCATATGCGCTGGACAATCTACGCAAGGAGGTTCAATGAGCGAACTCAAAACGGTTCGAGAGGTGATGTCTCCTGACGTCACGACACTGAACACGAATGATCGACTCAATATCGCGGACGACGTGATGAAGCTGGGCAGAATCCGCCACCTGCCTGTCGTCGATCAAGACGGCAGTGTCGTCGGCATTCTCAGTCAGAGAGATCTCTTTCGCGGTGCGCTCGCGAGAAGCCTCGGCTACGGCGAACACGCGCAACAGAAACTGCTCGGTATCATCCCCGTCAAGGAGGTGATAACGAACGATCCCGCGACGATCGGCCCCGATGCAGACTTAAGCGATGCCGCCCGCCGGCTGCATGAGCAGAAGATCGGATGTCTTCTCGTTGAAGAAGATGACAAGCTCGTGGGCATCCTCACCGAAGGGGATTTCGTCCGACTTCATCTGCCGGCTGGGTACCGCTAAGCAGTGGAAGCGCTCAGCCCGCAGGACTCGTCCTTTCTCTTTCTCGAGAACGAGATCAATCATATGCACATCGCGGTGGTGGCCCTTTTTGAAGGGCCTCCTCCCAGCTGCGATGAGATCGAGGAAATGATCTCATCGAAACTCGACCGCGTGCCGCGCTATCGGCAAAAGGTCCGCTTTGTGCCCTTCGACCTCGGCCAGCCCCTCTGGGTCGACGACGAACGATTCGATTTAAACTATCACGTTCGGCATACCGCTCTCCCCGACCCCGGCGATGAGCCCCAGCTCCATGCGCTTGTCGGACGTGTTATGTCTCAGAAGCTAGATCGGTCCCGTCCGCTCTGGGAAATCTGGGTCGTCGAAGGGCTCAGCAATATGCGTTGGGCACTCATCTCGAAGACACATCATTGCCTCGTGGACGGCATCGCAGGGAGTGATCTGATGAGCGTGCTCCTCGACACTTCGCCCGACGCGGCACACCCGAGTTGTCCCGAATGGGCGCCGAACCGAAAGCCGGGCGTGGTCGCGCTCATGGCGCACTCCTTGAGCGATGCCTGGCGCCTCCCCCGCGAAGGGTTGCGGGCCTTCGGCCGCGTCGCTCAGACGCCGCGGCGTGCGCTCCGCGCGCTGAGCGATTTCGGGGACGGGCTTTCCGCCTTTCGGCGACTTTCGAGCGTCCCTCTGGAGGGATCGCTCAACGGTCCGATTGGCCCGCATCGGCGCTGGCGATCGACCAAGACCACCCTCGCTGAAATCAAACAGATCCGACAGGCGGAGGGCGGGACAGTGAACGATGTCGTGCTTGCCATGGGCTTTCGTTCGCTGCTCATCGCGCGAGGAGAACCCGTTGCGGGACTGCACGTGCGCAGCATGGTTCCGGTTTCGATCCGAAGAGAGGACGAGCGAGGCACCTTCAATAACCGGGTCGCCGCCGTGTTGGTCGATCTCCCTGTCGACATCGATGAGCCGACCGCCTGCCTTACGGCCGTGCGCGAAGAAATGGACCGAGTCAAAGCGCATCACCAGGCGGATGCGGCGGAGACGCTGAGCACTCTAACGGGATACTCTCCGCCGGCGGTCCTCGCCCTGGCCGCACGGCTCGTTGCAGATCTTGAGCAGCACGCGATCCAGACGATCACGACAAATGTGCCCGGACCCCGCGAACCGCTCTTCGCAGCGGGGAGACGAATGCTCTCGGCGTATCCCTACGTGCCTCTATTTGGCTCCGTCCGAATCGCCGTCGCGATTTTCTCTTATGCAGGCGAACTCTCATTTGGCGTCACGGGGGATTATGAGAGCATACCGGACGTAGACCTTCTGATCGACGGAATTGAGGCCGCCCTCGTATCGATGCGGGCATCCGCAATACAGGAGGACGTCTGAGATGCCTCGCGCACGTGTCCGTCCCGCATTCCAAATCGATGCGCTCGGAGAAGCCGAAAGCCTCGCTGAAATTCTGCGAGCACGCCTTGAAGCCGAACATCCTTATATCGACGGCACTGTCGCGCGTGGCCAATGCACGCTGCGCGTACCGCAAAGCGAGCAGCGCTTCTGGACCCCGTACCTCGATATCATGTTCCAAGACACGCCGCAGGAACTGAGCGAACGACCCACCGTTCGCCTCTGGGGCACTTTTTCCCCTCGCCCAGAAATTTGGACCGCGTTCGTCTTCGCGATCGGAACCCTCGTCGTCGTGAGCATCTTTGCGGGAGTCTACGGGATGGCGCAATGGGTCTTGGGCCGGACGCCTTTCGCACTCCTGGTTCCTCCTTCGGCGGCTTGCGGCGCGGGTCTGCTCTATCTCGCCGCTCTCGTTGGGCAGGGTCTCAGCATCTCAGACATGTACCGACTCCGTGCCTTCATCGACGATTGCCTGCGAGAATCAGAAGGGGCCGCCTCGCAATCGAGCTGAAGGCCTTCCGCCGAATGGCCGATACGGGGCCATGCTCGCGAAACGCCTCTTCCTCATTCCCGTGTCGGCCTACGTGCTCTGGATCGTCTTCGATTATAAGTATCATTTCCTGGACGGCGCCAACCTGCTCTTTCACGAAGGGGGGCACATTTTCCTCGCCTTCTTTGGGCAGACCTTTCATTTCCTCGGCGGAACGATCGGGCAACTCTTCTTTCCCGTTGCCTGCGCTAGGCATTTCGTACAGCAGCAAAAGTTCTTCGAAACGTTCCTGATGGGAATTTGGTTCGCCGAAAGTCTGATGAACACAGCACGTTATTTGGGCGACGCCGTGGCGCAGAGCCTCCCCCTCGTCGGTGGCCATATCCACGACTGGAACTGGCTGCTCTCGCGCTGGGGATTGCTTGAGCATTGTCAGGGGATCGAAACGGGACTGCATGTCTTCGCCTCGCTGATGGCGATCGCGTGCCTCGCCGGCGCGGCGCGCGAATGCCTTTCCGGCGAAGACTGGGAATTCGCGCAGTAGACTGGCCCGCCAACGATCGATGCGGGACTTCATGTCTTCCTCCCCGATTGCGTCGGAGTGCCTGGCGTTCACGTCCCGGCAAGGCTCACAAGAGGGCGTTGAGGAGGAACCGCATAGGTGAGCTAGCTTGACTCCGAATTGAATCGAGGAGTTCGATGCCCCGCCGCACGCTTCACCACCCAACCCGCGTACTTCAGAACCTAGTCATCTCAAGCCTCTTCGCGATCGCCCTCGCTGGAGTGGGCTGCGGCGGAATCGGCCCCTCCGGAATTACGACCGGCCGGCCCGCCTATAACTCGGCTATTCAGAATACCTCGAACGAGGAGATGCTCCTCAATATCGTGAGGCTTCGGTATCGCGACACGCCGTTCTTTCTCCAGGTTTCGGGCGTCGCGGCGAATCTCTCAACGCAAATGGGGATCAGCGGCGGAGCAGAAATCCCGTCCAGCGGAACCACCCTCGGAACGGTCGCTGCCACCGCCCTCGTTCGGGACAATCCGACGGTGACGTACTCTCCGCTCCAGGGCGATGCCTTCGTCACACAATTGCTCACGCCCGTCCGCCTCGACACGCTTCTACTCCTGATCAATACAGGCTGGTCGGTCGACCGCGTCCTCCGGCTCTGCACCCAGCGAATCCACGACAAAGCCAACGCGCCCAGCGCATCAGGCCCCACCCCTTCCTACGCCCCGGCTTTCCAGGATTTCCGTCGCGCCGCAGCACTTCTTGGAGAACTGAAACGCCGCGACGCGATCTCCTTCCTATTGCAAGCGTCGGAGCCCCGAGGCATCGCGATTCAGTTTCGCGAAGACGAAGCCAACTCGGAAGAAGCGCTTGAGCTCGCGCGAATCCTCGATCTCGAACCTGGCGCAGCTCGGTACGTCCTGTCCAACATGATCGCGAGCGAACGCGATCGAAGCGTGATCACGATTGAGACACGCTCGCTCATAGGAGCGCTCTTCTATCTCTCCCAAGCGGTGTTTCCACCGAGCGTCCACAAAGAGAAAGGCTGGGTCACGACCACCCGCAACGCCGATGGATCCGCCTTCGAATGGAGCAAACTGATGCAGGGCCTCTTCCAGGTCAAGGCGGCCTCGGGTCGACCCCACGACGCCTTCCTAAGCACAACTTACTTAGGGCATACCTTCAGCATCGAGCAAAGCGACCTCGATTCGAAGGCCACGTTCGCCCTCCTCAACCAGCTTTTCGCGCTTCAAGCCGGTTCCTCGAGCGGTGCGGGCCCACTCCTCACTCTTCCCGTATCACGCTAGGCCAGCGTCCGGTCCGGTCCGGCCGGTGCAGTCCGCACCGAGGCTACGCATCTCTCCGCAGCACCTGGACTGGAATTCCCTGCATATGAGCCATATTGCTATAGCGCTCATAGCTCCCAGGACCGGAAGGCAGAAGCCGGTTCACATTGACGCCGACTTCGACCGTCTCGGATTCCCCTGCCCAGCGCTCTCCGTAGCCATGGCTGAGTGCCACTACTCCGCGCCGAAGCGCTTTGTCGTAACCGACCTGGGTCTCCACACTTCCCCAATCGCTCGTCACTGTGACTGCATCGCCTTCAGAAAGCCCGCGCGCGGCGGCTTCGTCCGGATGGAGATAAAGGGGATTGCTCGAAAAACGCCCGCTGCGGAGCTTCGGCACGAGCCGCCTACCCCAACTGTTATGCTGACGCGTATTGCGCCATTGAATGAGTTTGAGCATGTCGGCCGGTTCGCTCTCAAGCTCGGCGAACAATGCACGCGCACGATCGACGATCGGCGCGAAGCTTTCAGAACAACAATCCAGCAAGCCGTCGGGATGCACCACTGTGTTCTCTAGAGAGCCCGGCGGAAGGACGGGAAGAAGTACCTTCGTCCTGGAAGGAAGCGTGCGCAGTTCTTCAATTGAAGTGCCACGTTGCGTCGCCATCTCCTCAAGCAAGCGATCGGGATGGAGCGAGGGATCATCGAGGGCATTCGGGAGCCCGAGTTCCCGTTCGAGATGCGCCAGGATCCACCATTCTTCGGCGCGCTCCCCGATGGGGGCGACAGTGGCTTCAGAATGCTGTGCAGTCGGCACAAGCGGAACGCCCCCCTGCCTGAAATCCGCGCGCTCAAGCCAATCGCTCGCCGGCAGGACGTAATCGGACAATTCCGCCGTCGCGCTTCGATAGAGATCGATCGTCACGAGCAGTTCAAGCTTCGGGAAAGCCTTGCGCAGCCGCTCCTCTCCGGGGATCGCCATGATCGGATTGCCGCCCACAACGATCAGCGCGCGAAGCCGGTCATTCGGCGCTTCGATGTAGTCCGCAAGCAGGTTGGCGGGGACGTGTCCCCAAACCCGACGAACGGGCCCGACCGGCGAGTCGAAGAACGGATCGCCGACCGGTTCTTCCCTACGCGGCATCATACTCGGCATCAGCAGCCCGCCTCCAGAGCGGCCAAGATTGCCCGTCACAAAATTAAGCATAGTGAGCAGCCAATAGACCGCGGTGCCCTGCCGCCCCATGTTCCCGCCAGTTCCCATATGCGCGATTGCTGACGGCGCACTCGAAAACGCCTGCGCAGTCTTTCGAACCTGCTCCGCCGACAGTCCCGTGACGCCCGCGACGCGATCCGCATTCCAGGGCGCAATGAACGCGCGGAGACCTTCTATTCCTTTCGCATACTGGTCAAGGATCGCTTCATCCCACCCCCCGATCGCATCGATCTCGTTCAGCAACGCTGCCAGCAGATAGACATCCGTATCGGGCCGGATCTGGAGCAGATCGCCGAGACCGATCTCCACCGGACGAATCCGCCGCGGATTCACGAACGTGATCGCGCCACCTCGCGCGCGAATCCCGCGCAGCGACGCGAGTGCGTCCGGAACGGAGACGGCCGTCATGTGTGAGAGAGACGGGTCCGATCCCAGACAGAGGAAGAAGTCCGTATGGTTCAAGTCCGGAACGGGGAAGACCTGCTCGTTCCCAAAGAGCGCTTCCATCGCGGCGAACTTGTTGGAGAGATCCTGAGTCAAACCACCGAAGAGCCGGCTCGACTCCATCTTTCCCCAGAACCCGTACACCGTGGAAATGCCCGTACTTGTGTACGCCAGCGGGTTGCCCCAATAGCACCCCACGGACTCAGGCCCATGCTCTTCGCGCAAAGCGCGAAGCTGCGCGCCGATATCCAGAAATGCCGCATCCCACGTGGTTTGCTCAAACTCTCCGTGCTGTTCCGTTCTCGCATTCGTGCGCTGGAGCGGGTGATCCACGCGATTCGGATCGTGATGCACCTGCGCAAATCCGACGCCCTTATGACAGGCGAAGCCGCCCGAGACGGGGTGTTCTTCGTCAGGCCGAATCGCAAGAACGCGCTCGTCCTCGATACGCGTCTCCACGACGAGCGGACATTGCGGTTCGCAGAGACGACAGAAGGTGGACGTTGTCCGTGTCGCTTCGATTTGCTGAGTGCTCATCGGGTAGGCCTACCTGCTCGCGTGATCGGGCGAAAGTCAGCCGGGAGCATCGCACGCGCAGCCATCCAACCGCCAGACGCGCTGGCGTTCTTGTCGGCGAAAGACTCCTCGATCGCCGAAGCCTCATCGGCGTGGATCCCCAGATCAGCTGCAAGCTTTCGCGAACGCTCGCAGCAGGCGCACAGGTCCTCCGCCCAGTCGGATCCCATCAGAGGCATCTTCGTCCAGAGAGAATCGATCGCTTCGTCAGCGAGAAACTGTTCCAGGTCGTTTCCGCCCTTCGCAAAAAAACCTGAGTTGGCCTGCCGCAGCATACTGAGGAGATCAGCGAGCTGAATAATGGCTGCCGACTGGACGGCGCGGACGGGACAAAGACGCGTGTCACGGCCATTCCCGTGACGAGACAGCGCGACGCATTTTTGATTTTCCATGTTCGTTATCGTTATCGTGGTCGTGGTCGTGGTCGTGGTCGTTACTGATCCTGATGCTGCCCCACCAACCGGCGCTATCCCGCGGGGTGCGCCGGGTGCACGGGACCGCGGAGGAGACGACACCGACGCGCATCCGGTCGAGAACTGTGAGAGCCTTCTCTCCATGCAACCCGATCCCGATCGACTCAAGGAATACAGCCTTCGTCTTTTTGGCTACATGAACGGCGCCACCGTCTCCATGATGGTGAGTCTCGGCGACCGGCTCGGGCTCTATGCCGCGATGGCCGAAGCCGGCGAGGTCACCAGTACATCTCTCGCAGAGCAAACAGGCCTTCACGAACGTTGGGTGCGCGAATGGCTCCACGCCCAGGGCGCAAGTGGGCTCATCGAATTCCGCGAGGGCGAAACCTTTTTCCTCTCGCCCGAGGCCGTAGCCGTGTTAGTCGATGAAGATCACCCGGCGAACGGGATCGGAATGCTTTCGCAGGTGCCGGACCTCGCACGTAATCTCGACCGCTTGCCCGAGGCTTTCCGAACAGGTCTCGGACTGCCTTATGATGAACTCGGTGAGAGCGGCGCGCGCGGAATCGAGAGAGGACTCGCGCCCTGGTTCCGGAGCATGCTCGTTCCGCAAGCCATCCCGCGCGTCGACGGCCTGTCTGATCGCCTGAACCAGGGAATTGCGGTGGCGGATGTGGGATGCGGTGCTGGAGTCGCGCTGATCGAAATGGCGAAGGCATTCCCAGAATCGCGCTTTCACGGATATGACATCTCGAGTCATGCTCTCGCGCGCGCTGAAGAAAACTGCCGGGCGGCCGAGGTCACCAATGTTGAGTTCCACAATGCTTCAACGGATCCCGTCCCGAGCGACCATCGCTTTGATCTCATGACCACATTCGACTGCCTTCACGACATGACGGACCCACAAGGCATCATTCGCCAAATCCGCGGTGCGCTCTCACAAGAAGGCATTTGGCTCGTGGCGGAGATCAAGGCCAAGCCCAGCTTTGAAGAAAACGTCGAACGCAATCCTATGGCTGCGATGATGTACGGCATCTCGGTGATGGTGTGCATGTCGTCCTCATTGTCGGAGCCCGGCGGTGCCGGACTCGGAACGCTTGGCCTGCATTCCGACCTGCTTCAGGATTGGAGCGAAGCCGCCGGCTTCACACATTTCGAACCGGTCGACTTCGGGCATCCCGTGAACGCGTTCTACGTGATTCGCCCCTAGCCCCGCAGTACCGTTAGTAGTTGTATCGGCGCTTGCAACGAGCTCTGCGGGTAGGCAGACTATTTCTCGTCTTCCCCAAGAGCAAAGGGCGTCATGAGCAGCAACCGCGTCACGGCCTATCGTACGTTCACAAGCTATATCGATCGGACTCGCGAGTACTACCACGCGCAAGGCTACGAAAAGCCGTATCGTTGGGCGAGTTTCGACAGTGTCCCCTTTGCCAAGCTGGCAAAGCCACTCGCCAAGTCTCGCCTCGCACTCGTGACGACCGCCAGTCCCTGGGATCTCCAGGACACGCGTGCGTTGCGCGGAGAACGCGAGGTCTGGTCTGCCTCGACCCACGAGCCGCCCGAGCGGCTCTTCACGGACCATCTTTCCTGGGACAAGGAAAACACGCATACCAACGACATCGCGTCCTTCGTTCCCATTCGGCGCATGCAGGAACAGGTCTCGGCGGGTCGACTCGGCAGCCTCGCGCCGCGATTCCACGGCGTCCCGACGGACTACAGCCAACGCACGACCCTCGATCGCGATGCGCCTGAAATTCTAGAACGCTGCCGAGAAGACGAGGTCGATATCGCGCTGCTCGTTCCTCTTTGACCGGTTTGTCACCAGACCGTGAGTCTGGTCGCGCGTCATCTCGAAGAAGCCGGCATTGCGACCGTCATCGCTGGATCTGCAAGAGACATTGTGGAGGAATGCGGCGTCGCGCGTTTCCTCTTCAGCGATTTTCCGCTTGGCAATCCCATGGGCCGACCGGAAGACACGGAAATGCAGCGCGCAATCTCCGGCCACGCCCTCGACCTTTTCGAGAGCGCACGTCTGCCGCGCACCACAGTCCAGAGCCCCATCGTTTGGAGCGAAGATCCAAGCTGGAGAGAGTCTTTCGCCCGGGTCAAGCAGGAAGAGGCGGAGAAGCTGCGCCGCGCCGGCGAAAATCGCCGCAAAAAGCAAAGGACCTCCGGTAATTGAAGCCAACGCATCGGCGCATGATCGTGAACCAGCCTTGAGCAGTCATCCACAGATTTGGACGCCGATCGATCGCGAGCTGCCCCGCTCAACGCGCTACGCATTTGGACTCGGACAGGTCGCCGAAGGCCTCAAGACCTTCTCTTTCGGCCTCTTCGTTCTCTTTTACTACAACTCTGTACTTGGCCTCTCGGGGAGTCTCTGCGGACTCGCCATAGCGATCGCCCTCGCGGTCGACGCGATCAGCGATCCTTTGATGGGGTCGATCTCCGATAATTTCGAATCCAAATGGGGACGGAGGCATCCCTTCATGGTTCTCGCCGCCCTGCCTCTAGCGCTCGCCTTCTACGGACTCTTTGCGCCCCCGGCGGGACTCGGCACGACCGAACTCTTCTTGTGGCTCACCACATTTGCTGTGCTGACACGGCTGATGATGACCGTCTACCACGTGCCGCATATCGCGCTCGGTGCGGAACTCACAGCCAACTTTGCGGAACGCACCCGCCTCGTCGCAACGCGCCAAATCTTCGGGTACTTCGGTGCCTTTGTGATGGCCGCCGTGGCCTTCGGATATTTTTTCTCCGATGAACGTGGCGGGCGCATGAACGCCGAGGCCTACGCTCCTTTTGCGTTTGTCATGAGCGGGACAATGGCCATTACGATTATTGCCTCGGCCTGGCTGACTCGAGACCAAATCCCGTTCCTGCCGACCCAGCGCGCTGCGAAGGTTAAAGGCAGTGTCCTCCGCCGAATGTTTTCGGAATCGAAAAGCGCGTTTTCGAATTACTCCTTCAAGCGCCTCTTCGCCGGGGTGCTTCTGACCTACATCTTGGTGGGGACGGAAAGTGCTCTTTCCCTCTATATGTATGAGTTCTTCTGGGCGCTCGAATCCTCAGACATCCTCATGCTCACCCTAGCCTACCCCGTCGGCCTAATAGTGGGTGCCTTATTCACGGCGGGCCTTCATGAGCGATGGGGCAAGGCGCCGGCTCTGATTCTGGGCACGGTCGGCTGGTCGACCTTCCAGCTTCTTCCCGTGATCGCACGCCTCCTCGATTGGCTCCCGCCGAACGGAACGACCGCTCTGATCGCGACGCTCCTTGCCCTCCGTTTTTTGCAAGGCGCGCTCGTCCAACAGGCCCTCGCCAGTTTCAGTTCCATGATGGGCGACATCGCCGATGAACATGAGCTCGACACCGGTCGACGTCAGGAGGGCATCTTCTTTGGCGTGGTCTCGTTCTCGGGAAAGGCCGCTTCCGGCGCGGGCAGCCTCATTGCCGGCATCGCTCTCGACGTGATCGCCTGGCCCGCTGGCCTCGGGAGCGGAGCCGATGCCGCCGCGATCCCCCCTGAGACGATTCGCAATCTCGGCATCGTTTACGGACCGCTGGTCGCCGTTTTTTCACTCGCCGCGCCCTTCGCCTATCGCGGCTACACACTCAATCGAGAACGTCATAGAGCGGTCCTCGACGCGCTCGAAGCGCGATCCTGACCTGAACGATCAAAACTGGGATCGAATCGAGGCGACTCGGTAGTCGAAGCCCGGCCGCGGGGTATGTCGGCCTCCACCTGAATCATCTCGAGTCCGCTCCTCTCGGAACGCATAGGATCGATCGGCCAGCCGATGTCTCCGTCGTGCTTGAGGCCTTCCAATCCGGTGAAATTTCAATGCCTGCGGGTTTCGGCGGCACACTTGTGCTCGATCGATTCGGTCATGCGGGCCACTCTTACGGCGCCTATACCGCCATGGCAGTCGCCGGCGGAGATTATCTGTTTGCACCCGAATTTCGTGATCCCCGGATCGTGGCAATCGCGCCGATCTCGCTTCAAGGCGCGGGGCAGTTTGGCGCGTTCGACAATTCGGCGTGGGACAATAATCAGGCAAACATCACGATCTCTGCATTCGATATTGTCGGTGAAGCCGAGAAGGACACCAATGCAATCGGCACAAGCTTCGAAGAAGATTGGCGACCAATACCCTTCGAGCGATATTCCGCGATTGCCGAAAAGCTCCAAGCCATCCTGCCGGGCCTAGCCCATGACGATGTCGGCGGCTTTCCAACCGAAGAGATCGGCGCTTATCTCGGCGAGAACCCGCGGCTCTTCTTCGACGTTTATCTGAGAGGCGACTTGGCCGACGTCTGCGCCATCGCGCAAGCACCCCTCTTCGAGGGCCAAACCCGGGACGGCCTCCCCGAGATTGGAGCGGGCATTGCCAAAATCTGCCCACCCCCCATTGGGGTGCCAGAGCCCTCTCTACCCGAATCCATTCTCGCCGCCGTCTTCGGTATCGGCACCGCGGCAAGGTTCTCTTCAAAGCCGTCACTAGCAGGTACTCCCAGCGCACCTTGATTCACGCCGACCGATTCTGGCCGCCCATGGAGACCGCCGCCGCGGGCGGGGTCATCGGTGCGTCAATCCTCGCACTCTATTTCGTACCGAGCTTTTTCGTTGTCGTAAGCCGACGCAAACCGGTCGAACGCGTGGAGATCGATCTCGCAGGCGCCGTCAAGGTCGCTTAGACTCCGCCCATGTCAGCGAGGCTATTCTCGGTCCCCCGTTTAGATTCCGTTTCACGCGATGTCCCCGCCGGCATCGTTGTTTTCCTCGTCGCACTCCCGCTTTGCCTCGGCATCGCGCTCGCGTCGGGCGCACCCCTCTTTTCAGGGATTGTCTCCGGCGTCGTCGGCGGAATCGTGCTGGCCTTTTTTTCGGGATCCGAACTGAGTGTGAGCGGACCCGCCGCCGGACTCACCGTGATCGTCGCCGGAGCGATCACGAGTCTCGGCGGCTTCGAGACCTTCTCTGTGGCCGTCCTCCTTTCAGGGGTCATCCAATTCGCACTCGGAATGGCGCGCGCGGGCGTGATTGGCAATTTCATCCCGAATAGCGTGATCAAAGGAATGCTTGCCGCAATCGGCATCGTCATCATCCTCAAGCAGATTCCGCATGCGCTCGGCAACGATCGCGACTTCCTCGGCGACGAGGCGTTCATGCAGCCCGACCAGCTGAATACGCTGTCGGAAATTTGGATGACGGTCTCGTCACCGAGCGCCGGTGCAATCGCAGTCAGCGCCCTCGCGCTCGCGATCATGCTCCTCTGGGAGCGCCCCTTCATGAAGGAGCAGTCGTGGGCCTCGCTCTTGCCAGCCCCGCTCGTCTGCGTCGTTCTTTGCACCTTACTGAATGAGTCCTTCGGAACCTTGTGGCCGGAGGAACAGCTCCGAGCCGGTCAAAAGCATCTTGTCGCGCTCCCCGTGATTCAGTCAGCCAACGATTTCGCCTCCATGTTTTCGGCGCCCGACCTCCGGGCCGTGTTCCGAACCGATGTCTGGATCGCCGCCGTCACGATCGCCATCGTCGGGAGCGTGGAAACGCTCCTCTGTATCGAAGCCACGGATAAGCTCGACCCGGAGAAACGCATCTCCGACACGAATCGCGAACTGCGTGGCCAGGGCATTGCCAATCTCGTCTGCGGCCTACTCGGCGGTTTGCCCGTCACTTCCGTCATCGTCCGCAGCTCAGCTAACGTCTACGCGGGCGGGCGAACACGCCTTTCCACCCTCGTACACGGAATTGTACTTTTGCTCGCAGTCGTCTTCTGCGGAGCGTTCCTTAACCGGATCCCGCTGGCAGCGCTCGCAACCATCCTAATCGTCGTCGGCTACAAACTCGCATCGCGCGCGATCATCATAGAAATGTGGAACAAGGGGTGGGTTCAGTTCCTACCCTTCGCCGTCACGATCTTGGCCATTGTCTTTACCGACCTCCTGACCGGAATCGCCATTGGACTCCTCGTCGGACTCTTCTTCGTCCTTCGCTCGAACTACCACGCATCCATGATACTCGTGAATCAGGAAGAGAACTACCTCCTCCGCTTCAACAAAGACGCGTCGTTCATTCATAAATCTGAACTGAAGCGAAAGCTGCGCCGAATCCCTGACCATGCCCGATTGATCGTCGATGCAACGAACGCGCTCTACGTCGACGGCGACATCTATGAGGCCGTCAAGGAATTCGACACCGGTGCACAGTTCCGTGACATCGAAATCGAGTACCACAACTTCTACGACAAGCGCATCGCCGACCGCTAGTCGCGGTCGCGGCCAAGGAAAGAAGCGAATGGAAGCCTATAAGCGCCTCCTCCTAAATAACGAAGCATGGGTCCAGGAAAAACTGAACGTCCGACCGGACTATTTCTCGCGCACAACCGGCGTCCAAAAACCCGACTTCCTATGGATTGGCTGCTCCGATAGTCGAGTTCCTGCAGAGGAAGTCACGGGCGTCGAACCTGGCGAATTATTCGTCCACCGCAATATTGCCAACCTGGTCGTCCACACCGACTTCAACATGCTGAGCGTCGTGCAGTACGCGGTCGAAGTGCTTGAAGTGAAGCATGTGATCGTCTGCGGGCACTACGATTGCGGCGGCGTTCGAGCCGCGATGTCGAAAAAACATCTAGGCCTGATTAACAAATGGCTGCGACACCTCAAAGATATCTACCGACTGCATGCTGAGGAACTCGACGCGATCGAGGACGAAGAAGCCCGGTACGAACGCCTGATCGAGATCAATGTGCACGAACAAGTCCAGCACCTCGCCGAGCTCTCATTTGTTCAAATGGCCTGGAAAATGAAAAAACCCCTTACACTCCACGGCTGGATCTACGACATCCGAACGGGCCGACTCGAAACAGTGGCCAAGATCGATGGCAAAGATCTGCCACACGATATCTTCGTCTATGATTTCCTGGATGAGCCAGAGCCGCCCGCCTGATAAATTCGCATTGGTCCTTCACAATGCCCACCCCCGGCTTTCTAAGAGCGCAGACCTAAGCTGATAGGTGATTTGCATGACTGACTCGCTGGTTCCGAATTTCTCACTCGACCTGACCGGGGAAGTGGCCCTTGTGACAGGAGCCACGGCCGGGCTTGGCCATCGCTTCGCACAGGTCTTGGCGAGCTGCGGTGCCAAAGTCGCGATCACCGGTCGGCGAGTCGAACGCCTCACAAAGCTGGCCGAAGAAATCCGGGCGGCCGGCGGCGAGTGCGAACCCATAGAGATGGATATGACCGATCGCGAGCAGATCCGAGCGGGACTCCGTCAAGCAGAATCCGCGCTCGGCACGGTCACGATTCTCGTGAATAACGCCGGCGTACCCGACGCACAGCGCGCCACCCGAATTGACGAAGCGCTCTTCGACCAAGTGATGAACACGAACCTTGAGGGACCGTGGTTCCTCTCCTGCGCCGTTGCCGCGCAGCTCATGAAAGAAAAACGACGGGGCAATATCGTCAACATCGCCTCTATGTCCGCCTTCTCCGCGCAAGCGACCGTCGCACAGGCGCTCTACTCCACGACAAAAGGCGCATTGATCCGAATGACCGAGGCCCTCGCCGTCGAGTGGGCCAAGTTCAACATCAACGTGAACGCGATCGCTCCGGGAACCTTCTCTTCAGAGATGGTGGACGGCATGCTTGAACGGGTCGGCGATTTCAGCGGCGCCTTCCCGCGCAAGCGGATTTGCGACCCGGCACAGCTCGACAGCACGCTCCTCTTTCTCGTCTCCCCCTCGTCGGAAGCCGTGACGGGAACCTGCATCAAAGTGGATGACGGGCAGCTGGGGAGGTAGGTCAGGAGTCGGAGGTCGTGGTAAAGGTCCCGTTCTCGCGGTCTTTCACGACTCCTGGAAACGCGATGAGCTGGTTGTGCATGCAGACATAGATGCCAGGCAAGGCCAGCTGCACGCTCATCAGGGACTCGGTGAGGTTTTGAATCGCATCACTCGACCGCAAGGCGAAGGGGCGCATCGCCCCGGTTAGAACGATCGGAACGCGCGGCGCAGGTTCTAGGCGGAAGAGCTTATCCCCGGTCTCGGCCAGGCGATCGGTTCCGTGCACAATCACCACGCCGTCAAAATCGGCCGATTTAGCGACGGCCTCGCGCGCAATCAAGGCATGATCCTGGGGCGACATTTCCAGGCTGTCCTTGTTCATCAAGGCAAAGCGTTCTATCTGGACTCCGCCAAGCTGCAATTGGCTCAGCATCACGTCGAGCACGCTGACCTCGTTCGTCAGTACGCCCGCTAGCTCGTCATAGGTCTTCTCGATCGTCCCGCCCGTGGACAAGATGGCGATTCGCTTTTTCGACATACGTGTGAGTATAGGCGGCGAATCTCATCAGACCGCTCGGCTTGCCCTAACCAGTGGCTGACTCGGTCCCTGACTCGGTCAATAACTAGGGTGCTGACTCGGTTTCTGTCGGAGTCTCGTTGCCGAGCCAGCCTAGAAGCACGCCGTTGACTTCGTCGGGCCGGTCCTTCATCAGCCAATGCCCCGCCTCTACGCGCACGACACGCGAGTCGGGCCACCGTTCGATCGAGTCCGCCCAGGCTCTCGAGAAAAACTGAAGCGGCTTCTCACTTCCGTAGAAGAAGAGCATCGGCACGGAGGGGCAGTAGGGTTCGAGCGCTTCGAAAGAACCATACGAGTGCATCCACATCATGTCGTAGGGATAGTTCATGCTCGAGCCGATCTTCTTCGGCGAAGCGGGAGCCCCGAGTACCCAGGCCATCCCTCGCGTCATGCGGTCGCCTATCCCCCCGCCGATCCGCCAGGCCAACGCCAACCAGGACTGATACGCAAAGATCATGAGCTTCGCGGCAACACCCAGCGAGGCTGTGTGCTCCTCAGAATTCGCGTCACCGACGTCCATCCCGATGACGCGCGAAACAAGGTGAGGAAATTTCATCGCAAAGTGGTACCCGAAGACGCAACCCCAATCGTGCAGCATCAGGATCACGGGGCGACCCGGACTCTCCTTCTCGATCACAGCGCGAAAAATCTCAGCCATCTCTTCAAGACCGACCGGCCGGCGAGGCTGGTCTATATCGAAGCCGGGTAGCGTGAGCCGGACGCAGCGAAACTGTGAGCGCAGCGCATCCACCTGCTCATCCCAGAGATCCGCGGTATCGGGCCATCCATGCACCATGAAAATGGTGTCGTGTCCTGTTCCCTCGGAGCGGACTTCGAGTCCTTCGATGTGCCTCAACGCATTCGGCCTCAGCGCACAGGACTCGCATAAAGCGAGCGGCGCCGACGCATGATAGACAAGGCCCCAACCATCAGCATCACGCTCATTCCCGGCTTGGGACAGGCCTGCCCCGGCAGCCCGAAATCATCATCCTGCTGCGAGAGACTCCAAAACGACGGCGAGGCGCATTCCAAATCCGAGCGGCAGGAATAGGAGCAGCGCAACCACGTCACGAACTCGGCCTCTCCATTTCATGCTCGCAATCCGTCGGTTCATCGTTTCCTGTTCCTGCGCCTTGGTCTGTCGCGTGCGCTTTTCTCATGTCGCGGTATCGCTCGCAATTGCACGCCGCGGCCTCTCCTGAAGTTCTACTCGAAGCTAAGTCTCATAGATTATCCGTTCGCCATTCCCAAAAGTGATACAAATCAGACACTTACACCCCTCTGGGAAAGGAAGGCACCCGCATGCGCTCGAAGTAATTCGAGGCGCGTCGACTCGCTATTCTTCAGAAATGTTGCTTTCCGATGCACAGCAGATGGATCTCAAAGCGCCGCTCCGACGTTTCGAGGAGGATGGCTATGCCCGGCTCGGGAGCGTCATGCATCCTGACGCCATCGAGCAGCTTCGCGCGCGCGCCGATGCGATCATGCTGGGCAAGCTTGAGGACCCGGGCTTTTTCTACCAGCACGACTCGCAAACCGGGCGCTATGCAGACCTGCAATACGGCCAAGGTTGGGAAGGGCCATCGCTTGCCTATCGGAAGATCGAGAGAATTGAACTCGATCCGCTATTTCTCGCTTGGATCGAAAACCCGCTCTTCGAGCGCATCGCGCGCGAGACACTCGGCGAAGGCATAACGATCTACCGCGCCGTCCTTTGGAATAAGGCAGCCTACGGCGGGAATAGAGCAGCCGGCGGCGGCACGCGACTGCCTTGGCATCAGGATGACGGGGTCTTCTGGGGACTCGATCGTCCCCCTTCTCTGCAGATCTGGACCGCCCTGGACGATGCGCCGCTACGCGCCGGCTGCCTGGAGGTCTTACCGGAGAGTCATAGGGGAGGCCTCGCGACCCCGGACGGTGGCACGGTTCCGATGGGGCTCGTTGCGGCAAGGTGTAAAGAGGGCCAAACACGTGCGCTACCGGCCCGTGCGGGTGAGGCCATGCTCCTTCACAACCATACCTGGCACAGTTCAGGTCGAAACGCGACGCAGCAGGCCCGCCGGGCAATCAGCATTTCATTTCTGAGCGCGGACACGCAATGCAATCGAAAGAAACGAGCGCCTCGCGTCTTTCGTCCCGTTTTTGGAGGGCAGCCCAGCTTAAGCGAGGCGGAAGATCGGGATTCCCCCCCGATGAAACAACGCGACTAATACTCGATTTCGAAAACGATGTCGCCGGCTGTACCTCCGTCGCTCGAGACTGTGCTCTCAATGCTCCACATAGGCGTCAATTCATATTCCGCTTTGAGTTCATCTTCGGGCTCGTCTCCGAAACCGCGCTCGTAGTGAAGAAAAAGCCGCTCTCCAAGGTACTTCCCGACGCCCGCGCGGAGTTCTCGCTGGTCCCCCTCATTGTCCATTCGAATATCGATCAGATCCACAGGCAGCGCGCCCCCGAACATCTTCTCGAACTCGCGAATCGCCGCCCCAACCGCCACCTGAGCCGCCACCGACTCGAGCGCCATCTGGTCTTCACCTGCAGATCCTGATGCCGGTCTTCCCAGGAGCAAATAGGAAGCAATATCGGTTTCGTCGAGTTCGGGATCGCTCTCGAATCGAAGACGGGGTTCCGACAATCGCCCCTCGATGATCGCGTAGATCTTGACGCCTCGAACACGGTGGAGTGCACGGATATCGATCACAGGATCGGCCTCTATACCCCCATCCAAAACGACTTCACCCCGCTCGATGCGAAAACGACGCCCGTAGACTTCGTACGTTCCGCGAACGGTCCTGACGGCACCGCTCAACCGAAGCGCGTCACCCCGCTCTTTCGCGGCGTTCAAATCACCGCGCAGTTCAATTTCAGCCCCACGCCCGCGCGCCCAGGAATTCTTGGCGAGCCTCACATCGACCGAGACCTTAAGCGGATCGAGCAAAGAGCGTGCATCCCCCTCTTCTCGAAATGCAGGCGGCGCATCGGTATCGGTCGAGATAATTCGGATCTCCTTCAACGTCGCGTCACCCGGATCCGGAATCCGAACCCGCAATCCCCCGATTTCAAGGCTGCCCGTCAAGTCGAGCGCTTTCGGCTCTCCTTTGAGCATAAGAGGGCCGGAGAGTGTTCCTTTCACGAGCCCCGGCGCGTCGACCGGAAAGGAACGAAAGGTCAGCCTCGAATCGATCTCGCTTGGAGTCAAGCCGTCAAACCGAATCGTCGCTTGGCCGTCTATGCGCTGCTCACCCTCACCGATCCGGAGTTCTTCGATCTCAACAGAACCTTCGCGCAGAGCAGCCCGGATTTCGATCGGCGCAAAGGCCTGCCCCCCAAGCGCCCTTAACTTCATGCCGCCCTCCTCGAGCGTAAGACTACCCGCAAGACCCGGTCGCGTTGGCGCCCCGTGCGCATCGAGCGTCACGGATACTTTCCCGCGCATCGAAGAAATCGCTGGGGGCAGGAATAGCGAGAGACTACCCAGCTCAAATCGCTCGAGCTGCGCCTGCAGGCGCAGCTGCGGGTTACGCACGAGAGCTTCAGGGTCGGCTAAGACTTGCTCGCGGGGAAGCGTGGCCTGAATCGTCGCGACCAGCCGTGCCGCCCTCTCCCAGTCCATCGAGACAAGAACCGAATCCTCCTGAGTCTCTACTCTCGCGTGAATCGCATCAAAACTAAACTCGTCCAGCTGAGGTTTCGACCAATCAAGATTCGCGCGCATCTCGGGTCGATCGCGGGGCCCGGAGAGAAAGAGATCGCCGTCGATTCTTCCACCGATCTCTCCGTCTTCCTTCATTAGGCCGAATGCACGTAATCGTTCGACGATGCGCGCCGGTTCGATCGAACGCAGTTCGATTTGAAGGGCATCCGCTCGGTTTTGAGAAACGGCTCCACGAAGAACCACCTTTTGGTTTCCCTCTTCGACCTCGAAATTGTCGAAACGAAGTTGGTCTCCAGACCAGGCCACCCGGGAGCCGGGGCAAACGCGCAATACTAAGGGGCCCTCTTCGAGCGTCAATCGATCGATCGTCGCCTCCTCCTCTGCCAGCTGCGCTGCGATCGAAACGACGCCCCATTCCCGATCCCCTGCATAGACTCGGCGGGCCGATCCAGCAATCGAAGCGACGGGCTTCTCAAGCGTTCCGCTGACATCTACCCTGAGGTCGATTCCCTCTACCGTCGCTGCATCGAGAGAGAACCGGCTCGACGCCAGGTTCAGAAAACCAGAAACACGCGGCCCCGAAGGAGCTCCTCGAACCCGCAGCTCCGAATCGAGCTGACCCTGTGCTTCCAGACCCCAAAGACTCCAGATCGGTTGCAGCGCCTCCAACTGAAACTCCGTACTAACGAGTTCCAGGCGAGTTCGAGAATCGAGCATGAGCGATACCATCGTCGGTGCCGAATGATTCGGCAGCGTTGCGGCGACGCGGAATACTCCCGGGCCTTGCCGCCTCCGAAGCGTCAGGTTTTCGATTTTAGTTAGGTCCTCGCCAAGCGAAATCGAAGCGCCTTTGCCCGCGACCAACCCCACGTTTTGACGATCAAGGGACAGCGCGTCCACCTCGACTCGTCCCGGCCCCGTGGCATGTACTCTCAGGCGGACATTCCCAATCTCGTTCTCCCCCGCCTTGAGCCCATCGCCCTCCACCGACAGAGTCCCAAGCGGCCAGGCATACGGACCGGAAAAGTCAGCCGTCAGCGCAACTGATCCCTCAAGTGAGAACTCGGGCGTATCCATCATTTCAGAAAATGCGCTCAGCGAGGCGATCGTGGCCACGAGCCGCGCTTCCAGAATGCGCTCGCCATTGCCGGCGCCCTTCGCGGACAAAATCAGCTGCTCGTTCTCCGCTTCAAGCGCCGCCAGCAGCCACTCGCCCTCGAGGTAGCTGCCGGCCGCGCGGCCGGCAATCCGAGACGATGCCGAGGCGCCTTCTAAAGCGGCTTCGAACGAGGCGACCGCCTGCTCAATCTCGGTGGATGCGCCGAGTTCAACACCTTCGACATCCGCATCAAAGCCCACAAAAATGGGACCCTGATCATGCGGCCGAATTTGAGCACTCGCCTCACGGAGTAGAAGCGATCGAATTCGCAGCCGGAACGCAGGGCTGGATTCGGCGAACACCTCTTCATCCGTCGGCGCGGCGCGGTCTTGCCAAGACCAGCTTCCATCCTCGGCCTGCCGCACGTCTAAAACGATGCCCGAAATTCGAAGCGCTTCCAGCGTCACTCCAGGGTCCACCAGCAGCGCGAACGATTCGATCCGAACGCCCAACTCATCGATCGTAACGAGCGGCGAACCCTCGCCGGCGACCTCGACTCCGACCAGCCTGAATTCATCATGAAGCACACCCGCGATCGACCGGATCAGAACGGGACGTCCGAGTGAGGCCGAGGCCACGTTCTCGACCTGCTTTGTCAGCCACGGACGCTGCCACCCATACGACAGCGCGAGCAGCGCAATCACCAGCCCAATAGCGAGCCCGATCACGAGGACCGCAAGCAGGCCGGCTCCCCAACGAATCACGCGCCCCATCAGAACGCGTGCCCTACGGAGAAGTGGATCCGATAGTTATTGAGTCCAGGGGGCGGGTTGAGAACGCGCCCGAAATCGAGTCGCAGCGGTCCGATCGGCGTCATATAGCGAAGCCCCGCGCCCGCCGAGTAGAAGAAGTCATCGCGCTGAAGCTCGAATGCGCCGAGCGCGACTTGTCCGGCGTCCGCGAAGACCACGCCACCGAGCGCCCGCCAGATCGGAAAACGCAGTTCAACGCTGGCCTCCGCAAGTGTCCGGCCACCCACCGGATCCTTTTGATCGTCAAGCGGGCCAAGGGTATCTAAATCGAAACCCCGCACAGACGCATTACCGCCGGAGAAGAGTCGTTTGAAGACCGGAAGATCGCTGCCGGAAGAACCTCCGAAGGACTCGACCACACCGAACTTGACGCGCCCACCGAGCACGAGGCCGAGCGGGAGCGGAAAGAATTGACGGGCGTCGGCGAACGCGGTCACGTAGTTGACGTCCGACCCCAGCGCGACAAAGGAAGGCTCAACGGATAGATCCACCCAGGAACCCTTTGTGGGATTGAGGCTAGAATCGAGCGAAGAGCGACGCACGCCGAGCTCGAAAAAGTGAAGACGAAACGCCTCGTTCTCATTCGTGCGGACGATCGCTGTCTCCGCCGCCACGCTCGTGACTTCGCGAAGCTCAAGACGCTGTCCGATTCGCCCCTTCCATAACTCAAAGACAGGCCGGTCGATCAACCAACCCAGCGAGACACCTTGGGTATCGAATGCAGGTTCCGTCTCCTGGCTAAACACCACATCCAGCGTGAGCTTCGTGTCGCGGCCGACGAACCGAGGTTGAACGAAGACCGCCTCTACGCCCCGCTCCAGGAACGAGTATTTCGCTCCAAGGCGCAGACTGCGAAGACCCCCGAAAAAATTCCGATGTTTCCATTCCCCCTTCAAACGAACACCATCTTCAGTCCCGAAGCCGACAGCAGCTCGAAGTGCGCGGGGCGCCCTCTCGCGAACCCGAATCTCCAGAGGCCAGACTTCGGCGTTCAATCCTTCCGTCAGACCTTTCGCCGGATCTTTCGTTAGGTCGATTTCTGGACTGATCATTGGGCCGCTCGCCGAAGTCGCAGACGTGCTCTCTACGGAAGTCTCTTCCGAACGAAGCGGCTGGATCGAAACGGAACGGAACAGACCCAGATCAAAGATCGCTCTTTGCGTCTGTCGAAGGAGTCGGCGGTCGAAGGGTTCACCGGGGGTCCACTTCACTTCTCCTAGAACAAGTGTCTCGCTGACGCGGTCGAGTCCGTCGACCCGGGTCGTGCCCGTTCGAACAAAAGGTCCGGTCTCGACGCGCCAATCGACTTCCACCTGGCCCTTCTTGGGATCGACTTCGGCCCCGCCTTTGATCGAGGACGCGGGGTAGCCCAGGGTGGCGAGCCTTTGTTCAAGAATTCCCTTGGACTGCTCGTATTTTTCGGCGCTGAAAGGGCTGCCGGGCTCAAGAGGCAAATCCCGCTTCAACTTTTCGGGCTCGATCGCGTCGTTCGCTCGTCCCTGCGATGTCACCGAAAGCAGAAGATTCTGAAGAACGACCTGCTCGCCCTCTTGGATCGTCACTTCGATCATCAAGGCGTCTTTCCCTTCGCGGACGATCTTGTGCTGAATCGCCGCGCTGTAGAAGCCCTTTCGCTGATAGAATCGTTCGAGCCGCTTGAGGTCCTGCTCCCAGGTTCCGGGATCGAAACCGCGGAACTCGGCCCAAGGATTCCAGCTCGCCTCCGCCGTGAGGATCGCCGCCTCCAACTCTTTCTCGCCGACACTCGCCGTACCGACCCAAGCGATCTCGCGAATTCGCCGGGCCTCGTCCGGCGGCGCTTCTGACGCAGAGGCGTGCGCGCTCAGACTGATGCAGAGCAGCAGATACACCGAGGGTATCAATCGCGAGAAAAGCAAAGTCCACATACTTTCGGGCCGACAGGATCTGAGGCTGAGGCCGGAGTGTACGTCAGGCTCGGCCCAACTCCTCTGCCCCTCGAAGGCCCCGGCAAGTCCTGGGGCAAAGCTACCGCCCAGCCCGCCCCGTGGTCATCGATCTTGCTGTGTGTACCGTTCTCAGGGTCCTTAAGGCAAAGCACTCAACACAGCGCAATAGGGGCGGCATTCCTGCGCCCGTGAAGGAACGAGTACATGAGCACGCGCGACCCCGAAAACCCACTCGCAAACGGTGAAGCCTGGAGCGCGTTCTGTCGAGAACTCGATGAGATTGGTCAGGAAACCCTTCGCCCGAGCGCCCCGGTCGATCCCGTTGAGGGCTACCGCTACCTAACACGCATGCTTCGTTCGTTTTTCGAGCTGATCATGGAGTCCGGCGATGCGGCCAATCCAGCGCTCACCGTAAGCCTCCGCGAAACGCTGAGGCTGGATTCCGCTGGAGCCAGGATCAACGACCCTGATGATCCGGCAAACATTCGGGGATAAACAGAGTGATACCCACGGCCGCTTCCAGCTCACGCGAACGGATTCGACAGAGCCACCGCCGCCCCTCGACCCGGCCTTCGTCACCGCCCTTCGCCGTACGACGCGCTAGATCGCCGGCAGCAACCGCCTCTTCTTCGATTTTCCGAGGAGTACAAAAGAGACGCGTTCAACGCATTCGTGGGCAGCGATCATCGACTTTACGCCGCCTCACAAATGCCCTTACTGGCTGTTCACTCTGAGCAATGACTGGGGCGAGTCATTCGACTCGCTATCAACTGGCCGGTCCGCGGCTAGCGCCGAAAGCCAATTCCGGCGCGCACCGGGGCGAGTTCAAAAGTGCCGCGCATGCCGGTTTCTGACTCGCACAGAGCAGGAATCGAATTAACCGCCTGCATCGCGGTCGCCGTATCCGATGCGTGGACATGCTCATCCATGGTCGCGTCGCGACGCTTAAAACTCGCAAGCGACATGAAATGGCTGCGTAGGGAGGGATCCCCTTCGATGGAAACGGTCCAACCGTCCTTCGGCTTAGGCCAGTGTTCCGGATAGAAGCCGCCCAAAGTCCATAGCGCGTCAATCTCGATCAAAGGCTTGCCCTCACGGAGGCCCTGCCAGTGATAGCGCTGTCCCGAAACCGTTCCCGCCGCAAGCTTCCCGGCACGCACATCCACGCTCTTGGGCGCGACCGTGAGGTCCTGCTCCACAACAATCTCATCGACTTCCGCGCCCAGCGCATCAGAGAGCATCCAGATCTGCTGTTCGAAGAGATCCGCATTGAAGCGCGCAAAGGGGTTTGCTTCCAGCGTCGCCTCTTCGGGTGGATGACCGAAACGCATATTGTCGAAGGTGATGCGCGGGCTGTCGTAGAAGGTCCAATCGGCGCGTTCTTCAACGCGAATATGATCGATTGTCCGTGACATGCCCGACAAGGCCAGCGGCAACACCATGCCCACAAAACCCGGATGGATCCCGGTCCCGTGCACCGAAGTCCCGCCCTCTTCACAGGCCGCCTCAACCCGCGCTCGGTCAGCCGGAGGGAGATGGCTTCCGTAAAAAAGGAAGGGTGTGCAGATCACGTTCTTGCCGCTGCGGAGAAGTGCGCAGACCTCGTCGAGGTCCGAAAGCCTCGGCATATAGGCAACGCAGTCCGCATCACACGCGAGGATCTCATCGAGATCATTCGTCGCGTGGATACCGGTTGGAGGCATCCCGCAGAGTTCGCCGGCATCCCGGCCCTGCTTCTTCTGCGAATGAACCCAAAGCCCCGCAAGCTCGAGCTGCGGATGCATGATAATTGCTTTCAGCGACTCGCGGCCCACCGAGCCCGTCGCCCATTGAACGACGCGATATGTCTTATTCATCTGTCTTCTCCAGTGGCAGCCGCACGTAAAATTCGGCGCCGCCGAACTCCGAGTCCTCGGCGGCTGGCGGACGCTCGTCGCTCGACTGATAGCCGATGCGCCCCCCGAAATCAGCGATAATCCGATGCGCGACCGAAAGCCCGAGCCCGGTTCCTGCTTTGCGCAACCGATCCGTAAAAGAGGATTCGGAGAGGCGATCCATATCGGCTGGGTCCACGCCCGGGCCGTTATCTCTCACGAAAATCCGGACGCCTTCAGGTTCTCCTGGGACTATGTCGACCATGACGCGCGCGTCGGATGGCTTCGACTCCAGACCGTTTCGAATCAGGTTGACGAAGACTTCTTCCAGCTCCGTGGCGTTCACCAAAACGTGCAGGCCCGTCGCGCCCGGTCGGACCCGAAGCTGGACTTCGCCGTCAGTTGAAGCCAATCCGTCCGTGACGCTGGCAATCGCCGACTCGACGCATGCCACGAGTTCATGACTTTCTCTTTGCGTCGAGGAGCTTTTCGAAAGCTTGAGTAGGCTCCGCACGTTTTTTCCACATCGAATGGCTTGCCCACGAAGCTTCTTGAGCGCCTCTGCCTGAATCTCTAGGCCATCCGGTTCTCCGCCGCTCATGATCGCGAAGTCCGCTGCGACCAGAATCACGGCAAAGGGGTTGTTCACTTAATGGCTACTCCTGCAGCAACGGTTCCAAGGGCTGCGAGGTGCTGCTGCTCCTCTAAAGTGCGGCGGCTCTCCTGCGGCTCTTCTGAATGCCGCTGCAACTCCGACTCAAGAGGTGCGTTTTCGCGTTCGTGCTTGAGCAGGGCGAGTTCGGCTTGTTTCTGATGCAGCTCGCGTTCGAGAAAACCAGCCCGCTCCGCGGAAAGCAGAGTCCGACGCCGCGACCGCGAACGACTCAGGCAGAAGAAGCAACGTCGCCGAAGTAATGAGCGAGAGTGTGACGAAAGCGATCGAGACTTGGGGATGGACTGGCACGTGCAGCATGATCGAAGCGATCGAGACAGCCCACGGCATCAGGATCCAAAACGAGACGTACCGAAAAGGCGCTGGCGACTTCCATTGATAGAACGTCAAGGCCAAAAGGAGACACGAGCACGCCCGGGGCAGAATCGCATTGCGGGACAGCCATTCCGCCGAATGCGAGAACGCCTCTAGCAAGAGGAGCACAGCGAAGAGCGCCGCACCGAACCGCAAAGATCATTCCGCGTCTCGCTCAAGGACAGCCCGGACTTCTTTCCGGCCGAACTGAGTCTCCATTGCACGCCCTTTCTCACGCCTCACTGTCCACTCAGGATAGATCAGCCCGCGGGACAAAAGACACGCCAACCCGCAGCCGGATGCAAGGAATATCCGGCGGCTGTATAGGGTCAAGCGTCACCATTCACCGCGATTTGCCCTTTGACTCTCCTACCTGTGGGCCAATTGCGACCCATCAGGGATTTCCGCGATTCCAAAGGGACTCAACGGCGCTCCGAGACGTCTCAACCGAGGTCGGTGTTTAGCCGATTCACTACTGAAGCCCGTTTTAACCGGAGGCCGCTGTGAAGAAAATCCTGGTATTTGCTCCCCATCAAGATCGCGCTGGTCGAGCAGCGTCCGTCGCAGGGCAGCTCGCAGAAAAGACGGGCGCTGAAGTTCAGCTTCTCCGCGTCCTCGAAGAAAAGTTGCCGATGGCACCAGACGGCGAAGCCACAGAGTCGAGCCGCTCCGTCCGGCAGCTGTTGGTCGATGTTGAAACGCAGCACGTCGAGACACTTGCCGCCAAACTGCGCGATGCCGGAACCAAAGTCTCGGTTGAAGTGTGCTGGGGGGTTGCCTGGGAAGCCGTTCTCGACCGGGTTACACGCGATCAGATCGATCTCGTCGTGAAGCCCGCCAACGGTCTCGAGCGCAGAGGCCACGTCTTCTTTGGCGCGACCGCCCTCCACCTCTTCCGCAGATGCCCCTGCCCCGTTTGGGTTGTGGGCGACGAAGGAAAGCTGCCGAGCAAAGTCATGGCCGCAGTCGACCCAGGCGGCGCAACACACCGACGACTGATCGCATCGCGCATCATGGATTGGGCGGAGCATGTCCGTGGCTGGTCCGGCGCGGAGGCACATGTCGCAACCGCTTGGAACGCTTTCGGAGCGGAAGTCCTCCGCGAACGTCTCTCTGAAGAAGAATGGAAACGGTACATCGACGAGGCTCGGGAAGAAGCCGCGGCCGGTCTTGAAAGGACGCTCCAAGAGCGACCCGAATCGATTCCCGAAGAGAACATCCACCTCGTTGAAGGGGTCGCCTACGAGGTGATCCCCGAAGTCGCTCTCGCTCAGGACATCGACCTGATCGTGATGGGGACGCTGGGCCGAGAAGGAAGGGTTGGCGATCAGCTCGGCGAGACCGCCGAGACCATGATTCGCGCGGTCCGTTCGTCCGTGCTCACGATCCCACCGGGCGTACGACCGCCGTCTGCATAGCGCGCCCGGTTCGCCGGTCGGCTGCAATGCGATCCAGGGCTTCCATGTCGGGGGTGCCCGAGGAATCGAGCGGAATTGAAGCCCTCCTCGTCCGCAAAGCCGCGCGCGGGACGGTCCCGACTCCGCAGATCGATTGAGCCCGCCCTTTAGACGAGTCGGGACGCCTGATGGCACCGTCTCTATCGGAGCGTCCCTCCCTCGCGCAGCGTAGACACCACCCAATCGTGCACCGACCGATCCTCGGCACGTTTCTCGGGACTGCGCTTCGCAAGCGATCGCAACGGCATGGCGATGCGGGGATTGCCTTCCAGTGCCGCGCGATTGCGCGCGAGAAAATCCCAGTAGAGCGAAGTGATCGGACAGTCCTTTTTCGGTGAAAAGGAACAGTCGGCGCAGTAATCCGACATTTTGTTTATATACGCTGCGCCGGACACGTAGGGTTTCGTCACAAAAAGATCGCCGAGCGCAAATGTCCCCATGCCGAGCACGTTCGGCTCGACCACCCAGTCATAGGCATCGACGTATGCAACCCAAAACCAATCCGTCACCTCACGCGGATTAATCCCCAACAAGGTTGCCAGGTTCGAGAGGACCATGAGTCGGGTGATATGATGACCGTATCCCGTCCGCCAAACCTCCTCGACGACGTGATCCAGACAATGAAGGCCAGAAGGGGTCCCCCAAAATGCGGGAGGAAGCGGTTCGTGCGCTTCGAGGGCGTTCGGATTCGCATCCGGCGCGATCGTGCGAAAGCCGTCGGTTGCGACGTGTACGTGCCGCATGAACTCTCGCCAGCCGATCACCTGGCGAATGAAGCCCTCCTGACTCGGCAGGGGAAGATCGAGCGACATAACATCGTTGATCACTCTTCTTGGCAGCAGCCGGCTGTTATTCAGAAGCGTAGAGACGCGCGTATGAAAAAGATTCGCAGAAGCCGTCGACATCGCGTCTTCGTAGGGGCCAAAGAGCGGCAAGCAATGCTGGGTCGCCCATGCCCAGAGACACTCTGCATCCTTCTGCGTGGCCGGTAGCTGCTCGGGGTCGAGCGCTCCCGGATGCTGAGCGAACTCCTCACCCACAAAATCGACCACTTCCCTTTTGATGTCATCGACCGGAAAGGTCGGAATCGCGGGCGCCGCGGGATCGCCGGGCCAGCGCTTTCGATTCTCGGAGTCGAAGCTGAACTTCCCGCCGATCGGCTTCCCTTCTTCCATCAAAATATCCGCATCGCGGCGCACCTGTCGGTAGAAGCGATCCATACGCCACTGCTTCCCGCCCTCGAACGCCTTTTCAAACTGAGCTCGTGTCGTGAACCAGGTCTCGTTCGGCAGCACTTCGATCTGACCTGTGTCCACAAGGGGGCGAAGGTTCTCGCGAAGCTCATACTCCGCCGCTTCCATCATCTGAACTGGACCGCGCCTAATGATGACCTCTCCGAGCAGTTCCGCATAGGCGGCTTCACCGAAGAGATACTCGACGCATACCCCCCGCTCGGCCTGCTCAAGCGCGAAATGCCTCATGCTCGCGAGAACCATGGCGAGCTTCTGTTTGTGATAGCGACGCTGGCGCGGCTTCCACAGCGTTTCTATCAGGACGATTCCGAGTTCTTGCGGGGGCCGCTCTGAAAGCGGGCCCACCTGATCCGTTAGCTGGTCGTAAGGAACGAAGACCCAATGTCGCTTTTCCGATGGCACGTCGCGCGGCGAGGGGCCGCGCCGCTTCAGTTCAGAAAGGAAGGCGCTCAACTCGCAGACTCTATAGTGAACGAGTGCATAAGCCAGATCAAGATCGCACCGCGCCCAGTCCAGGCCAACGTGCGAATCCAGTTTGTCTGTACGAGCGCCGCATGGGACGATGCATCAAACCCCTGCCCCAAGGCGTTATGCAGAGGGACCTGAACGAAAAACGTCGAGACCCAGATCACAGCAAGCAGTCCGAGAGAAACAAGAAAAGCGGGACGCCGAAACACAGCCTCTCCCGATGCAAACAGGATGAGGGCCGTCGCGACCTCCAGGATCATCATTGGCGCCACGACGGGGCCGATCTGGGTCACGTGGCCTTGCTCGTAGGCGCGGTAGGTTTCCGCGCCGACCCGGCTCATCAAGGGGTACTGAACTCGCTGCACAAGCCAGCAGAGTCCGACCAGGTACCAGGTCGACGCGAAATGGATGAGCAGGAGAAGCTTTGTCATTGAACGTCCCTTTGCGCTTGGAGGCCAGAGTCTATCCGCTCGGTCCAATGCGGGAAGCACCCCCGCTACCCTTCCCAAGCTCCACTAGGGCGTTAGCGTTCCAAGGCTTAGACCAAAGGACTTGATATGGCACATTTCACGACCACTCTTTCGTCGCCCGCGTCCGCTCAGTCGACGTTTGACTACATCGCTGATTTTTCCAATGTGGCCGATTGGGACCCGACCGTCAGGAGCTCCGCTCAGGTCGGCCGCAAGCCGATCGGCGTGGGCTCGCGCTTCAAAGTGACTATGGATACGCCAGTCAGGCCGTTCGTATTCGACTACGAGATCATCCTCTACGAGCCGAACCACCTGATCACCTTCCGTGCTGAAACTGAAACCCTGCGTTCCCTTGATACGATCCAAGTGGAGAAGCAGTCGCGGGGGTGTCGCGTTCATTATGACGCGGACCTGAGGCTGCGGCGGGGTCTCTACCTCTTCGATTTCGCCGCACATATCGCCTTCCAGTTCTCAGGACGCTCCTCGGCCCGAGGACTCGAACTCGCTCTCAGGAAGATTGAATAAGCGGCGGCTGGCACACGGAACAGCAATAGACCCGCCTTCCTGCGAGAGCGAATCGCTCGACCGGCGCCTCACAAAGTCGACATGCTTCGTTTTCCCGTGCAAACACCCAATGCCGGGCATTGCTCCAACTTAAACCCGCGCGCCGCAGCTTCGCCGCGCGCGTCTTGGGGAGTGTCACGCCCTTCGTTTCATAGGCGCGATTCGCCATCAGCAGGATCGCCTTGGCTAATCGACGCCGGGCCGCAGGCTCCAGATCACCCGGCCGCTGGCTTGGATGCAAGCGCGCTTCGAAGAAGATCTCTGAGCGCAGGTAGTTCCCCAGTCCGGCGACAAACGACTGATCGAGAAGCAGTGCTCCAAGGCCACGACGCATGAACCGGCGATCATCAAGACGCGCCACGATTTCCTTCGGCTTCGTTTCGGGATCAAGCGAGTCGGGGCCTAACTTCGCGAGGTAGGGATGAAACGCCAGTCCTGCCTCGTCGAGAATTTCGATCTCCGAAGCGCTGTAGAGAAGGGCCCAATGCGACTCGGCCTCGATCGCGAGGCGGAGTTGGCGATTGGTGTTGGGAAGCGAACCGGATTTCCGCACATACCAGCGACCATAGAGCTGATTATGACTATAGATTGTGAGCGCGTTATCGAATTGGATGAGCATCGCTTTCCCGCGAGCCCGAACCGAGACAACGCGCGCGCCCTCAAAAGACGCGGCTCTTTTCGCGAGTTCCGGAAACGCAAAGCGAACCGCGCGCACCTCTTGATCGACGATCGCCGCCCGAATCTGGTCTGCCTCTCTCGCGATCTCCGGCCCTTCGGGCATTGAGTCTCCTTAGGCTGATTCACATTTACGCCACGAGCGACTGAACTCGATTAAGAGCGAGGAATTACTCCGCACTCTTCCAGAACAGGAGCCCAGGCCGCAGCGTGCGCGCGCATCGATTGTTGAAATCGATCCCAGACGCCCGGCGTCCCCTCGCTCCCCAAAACAGTCACCCGAAAAAAGTCCATTGTTTCCGGAACTTCGACTCCATTCACCGACGCGGCATAGAGAGCATCAAAGGCGTCGGCGAACTCCATGCCCTTTCGGTTGAGATCGCCGAGCTCGACTTGAAGCGGCAAGAACTGATTCCGAAAGATCTGTGCAAGCCGCCGCTCTTCGGCCCGGCACCCGGTCACGGAATGCTGCCCGACTAATCCCGCGATCCGCTCGAACTCGGTCGCCGTGCGACCTGCCAACGCAAGCGTCGATCCCATCGCTGCATCGTCGCGAAGCTGCTCGAAAGCCGACTCTAATTCCAGCACGTCATTTGCCGAAAGTGCCCGCGCCGCCCGCATCAGCTGTGCCATGCCGTCGCGCGAATCCGAACCTCCGATTGGAGAAGCCGGCCCGAAGGAGAGGTATCGCTCCAGATCGTCATCAAGCCAGACCGCGTTCCATCGGTGACGACCGAGGTCCGCCCTCTTGGTCGCAAGCTTCGATGCGAGACGCTCTGCCCGTTCAGGCGAAAGCGTCGGCAGGCATGCCTGCATCGCTTCGATCACCGCAAGCTCATGGGCAAGTCTCCGCGTCGGTACGAGGACTCTCCCCAAGACGCTGTTTCGTTGCGCGACGACTTCGGAAAGGGAACAACCGATCGTGGCAAGAAAGTCGAAGGGGCCCATGCGCAGGTCATCTACTGCAAGCCTCCGCTCGCGACGACGCGGGAGCTGGAGATGGAGCGCATTCGCCGCGCTCGTCCCTGCCTTCTCCCGAGAGAGGGAGCCAAGCTCTGCCTTAGCCAGCGGTCCAGGATCTGCTGTCCTAGCGATGAGCCCGTCCTCGAGCGCTTCACGGTAGTCGGAGAGACGTGCGTCCAGATCTCCCCCACTGCAGCCCGAAAGCACTCCAAGGAGAAGTACCCATGGCAGCAGGCGCAGCAGGGCGGGTATTTTCGCAGATCCCGGCGTCATCGCCGGACTCTAGCTGCGCGGCGAAACCTGTCCCGCAGCCGCCTCGGCGCGCCGGCGCGTGGACGGATCCGCATGCCTTTCCGCCGTCTCGCGGAGTACGCGGATCGCGTCGGACGTTCCCAGGTTACGAAGACCACGGATCGCCGCATTTCGGACCCGCGCCTCTTTCCGCGTCAACATTCTCCCGAGCGCGGTGGCGACGCGCGGATCATTTGAATTGCCGAGCGCGATCGCCCCTTCCGCAGCAACTTCGCTCGTCGGGAGCGGTTCATTCAAGAGTCGGTCGAGCAAGAACTCGGTCATCGCTGCGCTCGGACGGGTCGCGAGGGCTCGAATTGCTGCGGGAAGCGAAGCAGGGCTCGCCTCTTCGAGCAGCGCCTTCCTCGCCTCGTCTCCCGAAATTAGGCCCCGACGATCGAGCTCAGCGATCAGACCTGCACGCAGACCGATCGAGGCGCTCGGATCGGCCAGTTTCTTTCGAATTCTAGGCATATCCTCGTCTGCCACCCAGTCTGCGCTGGGCGCCATCACCAAGCTCGCAAGCGCCGAGGACGCGAGCCGGTCATCCGACGAAGTCAGTAGGTCAAGCGTTGCCCCGCGGATCAAGGCGACCCGCTCCTCCGTGGTCTCCGCTCTTTCGGAGTCAGCAAATGCGCGCGTCGCCGAGAGCAAAACGGATCCCGACTTCGGCGCCACCAGGAACTCTTCATCATGCTCTTGCCCAGAGACATGACTCGGCCCTCCCGGCAAAACGAGCGCTCGGAGCTCCCGGCTGCGCGCGATCGGTCGCAGGAAAAAAAGCGCCGTCTCGCCCACCTCGTATCGGGCTACAGCATGCCCGTCCTGAGCGAAGCGCAAGCGTTCCGCGCCCGCTTCCCCTTTGAGTGCCTCGAGGACGTCGATCTCCACCAGGGCCCGCTGGACATTCCCATCCTCGGAAACGAAGAGATACGCCGGATCCACGACACGCCCGAGGACGATCAATTCCGCTTCGGCTACGCGCAAATGAAGACTTTTCGTCCCCATCACGACATGGGCCGAAGCACCTAACACGAAACCTACGCTAGCGACCGCGACCCAGGCCCACACCCAGCCCCGGACCAGAGTCGCAACCGAACGCGTTCTCGTCCGCGAGCCTGATTGAAACCAAGACCTCAAAGGCTCAAAGCTTCTTCTCATAATCCGGAATCATTCGCATCGGATCGTGAAGCAATTCGATCATGGGCTCAAGCGCCGCAGAGACCGTGGGATCGACCTCCTGACCCACATTGTTTTGAAAGATCGTATCGCAATTTATATTCGGGAAGAGAGGACAGAACTCCGGAACGCCGGCCAGTATGAAAGGCGCGCAGGCATGGCAGGAGTCGTCCCATTTCTCAGCAGGAAGCTGATAACCCACTTCATCGTTCCCCAAACCGATGATGAAGGTGTATTTGGCACGTTGCATCAGGTCGCGGTAGACCTCGCCGATCTGCGGATCTAGCTCGCTCGGCACAACGGCGAAACTTCCTTGTCCGATCCGGAAAGCACCTACTTCCGTTCCCAGATCTTCTCCGAGAGCCTGTGGGATGACATCGAACGGCGGCGGGAAAGGAAAGCCAACGGACTCATCCAACTCGCCGCCAGTAAACAAGCCGGAGGGCAGGACGCCGATGCCAATAAAGAAGCGGAAAAAGGGATTCGCCAGCGGCAGAAAAATACGCTGGGGGGCGGCGGCTTCGACGCGCACATTGCGGCGGCCTTTCTTGCCTTGCGGAATCGCCTCCATCACGCGATCCGCAAGCTGCTGTCCATGCACTTCAGCCCAGCGAAAAGTTCGGCGCGGCGCCGGAAGTCCGGTGTCAGGATCCTCGACGTCAAGTCGCAACGGCCCCTGCAGCACACCCACGGCACCACTCACCCAAATCGCCATGCCGCCGCCGCTCTCTTCAATCCGCTCGCGCGCGTAGTGCGGGAAATCAGAAGTGATCAAAGTGTTATCGCTGCCCAGCGCTTCCGGATGGCTCGCGAAATTAACAAGCGTCGCAATCGGTGCGTAGGGACTATTCGACTCCGTAATCTGCATGACGGTAAGTCGTGGATCGATGATGCGCCCATCGGTTTCCGGTGCGAGCAGATCGTCATCGACGAGGACGCGGCTATCCGCCACCCCAAAGCCGTCGTCTTCGGGGTCGAGGCCCAAAGAGAGCCCCTCGCCGTCTGTCTCAGCGTACTTCAACCGGGCGGGCTGCATGTTCGCGACCGCGTCGTTGATACAATCTGCCACTGATTGATTCACGAAGTCGAGATACCCGAAATCGATTCCTGAAGTGGTCGAGTCCGGTCCCCAGATACCCAACGTGTCCGGACCTTCATGCTGATGGGTGCTCGAAACGACCACGTAATCGATGTCTGCCTCCGGATCGAGCAGTGAGCGAATCGTCTCCACCTCGGTATTGAAGTACCCAATCAAATCCACCGACACGATCGCAACGCGACCATCGGAGCCATCCACAACGGTGCCCCGAGCCCAGATTTGATCGTTGTAACCCGTTGCCTGGCGATCGTTCCCGAATCCGGCGATGTAAACCGGATCCGTATGATTCGCCTCACCTGACACACCGAAGGCCGCCTCATATTCATCGACCAAGCTCGGACTGATCGGTGTGATATCGACCGCACAGATACCCGCCTGCAGCGGGCCATCTTTCGGGCACTTGACTCCCACTAAGGCGAGCGCCATGAGCGCCACTGCGACGAGCATGAAGCGTCGGGTGCGGCCCTTCCTGAATAATTGAAGTGAATGGGGACCAGTAGAAGGGGCGGCATCCGGGCGCATGAGTTTTCTCCTCAGCAAGCAGCGTTTTTTCAGGGTATGGAATTCAGGTCATCACATCGAAAATGTTAAGTCTCTTCCGCCCCGATCGTCAATCCCCGGAATGCCCTGGATAAACGCGCTCAGATCCCCTTTAGCCGGGTTAGCCCGCCTCAGCCTCCCCCCCCGCTCGCGGGTCCCGTCCAAACCGTTAAGCTTCAGTAAACCCACAGGAGAACAAGGGATGCGAACGTACGAACTTATGCTCGAAAACAACAGGGCCTGGGTCGCGGACCGTCTGAAGACGAGCCCCGACTTTTTCGAGCGCACGTCCGGCGACCAGCAGCCGAAGTTTCTTTGGATTGGATGCTCCGATAGCCGCGTCCCCGCAGAAGACATTACCGGCGCCACACCGGGCGAACTCTTCGTCCATCGAAACATCGCGAACCAGGTCATCCACACCGACTTCAACGTGCTCAGCGTGGTGCAGTACGCCGTTGAGGTCCTAGAGGTCAACCACATCGTTGTCTGCGGGCATACGGGATGCGGCGGAGTTCGCGCGGCCTTATCTAGGCAGCATCTCGGGCTGATCAACAAGTGGCTGCGCCACCTCAAGGACATCTACCGACTCTACGCGAAAGAGTTGGACGCGCTGGACGACGAGCAACGCTACAAGCGGCTGATTGAGCTCAATGTGCAGGAGCAGGTGCATCATCTGGCCGAGCTTTCATTCGTCCAGCTGGCGTGGAAACGGAAAAAGAATCTTATGCTCCACGGTTTGATCTACGATATCAAAACGGGGTTCCTGAACGAAGTCACGAAGGTCGATCCCGAAGACCTTCCGCACGATATCTTCGCCTACGATTTCCCCGACGACGAATAGGCTGGGCCGTTCTCACACCATGATTTCGATCAACCGAGGCCCGCGCGCCTTCATTGCGGACGCCAGTTGGTCCTTGAATTCGGCCACAGTCTCGGCACGACTCGCCTCGACGCCCATCGACTCCGCGAGTCCCATCCAGTTGATCGCGGGATCGTCGAGCGACAGCATCGCTCTCGCCTGCTCGCCCGGATCGGCGCCGACGCGCTGCATTTCCAGGTTCAAAATCGCATAGGAGCGGTTCGCAAAAACAAGCGTGACCACATCGAGCCGTTCCCGAGCCTGCGTCCATAACGCCTGCGCCGTGTACATACCGCTTCCGTCGCCCTCAAGGACAACCACCTTGCGATCGGGACAGGCCACCGCCGCCCCGACACTCATAGGCAGCCCGATTCCAATCGCGCCCCCCGTCAGCGATAGATAATCGTGAGGCGCGGCCGTGCTGAGTGCGAGATAAGAGCCGATACCCGAAGTCGCACCGTCATCCACTACGATTGCGCCTTCAGGCAGGATCGCCCCCAGAACCTGCCCCACGCTAAACGAGTTAAGCGCTTCGCCCGGCGTCATATCCTCCCGCGTCGCCCGTTTTTTCGGCTGACTCGCAGCGCCTAACACATCTGCAAGATTCTCTAGCGCGGCAATCCCGTTCTCGTGCGGATGGGCGAGCACATGAAAGTCGCATTCCGGCGGCGAGAGCCAGCTCTCCTTGCCGGGATAAGCAAAGAACGAAACCGGCGGCTTCGATCCGACGAGAATCAGATGATCGACCGACGCCAGCGTCTCGCTGGCCTGCTCGGCGAAATATGGAATCCGTTCCACTGGCACGAGCCCTGCACCGCGCTCGATCCGCGGCGGGAACGTATCGCAGAGCAGCCGCGCGCCCGTCTTCTCTGCGATCCGCCCTGCGGCCTCAAGCCCATCACGTCTAAGTGCTGTGCCGCGCAAGAGCAGAGCGCATCGACCGCCCGACCGCAGCACTTCCGCAATCGTGTCAATCGTTTTGCTTTCGGGAATCGTCGGATCCGAAATTGCGATCGGCGTAGCCGGCCCTGAAGCTTCACTCCATGCCGTATCCGCAGGCAAGATCAGAGTCGAAATTCGTCCGGGGGCCTCCGAGGCCGCGGCCACGGCACGCATTCCGTCCGCCGCAACATCCCGCGCATTCATCGAGGTATGAATCCAATCCGAAACCGGCGCAGCGAAGCCCCTAATATCGGAGGTGAGCGGAGCGTCGTACCGTAAATGATTCATCGCATGGTCGCCGACGATATTCACGATCGGCGTTGCCGCACGTTTCGCGTTATGCAAATTGGCGAGTCCGTTAGCCAAGCCGGGACCGAGATGGAGGAGCGTAGAAGCCGGCTTTTCAGCCATCCGCCCATACCCGTCTGCGGCGCCTGTCACGACCCCTTCAAAGAGGCCAAGAATTCCGCGCATACCCGGCGTACGATCGAGTGCAGCGACAAAATGCATCTCGGATGTACCGGGGTTCATGAAACAAACCTCCACTCCCGCTCGTACGAGAGAGGCAACCAGACTCTCAGCTCCATTCATCGTCTTCGAGACTCCAAGTTCAGTGTCAAACTCGATGTATACTGCAGTCTCGAATCAATATCAGCCGACAGCGGCCTCGCACCTCACTCAGTAATGGGACGTACAGTACTCACGGATCCCCTGAGCGAGCATCGCGTCCCTTGCGTTAGGCGATGTCTATGACGCTGGCGCTGGCGCTAGAACGCGTCTTCCCAGGACTTGGATAGGCGCATGGCCGAGTTGATCAGGCCCACCATCGAGTACGTCTGCGGGAAGTTTCCCCAGAGTTCGCCGGTTCGTGTATCAAGGTCCTCAGAGAGCAGGCCTACCGCATTGCGCTTCGAGAGCATATTCTCGAACAAGCGCCGCGCCTCCTTGCTTCGCCCAATGGCGCCGAGCGCGTCGATATACCAAAAGGTGCAGATATTGAAGGCCGTCTCGGGCACTCCGAAGTCATCCGGTACGCGGTAGCGATAGAGATAGTCGCCCACAAGAAGGTCTTTCTCCACCGCCGCGACCGTCGCGAGATAGCGCGGATCCGTCGCATCGACGAAGCCCAGTTGCTCAAGCAAAAGCAGCGAAGCATCCGTTTCGTCGCCACCGAACGTGGCCACGAAGGGTCGCGCCGATCCTTCTTCGTCGCCCTCCTCGCCGACCTGGAACGTGATCTCTTCCGGCCCCTCCGCGAGCCGGTCGATCTCGCTGCGAATATGGTCCGCTTCTTTGCGCCAAAAGGTCGCCCGCTCGGTTCGCTCGAGCCGTTGCGCAATCCCGGCAAGTCGATCGCAGGCCGCCCAACACATCACGGCTGAGAACGTATGTACGCCATCGCGATTCCGAAGCTCCCAGAGTCCGGCATCAGGCGTATTCCACGCCTTCACCGATTGCTCCCCCATCACTTCCAACAACTCGAATAGCTGCTCGCTTGCGGGGTGCAGCAATCGCTGATCGAAGAATGCCTGGGTCGCGGCGAGCACCGCCGAACCGTAGGCGTCATTCTGGATATGCTCATGCGCCTGGTTGCCCACGCGGACGGGTCCCATCTCTCGGTAGCCGCTCAGCGCTGTCTCGAAACGCTCGATCAGCGCCTGCTCGAGACCGATCCCGTAAACCGGCTGCAGCTCTCCGTCACTCGCCCCTGCGATCAGGTTCGTGAGGTAGCCGAGATAGCTCTCCATCGTGCCCGTCGCGCCCAGGCGATTAAGCGCATGGATCACGAAATACGCGTCTCGGAGCCAGCAAAATCGGTAATCCCAGTTTCGCTGTGAACCTGAATGCTCGGGAATTGAAGTCGTCAGTGCAGCGACAATCGCGCCCGTCTCCTCGAAATGACAGAGCTGAAGCGTGATCGCCGCACGAATCACTTCGTCTTGCCACTCGAAGGGAATCGAAAGACTCCGCGCCCACTCCACCCAATAAGTGCGTGTTCGCTCCTCATATTCCTCGACAGTGCGGGCGATCGGGCTCTTCCAGGTCTCGTCCGGTCCGAGAATCAGATGGATCGGCTGTCCAAGCACAAAAGGCGTAGCCGACTCGATATACGAAAGCGGCACGTCTGTTGTTAGGCGGAGTGTGATTCCCGGCGTGATGTACCGAATATGATTCGACCCACGGGTAGTACGCGCCGGTTCTTGCCCATAATCAGCCCGCGGCTTGATCACCACCCGGATCCTTGGCTCGCCCGAGCGCGCCCTTACCGTCCGCATCATCATCGTCGGACGATAAGAACGCTCGAAATTCGGGAATCGGGGAGCGAAATCGCAGACTTCGACCGAGCCGCCGTCCTGATCGTGGAGGATCGTGCGGACGATCGCAGTATTCGAATCGTAGCGTTGCTCGCTGCGAAGAAAATCTTCAATCTCGACGGAAAACGTCCCCTCCTCGCTTATGTCGCCGTTCAGCAGAGCCGAAAAGACGGGGTCCGAATCGAAGCGTGGCAGGCATGCCCAGACCAAACGCGCCCGATCATCGATCAAACCCGCCCAAGAACCATTTCCGATCACTGCCAATTCGAGTGTCGCTTGACGACTCATCTTTTAACCCCCAACTCGCTGTATAGTCGCGCAATGGATTCCCAAGTAAAACCCAGCCGACTCGTCGTCGTCAGCAATCGACTGCCCATCACTGCTCGCCGCAGTCGTGGGACGCTTCGTGCAGACCCTTCTTCCGGTGGTCTCGTCACCGCCATGGAGCCCGCAATGCAGGCGCGCGGCGGCGTCTGGATTGGCTGGCCCGGAATACAATTACGGCCAGACGAGACGATCACCGTAGAGGGCAGTCACTACGAACTCAAGCCCGTGAGGCTCTCCCCTACTGAAGCCAAACGTTATTACCACGGTTTTGCCAACGGCGTACTGTGGCCGCTTTTCCACTCGCTGCCCGGCCGCATGAGCCTGGATCGGCGTAATCGGGAGACCTACGAAGCCGTCAATCAGCGTTTCGCAGACGCCATTCTTGACGAGATGGAGGACGACGACCTCATCTGGATCCACGATTACCATCTCGCGCTCTGTCCAGAAATGATCCGCAGGAAGCGTCCGAACGCCCGGATTGCATTCTTTTTGCACATCCCCTTCCCTCCTTTCGATGTATACCGAATATTGCCCTCCTACCGCGCTGTGCTGCGCGGAATGCTGGCTTGCGACCTGATCAGTTTTCATTGCGACGGGTACGTCAAGAATTTCGAAGACTGCGTCGAGCGGCTGCTCGGCTCGCGCATCGATCATGCGGCGGGCGAAATCGAACACGGAGACAGGCTCGTTCGTGTCGGAGCCTTCCCACTCGGAATCGATTATGAAGAGTACCGGCGGCGAGCCGAAGACGCGCCGCATCCACGACGCGCCAAAGATGAACGCATCATCCTCGGTGTTGATCGTCTCGATTACACTAAAGGCATTCCGGAACGCATCCGCGCCTATGAACGGCTGCTCGAGCTGAATCCGCATCTCCGCGGACACGTGAATCTTGTTCAGGTCGCCGTCCCCTCGCGCGAGCAAGTTTCCGAATACCAGGACCTGAAACGCGAAATCGACGAGCTCGTCGGGCGGATCAACGGGCGCTTCGGCACGAGCGGCTGGACGCCGATTCGGTATATCCATCGATCGATTCCCGCGGCACGGCTTTCCGCGCTTTATCGCGATGCTTCAGTTGCACTAGTGACACCGCTTCGCGACGGCATGAACCTTGTGGCCAAGGAGTTCGTGGCGAGTCAAGTCGAGGCGCCCGGGGTCCTCGTGCTTTCCCGTATGGCAGGCGCCGCGGAGACGATGCGCGAGGCGCTGCGCGTGAATCCGTACAATATCGATTCAGTGGCGGACGCTCTGCTTCAGGCGCTTGAGATGACAGACGACGAACGCGAGACACGCATGCGCGCCCTCAAAAAGCGAGAGCGGAAAAAGAATCTCACCGAGTGGCTCGACAATTTCCTCACCCAGGCGGCCCGCCCCGCGAGTCCAATGAAGCCTGTCGCCGAGGAAGACTTCCAGAGCTGGCTCAGCGCATTCGTCGGCGAGCGCGACCTCGCCGTTTTTCTCGACTTTGACGGCACGCTCGCTCCGATCGCAAGCCACCCGTCCATGGTGAAGCTTTCGAACTCGATGCGTTCGGTGCTCGATACCTGCATTAAGCGAGAAGACACCGACCTCGCCATCGTCTCCGGGCGAGCGCGCAGCGATATTCAAAGCCTGATTCCGAGCGACGATCTAATCTTCGCTGGCAATCACGGACTCGAGATCAGCGGCCCCGGAATCGACGACTATCATCACCCAGATATCGCGCACTATGAAGAGCGCGCGACGGATCTCGCCCGCGAACTCGAGGGGATCACGGTTCCGGGCGCCTGGGTCGAAGCCAAGGGCGCATCAATCACTTTCCACTACCGGGAAGCAGCCGAAGAGGATCATGTGGAGACCGCGGAGGCCGCTCGCGGATTCATCCGGGCCGCCGGCTTCCAGGCGCGTAACGCTCTTTGTGCCGTCGAAGCTCGGCCGCCGATTGGATGGGATAAAGGACACGCCGTTCTGCATATCCTGCGCGAGCGATACGGACCCGGATGGTCGGAGTTCATGCGTGTCATCTATGTCGGCGATGATGAGACGGACGAAGATGCGTTCCGCAGCCTGCGCGGGCTGGGCATGACCTTCCGCGTCGGACCGGCGACTCAACCGACCCGCGCGCGGCGGCGACTAAGCGACGTGGATGCGGTCGAGACGCTGCTCAACTGGATCGCGGCGCGGCCTGCCAGCACAAAGAAGCGAAAGGCGCGAAAGGCCCAACGATAGAGGCTGGCGGTCAGCTAAGAAGCGTTGCCCGCGCTGCGCCAATGATTCCCGCATCGTTCCCACTCTGGGCCGCGACGACCGGGCAGCGCATCCGCAGAAGCGGCAGAAAAAGGTCGGCATCGGCGCTCACGCCACCCCCGAGAATCACGCGACTCGGCAAGAACAAGCGATCGACTTGCGCGAGGTAGCCGCCCAATCGATCCGCCCACTCTTCCCATGAGAGATTGGCCTCGGTTTTGATTCGACTTGCCACGCTTTGCTCGGCCACCTCGGAGCTGTCCGCCAGGTAGAGCTTGCCGAGTTCTGAATTCGGTACGAGCGTACCCTCTACGAAGAGTGCGCTTCCGACACCCGTACCAAGGGTCAGACAAATCACGACCCCGCGGCGCTCTTCGGGAGTCAACCGTGCAATCTCAGCCAGTCCGGCGCAATCCGCGTCATTGGCCACCGAAACGTCACAGCCGAGCGCGTCGCAGAGCGCCTGCGCAAGATCACACCCGATCCATCCATCTACTTCGTGGGCGGTCGGCGGGCTTTCGACGATGCCGGCGCGGACGGCCGCCGGAAATCCGACGCCAATCGCGGATGCCGAAGCATGCGATCGCGCGACCTCGCAAAGCCGATCCACGATCTCAGAAAACGCGAAACCGGACGGGGTTTCGATCACGACGCGTTCCGAAACCAATACGCCTCGCGCGGAATCGACGAGCGCCGCTTTGATCGACGAGCCACCGACGTCGATGCCCAGAGTGTGCGCGGATTCTTCCATCTCCTGAAACCATATCGGCCCGAGCCCCTCGCACCAAGCGGTCTTCAGTTCTCCCGAGCGCTTTTAGCCTGCAGCGTTCTCTCGGCCCGCCGCATGACGTCCTGCGCGTCGACCGAAGAAGCTCGCCTCGCCTGTGCAGGTCCCGCTCGAGTAGCCCTTTCCGTCCTGAGCGATATTCGAAGCACATGCACCGGAAGCGTAGAGACCCACAATAATCACGTCGGCTTCATCGTCGAATCGCTCGACTGGGTCCATCGGGAGCGGGCTATCGCTCGTCTTCGTCTTTTCCATGCACGCGTCTCTTCCCGTGCATTCGCGCCGGCGAGGGCGAGCACAAGGGCGAGGGCGAGGGCGAGGGCGAGGGCGAGGGCGAGGAATGATAGGCCGGTGGATCCACGTCGCCGAGTCATGCCAAGCCATGCCTAGTGATGTCGGTGCTTGCGCTGTAGTCCACTTTCCACGAGCACCATACTGAGTCCGAAACAGTCGGATGGCGCGAAACAAATCGTTCGACCGACCGCGTCCAAATAACTCGGCGATTCGATTTTCGATAGACCCATTGCCTTTGCCCGAGCCTCAGCAAAATCGAGGTCAGGTACGGCCATCGCGAAGGCGTCGACGCCCTGCGAGCCGTCCTCGCTCACGACAAGATGAAGATCGAGCGAGGACGTCGCCGACATCCCGTCCGCAGCGCGTGTCCAAGTGCACACAAACCAGCTCTCGAACTTCTCGATTGCAGCGCTCAGATCCTCCGCGGATTTCACCCGCAAGCGCACGTGATGTACTCCGCCCGTGGGAACCCCCTCCGGTCCCGATTCGATATGCGCCTTGCCCCCGTTATCCTTCGCCTGGCTCGCCTGCATCTCAGCCATCTTCTCTTTCGCACCGGGATACAGATAAACGAGCTCAAGCGACATTCCGAAACTGTCCTTCGCATGAAACTGCGTCTGTCTCTCGATCTCGGGGAAGCCGATTTCACTGACCTTACGAATCCCAGTCGCTTCAATCTTTTGCGTCGCGTCGTCCAGGTCATCGACGTAGAAGGAGACTGCGGAAATGCCTTCACCGAGTCGCTGCATCATCTTCCCGTAGAGACCGTCCGGCGAGGCGGGCGCGATCACATCCATCCCAAAGCTGTTCATCGAGTTCACTCCGTCGATGGAGTCGATGTATAGAGGGACGTTATGCTTGCACTCAAACAGGCCGGTGAAGATCTCGATGGCCTTCTCCAGCTCATACACGTTGAGATGAAGATGATCGATTCCTGCGGTTTCAACGCGCTTATCTTCAGACATCGAATTCCTCGCTTAGTTCAAAGAGAAGGAGAAGACGGCACTTCGAGCGGAAGCGCCGCGAACCGCCCTCCCGCAGAGAACCATCGCTTGAAGCTGGCCTCGTATCGAAGATGCGGGAATGGAGCGTGTACGCGCACTACGAAATGCGAGACGGCCTCGCGGCCCTGATAGCAGCCATCTAGCGCGTGCGTCCCACGGGCGGATGACTATCCTCGTCGAGCGTCGGCCGCCCGAACTCCCAGAACGCACGCAGCGAAAGAATCTTACCCTCGTCATTCACGTTGTAGATAAAAACGCCCTCCGAGCCGCGCTCGGGACCGTCGCCAATCACCGTGTAGACCGTCCCGATAAAGGCACACTCATTCGCGCATGCATACGATCGCGGATAGTCGAAGGAAACCTCGCCCAACGAGATGAACTTGTCGTAGAACGCGGCAATGGCCGCTTTGCCCTGACGTCCATGCCCTTCCGGGTCGAGCGGAGAAGGACCAACCGGATCGGCCACGAAAGCGTCTTCAGCGAAGAGGTCGAGCCAAGCATCTCGATTCCCCTCGGAAACATATTTCTGGGAAAGAAGACCCGCGCGGCGCGCGGGATGGATCTCTTCTGACATAACGAAGTTTCCTTTCTCGTTCACAAGAATAAGAGGTGTTTCTTGGCGTTCCCTCGACACCCCTGACGCGATCCCGACCCAACTCCCATCGCAGCGTCGAGTCGAATGCTGGAGGCTTCAATCCTCGATGTCAACAGCGTTGACTGCATCAGACGCGAGAGCTATTCCTTCGACTCACTTTTTCCTGCCCCAGCGCGCAGCCCCCTCCTTACGACGAGCAATACACGCGCGACGCAGCGGCCAAGCTGAAGAGCCGAAACCCCGAAAGGAATTCAATCATGATCCTCAAAGACAAGACCATCCTCGTTTCCGGAGTAGGCCCCGGCCTCGGCAGCGAAATCGCGAGCCGCGTCCTGCGCGACGGCGGAAACGTTGTCATCGGCGCTCGGAACGCCGAGAAGCTCGAAAAAATCGCGGGAGAACTCGACCCGGACGGCAAGCATATCCTGGCGCATGCCTTCGACATCACCGACGAACCCTGCTGTCAGGCGATCATCGCTGCGACAGAGAAACGCTTCGGTCGCCTCGACGGGATCGCACAGGTCGCTGCCGCTGAACCGATGGGTGACCTCTACTCGACGCCTGTTGAGGACTTTCGCTTCTCTACCGAAGTCAACGTCATCGGCTCCGTCCAACTCATCAAGGCCGCGGTCCCCGCCTTTGAACGCGCTGGCGGCGGGTCCATCGTGCTCATCGGCTCACAGTCGACCGAGCTCCCCCCACCGTCTCCGCAGCTGGCCTACGCGGCCTCGAAAGCTGCGCTCCGCGCAGTCTCTATTCATCTCGCATCTGAGCTCGGCCCCAAGAAGATTCGTGTCAATACGGTCATCCCGACCTGGATGTGGGGCCCCCCGGTTCAGGGCTATGTCCAGTGGCAGGCCAAGGAACGGAATGTCGATCCCAAGGTGATCCATCAGGAACTCATCGACCTTTTCCCGCTCGGCGAAGTGCCGGCGGACGACGATGTCGCGGAAGCGGTCGTCGTCTTCTTGAGCGATCGCCTCAAGATGGTGACGGGCGAATTTCTGCGCGTCGACGGCGGTCAGCTCAAGAGGCTTTAGGGACAAGTAGGCACTGAAGCAGTGCAATCGACTTGAGCGTCCACCACTCACCGCACGGCACCGCACTGCTACGGCGCTTCGACGCCACGTCGCAAAACGAGGAGAACGACCTAATGGAGCCGCTGCAACGCCTGCTCGACATCGAGGAAATCAAGCAACTGAAGGGCCGATACCAGCGCGCTGTCGACACGAAGGATTGGGATCTCATGCTCAGCGTCTTCGCTCCCGACGCGATCAGCGTCTACAGCGACGGCAAGCATAGTTTCAATGACCGAGAATCCATCGTGAACTTTCTGCGCGAAGGTCTGGATACAATCGAGGTGCAAACCATGCATCACGCACATACGCCCGAAATCGAGATCCTCTCCTCAACCACCGCAAAGGGCACCTGGTATCTCGAGGACATCGTGAAGTCGATGATGCCGCGCAAATGGGCCCCGCACGGAACGACCATGCATGGCACGGGAATCTATCGAGACCGCTACTCGAAGATCGAAGGGAAATGGTTGATCCAAGAGACCGGCTATGAGCGGATTTGGGAAGACTTCCAGGCACGCACGGAAGGTTCCTGGTGGCGCACGCGATGGGACGAGAAAAAGTAGTGGGCTCGCGTCGGCCGGAGGCGCATTCACGGCCGCTGACCCGAGAAAAGATTGCCAATGTGGCGATTGAGATCGTGCGCGAAGAAGGTCAGTCCGCACTCTCGATGCGAAAGGTGGCCGCGTGCTTTGATGTCGATGTCGCCGCGCTCTATCGGCACGTCGAGAACAAGGATGCGCTGCTTGAAGAGATGGGCCGAATCGCATCTGAGATGGTCGAACTTGATGTGCCCGCCGAGGGCAGTTGGGAAGAGCGTTTTGTGACGCTCGGTGAGAGCATTCGGGACCGTATCACGCAGCATCCTGAACTCGGCATCTACGGAGGCGGATCGCCCTGGGCGACGCCTTTCTTCGCCAAGGCCAACGGCGCGATTGCGGGCCTGCTCTGCGAAGCCGGACTCTCAGGACAGGAGCTGCTCTTCGCGACGCAAACGGTGCTCCATCTCGTCACCTCCGTCGCACAGACCGAGGTCATGACACGTGCCACCCCCAAGGAGCGCAATCGCGAGTTCGGCAGGATCGTCTTTGCGTCGCTCCCGGAGGAGGCCCAGAAAGCCTGGCCCGCAGCGCGCGCCAAGGACAATTGGGCAATCGACTTCAACGCCCTCTTCCCCTCTATAATGAAGGCAACGATCCACGCCGTCACTCCGGGATTCAAAGGCGGATAACGAGCCGCCTCCGAGTCACGACGAAACAAACTGTTCGACTGTCCAACCGCGCCCGGATCGGCGAGTCTCTCCCGATGCGTCGACTCACCACGACTTTCTTGCGCGGATTGACTGCCCTCCTCCCCGCGGTCTTGACCGTGTGGTTTGTCTACTGGCTCGTCACCGCCACGGAAGGCTGGCTGAAACGTGCATTTTTGCTGGTCTTTCCTCCGTCGGCCTACTTCCCGGGCATGGGACTGGTCGCCGGTCTACTCTTGATCTTGGCAACGGGCTTCCTACTCGAGTTCTTCGTGATCAAGCGCTTCTGGAGATGGATCGAGAGCCGCATCGAAAAGATCCCGCTCGTGAAGACGATCTTTGACGCGAGCCGCGACTTCATGGGATTCTTTTCTTCGGATAAGGCGGGACAAGCGTCCGACGTCGTCTTCATCCAAGTCGGGGAACACGCCGGCCTCATAGGCTTCCTGACGGATTCCGGCTCGGCGGCACTTGAGAGCATTGGGCCAGATCGCGTCGCCGTCTACATGCCCATGAGTTATCAGCTCGGCGGATTCACAGCGATCATCCCGCGCGACCATCTCAAGGAGCTCGACTGGTCGGTCGAGGAAGCGATGCGATACGTGCTCACAGCGGGCATTCGGAAGAAATCGGGCACGGAGCCACAATCCGCTCCGACCGATTCATGACTGCTCCGGTAGAACATCCTTATGCCCCCAAAGTCCGTCGTATTTAGTGATCCGCAGATCGCCCTCGACTAGGCATTGGCAAGCGAGACGAAGCCCCGCCTCTCGCTGATGCGGCGGAAAGCCCAATCGCCAACTCTCGACGCCCGTCTTAGGGCTCACGGCGCCTTCAATCTGGACCGCACACGTACCGCACGTCCCGAGCCCGCGACAATGAATAAAGCGAGCCGCGCCGTTGTACAGACCGCTTCGCTCCTGCATGAGCACGTGGCGGAGATTATCTCCCACCTCGCATTCAATTTCGCGCCCTTCAAATTCGATCTTCGGCATCCCCGTTTTGCTCCTTGCGTTAGGTCGAGTTCGCCTGACCGGTCTCGAATGATCCGAGATCGTCGTTGTCGACCCGCGCCCGATACTCGGAGAATGGATGCGGCCACTGCGTCACGATGCGACCGGATTCCGCCCTGTAGTAGTTGTTACAACTGACCTGCCAGACCTCGATGCCATCCAATTCCTTCTGCAGCTCTGAATTGAATTCGTCCATCACGTCGCGGCGCACATCGAGCCAATCAAGACCGGCCTTCTCAACCTTTTCGATCATGCCCATCAAGTACTCAACCTGATATTCCAGCATGAGGATGATCGAATTGCCACCGTTCGTGTTCGGCCCGTAGAGCATGAAAAGATTCGGGAAGCCACTCGTCGTGCAACCAAGATACGCTTCGGGTCCGTCGTCCCAGGCGTCGCCAATCCTCAGCCCCCCCCGGCCGACGAAATCGATCGAGCTCGCATAGCGCGTGACCTTGAAGCCCGTAGCGAGCAGAATCGTATCGACCCCGCGCTCTTTTCCATCCCTCGTCACGACTCCGTTCGGCGTGATCTTCTCAATTTCGTCCGTCACCAGTTCAACATGCGGCTGATTAAAGGACTGCAAATAGGCATTCGAGAGCAAGGGCCGCTTGCAGCCGAAAGGATGATCCGGAGTGAGCTTCGCGCGCAGCTCCGGGTCCTCCACGACCTCAAGCGCCTGACGTCCCATCGCCTCCGCAGCCTGCAGATGGTCGTTCTTCGTATAGTCGAGCGCCATCTCGACGAGGTTGAATATCTGCTGGCGGCTATCCTCGAGGAGTTCGGGCTGCGCTCGGAATGCGTCGCGCTGCTCATCAGAGAACGGCGTATCGTCCTTGGCGAGCACCCAGTTCGGCGTGCGCTGGAAGACGTCAACCTGCGCGGCTTCCTTCGCGACCTCGGGGACAAACTGGACAGCGCTTGCGGCGCTCCCGATCACAGCGACTCGCTCGCCGTTCAGATCGTGGTCGTGATTCCACTGGGCCGAGTGAAAACACGTGCCCTCGAAAGTCTCCAGCCCCGGAATCTCGGGCATCGCGATGTCGCCAAACATCCCCAGCGCCGCAATCACAAACTGAGCCTCGACTTCTTCACCCGAATCCAGCGTCAAAGTCCAGCGCGCCGAGCCCTCATCCCAGCGTGCCGATGTGACGCCCATGCCGAGTCGCAGATGCTCCTTCAGGCCAGAGTCCATCGCGACGCGCTCGATATAGGCCTGAATTTCCGCCTGCGGCGCGAACGGGCGCGACCATTCCGGATTCGGTGCAAACGAATAGGAATAGAGATGAGACGCGATATCGCACGCGGCGCCGGGATAGGTATTGCGATACCAGGTCCCACCGACTTTCTCGGCGCGGTCGAAGATTAGAAAATCGTTTCGGCCGGACTCGCGCAGCTTGATCCCGGCGCAGACACCGCCCGCTCCAGCTCCGACAATGGCAAATTTCGTTTTGGTCGACATCGGTTCTATCACCCCTCCTTGGCTCCCCAATTTTCGTCGGCTCGAAGCGCGCCCGCAAGAGGGTCAGAGCAAGAGGAGAGGGGGAATCGTCGAGGACGTGCGAGAAGAGGAGAGCCGGAGGAGGTTGAGAAGCGATTGAGAGGCGGGGCTAACGCTCGACCAAAGCGTCCATCGGGTCGCAACAGACCATCCGCATCACTCGACGCGTCACGCTCTCGGCGACCTCTTTTGCCGTCTTATTCCCCAGCTCAAATGCATGGACGGTCTGAACTCGAACCATCGCACGGATGAGCCGGGCGACCTCTTCGGGATCTTCATCGAAGAAAAGTCCGGCCTCGATGCCTTCCCTGAGGACTTTGCAATCGGCGGCCTGGCTCCGCTCCCAAAGCCTGAGATATCGGGCGTCGGCAGGTCGCTGAGCCCAGGAGGCTCGAGTGATCGTATGCAGCTTCGTCCAACTGGCATGGTCGAAAAAGAATCCTACGAATGCGCGCAGCCCCGCAGCGAGTTTCTCTATGGGCTCGATCTCCGCATCTTGGGCGGCCGCGACAACCTCGATCATCTCCTGTCCGCGCAGGACACTGATCTCGTCGTACAGTTCCTGCTTACCAGGGAAACTCGCGTAGAGCGTCTTCACAGAAACGCCCGTCGCAGAAGCGATCTCCTGCATCGTCGTCTCGGCGAATCCACGCTCGCCGAACGCATACTCAGCCGCTTCGAAGATCAGGCCCCGATACATCTCTGCCTTCGCCTCTTCGAGCTTGGAAGGGACCTTCCGCTTCTTCACAGCGCCCTTCTTCGCTTTCGCCTTGGGCCCTCCTGCCTTCCGGACGGCCACCGACTTTGCGGAGGCCTTCATCGGCCCTTGTGTGGAGTCGGCCGGGAAGTTCTTGGTCGTCGGTGGGGTTTTGCGGACAGTCACTAAGGCTCCAAACGGTGCATTCTCGAGCCAGAGTGTCCCTGATCAATGAAAAGCTTTCAATGTGCCTAGGGAATTCCTTGATACCTAACGGAAAACAAGTATTTTTCTGGAGACATCAATAACAACCGCCAAAGGAAAGCACGATGAAGCAGCTCACCCAGCAAGACGCTGTATTCCTGTCGATTGAGACCCCCTCCCTTCCGGCGCATATTGGGGGCCTCGCCTTTCTAGAACCGGTCGAAGGCATCCCTTTCAACATCAATTCTTTCCGACAATTCGTGCGCGAGCGCTTCACCCAAGCCGACCGCTTCGGCAGCCGCGTGCAGAAAGTGCCCTTCGGCCTGGATCGCCCCTACTGGGTACGGGTCGAGAACTTCGACGCGGGCGACCACGTTCATCACGCCGCAGTCCCCGGGCCCTTCAGCAACGAGGCGCTCAGCGAACTCGTCGGCGGACTCTTTGAGCGGCCGCTCGACAAGAATCGTCCGCTTTGGGACATGACTTTGATCGATGGCCTCCCCGGCAGCGCATCCGCCATGCTCTGGCGAACCCATCACTGCATGATGGACGGAAGCTCAGGCGCCGGCCTCATTGAGCAGCTCTTTGACATGACGCCCGACGCGGTTCGCCCGACGACCCGCTTCCTCACGGCGCTCCGCGATAGCGAACCCCGCAAACTCGAAATGACCTTGCGGGCGATCAGTCATGCGATCGATGTTCCCTTTTCGCAGGCCAAGTACATCCGAAAGGCCGCCGCAGCATTCGCTCCGGAGCTCAACCCGGCGAAGCTTCTCTTCGGGAAGGCGAATGCCAGGGGCGCGAAGGACGAAACCGACGAAGGAAAGGATTCCGGGCTCGCACCGAAGACGATGTTTAATAGCCATGTGGGCCCGCATAGGAGCATCGCCTGGTCCTCCGTCTCTCTCGAAGATGTGAAGACGATCAAGAACTCGATGTCTGTCACTGTGAATGATGTCGTCCTCGCTCTCACGGGCGGGGCGGTTCGGGGCTATCTCGAAGAACGCGGCAAGCTTCCCGAAAAGTCGATGATCGCCTCTGTGCCGGTTTCGCTTCGTAAGGGAAACGACAAAACAATCGGTAATCAGATTGGGGATATGCCCGTGAAATGGGCGACCCACATTGCAGATCCGGTCGAACGCCTCCTCGCGATCAACAAAGATTCTACGACCGCCAAGGGCAAGGCCCAGCGCGGCGAAAACGTCAACTTGGTCAGCGTCCTGAGCGAAGCCCTTCTCCCCGGTGCCCTCTCCCTGCTCATGCGCGGGATCGAGAAGGCTTCGGATACGGCACCGCTTCCCGCCAACGTCGTCGTATCCAATGTCGCCATGACTCCGTTTCCGCTCTATATGGCGGGCGCCAAGATCACGAAGTCGGTGCCGATTTCTCTTCTGGCGCCAACCCAGGGCCTGAACATAACGGTGCTCAGCTACTGCGGAGAGCTCCATTTTGGACTGGTTCATGACCCGGAGCTCGTTCCCGACGCTTGGGAGCTGGCGGAGCGGATTCCGAAGAGCCTGCAGGAGCTGCAGAGCAGCCTCGACCGCTGGAACAAGGCGCACGAGCAGGGCTAACAGACTACGCGAGGCGCGGTGAACGCGCCTCGCGGAATCAGATCCGAGTCTTTTAGGTAGACCTGAGTACGGACGCCTAAGAAATCCCCATCAGGTTATCGCGCTGCCCCATCGCCACTTCGGCGCAGTAGCCAAAGTCGACGGGCAGGTTTACGCCGGACACGAAGCAGGCCAAGTCGCTGCCCATCATGACGAGTGCGCGGCCCATCTCGTCGGGCTCTGCAAAGCGGCCGTTCGAGGGAAAAAAGGGCGTGATGGCCGCTTCCGGGATTTCCTTCGTCAGCTTCGACATGAAGTCGCTCTGTGTCGGAGAGGGACTAATGCAATTGATGCGGATCCCCTGCTTGGCAAGTTCGCCGGCAAGCGTCTGCGTGTACACGATGATGCATTGCTTCGAGAACCCATATGGATCGGCCTTAAGGTCCGGCTCGCCCTTCAGCCAAGATGCCATTTCGTCAAAGGTCTCAAGTGAGAGTGCGCCGCGAACGGTCTCAAGATTATTTTTGTAGGCCATGCCTGCGGTCGAAGCGATCGAGCCAATCGCGCCGCCCTTGCGAATGCGCGGAATCAGCGAATCCGTCAGATGCCGTAGACCAACAAAGTTGATCATGACCGTATCGATCGCCGAAGCCGGCGGATGCGGCACGCCCGCGCAGTTGAAAAGAACATCGATCTCGGCGGGCAGCTTCGCGATCGCAGCGTCCACTGAATCCTTGTCTTTCATGTCCGTCTTGATCGCCTGATGGACAGGAGCCGACACGTCGCCGATATCCAGCGCGTGCACTTCGGCTCCCAACTCGACAAGCAGACGTGCCGCAGAGTCACCCATGCCCGAAGCCGCGCCCGTGATCACCACCGTCTTTCCCTGATAGCCCAAAATATCCGTCATCGTCTTCTCCTAGGAACTCACGGCGGCGCCCGGGCGAATCATCTCGCCGGGTCGCGCCTTGGTAAACGTACCGTTCTCAAACGTGGCCACCCCGTTCGCAAGGGTCAGCCGCACGGGGGCGGGATCGCGTGTCCATCGCCACGTATGCCCCCCTTCCCCGTCCGGGACATCGTAGATCTTCTTTTGCGGCCGCATCTCTACTTCGTCGAGCGCGAAAACCGTGACATCACCTCGCTTGCCGACTGCGATCTCTCCGCGATCGACCAGCCCGAAATGATTCGCGAGCTTCCCCGTCTGCACGTGGACCGCTTCTTCGACTGTGAGCTTCCCTGTCTCGCGCACGAAATGACTGAACAGCGAGATGTTATAGCCAATCCCGCAGAACATCTGACCGTGTGCTCCCGCATCGCTGATATTGCCAACCGACATCGGATCTTTGAGGAGCTGAACAACCATATCCTCGTCTTTCGCCCAGGGCGGCATCGTGACCGTCGAATCCACACCGTTGCGAACGAACCATTCCGCCAACGCATCCGAACAATGCACACCGAGTTCTTCCGCAAACTCACCGAGCGTCACGCCCATCGGCCCGACTTCGTTCGCCGAGTTATCGAGCATTGTGCCATGCGGCGCCGGGAAAGCCGAAATCGGATTCGCGTTATCCCATGAATCCCGGGCGCGCGCGCGCCAATCCGGATCGCGCAGAAGAGCCAGCTTGGCTTCTTCAGTCTCCGCCGTAACGACTTCGTGCCAGACGTAATCGCCCGACTGCGCGAAAAGCAACGAATGCTCGATGCTTGCCACCGTCGTGATCGGCACATGCATAAAGCCCGTCCAGATATCGCGTTTTTCCGCACCGAAGCGTTTGTGCAATTCGGCCAGCGGTGCCTGGAGTCCCAAGTCCTTTTGCCATTGAAGCGTCGGCACGCCCGCCCATTGCATTCGAATGGGCAGCCCTTCAGAGAGTCCAGCTAGCCGCTCCATCGAGGCCTGCGCAGTCATGCGCATCAAACTATCGACGACGACCTGAAGCGTCGCTCCCGGATGTTGAGCGAGGACCCCGAAGAGCGCGGCGAACTCCGCATCCTCCGCGTGGAGCGAGGGCACGGGGCGATCCTGCCCGTCATGATCCATGAGGTTCGTGGACAAGCCCATCGCACCCGCCGACAACGCATCCTCCAGAAGCGAGGCCATCTCCTCAATCTCGTTCGGCGTCGCCGCACGCTCCCAGGCATCAAGTCCCATCGCAGCCAGCCGGATCGCGATATGCCCAACAAAGGCGCCGAAATGGATCGGCGTTTTCACGCTGCGCTCCATCGATTCCTTGTACTCAGACCATTTGCGCCAATCCCAGGGAAGATGAGATCGAAACGGCCCTTCCGGGAAATCTTCGAAGAAAGAAAAGATCTTGATGATCTCTTCACGAACCGCCGGATCTTCATGCGCCGGAGCGAGAGCGAATCCGCAATTGCCACCGATCACAGTCGTCACGCCGTTGCCAGGCAGCGGAGCCAGGTCCGGCTGCCACCACATGACGCCGTCCAGATGGGTATGGCTCTCAATGAAGCCCGGAGCAACATAACAACCAGATGCGTCGAAGAGTGCTTCGGAGTCTTGCGGTTCAAGCGACGGCCCCACTTCAACGATGTTGCCCTCGCGAATACGAACATCCGCCGAGAAGGGCTCTGCCCCTGTGCCGTCGACGATCGTGCCGCCCCGAATCAATGCGTTTCCCATTTCGCTCATCTTATTTTCTCCTTTAATTCAAACGCCGGACTCATTCGGCGACTCCGACTTCATAGGCATCCGGTTCGATCGTTTCCGTCATTTCGCGGAACTCGGTCATCGAAAAAGGCCATTGTGTCACGACCCGACCGCTCGCCGAACGGTAGTACCCATTCACCGGGTGATTCCAGACCGGAATCTCCGCGATCGCCGCTTGCACTTTCTTGTTGTAACTCTCTTGCGCGTCGGGCTTCACGTCGACCCACGCGAGGTTCTCGTGCTCCATCCGCTGGACATGAGCCAGAACGTGATTCGTCTGGTACTCGATCATTTCGAGAATCGATCCATTATTGGTGTTAGGACCGTAGAGCATGAATAGGTTGGGAAATCCCGTGGTCGTGATTCCCATGAAGGCATTGGCTCCGTCTTTCCAAGCCTCGTCAATATGCCGCCCGCCACGTCCGCGAACGTCGAGCGCCGACAGGTATTTCGTGGCTGCAAAACCCGTCGCGAAGACCACTAGATCGACGGCGCGTTCCTCACCATCCACCGTGCGGATCCCGCTCTTCGTCAAACAATCGATCGAGTCCGTAACGAGTTCGACGTTGTTCTGATTGATTGCGGGATAGAAGGCATTGGAGAGCAGCGGTCGTTTGCAGCCGTAGGGATGAAGCGGACGAAGCTTCTCGCGGACTTCCGGGTCTTCCACCTGACTGAGGCCGAACTCGCCCGCCGCCGCGACCTGGTCGATCTGATCCGTATTTTTGAAGGTCATCCCCTTATCGACAATGTCGAACATCTCCTGCCGCTTCGTGTCGAGAGGCGCCGGATCGCTCAGGAAGGCTTCGAGTTCTTCGGAGGTGTAGGGTGCGTCCTCTTTGGGCAGGATCCAATTCGCGGTCCGCTGAAATAGATAGAGCTGGTCCGCTGTCTTTGCGAGTTCCGGAACGATCTGGACCGCACTCGCGGCGCTACCGATCACGCCTATGCGCTTGCCTGCAAGTTCCTGATCCCAATCCCAGCGCGCCGAATGAAAGGCCGGGCCTTCAAAATCTTCGATGCCCGGAAGATCGGGATAGACCAATTCGTTAAACATGCCGACCGCGGAAACCACAGACTTCGCGCGCAGCGTTTCGCCGGAAGCCATCTTTAGAAACCAGCCGGCTTCCGCCTCTCCGCTCGCCCCCTCGTTCGCCCCCTCCTCACCTTCCTGCCAGGTCGTACTTTCGACTTCTTCGCCGAACCGACAATGACCTAACAGGTCATATTTCTCGGCAACGCCTTCCATGTAGGCCAGGAGCTCGGATTGTGGCGCGTAGGGCCGGCTCCAGTCGTACTTCTTCTCGAATGAGAATGAATAGAAGTAGGAGGGCAAATCCACAGCGCAGCCGGGGTAGCGATTATGAAACCAGGTCCCACCCACGCCGCTCGCGCGTTCTAGAATGACGAAATCTTCGATGCCCGCCTGCTTGAGCCGAATGCCCATGCAGAGGCCGCCTGGGCCGGCACCGATGATCGCGACACGCATCGCTTCAGACTGCGCCGCCGGAATTCCCATTGAGTACTCCCTCATAGACGATGAACGCCTCTTTCGCAGATCGTTTCCCGGCCCTCTCAGAGCAAGACAGAGCACGGGGTGCCGATCATCCAAAAAGGCAAATCATAATTGACAAAGTACGTTGGCATGGTTGAGCTTTATTGGCCAGCGGTCCAGTTCGCGGACAATGAGCGCTCGATGCAAGGTTTTTCACTGGCTGCGAGGTTCTCTGCCCTTCTCCCGAGCATGAAAAGTCTACAACCTGCGTCAGACAATCAATCCGACTCCCCCGCAGGGGGCATATAACCGACGCAGGCGCCCTGATGACGCTTCGAGTCACTCACTACGTGTGTGGCATGCAGCTTGCTATATTAATGACGCGTTGCGTAAACACCCGCCGCTCCAGCTGCGCTCAGCGCAGCGGAGCCCAGCGAATTCCGGTGCCCCACATACGGCGAGGGCCTCTACCAAGCAACGAAAGGAACCATCAAGATATGGCCAGTATTCAGAAGAATCTCCAGGACTTCGGCGACGAAATACAGACTGAGATGCAAGAGAGAGGAAAACGAATTTTCTCCGACTCGACAGAATTCATTCGGTCGGTCCCCTTCGCCGCGCTTGGCGCGACGTTGAAGTCGGTCGAGCGAACGCGCAATGCAGTGCGGTTCGGCTTCGAATTTCCATCGCGCATGATCGAGCGCTCGAGAAAGGCACCGAGCCAGCTCCGCGAGAGCTACCAGGATCGCGCCGCGCGCGGTCGACGTGCCTACAACCGTATCCTTAATCGAGATGCGGTAGAAGAAGCGGCAGATCAAGTCCGCTACGCCTCGCGAAAGGCCAAGGGAGCGACGACGAGCGCAAGCAATGTTGTGCGAAAGGCTTCTGCGGCAATCAAAGATGCCGCTGACGTGGCGTTCGATCCCCAGGACACGCGCGCCTATGAAGACCGCACCGTGGCGGAGCTCCGAGAGCTCGCCAGTGACCGAGAGATCTCGGGGCGTTCGGGCCTGAACAAGAAGCAGCTGATCAAGGCGCTTCGAAGCGTTCGCTAGTTTGATCCGCCGAGTCGGTCCCTGCGATCGACGCGTGCAGTCAAGATGATGACGGGGCTGGTCCAGCCTGAGCAAGACTGGGCCAGCCCCGTTGTCTTTCTGCACACGGCATCGATCGCCGCGCGGAAGCCTACTGAACGAGCGCGGTCAATCGCGCCAGCCGGGCGCGCAATTCGAGGGCGAAGGAACCCGTAATCTCCTTGAGCGAGCCAATCTCGCGGCTTCCCGCAAAATCTCGCGTGAGCATCTCCTCCACTGCGGACAAGAACGCGGGGCTCGTACAGAGCGCGCTGACCTCGAAGTTGAGGCGAAAGGAGCGGTTGTCGAAATTCGCGGTGCCCACCGTCGCAAGGCGCGAATCAACGAGCATCACTTTCTGATGCATGAAACCCGGCCCGTACAGAAAGAAGCGAACACCGACAGGCAGCAGCTCCTGGATCAGACTATGCCCGGCCCAGTCTGCGAAAAGGGAATCGGAATGCGCCGGAATCAGGATTCGCACGTCCGCGCCGCGGAGGACCGCGAGTTGAAGCGCGGTGACAGCGGACCGGTCCGGGACAAAGTACGGCGTTGCAATCCAGAGTCTCGACTCCGCTAAGTTGATCGCTTGCGTGAAGAGCAGCGCGCCGGTTTCGACTTCATCCGCCGGCCCCGACGGAACGATCAGAGCATCCATTCCCCCCTGCACATCGCTCGAACTGGGGATCGCCCAATCGAGCTCGAGAGACTCTCCTTCGGACGCCCAGTTCCAATCCTCCAAGTAGGTCAGCTGCAACCCATGCACGATGGGGCCCTCGATTCGAAGATGCGTGTCGCGCCAGGGTGAATACTCCGGATTCTTTCCGAGGTATTCATCGCCCACGTTGAGCCCACCCAAGAATCCCACCTTCCCGTCGACGACGACGATTTTGCGATGATTCCTGAAATTGATCTGCGCGAGCTTTGGAATTCTCTTCGCTGTCTTGAAGGTGCTGACCTCGACGCCTGCCTTGCGCAGGTCCCGCACGTACTTCATGCCGAGCTTGCGACTTCCCACACGGTCGTGGATCAAATGACACTGCACGCCGGCTTGCGCACGCTCGATCAAAGCGGATTTGAAGCGCGTCCCGAGATCGTCGTCTCGCACGAGAAAGAACTCGACCAGGACGTATCGCTCCGCACGTGCAATTTCCCCAAAAATGGCTTCGAACGTCTCGCCCCCGTCTATCAGGAGCTTCAAGCGATTCCCTGCTGAGAAGGGATGGCCGGCGAGTCTCTCGAAAGTGCGGTGAATCGAATCGCGGTTCGTCGGCGTCGAACGAGCCTCACTCAACGCCTGATGTACCTCCTTTGCCAGCTTTCGAATCTCTGTCCGCTTTGAGCGATGCGCGCGGACATACCCCTGAAATCGCCGGCGCCCAAATAGCCAATAGAGAGGCACTGCGAGCACTGGGACAAAAACCAGCGAAGTCGCCCACGCGATCGCCCCCTGTGGCGTCCGCGTGTACATCACCGCCGCCAGGGCCGAGGCAAAGCCGACGAGGGTGAGCAAGATCGTGAACCAGGTTGGGAAGTCGATCTCGAATAGGCTCGTCAGAATCTGATCGTCCATTTACTGATCCTCTCGCCCACCAAGGGGGAAGGGAACCAATACCAGGGTGAAGCTGACGACGGAACGCATTTCTCGACGAAGTCGTAGAGAGTGCTCAGGACGTGGGCACAAAGAGCCTTGCTCTACGCCAGCCGAAGCGTCCCCGACTCCCTCGGTCCACGGATCGCCGATTACGGGATGCTCTTGGGACTCCTGCGTGGCCGCATCGAGCCCTTGTTCGAATCCGACGAGATTAGGATCCGCTGGGGAGTCGGCGATCTGCCCGAAGTCTCCCACCTCGCCCCGGAACAGAACCTCCATCTACTTCGCGATGGGCGAGCATTAGGGGAGCCCAAACCGTCCGGACGAGGGCTCCGTCATATGCGAAATCGCGCAGAGGCCTTAGGCGCTCAAATCGACTTCATTAGCTCTGGCAGCGGCACCTGCGTCCAAATTCGCCTGCCCCTCAATAACGGCTGAAACGCCCTTTCATTCGCGCCCGCGATCCGATTCGACTTGCGCGAGAGCGAATCCCGATTGGGGGGGGCAATCGATCAGCCTAACGGGACTTGGCCATCTCGATTACTTTTGTTGAGATCGAGGTAGGCGGTTTCAAGATCTTCAGGACAGTCGGCCCCGCATTCGCTCCGCTTGATCTCAAGTTGAGCGAGAGGCCTCCGCGCCGACTGCAAATCGCCGAGCGCGACAAAGATCAGTCCCGAACACAGAAGAACCATCCAGCGCAGGGGTGACAAAGAGTGTCGAGCAGCTTTGGACCGAACAAGAACAAGGCGCATGAGAATCCTCCTGAAGGAGCCCTACGCCATCCTGGGCGGGGGACTCTGCAAGTAGCACCCCTAGAGCCCAGCTTAGACCCTCTTAGCCGCCCTCTTCCTCTTCCTCTTGCGCTTCGTCTAGATGCGGCCCGCCCGGCGCTTCTAGCCGAAGTTCTCCTTGTGCCCCGTCGTGCGCTTCGTTCCGTGGAGGAGTGATCTGTTCCGGCTGGCCGAGCAGCCCGGGTGAAATGCTTCTGATATGGAGATCTCTCTGCGGGAATGGAATCTCAATCCCCGCCTGATCGATCGCCTGACCAATAGCCATTGCCATATCGCTCTGGACGCGAGCGATGCCCGTTAGGTCATCCGTCCATGCCCGGACCTCGAAGTCGAGCGAGCTATCGCCGAAACCCCGAAAGAGAACTGCCGGCGCAGGCTGCTCCAAGATGCCGGGGCAGTCCTGCACGGCTTCGCTCAACACGTCGATCACCCGGTTTCGGTCCGTCCCGTAAGCGACGCCGACCGGGACATCGACGCGGCGCTGGCGGTCCGAGAGCGTCCAGTTCGTCACGCGCTCAGAGATCAATTCAGAGTTAGGGACAATCAGTTCCGCGCCGGTCCAGGTGCGGACCGTGCTGGACCGAATTCCGATCCGCTTGATTTCCCCCAGCGCGCCGCCCGCTTCGATCGTATCACCGACCTGAACTGGACGTTCCGACAGCAGAATCAGGCCGGAGATGAAATTGTTCACGACGTTTTGAAGACCGAAACCGATGCCCACACCCAGGGCGCCGGCCAGGAGGGCAAACCGGTCCATATCGATGCCCATCGCGGCGATCGCGATAAAGAATCCCAGCAGGACTATCACGTAATGGGAGAAAGCCGAAATCGCGTAGGGAATGCCGCGAGCCACCTGGAGTCGCGGAAAGATGTCCTCAGAGAGCACAAAACGGACGAACCGCGAGAGCTGGAAGGAAAACCAGATTGTAAAAACGAACGCAGCGATTCCGCCAATCGTGAATGAGACTGAGCCGACCTCGATGTTGAAATAGAGGATCTCTTCTACGGTCTGGACGAGCGGACGCCGGAGCGCGACCAGCTCAAGCGTCGTGACAGCCCAGACCAGAAACGCCAGGGTTCTTAGGACGTGGCGAATTCGCAGGCGCATCAGATAGCGGCTTCTTTGCACCATCCGAAGCAAGCCAAGTGGCCGAACGCGAAGGGCCAGAGTCACCAAACTGTCCAGAACTCGAACTGCGGCGTAGGCGACCACCCCGACATACGCGCTTTCGAGCAGCGCACTTCCGACTAGCGTTCCGAGCCGGCTGAACCCGAGTGCTTCGGCGATAAACGCTCCGGCGAAGAGAAAAAGGGCGACTCTCCCGGCGCTTCCCAAAACCCTGAGAATCGGCGCCCGATCGGCGCCAGCCGGCAACTCGGCGAGTCTCGCAGGCCGAAGCAGCCAGCCCAGAAAAATAATTCCGCCTAACATCTCAACCAAAAACAAGCTGCGCGAAACCGTAGGCAGACCAACCGCAAGTTCCCGCAATCGATCCAGGCAGTAGAAAACGATCAACGCATTAAGAAGCGGAATCAGGGGATGTGCGATAAATCGACGCAGAAGAACAATGGTTGGAACAAGCGCGGCCGCACCGGCGACCTGCGCAGCAACGGGCGGCAACTGCGGATAGATCCAGGGCGTTGCGAGAATCGCGAGAAGGAGCGCCGTCGAGACCGGTGCCTCAAAGACTTCAGCAACTCCCGCGAGCCCAGCCTCCTCCTCCGTCCGGCGACGAACTCGCTTTTGCGCAAAAAGCAGGAGCAACGTCAGGGCGGCGAAAAGCAGTCCGTGAAAAAGGACGAGATCGCTCTCGGCGCGAACGAAGTCAAGAAACTCTTCCTTCTTACGCTCAAACTCCGCGAGAACACGATTCTGTAATCCGTCAAAGAGTCGCGACCGAACTTCGGGGGCCCAGACCGGCAACTCGTCCCGTTCGAAGATCCGACTCACAAGCGACTCGCGCATATCCTCCAGATTCGCGATCCCAATCGCGATCCGATTTTCCTGCGCCGCCACATCAGATTGCATAGTCAACAGTGCCGAGCGTCGTTCGTTTGCCGAAACACGCGCCTCCTCGATCCGGCGCGTTACCTCATTGATGCGTTCGAGAATCGCCTGCGGCGCTCCATCCGATCTCGCCTTCTCCCGCGTCACAGACCAAACGGCATCCATCGAATCGAGCGTCTCGAGCGATTCACCGACCGCGCTGGCCCGCGTCGTCAAATCTCGGCGCCATTCGGGTAAGTTCCCGGTCAGCGCTTCCCACTCGGCCAGAAGCGCCGACAGTCCTTCAAGACTCGCGCGGGGCATCGCCTCTGCCGTCACTCTCTCGACGAGATTGATTTGGGTCGATGTTTTCGGCAGTTGGCCTTCGATCTTCGCCGTCAGAATACTGCGCGCGGTCGTCTTCTCGATGGCCCGAATAGAGCGGATTGCGCGCTCCGCCTGATCGGCGATGCGCGCCGTCGAAATCGCAGCCGCGCTCGTTTCGGCGAGCGGCGCATCGACCTCCGCCCACGCAACCTGGGCGAGCAACAGGCTGATCGCCAACACGATGCAGGCAATCCCATCGCGGGGCCACGCGATTAGGGGGGCGGAGGAACTCTTGGTAGGATCCTGAGTAGGACGCTCAAGCCAGATCAATTTGAACTCCGTGGACTGGGGGGCGGGCGCACATCTGAGAGGATCGTCATCCGCTGGCGCGGTCTCACGTTCGTCGCTCCCCAGGTTTGCTTCGCACTGCCCGGAGGGTACATGAAGTGGGGCGTTTCTTGAGTGCCGCGAGCGTGATCGACCTATGGGTTGAATTTCGATCGTCCATTGAGATCGCCAGGCCGATTGGGGACACTTTGATGCTGGCCTTCGCCTATCCCGCCCAAGGTCAGAGCGGAGAATCGCTATGAGTTCTGTCCCCGACCTGAGCGCCAGCCCCTTTCTCGCCGGAAATTTTGCCCCCACTTACCAGGAAGTGGATCGCGATTGCCGGGAGGTGGTCGGCGAGATCCCGACCGATTTCCGAGGCTCTTTTCTCCGCGTCGGTCCCAACCCTTTGGTCGAGCCGATGTCCCTCGAGCGCTACCACCCCTTCGATGGAGACGGGATGGTCCATCAGCTCACCTTTTCTGAGGGAGAAGCGCTCTACCGCAATCGCTTCGTCGAAACGCCCGGCCTCGCACGAGAGCGCGAGGCGGGGCGCGCGCTCTGGGGCGGCTTCATGGATATTGGCAACAGCCCCCGCCCCGATGATATGCCGCTCAAGAACCTGGCCAATACCGCCTTCGCCCATCAAGCCGGCCGAACCTTCACAACCTTCGAAGCGGGCGCGCCGACAGAAATCGAGCTCGGAGGCCTAACAACAATCGGTGCCGAGACCTTCCAGGGCCAATGGGAAAGCTCAGTCACGGCGCATCCGAAAGTAGATCCGCGCAACGACGACCTCGTCTTCCTCGGCTACTCCCCCTTCCCTCCTTACGTACGCTACGGCGTTGCAGACAAGACGGGCAAGCTGGTTCATGATGTGCCGCTCGAGCTGCCGAGGGCGGTGATGATTCATGACATGGCGATTACGGAGAACTACACGCTGATCCTTGATATGCCGGTCACGTTTTCGCTCGAACGTGTGGGAAAAGGCGGTCCTGCTTTTGCTTGGGAGCCGGAAAACGGAGCGCGAATCGGTGTGATCCCGCGCCGTGGCACAAGCGAAGAGATGCGCTGGTTTGAGGTCGAACTCGGCTACATCTTTCACGTGTTTAACGCCTGGGAAGAAGGCGAACACATCGTCCTCGACGCCTGTCGGTCGGACCAAACGCAGATTTTGTCCGGCTCCGTGTCCGATGAGGAGATGGCGCGCTTTCGTCAATACCGCCTGAACCTGGTGACGGGACGTTCAGAGGAGCGCGACATATCGAGCGCCTTCCTCGACTTTCCCCGCATTAACGAAGCAATGACGGGCCAGAAGAATCGGTTTGGCTATGCATCAGGCTTCGCGACAGAGTACGGCGCTTCCTTGCTCTTCGACCGCATAGTCAAATTTGACCGCGAGGACGAGACGATCGAGACGATCGAACTCGGCGAAGGGACCTACACGCAGGAGTTCGTCTTCGCTCCGCGCATAGGATCACGCGCCGAGGACGATGGCTACGTGATCGGCCTGATTCGTGACGAGCCGAACGCCCGGTCGGAATGCTGGATCCTCGACGCGCAGCGCTTCGGCGAGGGCCCGATTGCGCGCATCCATATCCCCCAGCGCGTGCCCTATGGGTTCCATTCGCATTGGGTAGACCAGATCGGACCGGGCCTCCGGCGTTAAAGTGCGCGACGTTCGCACAAGAGCCCTGCTCCATTCCTTCTTCGGATACGCCGACGCGTCGCCGACCTCGTAACTCATTCGCTCTCGCCGACGTATTACCTCCCATGGAGAGCAAGACACGCGACGCCCGAATATCAGGTGCCCTTGTGAGCAGCGGCAGAAGGGAATCACGCGCGCCCCTCCCCACCTTCACGCATGACGCCTTGAACAGCTTCCTTGCGCAATACGTCGACCAAGAAGGTCGGTTGAACTATGCCCAGGCAATAGATGATCGCGCCGACCTCGATCTGTACCTCGACCAAATTGCTTCGGTGAGTCCTGACTCGAAACCCCGGCTGTTCCCAAGCGAAGACTCCCAATTGGCCTACTGGATCAATGCATACAACGCGAGCGTGATCGGCCTCGTCCTCGACCAATACCCCCTCGCGAGTGTGCAGGACGTTCGTGCGCCTTGGCTTTTTCGTTTCCTGCCTGAGGGCGCAGGATTCTTTGTATTCAATAAAATCAGGCTCGGGCAGAAAAAGACGCGCATATACACACTTGAGAACGGTCTGATCCGGCGCCGATTCAAGGACCCGCGCATCCATTTCGCGCTCAACTGTGCATCCGCGTCATGTCCGCGGCTCCCCGCAGAAGCATTCGATGCCGACCGACTCGAAGAGCAGCTCGCCCGCGAAACCGTCCGTTTCCTGAGCGAGGAGCGCAATATCGAACTCGACGAAGACTCGAACACACTTCGTCTCTCCGCCATCTTCAACTGGTATGAAACTGATTTCCCACGAGGCCTCCGAAACTTCCTCTTGGATCACGGCACACCGGAGCTGAGGCATCGCCTTCGTTCATGCAGCGAGTGCACGATCGAGTTCAAGAACTATGACTGGTCTCTGAACGACCGAACGTCTGCCTGAACAGGAGCCGCGGGTTCTACCCGGACGGGGGCGCGGGCAGGAGCGGGAATCGGGTCGGCCTTACCGGACGAGCTGCGACACGATCTGCTCGATCAAAGGCGCAAGCTTCTCTCTGACCGCCTCGTCGGACCGATCTAGATAGTCCGACGGCACGATGACCAGAGGCAGCTCAGGCATACCGTGTATCCGCGCGTGGGTCCGTGCCGCATGCGCGAATGGCTCAGTTACGAATGTGAGACTGGGAACGCCAAGCTTTTCAAGATTCACTGCATCGAGCAAACTGCCCGAAGTGCAGGAGCCTCATTTTGCTAAACCGTTAATGACTCCGTCGTAGCCCGAGAAGCGTGCGATCAGATCGCCCTCGGCGGGGCGCGACAGCACGGGCTTGATCTCTCGGTGGAATTCGAGATCTCCGAACCGTTCGCGAAGCGCTTCTTCGAGCACGCGGGTGTAGCCCGGAAAATGCGGCCCTGTGAGGTGCTCGGGCTCATTGCTCAGAAAGCCTATGCGCCGGAGCTCTTCCGCGCGTGCCACACGGGGGGCGAGCGCCTCCCCGCTATTCGTCGCCTGTCCCCGCGGATCTACCAATTCAATCATGCGCGTCTCCTCTTTTGATCACTCAATCGCTCGACTCGAAGCGAAACCGCCCAGATGTCCCCACGACGGGCAAACCGCGGCACACGGAATACTATCCGCCCCGCTCACAACGAGATGGATTGCCTCAGCCGATTCCGTTACAGGCACCCGGGTCTCGGGATCGCTCTGATCCAACCACTCCGGCCACCACGGATAATGTGCGGACGAATCCGTCGCGGGCGTGCCATCCGCACGCACACGAATATCGCCGAGACGTCTTCGCGCCGTCTGCCACAGGAATTCCTGCACACGCTCACGGTTCCATCCCTCCGACCCCAACCGACGCGCCATCGAGGGACTCAGGACCACTAACATCTCGCCCATCGTGTGTGTATTCGAGTTGCCCCGTGCGCACATCTGATCGGCGACGAGCTCAAGCCATCGCTCGGCCACCGCATGCTCATCCGCAGTTTCGACGCCCCAAAGATTGGCGATCTGCGGCCCTTCGCAGGCAAAGACGGTCACCGCACTCTCCGCATCGGAAAGCCCAAGCGCATCGGAAAGCGTTGGCCACGGCGAACGGCTCGGCTCTTCCGCGATACAAAATGCGAGCCGGCCGGGATGCCCCATGATCTCCTGCACGGGTTCCCGCGGATAGGCCCCGCCCAAATTCCAGAGTACGAGTCGCAGAGCGCGACCGATGGCCAGGTTCGCGCGTGCCCCACCCCCGCTAAAAAGAGACTCTCCCGTTGCCATCTCGAGATCGCGGACGACTCGTCCCGAAACGATCACAAGTGGCCAGCAGGGATGCGTCGTTGTGACAACGCCCGCCAAATTAAAACGCGGCTCCAAGACCGCCTCGATCGCAGCCAATACGACCGGCATATATTCCGGCAAGCATCCCCCCATTGCGGCATTCGCAGCGATCGCCTCGACCGTCGCAACGCCCGCCCGAGGCGGAATACGACCGAGGACTTCCTCCCCTGCGCGACCACTGCCCGCTACCAAGGCTTCAACCACGCCCCGCTCGGGCGGAAATGTAGGCAGACCGTCCGTCAAACGAAGTCGGTAGCTGAGCTCCGGCCATTCGCTCAGCTCGACCTGTTTAGGGAGGTCTTCGTTGAATGCACTCTGCATAGCCAAAGTCTCGCGGACCGAAGCGACAGAATCAATTCATGCGCGGTGCTCGCGGATCCTTTAGCTTGTCCCTGAGCATGAAGCGTTTTGATCGCAAATTTGGTGTCGATTTTGTCCGCAAGCTGCCGGAGACGCCGGGCGTCTATCTGTTCAAGGACGAAGCCGGCGAAGTCCTCTACGCGGGCAAGGCCAAGAATCTTCGCCGTCGACTCGGCAGCTACCGCACAGCGAGCCGCCGCAAGGCGCATCGCAAGATGCGTGTGCTCGTGCGCGAAGCCCACGCCGTCGAAATTCGACTTCAGGAGACGGAGGCCGACGCGCTGCTGCTTGAGAACAAGCTCATCCGCGAGCTGCGGCCCCGCTTCAACGTAGACGGCGCATTCGATTTTCTGTATCCCGCTTTCGGAACAGGACTCCACGAAGGACGACTCCTGCTCTGCTTCACGACCGAACCCGAGGTCTTTCAAGCCGTCGACCTCCATTGGCACGGCAGCTTTCGGCCTCGGACACGCGCTCGCGAGGCCTTCGACTCGCTCGTCGAATTACTCGGATGGTTAGGCCACCTCGAACCCCCGAGCCGCCTTCCTGAAGCGCCCCGGCTCCGTGGAAGTCGGCTTGTTGCGCTGCGCCGGATTCCCACGGAGATGCTCGAAGAGATCCGCCAGTTTCTCGACGGCGGACGGGCCGACTTTCTCGAAACGCTCTGTGATGCGCTCCTTGAGAGCCAGGGCGCACGGCAATCCGCTTCTCAAATCGGTGAAGAACTCCGCTTCCTCGAAGACTTCTATCGCCATGACATCGTTCGCCTTCGCGAGGCACGCAAGGCGGTGGGCGATACGCGGAGCTTCATCCCCCGAGATGAGCGGGACGGGATCTTTATCCGGGCGCGCACCCTCGCAGCTGCTTCTTCCTAGAGAACAGTCGCCCTCGTGCGAAGCCCTGCCTACTCCAACTGGTTACGACTGACTACGAATGACTACGACTCATTACCCCTGGGCCTTCCCGAACTGCTTCCGCAATTCGAATTTGAGCACCTTGCCCGTCGCATTCCGAGGTAGCTCCGACACGAACTCGATGCTGAGCGGCTGCTTAAAGCGAGCGAGCCTCGGCCGGCAGAAATCGAAAAGCTGCTCCGGCTTGAGCGAATGCCCTTCCTGCACGACCACCACGGCACATCCCGCTTCCCCCCACTTCTCGTCCGGCAAGCCGATCACCGCGACTTCTTTGATCTCCGGCATCTCGTAGAGAACGTTCTCCACTTCCGCGGGATACACGTTCTCGCCGCCAGAGATGTACATATCTTTCAAGCGGTCCTCTATGTAGAAATACCCGTCGGCGTCTTTCGAACCGATATCCCCCGTTCGAAACCAGCCGTCCACAAACGAATCCTCGTTCGCTTCCGGGCGCTTCCAATACCCCGGCGTCACAACAGGCCCGCGACACCAGAGCTCGCCGGATTCACCCGCGTCCGCCTCTGTCCCATCTTCGCGCGTAACCCGCACCTGAATATGACGCAGCGGTTTTCCCGCCGACCCGGGATGATCGATGACATCTTCGCGATTCACGGCCATGCAGCTCGCCACGTTCTCCGTCATTCCGTAGCCCTCTTGGATCAGCACACCGCGCTCGCCCCACCAACGCACGAGCGAAACCGGAACGGCCTCCGCTCCGGCGAGCGCGACGCGCATCCGCGAGAAGTCCGCCTTCGGATTATCGGGATGATCTCGCAGCGCGTTGTAGATCGCGGGCACGCCGAGGAAATGGCTGATCTTAAGCGCCGGATCACTCATCAACGCCAAGGTGTCACCCGGCTCGAACATCCGTGCGACCACTGCCGTTCCGCCCGCACAAAGCGCCGGCAGCGCAAACACCTGCAGACCACCAATATGAAAGAGCGGCATGACGGAAAGGCTGACCATGTCGCGATTACAATAGAAAGACGCACCCGCATTCACATTCGCCCAGATCATCATCCCGTGCGTCATGATCACGCCCTTGGGCACCCCGGTCGTACCGGACGAGTACATCAGCATGCAGGAATCGTCTGACTCAAGCTCGACCATCTCAAGGAGCGGCTCACACGTGGCAAAGCTCTCCTCAAAAGCACTCGCTCCGCCCTGCCCCTCAGTCTCAATCTTCTCGGGGACCTCGACCGTGAGCGCATCCACCGTCGTCGCGAGTGCGCGGTCAAACACGAGCAATTTCGGTTCCGCGTTCCCGATAATGAAATCGAGTTCCGAGGGCGTGAGTCGAAAATTGAGCGCGAGGTGAACAGCGCCGATCCGCCAGGTCGCGCAAATCAGATCCAGCTGGTCCTGCGAATTCAGCGCCAGCACGCCCACCCGGTCGCCCTTCTGGACACCGCGGTCGAGCAGCATCTGGGCGATCTTGCCGACGCGCAAATGCATCTCGCCGTAGGTCTGCACTCGGCCGCTGGGCCGCTCGATCGTCGCGGGGTGATCTCCACGATGATTCGCGTTGTACTCGATCCAATCGACGACGATTCGCTGCATCCGGGTCTCCTTAGGGAAAACGACAGCATACTCGAAGTCATTGAATCGGCCTGTACGGGCCCCTGGACACCAAGCCGCGGGGGGCTGTGTCGAAAGTGCAAAAGGTCTTCACAAGACTACATCCCCTACGCAGAATCCGCTGCCACTCCCTAACGAGTCCGCAACTGGCGAGCGGCGCGAGCGCGGTGGAGCTTGACGTCGTGAGCGCCACTCCGACGGACCTTCGCCCCGGCGATCAGATCACAATCGATGTCACAGTGAGGAGCGGCGGCCTCCACCCGGCAGCCGCGCGCTCAGGGCTGAAGCCGCGTCACTCGCCAGGCCGCGCCGTCCGCCTCCGCATGACTCGCACGCGCCCATACGGCACGATCATGGAGACGGCCATCGCGCCCGACCCAGAGTTCGATGCGGTCGGCGATGATCTGGTAGCCACCCCAATGCGAGGGCCGCGGAATCTCGTGGCCTCCGCGTTTGGCATTCGCGTCGCCTTTGGCTGGCCCTTCGCCTGCGCCGTCGCCGTCGCCGTCGCCCTCTGCCGCTCCGTAGCGCTCGGTCACTTCGTCCAGGCGCGCGATGAGCGCCGCGCGGGAGGCGATGGGGCGACTCTGGTCGCTGCTCCAAGCGGCCAGACGAGAGAGCGGATGCCGGCTCGCAAAATAGGCGTCAGAATCGGAATCACTCGCGCGCACGACCCGCCCTGAGATGCGTGCTTGCCGCGAGAGAGCGTCCCAATAGAAGACGCCGCTCGCGCGACTGCGCAGATCGAGATCTTGGCCCTTGGGGCTGTTGCGATTCGTATAAAAAGAGAAGCGCGCATCCGCCCGATCGAACCCGCGACAGAGCACCATCCGCACCTGCGGATCGCCCATCATATCGACCGTCGCGAGCGCCATCGCATCATGATTGCGAATCGATTCGTGCGCGCGCGCCTGCTCGAACCACTCGGCGAGGATTCCAAGCGGAGAGCCGGGAAGAGGCTCGGGCAGAGCCGACTTTTCGTTTCCAGGATCAGCAACTCGCATAGTCGACTCCATCACGTGAGACGTGAATCCACAGCAAGGATGCAGGGTCATCCAAGCTTGGAACGGACTAGAAGAATAGCTGCGTCTGGACGCGTACGAGATGGCGGTCCCGTAGGTTTCCAGAAACAAGATCGCCCGAGTCGAATCGGTAGCCGACGATCATCTTCAAATGATGGCCAAGAGTTCGCGAGCCCTCCCTAAAATACGCGGCGAGAAACGCCTCGTAGCTCTCCACATCTGGCCCTTCCGAAACCCAACCCGCACGTCCGCCCAGCTCAAGCAGCCGCGGAAGCACAAACACGCCAAGCTGAGAGTAGGCTCCGAACGCGTTGGCTTCCCGGGGCGAATTGTGTGCAGAGCGCAGAAAAGTCTCGACCCTGAGGCTGACCGGGCCATGCATCCACGCGGCATCAATCGCGGCATTCCAGAGTTCTTCGGTCGTCGTATTGCCCGAAGTTTTTGAAGCCTTTCGGGAGTACGCCCCTCCGAACCCGATCGTTAACCCATGCGGGTCGTCCAGAGTCAGCGACGGCGCTTGATCATACGGCACCGGCTCTCCGAATCGGATCTCGTTTCGCACGATCACAGCCGGTGCGTCTCGCTCCCCGCTTGTGTCATTGATCGTGGCGCCATTGACCAGAGCGACGTCATAGTGGAAACGAGTGCCTGCCAGATCTCCGGAGACCATCGCTCCGGTATCTCGCCCGAGCCCGAAGCGGTCTATGACCAGACCCCGAGTGGGCAACTCTAAATTGGTCAGCGGCGTGATGAAGGCGCGCGAATAGGGAGTCCTGAACTGGCCGACACGAACGTGTACGGCATCACTGAACCTCCAGTCAGCAAACAGGTCGAGGAGCTTTACTTCATCGCCCGCGAATTCAGGCTGTGCGAAGAAGTGAAGTTTTGAGTTGAGTACGGATCCCGTCACGAAGACTCGACCCACAGGCACCGTTGCATCTACGTCTGTCTCGCCGCCGACAACAGATTCTGACTGCGCGCGAAACCATGCATATCCATGAAGCTCGATACGAGATGTACCGGTATCGAATACCAGTCCTGTCGTCGGACCGAAAGACACCTTCGCCTCTGTCGACCCAGCTGCAGTTTCCGTATTAGGAGAAGACGGATCATCCGCTTGTCCCGTCCCTACACTAAGCAAGAGGAGCAGAAACGCAGCAAAGAAAGCCTTTCTACGTCGAAAGACTCTCGAAAGCCCAACCCTGCAGGCGGATCTTTTTTGCCTCGTACATGATATCGCCCCAGCAACCGGTTGCGGTTCGAGCCTCGCACTAGACGTCATTTGACAAACTCGCTCGCTTCTCCAATCGAATGAGAGACCTCGGCTCCAGCCCTAGCCCCAACATCAGCATCCGAAAACTCTCGCGATGTGATCGCACCCGGAATCAGTCCTCCAAGGAGCAGAACCACGAGCACAGTCGACAACGACCAACTCTCTCGGTTCGTCAGGTCCGCCTCGCCCGTATGTACGCGCACTCCCGAGAACAGATGAAAGAAGGAGCGCATCACGTTCATCCCGTTGAATGCCGTCGCAACGATCAAAACAAAAGACAGGAGCGGAAATTCCTGAACCGAACCCTGCACCAAGAGATCCTCGGCGACGAATCCGAGCGTGAGCGGAAACCCGACGCTGCCGAGTCCCATCACCAAGAAGCCTCCGGCCATCCGCGGCGTTCTCGAAAAGCATCCCGAGTACTCCTTCAGCGATAGCTCGCCCCGCCGCGCTTCAAGGGCCGAAAGCGTCATCGCGAACCCCGTTGTTGCCACCGCCAGCACCTGCCAGGCAACGAGCGAGCCTGCAAACGCAACACTCGAGGAGCCCTCAATCCCAAACGCAACAAGACCCGTCTGACTCATCATGAGGTACGCAAGTCCGCGACGAGCTGACGTCTGAGCGATACCGAGAATGGAAGCGACGAGCGCTGTCAGGGCGCCGAATGCCGCCACGATCTGAGCCCATTCGGAAGGGACATTTTGCATGAGCAACTCGACATGAGCGTAAACCCCTAACTGCGGAGCCACGAAGGCCACGACGAGCCCCATCGGTGCCTCTTCGACGAATCTCACGAACCAAGTATGCCCAGGAATCACAGCTTCCCGAATTCCGATCGCACCAAGGGCCGCCGCCACAAAAACGAGCGAGCTCCCCCCGAATTCGCGCACAGCGATCGCACCTATGAACAAAATCACGCTGGGGATATGAAAGATTGCGAATAAACGCGAAGCGCCTCTGCACTCGACACGAGAACGGAGCTCTGTCCAAACAATGACGGGAGAAAGCATCCAGCAAAGGCCGAGAAGAATGGGCTCGGTGGACCCAACAAACATCATCGCAAGCGCGAGCAGGTACAGGATTCTTCGGAGCGTCCTCACCGTATGCGAGATCGAATCACTCAAAGCGACCGCAACTATGCCCACGAGGCAAATCACAAACGGGACAACGATCAGAAAGCCCGATCCAGAAGCGTCCAGAAGGGTCTCGGCCTCAGACGGCCCTTGGACTGGGAGCTGCTGCGCGTTCGCAAGGATCCATCCTATTGCGTAAAGGACTGCGACGACGCTGAGGCCAAACAAAGCCTGACGACGTGCTTTACTGAAAGACAAGCCGACGTTGAGCGAGAAGCCCAAGAGAAAAACAGCCACCCCAGCCACGAGCGCGATCATGTTGATCATGACTTCTCCTCCACCTGAGCAATCGCGCCCATCTCGACCGCCGCAGAGTCCTCTCCTGCAAGCAGAGACGCCCACCGCTTTTCAAGACCATCGACTCTTCGAACCACCCCAACAAAGCCGCCCACGAACCAATCAACGATGATCGTATCGAGGTAGCCGCGTTCGAGAGCCGCCCGGTACAGCCAGGGCTGGAAAGACGACGGCACGAGACGCTCCAGGTGGCCGCCACTCCGAGGGAGCGCCGCGCCCATCGCCTGCTCCAGATGATGGTGGTCGTGCAATAGGCTCGGAGAGCGCAGAATTTGAAGACTTCGAAGCGAGGCGTGGCCCACGATATGAACAAGGGCCAGCGTATACATGCCGAATCCGATTTCCACGAAGATCACGCCTAACTGGGTCATCGACGCGTACGCCAGAGCGCTCTTGATGTCCGTCTGGACTCGACCGACGAAAGTGGCATGAAGCGCAGTCGCGACTCCGATGCCAATCACGATCCATTGCAGAATCACGTTAGTTTCCAAAATCGGTGTGGATCGCAGCAGCAAATAGGGACCAAGATGCACGGAAATCGCACCGTAGAAAATTGCGCTTGAGGGCGTCGGGCCTTCCATTGCACGAGGGAGCCAACCGCCCAGTGGGAACTGGGCCGCCTTCCCAATCGAGGCCCAGATCAAGAAGACTCCGAGGAGAAATACATCGGCTTGCTCCTGGGGGATCACCAGAGTCGCCCAATTCATACCCTCTATGGGCGCCGTCAACGTCGAGCTACCCGCGGTGTGATGAAGCCAGACTGCAGCGCTCAAAAGACCGATATCGCAGAAGCGGTAGGTCAGGAACGCACGCAGTCCGTGTTCGACCGGCGCTTTTCGCTCGTGGAAAAACGCGATCAGCAAGGCCGAAGTGAGCCCCACTATTTCCCAGCCAAAGAAGATCAAGTCGAGGTTTCCGGCGAGGACGACAAGCAATACCCCCGCCCCAAAGAAGGAGAGCATCAGATAGAACCTGTGAAACCCCTCTTCCCTGTGGAGGTATCGGCGCGAAAACGTCGCGATCGTCCAGACAAGTCCCGACGAGAAAATCGCAAAGGGCAGCGAGAGCCGGTCGCCAACCAGCGTCCAAGAAAAGTGATAGTGGCCGACAGAAAACCATGTGCCTAAATCCGCGACATACCCGGCGGACTCGCTCCCGATCAGCGACACAGCAAGGGCAAAGCTCGCCAACGTCGAAGTACCGAAGGCGAAGCCCGCAAGCGAACTCACAACGCGCTCGGTTGCCCGCTTTCCAGTGACCCAACGCGCAATTGCGAGAACAAGAACCGCCAACATGGGCAGCCCCGGAACTGCGAGCAGAGCGAGCGCGACCCAGTCAAATTCGGGTGACATCATGCGACCTCTGCATCTTTGAGCCAGACGGGAGGAAGATGGCCACGCCGCCCGCCGTAATAGGACACCGAATCTTGCGCGACTCCCCTCTCGACCGACTCCGGTACATAGGGCCGAAATCCGCCTCTCTCGAACACAGCGAGACTGCCTGATTCGGGATCACGAGAGACAAACTGAATCCAGCCGTTGCCGACCAGGCCCCGCAATGCGGCATGCTCTGCAAGGACCTTCTCGAGAATCGGCACGCCCGCTTCGACGATCGTCAGGAGTCGGACGGGCTCGTGGATTTCAACCATTTGCCAGGGGAGACCGGTCCGAAGATCAGAGGCATGACCGTCCATCACACCGACAAGGCCGCTGATGTTATGCGGAAGCTTGGTTCCGCTTCCGTAGCCACTCGGATCCACGAAGCTGAAATAGTACTCAAGGTTGATGCCGGCACCGACTGGCCCAACAGAAAGCAAAAGCGGCGCGAGTAGCTCCCCCTTCGGATCGCTCGTCGGATCATAAGAGACAAGAAAAGCCCGGCGATCGAGGAACAAATCCCGCGTCAGGTCCCGCCTTCCGACAATGCAGACCGCGTTCGTGGCGTGCCCGTACTCAGGTCGAGGCTGAGCGAGGTCTACGGCATGCTCCTGCACATCGGCCAGCGCCCGCTTCCTGCTCACCTTCAAGGGCGCCGTCTCAAAACGCCGGCATCGTTCGTGGGCATCCATCTCGCACGCGGCTCGGAAGCGACGCTTGGCAACGCCAATCGTCTCCATAACTTGCTCGGGGGCAAGGTCCTCGTCGTAGAAGGTCACCCCGTCATCGCATGTGTTGTGGTACGCGCCGAGGAACCAGGTGGTCTTCGGAATCGTCATGCCTCTTGATGCAAGAAGCTCTCGGACAGCCGAATGGTTCGCCATCCCTGCGAACGCTCGAGCGTTCGGGCCGCCCCGCCCACCGCCCGTTGCGCCACAATCGTGCGCCGCTTCGTGGGGATTATTGAGACTCGAGGAACCGTGCCCCACGACAATCACAAGAGAGGACGCAGCCGGATCCAAGCTCATCGTGCGCAGCGCCGACTCGACGATATCCGCCATTTCCTCGACGGAATAGCCAGCACGAATCGCCTCCTCGACGTCGAGATCGGGAGGCGCTTCAATCACCAACCGAGTCGCTGGACGTTCGATCCCGCCCTTATCAAACCATTCGCCGATGCGACGCGCGATGCGCGGAAAGAGGGCATGACCGACCAGCGGCATAATCAAAAGTGGCCCCAGCAGAGAACTAATCAGGCCGCCTCGCACGAGTGTTCGGGCGCCCACTGAGCTGGCATGTTGTGCGAAAGCCTTCCTTTTCATCGCGCGCGAATAGCCCTTCGCATCTCCCGGGGCCTCGGCGACCTCCCTCACCAAATGTTGCGGCTTGATTACAACAGGACAAAGGGGCTTGGAACGAACGTCATCGAGTCCCTGATAGTCCATCGCGACTCCAAAAAATCCGGCGTAGCCGAACGTCTCAACGTCGGGCTGCACTTGCTCGAGGTGTCGGCGCAACGACTCTTCACGGTCGTCGATGCAAAAAATTGTTTGGAACAGAGGGACGGGCGAATCGAGGCGCGAAATTTTCAGTGGGGCTTTTGCGATGGCATCGAGCACCTCCACGCGGTGTCGTCGTTCATAGGCACGATGCAAGACGCGCCGACGTTCGATCGAGTCGAAGTCGCTTACAGCCTGCATCCAAAGCTTCGCAACGTCTCTTGACTGAAATGTCTCAAGCGGAAGATCCGATAGCTGAGCGAGTGCATATGCTTCGTACACTAATGCGAGGTTCTGCTTCGCTCGCGGGCTAACGGGACGGCTCACGTCAGAGAGCGTTTTCCCATTTCCGAGATGCTCACGGACTGCGGCCCGTGCCGCGAATAGATCGAGACACAACTGAACAGCGAGGTAGTCCATGAGCGACGCAGGCGGCGCCTCCACCGGGGCTCGATCCGGATGAAGTTCGATCTCCCGCATCATCCCCGCCCAGCCACGAAGCGAAAGAAGGGTTGACCTGATCACCTCTGCCCGATCGAGGTCAGAGACCTGCATCTCATCGAGCGCCCATTCGACCGTCTCTTCGGCACTCCAGCCTTCACTCTCTTGTTCTCTAAGTTTCAAACCAAGGCCGTCAGCCCAGGGAAACGGAGGACCAAACCGAAGTCCGTAGAGCCTGCGGACGGCCGAGAGAAAGCCGCGATCGCGATCGGGCATGGCCCAATACGCGACCCCCTGATCCAGGAACGCCGCGCTCAGTCGAATCAAACAAGGATGAACCTCGCAGTCGGTGTCTGAGCCGAAAGCGGCGTACAAACGATCTCGCCAACGAGGTCCGACGCATGTCCCGACCTTGACCTCGACCTCGGCCACTCGCTCCAAAGCGCCCCAAATCTGAGCGAGTTCTTCATCCTCGCTCCCCAAGGCGAGAATCTGATTTCGGCGTTCAGTAGAAAGATCAGACCGAAGCTTTGAGGCGGCCCCGCCTTCTTCAAGCTGCCAGCGAAGGCTGGCCCCGGTCGGGATTTCGAATAGATGCTGCAATCGAAAGAGTCGAAATTCCCGAACTGTCGGCCCACCCTCAAAGATCGTTTCCTCGCGGGCGTGCTCGCCATCTCGAACGGTCTCCACCAAATCTCGATCCAGAATTCGTCCCGACTCGATATGACTTCGGAACGCGGCCTCGCTCTGGAACCCCTCCGTTCCAAGAATTTTTGAAGCTGCGATAGCCGCTTCCTCAAAGGGAAGATGTTCGAAATGATGAAGGGTATTGTGATGAACGAATGCATGGAGCGGCGCCTGCTGCGGAAGTAGTTCCGCCGCGTCGCTGACAAGATCGTCCAGGCTCGGAGCCTCTATGAAATTCTCAGATTTTTCCCGCACCTCGACCTTCACCCTGCCTGCCTCGTCCGCGTGGAATGGGGATGTTCCGTCGCAGGCGACATGGACTCCAACCCCTCCACGACGAAGTCGACGTCTGCCAGCTCAGCCCCCATCGCATCCAGCCGGCTAAGAAAGGTGTGATCCGCGAGTTTGGCCTGAGAAATATCCACAACGACTCGCCGCACTTCGGGCCCCACCTCGGCAAGCCGCTTCCGAACCGAAAGAAGGCTCGTAAACGCGGCCACGCCCGAAATGCGAAGGGTCATAGTGCCCTCCACATCTTGCACAGCATCGACCTTCGTGGACACCAGGGCGAGTGGGGAGGCGCCTCGCGCCCAGTGCAAGACGACCTTGAGCGCGAGCCCAACGCCCACGCCCACAAGAAGATCAGTCGTCAAAGTCACAATAAACGTGGTCATGAACAATGCGAATTGATCAATCCCAACGCTCCGCGCATGAATGAACTCTGTCGGAGAGGCCAATCTTGCTCCGGTATAGACGAGCATCGCCGCCAATGCGGCAAGAGGAATCATCTGGAGCAAACCGGGCACGAGCGCGACGAAGAGCAATAGGAAAGCGCCGTGAAAGAAATTCGACTTTCTCGATTCGGCGCCCGCATCGACGTTTGCCTTGCTGCGAACGATCTCAGAGATCATCGGCAAGCCACCGATTGCGGCACACACGAGGTTTCCAATGCCAACCGCTAAGAGGTCCTTATTGAGGTTGGATGGTTTTTTCTCGGGGTCCATCGAATCAACCGCAAGCACGCTCAGCGTCGACTCGACCGTTCCGATCAACGCGAACATGATGATGTACTTGATCGAGACAGCGCTCGTAATCATCGAGAAATCAGGAAAGTGGATGGCATCGAGCAGCGAGCCCGGCAGCGCAACCAAATACTCGGGCCCTACGTGAAAGGTCTGGCCTAACAAGTAATAGTCATGTGGCCGGTCCAGGCCGAAGACCAAATCGAGCGGGATCGCGACAAGCAATACCAAGAGCGGCGCAGGGATTGCTTTCGCCCAGGAGAACCGTAGAAGCGGCCAGCCGAAGAGGATGAGCAGCGACGCGCCCCCGATCAGAAGAATTTCCGGATTGGCGTGCATGATTGTGTGAGGGATCTCGGCGAGCCGCTCGAGCGGCTCGCCGGCCTCGGGAATAACCCCGAAGACCGTGTGAATCTGACCCGAGATGATGATGACCCCGATCGCTGCCAACATCCCATGAACGACCGACGGAGACATCGCGATTCCGACCGTCGCCGTCCGAAAAAGAGCGAATCCGATTTGAATCAGCGCCGCGACGGCTCCCACAGCAAGCGCACGCTCATAGCCCACCGTGAGATCGCCCTGCCCCAACTCATGAACGGCGCCGATTGCGATGACGATCAGCCCGGCGGCGGGACCTTTAATTGTCAGTTCCGCGCTTCCGAGGAAACTGACGACGATCCCCCCGACGATGGCGGTCAAGATGCCCGCCACCGGCGGGAAACCACTGGCCACCGCAATGCCTAAGCAGAGAGGTAAAGCGATGAGGAAGACGAGAAAGCCTGATTTCAAGTCTTGAAGAAGAGTGCCGCTTGCAATTGAACCCGAAGAACTGTTTGAATCCACGCCGAATCCTCTTCCACGTGTAAGAGCGCGCGAGTGAGCGCAGCCCCTACGTGGACGTAGTAATAGTCAGTTGAGGAAGATTGAGCTCGGTCGCGGAACGAACGCGGAACTAGGTCGGAGCTAAGCTGGAACGAGGCCGTAGCCAAGTCGAAACTCAGTCGGACCTAGGACGGAACGAAGCCCACAGAGAGGACGACCGAACAGCGATCAGGCGAGAGGGGGACCGCGGGAGTCTGGAGCCCCCAGGGTCGTGGCGGAGGCGCTGAAGAAGCGCGCTCGTATCCGCCGCGAAACAGCTGCCTGGCTCGAATCGTGCGAAGCCAGCAGAGAAGAAAAGTCGTCCTGATCGGATTCATCGAATTCGGATTCGATCGACGTCTCTACGAGAAGTGGGGTCGGATGATGCGCCGCGGCCGACTCAACGGGGCTGCGGCTGGGCTCCGCAAGGACCAGGCCTCTCTCAAAGCTGCCTGTAACCAACTTGTCCAGTTGGTCAGGAGCGCCCGCACACGCAACTGCCGTATCTGCCGCTCCCGACAGGGAGAGCAGCACGACTATGCACGAGATCCAGACCGATATTGAACGCAATGCCGACTTCACGAGATGATTTCCTAATCCGATGAGAATCTACGCGGAATCATCTTCTTCGGCAACCACGACGAAAGATTAAGCTGAACGGCATAGCGGCCCTCAAAGGTCAGACGCCTCGAGCCCCTTCGCCTTGTCCGCCTTAGACAATCCCGTTCATCGCGCGTTGCGCACCATGGGCAAGCGAGCACCTCATCATGCTCAAGAAGAAGCACTTGTCAGAAACCACCCCGACCCCTCTCACGACGACGTGACAGCGCTTCGCGACTGGACCACCATCCGGCAACTTACAGTTCCCTTCAGCCCACCAAGCGCATAGGAATGGCCCAATGAGCAACCAGAAAGCCCCCTCCCCCGAAACCAAACAGGCGATGCAAGATCTCCGCGGCGCCTGGGATGATCTGATTAGCGATCTCCAAGCGGCACGCGACACCATCGACGACCCTCAGTATTTCCCGCCCGAAGCGAGCCCTCGCGTTTTGGCCGAGGGCTATCGCTATCTCGCAGGGTTCGTGCATCACGGCATCGAGCGCGCGTTCCACGAGGACCCCGATTTTCCCGCGTTCCGAAACGCGCTCTCCATCTTCAACAAGTCGACCATCGAGAACCCCGACGCGGTCTATTTCTATTCGCCGATCGACGGCAGCAAGTCCTACCTCGTGAAAGCGAAGGTCGAGGACTTCCGACATTGGCGGGGCGAACCGCGCGCCGAAGGCCGGGTCGCGCCCCAATACCTGACCTTCGAAGTGGCGTCGGGCCCGATGGCCGGGGATACAGGCGAACTGAGCGAGCTGATGCCGGGCTTCCGAACGGGCTTCGGCACCCTCGATACCGCCGATATACAAATCGACGATGACGGCACGATCGAAATCCTGCTCGCGCCTGAAAAGCCTGCGGACTGGACGGGCAACTTCTTCTGCACCCGCAAACCGCCGAACAAGCGAAGCCCCGAAAAGGGAGATCGTTATGCGAGCTATATCAGCGGCCGCCAACTCTTCTACGATTGGGAAAACGAAGAGCCCGCTCATCTCTCGATCACGGCCCTCGAAACCGAGGGCGTTGGCTCTCCCGCCCTTGATCCCGAACGCGCGGCGGCCAGCCTGCGCCGCATGGGCGGCATCATCCGCGGCCAGATGCGCTTCTGGCTCGAGTTCTACGATGTCGTCCTCGATTGCAACCAGGACCATACCGAGCGCGCTGGCCAGTACTTCATGCCGATCAACGGCTACAACGAACCGAACGGCGCCTCAGCCGATACCGGCGGCGGCATGAGTGCGAACATCTATGCCGGCGGGATCTACGATCTCAAAGAAGACGAAGCCTTCCTTATCGAGGCCACCTTCACAGGCACCCCCGCCTACACGAGCTTCCACCTCGGTAACATGTGGGGCGAGTCGCCGGAATACGCCAACAACCAAAGCAGTCTGAACGATTTCCAGATGCATAGGGGCGACGACGGCGTGCAGCGCTGGATTGTCGCGCATAACGATCCCGGCGTACAGAACTGGATCGATACGACTGGATTACCGAAGGGATATCTCTCCCATCGATGGGCCTACTCGCAGATTCCCGACAAGAAGGACTGGCCGAAAATCACAGGGAAGGTGATCCGCTTCGACGAGATCGACGCGCATTTCCCCAAGGACGTGCCGCGCCTCACACCGGCAGAGCGCCGTGAAGCGATCAAAATCCGGCAAGAGCACGTGAAGCGGCGCTTCCGGGTGTTCTAGGCCGGCGGCTTTAGGGCTTCGGGCTTCGGGCGGAGCGCTCGCGTTTTCACAAAGCGCGACGGGCGCCTCCGCCTGGCGGATCCTTCCGATTAGACCGACGGGCCTTCGTAGGCCGGGTTCGCGAGCGAGCGGACGAACTCGACGAGGCCCCAGATCTTGTCATCCGAAAGTGAGGTGCCCCAAGGCGCCATCATGTTCGACTTGCCAACGGCGGCGCCGCCCTCTTTGATGACCTTGAAGATATGGTCATTCGAGAGCGCGTTCATGTAACCGCCATCGTTGTGCATCGAGGGCTTGGGAACGAGGCTCGCCGCGAGGGCACCGTCGCTGCCGCCGGCTGCACCATGACAACTGGAACAGTTGGCCGCGTAAAGTTTTTCGCCGACTTCGAAGGGCGTCGCGCTGGAAACCTCGACGATTTCGGCGGCGCCTTCGACCACGGTGATCAGGGCCGCAGACGGAGCCGCAGCAGCGCTTGCAGTCGCATGGGCGATCCGCGGCGCGAAGCGCTTAAGCCGATCCTCTTCCATATCCGCTTCTACTTTTTCGCGGATCGACCGGGTCCGTGCGGACTCGTTGGGATCGATATCACTGTCCGAGCCACAGCCCGTGACGCCCAGCGCCACAATCAATAGAAGGCCCATTCTCAAAACGATCCGCGAATCCATAACCTGATTTCCCTTGTTTTCCGAACATGTTGGCAGAAGTTGGCCGAACGTTTGCCGCACGACGTTTTTCTGGACGAGGCCGGGAACTTAAGCAGTTTTGCGCTCGCGCGCATCTCTCGGCGAAAAATCCCTCTCGGGGCCCGATCACTAGCCTTTCGGAGACGCCTAAAAGCTACATTTCCGGGTCGAAATCAGCCCTGAATCGCGGTTTTTCGATTCGCCGGACTCAATTTGCAGGGAACGCCGGATCGTCCGCGAAATCGCCGAACTCAACCCTCATCTGGTGTCGGGCGAGAGAGGCGAAGTAAGGTGTACCACGACGGGAATCCCGGAGACTTGTTGAGTTGAGTCCGGCCTCTTTGGCAGGACCGTCCAACCCTTGGTTGTACACCGCTATGAACAGGGGATCAGGAGCTGGACCCGACGTCGCGACAAGACGGCCAACCCGAGAACACCTGACATGATCAAAAGGTGCCCGCCAGGCTCCGGGCAAGCCACGCCCGGGGGATCCGATGGGCCTCCGTCGTTTGCCGGATCGAAGAAACTGCTCGAGCAGTCGTCGCAGCCATCCGCGTCGGTGTCCGCACAAACATAAGGGCTTCCGCTCCACTGGTCGCACGCGTCTCCCCGTCCGTCACCGTCACCGTCGAACTGATCATTGTCGATCACGTTCGGGCAAAGGTCACATTGGTCCGGATACACGTTCTGGTCCGAGTTCACAGGGGGCTCGTCCGGAGGCGGCCACTGGAAGACTTCCACGCCCCGCGCCAGGAAGCAGCAGTCAGGAGCGGAAGCCCGCGTCTTGAGTCGAATCCGCTCGGCGTCGCATCCCTCCTCGTTCGTGCGGCAGTCGAGGTTGGTGCCTACGCAGTATGCCGGGTCCATGAGAGAGGCTGGGACACCCACCGGGCAGGGGCCAGGGCACGCCTCTCCGCCCAGACAGGTGTTGTCCAAACAGGTCAGATCGCATTCGGATTCCCACCCACAGCACTCAAAGCCACTAGTCGGCGGGTTCGGTGGGGCGACGACCGTGTAGTTGATGTCTAAGCAGCCTTGTTGCGCAAATTCGGCGACACATTCGGACTCCGATAAAACAGTGATCGAGCAGGTACCTGGACCAGCAGGTAAGGAGGGTACCGGCGGCGGCGAAACGGACTCGGCGGCGAAGACCTCCGAAGGCACCGAGAGATTGCGGTATTTCGGCTGGTCGCTCACTTGGATGGCAGTGTTTTCGACGAATGCGGAGAAGGGCGGATCCAGGTTCGCCGTGGGGTCGTAACCGGCGGTGACCTCCCAGCCGTCCGGGAATGTGTCGCCACCGGAATCCGCATTGCGAGGATTCGTACCGGTGTCGCTCGGAGACACGAAGGCGTTCGTTCCTGTCTCGACGATATCGAGCAGGCCGTCGCCGTCGTCGTCGCTGTCGATCGCATTGCCGATTCCGTCCCCGTCGAAGTCGGAATCGGTTCGGATATCCGCCTCGGAGGCCTGGGCCATCACGCGGCGCCAGGGGCCATGGGGCGGATTTTCGGGGGACGGGACGTGTAGAGAAGCGTGATGTAGCCGACCGCGCCATCGATAGAGCGTGTCCTCCGGGAGGGCGTTGGAACCGCCCACGAGCGCCGAAACGGAACTCACACTCCCGGTATCTACCCAGCTTGAGAACTCCCGGACGCATCCGGAATCAAAGAATCCGACGCCCGGCGGACAGGCTTCTACCTCCAGGCGCACAAGGCCTCGACCGCCTGGGTGAGCGACGTTCATCTCGACTTCGAAGGAGTTGAGATCGCCGAATCCCCAGGGTTGGATCGCGGCCCCGGCTCGGAGCTGACGCGACACTACGGGGCGACCCGTTCGATTGTCGTTGCCGTGGAAGATGAACGCTGCGCCCTCGTCGGTTTGGCCGGAGTCGAAATAGATCGAACCGACAACGACATCGGAGAAGCCATCGCCGTTGACGTCACCTGCGGCCGCGACACTGTCCCCCAGCTGACCGCCCACCGCGTCCGACTGGATCACCCCAGACGCAGTGGTCGGGTTTCCATCGGAGATCCCAGCTGGGCCACCCAAAAAGAGGAATGCGGCGCCCTCATTCGACTCCCCATCCTCATAGTTACGAGCACCCACGACCACATCGCTATAACCGTCGGCGTTGACGTCGCCGGCGCCAGAAACGCTGCCCCCAGCCTTGCGAATGCCTGGTTGGACTCAATCATCGCGGCAGCCCCATTGCCGCCCGCGTTCACGATGCCCGCGGCACTGCCCAGGAAAATGAAAGCAGCGCCCTCGTCGCTCTCGCCGGCATCGAACTCGGGGGCGCCGATAATCACGTCAGCAAATCCGTCTCCGTTGACGTCCCCCGCGTCCGACACGCTGGTTCCCAGCCCCGCACTAGCCTGGTCCGACTCGAGGAACGTGTCCCAGGTTTCAGTAAGCAGTGGATCGATCGTCAAGGGATAAATCGCGTCATCATCATCGAGAACGATCCGCAATCGCTCCTCTTCCCGGATCAGGAACAATGCCTCGATGGGGCCTCCCGTCGCGTCCACCGCCACAAGCTTCCCGTACGAGAGTCGCCGCCGCTCCGTCTCTAGGAGCACGCTGTCTCCGCGCAGAGAGACTCGGGCTCCATCCAGCTTCAGTTCAAGGAAGAGTGCTCCCATGCCGTCCAGGCGTTCAGGCGTTCAGGGAGTGTAAACCCCTGCTCGAGTCCCTCTGGCGAGTTCACGTACCACTCCAAGATCCCCGACCGGCGAATCTCGACCCGCGAGCCCTCGCTCACCACCTCGCCCGGAGCGACTGGCACGAACGTCTCGCCGCGGCCCAAGGCAACAACAGTAAGCCCAAGCAGCTTGGAACTTCCCGAGCTCGTCCGGTCGTGCACACGAATGCCGGAGCAATCGAAGTAGGTCCGGAAGTTCTGCGCCCGGTCGGGCGCCTGAAGGCCTTGCGCGTTCAAGCTCGCATCGTGCTCGGAGCGCGATCTCCTCCTGGACCCGCCCGAGCCACTCATCCGAGGCCGTCGCGGAGAAGGCGAAGAGAAGGGACGCCACCGCCGCGAACGAGACTCTCCCGGAGAGTACGGCTCGCCCCGCCCGCCCCTCCGGGGGCTCGTCCCGCTTGTGACTTCACCAATCGATTTACCCCTCGCATGCACCGGCCTAACTTGCTTCGCGTAGCATACGCCTAATAGACGAAGCCTGGGGTAGAGAATCAGGTCGCTGCTGGTTTCTACAGGGTGTTCTGGGCTGAAATGGCGTGCCCGTTTAAACACTTTTCTGATACTTTTCCAGTCGGCGACTAGCGACGGTCCCGAAGCGGCATCGCCCGGGACCTTTCCGCGGTGCACTTTCGGCGCAATGATGCCCGAGAGGATCCGTGCACCGGTCAGGACGCACCAATCCCGCGTCTCCATCCAGGCAAAATCGCGGCGCCAGGCTCTTGCAGGCATCGTCGGCCTAGCTGGACCAAGCTGATCATCAGGTAACCATCACTCTCTTCACAGGAGCCATTCCTGATTTCCAGATGGTTGCTGACTAAGTCCCCCTCAGCACCATCCCAGAGCCATACACAGGCCGATGCTGACCGCCAAAGCCACGAAACGGGGCCGTGTGCGGCCCCCCTGGGCGTGGGATCCCTGCCGGGAGTAGGGCTATCACATCTAGTCACTCTTCGATCGTGCGTCGAGCGCTTTGACGAATTGAACTAGCATTCGCTCGCTCCCGACCTCGACAAGAGCTTCGAGTCGGACATGTGCTATTCCGAGTTTTGACTGCTGCAGCTTGGCACCGCAGATGCTTCATTGGAGAACAATCATGGCCAGAGATCGACTGGAGAAACGAGCAAGTTTGAAAGAGCGCTTCGGGCCACTCTGTCTTGCGATCGCTTTGTGTCTGAGTGCCTCCGCCGCCAACGCCGTGTCTTTTTCCATCATAGAGATCTCGGGGGCAGACCCAAACTTCCTCTCTCCCGGCGACCTATTCACGATTGGCGTACGCATTTCCTCCGATGGGGAGAGCATCAAGGGCCTATCAGCTTCGGCCTACGGATACGACGAATCTGTCGTCGACTACGTGAGCGGCTCCGGGCAAGCGGTGGCCTCAATTTTCAACGTGGTCTACATCCCTGGCGTCGGAAGCTTTGGGGGACTGGGTAACCTCGCGCCGATCCCCCTTGTGGAATCGTCGATTGGCGCCAACCCGAATCGGGTGCAGTTCTTCGCGGGCGCGTCGACCAGCGCAGTCACGGAACAGATCGACGATCCCGGGCTCGACGGGATCGGCGGCGGCGGTGACGCCCAATTCCGAATGACCTTCGTCGCCTTAGGTACAGGATCGACCCAAATCGTTTTTGGCACTGGATATCCGGGAGACACGGTCGTCCTCGCAGATAATTCGAATTCTCAGGGGGCTGTCGCAACTATTGGGATCGGCCTGGCGCCCTTTTTCGACTCCGACCTCGATGGCATCGACGACCCAATGGACAATTGCACCCTCGTCCCGAACGTGAATCAATCAGACTACGATCTCGATGGCTTGGGCAACGCATGCGACAACTGCGACTTCGCCCCGAACCCGGACCAGATCGACAGTGATCAGAATGCCGTCGGAGATGCCTGTGAGACCGCTCCGGTTTGCATTCCCGGGACTAACTCGGGACTTCCGGATGCGGATTCGGATGGACTCTCGAACGAGTACGAACTCGCCTTTGGCTTCGACCCGATCGATGCGGACGAAGACGGAAATCTCATCGCCGATGGTCAGGATGATCTAGATGAGGACGGCCTCCTTGGAACAAGTGAAGCCTCAATCTGCACAGACGCCTCTGATCCGGACTCGGACAACGACCGCCTAAGCGACGGATTTGAAGTGCAGATTGGCTTCGATCCACTGGACCCCGACGAGAATTCCAACAGCGTCATCGATGGGACCGATGACGCCGACCTCGACGGCCTGGCGAATTCGGCTGAGGCCGCGGCCGGAACGGACTATCTCGACGCAGACACCGATGATGACGGGGTCACCGATGGTGACGAGCGGTTCCGGAGCCGGAATGTGCCTTGGACTGAGGTGCTCAACGTGCCGTTCAATACGTGGAACGGCGCAGCCGCCCTGGATGTCGATGGAGACGGGGATCCCGATGCGCTCGGCTCGGACTGGAGATGGCTTTACTGGGCGGAGAATCTTGGCGGGACGCTCGGCTTCGGTACCCAGCAGACGCCAGCGTCCGCACCGAACGCGGGAACCAGCACATCGTACGTTCCGGTCGTCGTTGGCGACCTGACGGGCGAGGGACGCGCGGACGTAGTGAGCGTGGGTATGAACGAAACGCTTGGGTGGTACGAAAACCTTGAGGCGCCAGGGACGTTGGCGCCGCCCGAGGACTTGCCCAATTTGGACTTTCGAGTCCGGGATCTGGCGCTTGCGGATCTCGACGGCGACAGCCGGCTCGATGTGGTCTTCGTTGCGGACTCTTTGGCTGCGCTCGGATGGTTTCGGAATACCGGGCAGTCTCCGAGGTTCTTTCTGCAGCAGACCGTCCCCGATCCCGGGGTCTATCCGATCAGCGTCGTGGCGATGGATGTCGATCGCGACGGCGATTCGGATGTCCTGTCTCTCTCGTGCGGCAATAGCACGCAGACTGGGGAGCTCGCCTGGCACCCTAATGACGGCGCGGGTGTCCTGGGTTCGCGGCAAGTCCTCGTCTCCGGACTCAACTACCCCGACAATTTCTCGATCGCCGATTTTGATGGAGATGGTTTCGACGACCTCTTGCTCAATGAGGGCACCAGCGCGAGTTGGTATCGCAACGCCGGACCAGCAAGCTTCGTCCTGCAGTCCGTCGTCGACCAAGGCGACTACTACTATTCCGTGAGCGCCGGAGACTTCGACGGAGACGGTGACTTGGACGCCCTGATTTCCGGCGGCGGGCAGAGCGCAACGTCGTGGCTCGAGAACATTGATGCACAGGGAACGTTCGTCACCGCGCCGCTTATAAGCTCCGGCAGCTACCGTGCTTTCGATGCAGCCGACGCGGACCTAGACGGTGATCTCGATCTCTTCACGGGCTACAGCGTGTTCCTCAATCCCGGGACCGATCCGACAGAACCCGACAGCGATGGGGATGGGATCGACGACGGAGTTGATAGCTGCCCTCTGCGCGCGAACTACGATTCGGACCTCGACGGTGACGGCATCGATGCGGTGTGCGACAACTGCGGCTCGCTCGCGAATAGCGACCAAAGTAATCCCGACGGAGATAACTGGGGAAACGTCTGCGATAACTGCCCATCAACCTGGCAGTACAGCCAGAATGACCAGGACTCCGATTTGATCGGCGATGTCTGCGATGATGATCGTGACGGGGACGGGATTCTGAACGATATAGACAACTGTTATCGCACTGTAAATCCCGGCCAGGAAAATTGGGACGACGATGGCGACGGGGACGTATGCGACGAATGTCCCATCGATCCCCAGGATCGTTGCGACTACGACGATGATGACGGCGATTCCGTCTATGACCAGGACGACAATTGTCGCAACGATAAGAATGTGGGCCAGGAAGATCAGGACGGGGACGGTCGGGGTGACGCCTGTGACAACTGCTATTGGGTTTCAAATTCGAGTCAAGCGGATACCGATGGGAACGGAGTCGGAGACGATTGCGATGTTGATATCAATGGCGACGGGGACTTCGACGGGGACGGGGTGGCGAACGGGATCGACAACTGCGCGGGGCTGCCCAATCCGTTGCAGGAAGACGCCGGCGATGGCGACGGCGTGGGGGATGCTTGCGATCTGGACACGTCACCTCTCCCGGATTCGGCGGCAGAGGATGCAGGCGCCATTCAGGCGAGTGACCAACCCAAATACCGCTGGCAACAATCAAATACTTCCTACGCAAGCGAGTTCGTCGAGCCCGCCGACTTAACGGTCACGCTCGGCGTTTGTTCGATGGAGATTCCTACTCGGGCGCAGTGTCTCAATCTGGAGCAAGCGCCCGGATGCATCGTAGTTGGCTTCGATCTCGCGCCGATTTTCCCCAGCGACGGATTCGCCTGCTGTGCCTGGGAGGCGGAGTGCGACCTCACGTGTCTCGAGAATGATTGCGGCGGTCAGACCTGTCCCGAGAAGGGGCCGGGGAGCGTGTGTACCGGGAACGTCGAATGCGTGAACGAGGAGCTCGACTGCACGGTCGATCAAGCAAGTTGCGACACCGAGCGTCAGCGACTGCAAGGCCTGGGTGTAGCGAGCTGCTGTTTCAGGAGTGAGGGGCTGGAGACGTTTCAATGGGGCGCCTACGCCGGGCTGCCTCCGACGGATGGCGACGGGGACGAGGTCCCCGATCTCTGTGACAACTGCCCTAATTATTCAAACTCGAGTCAAAGTGATCAAGATGGCGACGGCCTTGGGTACGGGTGTGACAACTGTGCCTCCGTTTCGAACGTTGACCAGACCGATACCGATGGTGATAATCTGGGAGACGCCTGCGACACCTGCCCGTTCGACGCGAACGCGAATACTTACGACGCCGATGGGGACGGATTAGGGTCGGGCTGCGACAATTGTCCGAATGTGCCGAACGCCTCTCAGGGTGATTCCGATGGCGATGGCGTGGGCGATCTCTGCGACAACTGTTCCGGTGCGGCGAACGGTCCTGATCTCGGGACATGCATAGAAGGTCAGGTCGGCGCCGCCTGCAATGCCGACGTAGCCTGCGACGTGTCCGGTGAAGACGGATACTGCTCCGTTCTGCAGGAAGACCGCGACGCAGATGGAGTCGGCGACGCTTGCGATGCTACGCCGCTGCCGGCGATCCCGATCACGCTGCTGCGGGACATCGCCCCAGGCGCATCATCGTCCTATTTCTCTCCTTTGGTCAATCTGGGTGGGACGCTCCTCTTCCGTGCGGACGACGGCGCGACGGGTGCCGAACTGTGGAAGACGGACGGCACGGCAGCTGGCACTAGCCAGGTCATTGATCTCTTGCCGGGGGCAGACGGCAGTTCCCCCTATTTCCTGGGTGTCGCGGGCGGTGTGATGTACTTCTACGCCAACGACGAGATGCACGGGCAAGAACTGTGGAAGTCCGACGGGACCGAAGCGGGAACTGTGCTCTTGCGCGATATCGCGGCGGGAACCGATAGCGGTTTTCAGGGTGCATTTATTTCAGTTGGCGCCACGAATTATTTCACAGCGAGCGACGGCACGACCGGCGTCGCTCTGTGGAAGACGGATGGCACGACCGTTGGGACAGTGTTCGTCGCCGAGATCCGCCCAGACATGGGCTGGCCCTCGATCTCACTTATTGGCGATCTCGGGGGCGAACTGCTTTTCGCAGCAGACGACGGAATTCATGGCAAGGAACTTTGGAAGAGCGACGGCACGGAACTCGGAACCGTGTTGCTTCGAGATATTTACCCCGGCGTATCGAGTTCTTCCATAGGGAGCACCTTGCTGGTCGGGGGACGGGCGTATTTCCACGCCAACGACGGCATCTCGGGTCTTGAACTGTGGACTTCCGACGGAACGACCGGAGGGACGTATCTCCTCCGAGACATCTTAACGGGACCGAACTCAGGATTCCCATCCTCATTCGTGGCGCTCGGGAACGAAGTCATCTTCTTCGCGACGGACTTGGCGGCGGGTTATGAACTCTGGAAGACCGATGGGACGACCGCAGGAACGCAATTGGTTCGCGACATCATGCCCGGATCGAGCAGCAGTGGCGGCGCTTATCTGGTCGAGATAGATGGCCTGGTCTACTTCAGGGCCAACGACCCCGCGGCGGGCTACGAGCTCTTTCGAAGCGACGGGACGGAAGCCGGGACGGTGGTCGTCCGAGACATCAACTTGGGCCTTCCGAGCAGCTGGCCCAGTGCCTTCTCCGAGGCCGCCGGCCTCCTTTACTTCAGGGCACGGGATGACACGGGCGACGAGGAACTCTGGCGGAGCGACGGGACGGAAACAGGGACGTTTCGTCTCTTGAACTTCAATCCGATCAGTAGCAGCAGCCCCAGCGGGTTGACGGACGTAGGCGGGACGCTCTATTTCACCGCGAACGACGGTGTACTTGGCTACGCGCTTTGGCGCTCCGACGGAACGTCGATGGGCACGGAACAGGTGACCGCCACCTGGCCCGGCGGCGGCGGCGGCGCATTGACGGCATTAGGAAGCCAGCTCGTGTTCTCCATAAACGATGGCCGCGTTGGTGCCGAGCCATGGATCGTTCCCGAGCCACGAGCGAGCTTGCAACTCCTCGCGGGGCTCGCGCTGCTCGCGATTTTCGGGTGGTCCCGGGAGCGGAGGCGCACCGCTCTCTAGACGAATCCAACCCGCTTCCCGGACGAATTGGGCGAGCGACTTGATCTACCAAAAAGAAGGCCGCGCCCTCGTTGATCTCGCCAGAGTCATAGGAGGAGGCCCCGACGATCACGTCCGGGATGCCGACACCCTCACTGTCCTTCTCACAAGGAGACTCGTGCTTTGGCTTGGTCACCTACGATGTCGGGACGCCGATTTCGGACGATTTCGGAACGTTTCAGAGATTCGATGGTGCGTTGGAACTCATACTCGTTCATTTCGTGAGCGCATCCGGTGAGCGAACATCGTTCGTTGCGACCGACGGAGAGATTATCTGGTCGTCCAACGACTCCGTCGGCCCGATCGAGTTTTCGAGCGGTGCGAGCCTAACGGGGCCCTCGTTCGACGGATTCAGCCCGACGATCCTGGGGCCCGACTTCGAGGATCCGGTTGAGTTTTTCCCGAGCACCACTCTTCCAGTCCTCGATCCCGTCGGTTTTCCGTCGGACACGGTTTTCTTGCTGTTTGAGAATGCGTCCGGTGAATTATTCACGGTAGACAGCCCGTTTCAGTACGTCGTCCCGGAGCCGTCGATGGGGGCTTCACTCGCCGCTGACGTTATGGCGTTAGTGGTGGCAGGACGCAAACGCGTTTCGGCCCGACTAGAACGATCGTAGACAGACGGCATCTCGGCCGACATTTCGGTCGAGTTCGCGCATATCGGGGAGAGATCTATCTGGTATGTAACTAGGTGAGTCGGGGCGGTTGCTAGTGTGCGTCTCCCAAAACGGCGGCGTATTTGCATGGAGCCGCTGGGATTGTCCGCGTTTTCGTCACTGCCGAAAGCAGTAGTTCTAGGCGTTGATGCATGAATCGCGTGAACATTCGGCTGCCGAGCGAATTTGGTCATACCGGCAAGCGCCCCCTTCGCACGCCAAGCACGCAGAGCCACGCAGTCCCGATGATGAATGCAGCCTCCACGCCTGGCTCCGGTACACAAATCGGGCTGCCATCGGGATTGATCCCGTCATTGTTCGGATCAAAAACGCCAGACGAACAATCATCACAACCGTCCTGGTCGGTGTCACCACAAACGAACGGGCTCGAGTTTTCGATGTCGCACGCATCTCCCCGCTGGTCCCCGTCGCTATCGACCTGTGCCCCGTTCGAAAGCAGCGGGCAATTATCACAGGCATCGCCAGCGAAATCCCCGTCCTCGTCCAACTGATCGTTATTCGATTCTGCGGGACAGTTGTCGCATTGATCCGGATACTCGTCCGCATCGGAATGGATCGGAGTTTGCGCGGGTGCTGGCCATTGAAAGACGGAAACGCCTCTCGCCACGAAGCAGCAAGCCGGGACATTGGGAATCGCAATATGGCGGAGCCGGCTAAACTCCGCAGTGCAGCCCGCCTGATCGTTGCGACAATCCAAATTTTCGTTGATGCACGGTTCCGTTGGCGAACTCGGAGCGCCGTTCGGACAAACGTCTGGACAGGTCTCCCCTCCCTCGCAGACATTGCTTTCACATGTCAGATCGCATTCCGATTCCCACCCACAGCACTCGAATCCGCTCGACGGCGGGTTCGGTGGGGCGACGACGGTGTAGTTGATATCGAAGCAGCCCTGCGACGAAAATCCATCGCCGCATTCGGACTCTGAGAGAACGTTAATCGAGCAGGTACCGGGACCGGCCGGGAGCGAGGTGGCCGGCGGGGGCGAGACGGACTCGACGGCGAAGACTTCGGAAGGAACCGAAAGGTTGCGGTACTTGGGCTGGTCACTCACCTGGGACGCCGAGTTCGACACAAAAGCCGAGAAAGGCGGATCGGCATTCGAGTTCGGGTCGTAGCCGGAATCGACCTCCCATCCGTCCGGAAAGGTGTCACCGTCGGAGTCGGCATTCAGGGGACTCGTGCCGGTGTCGCTCGAGGATACGAAGATGCCGGTTCCCGTCTCGACGATGTCGAGCAGGCCGTCGTTGTCGTCGTCTGAGTCGACGGCGTCCGGCAGACCGTCACCGTCGAAGTCGGGATCTCCGTTTCCATAGAAGACGAAGGCGGCGCCCTCGTCGTTCTCGCCAGAGTCATAGGAGGAAGCCCCGACGATCACGTCCGCGAAGCCGTCGCCGTTGACATCGCCGGCTCCCGCGATGCTGCCGCCCAGCAATGCGTTGGCCTGGTTGGACTCGAGCTGGGCGGCTGCAGTGGTGGGATTGCCGTCCGCGATCCCCGACGCACTGCCCAGAAACACGAAGGCCGCGCCCTCATCGTTCTCGCCCGAGTCATAGG